>NZ_JAHXZI010000008.1:0-165250 GCF_019429605.1 Actinoplanes hulinensis | reverse complement strand
CGGCGCCCCCCCCCCCCCCGGGGGGGGGGGGGCCCCCCCCCCCCGGGGGGGGGGGGGGGGGGGGGGGGGGGCCCGCGCCCCCCCCCCCACCACTCCGGCCCTCTGAGTCTCTTCGCCCCGAACCGGCTCCCGGGCGTAGTCCTCGCCGCCGTTCCCGACACGTGGTGCTTTGTTCCCGGGATTCCCGGCTGGTGGTCTTCTCCTTCCCAGGCCGGCCGGGACGGAGGCGGCGGTGGGTGCAGGCCCGCTGCCGCCTCTGCTTCAGAACCGCCCGTCGGTGGTGAATCCGCCGACCCGGGCCGGCAACACCAGGCCCGCCTCGGCCAAGAGGGTCAAGATCGATGACAATTCGGTACGGGTGAGCGCCGCCGCCCGGGACGGATGCGGGTGGGGTACCCCGAGCGCGGTGGCCGCCTCGATCGCGCGGGCGCCGATGGCCGCCTCCACCGCCCACACCCGGTGCGCGGACATCGCGGCGTGCGCCGACGCGGCGAGTTCCCCGTGCAGCCGGAGCAGTCGCCGCAGGTCGGCGGCGAGCCGTTCGATCGGTGGGCCGTAGGGTGCCGGTTCGGCCGGTCGCCGTCGTCGCCGGCGGTCGGCGAGGACCGCGCAGCCCCGGGGCACATGACGCACCGCGGCCACCACGACGGCCGGGGCGGCGAGGATGAGGATGATCCGGCTGGCATCGACGAGAGTCACGGGCTCCTCCGTCGGAGGTCGTCGTTCTACCCTCGACCTTCCGCTGCGTCCGGCCACCCGTCAACGCACTTTGTGCGACCCGCCGAATATCGGCGCAGAGCCGCCTCGAAAGCGGGATCCCCGGTGCCGGCCCGCCGTCCGGCGAAGTCGGTGTCCACCTCCTCCGCTCGGGGCCCGCCGGATCGAATACCCGCCCGTTCGGTCACGGCCCGGGCCACCGACGACGGCGCGGCGACCGTCGTCACGTCAAGGGCATGGACACTCCGGACATTCCGGCCACCCGGGTCGTCGACGGTGAGCAGTCGCCAGCCGTCCACCTCGGACCAGACGGCCCCGGCCTCGTCGTGGTCCCAGACCGGCCGTCCGTGCAGGCGGACCTGGCGGGCCAGATCGAACGGGATCCAGCCGTCGCGCGGCACACCGTCGTCGGCGCGCCAGTCGGCGACCGGCACCCCGGCGGCCTCGAGCGCCGCGGCCACCGCCCGGATGTAACCGGCGTGCGCCAGCCCGCTCACCGCGGCGATCCCCACCCGCCGGCCCAGAACGGCTCGCTCACCCGGAAGCCGCCGGCGGCGAGGGCGGCCGTCGCGGTCCGCCCGCAGGGCCCGTCGTCCCAGGTGATGACCGGGGGGACCCGCTGGTCGGCGCGCGGGTGCAGACCGGGGACACCGGCCAGCGCCGTGAGGAGTCGGGCGGGCGTCATCGGACGATCATGGCAACGGCCCGCCGAAGAGTAAAGCTCAGTGGGTCCGGCCGTGCCGGTCGCGCGCCTTCAGCCGTACCGTCGGGAGCTCGGGAGCCGGAAGCGGGTCGGCCGCGCAACCATCCACGAAGCCGAAGCGCCCGGCGCCGGGACCGGCCATCCACTGCTCTCGCGCCCGGACGATGTCCTCGTGGCTGCGGCCGACGAAGTTCCACCACATCACCAGCGGCTCCTCGAACGGCTCGCCGCCGAGCAGGAACAGCCGCGCCGGCCCGGAGACATCAAGATCCAGCGAGGTACGCCCGGAGCCGAGACAGAGCAGCGACCCGGGTTCGAGGACGGTCCCGTCGACGGTGGCCGTCCCGGACATCACCACCACCCCGTGTTCGAAGGACGGCTCCAGGGCGACCGTGTGGGCGGCCGCCGCCGAGTAGTGCATCTCGGCTCCCACCAGCGGCGAGTGCGTCCCGGCGGGCGAGGTCAGCTCGCCGAGCCGTCCGATCACGACGGTGACGGTGACGGGGCCGTCGCGGTGGGCGGGCAGGTTCTCGTGGTGCTCGAAGCGGGCGGCGCCGTGCCGGGCCTGTTCCGGCAGGGCGAGCCACAGTTGCAGCCCGTGCATGCCGTCGGGGTGGTCGGGTGGCGTGTACTCGGAGTGGGCGATGCCGTGCCCGGAGGTCATCAGGTTGAGCTGACCGGGCGCGATGAACTGGTGGCTGCCGAGGCTGTCACGGTGCTCGATGAGGCCCTCGACCAGCCAGGTGACGGTCTGCAGGCCGGTGTGCGGGTGGGGTGGGACCTGCATGCCGGGCCGGCCGCTGACGTCGTCGGGCCCGAAGTGGTCGACGAAGCACCAGGCGCCGATCATCCGCCGTTCCCGGTGCGGGAGCAGGCGGCGCACCGTCGTGTACCGCCCGAGCGGCACGTCGTGACCGGGCAGCAGCACGCTGTCCGGCTCGCCGACCGGGCTGGGTTCCGCGGAGTACAGCGAGGTGCTCATGACCTACGAGGGTAGTAGTGTCGCCGACCCGAGAACGCGGGTGATCGCCACCTCGATGACGACCCGGGCCGGGTTGGGCCGGGGGGTGCGGTAGCGGCCGGCGTACCGGCGTTCGGCTTCGGCGACCGAGGAGGGATCGTCGCGGACGACGGCCAGGCCCTCGATCGTGCTCCAGCGGCGGCCGTCGACCTGGCAGATCGCCACCCGGTGCTGCCCACGCCGGACGTTGCGCACCTTGGTGGAGGTGTCGAAGGAGATCACCCGGGCGATCCCGGCGGCCGGGTCGAGGGTGGCGCCGACCGCCACCACGTGCGGCGATCCGTCGGCGCGCAGGGTGGTGAGGGTGCACAGGTGCCGCTCGGTCCAGAATTCGGCGAGGGCGGGGGAGCCGAGGGGAACAACGCCGCTCACGGTCGTACCTCCGGATGGGTTCTGATCGTCACGCCGGCTCCGCCGGCAGGTGGCCGCGGCGGACCGCCTGGGTGAGCGCCGCGTGATCCGCCTCGACCTGATCGGCGTACGCCTTCGCGAACCGGCTGAGCGACTCGTCCAATTTGTCGCCGCTGCCCACGTAACCGGCGATCATCGACGCCCCGCTGGTCCGGGCGTGCGACTTGGCCAGCAGCGATCCGCAGATGCCCGCGTAGTCGGCGAGCGCCCCGGCGTTGATGTCCTCGATCAGGATGGCGCCCTTCATGTCGCGGAACTGGCGCACGTAGTACTGGTGCTCACCGACCGTGGTCCAGCCGAGCAGCGGGTCGCTGACCGTCTGGAGAGCCTGCTGGTACTCCACCACCCGCTGGCCCTGGTGCCGGTGCCAGGCCAGGTCGCCGTGCTGATACTTCGCCACGACCGACCGGCGGGCCTGCTTGAGCTGGAGGAAGACCACGTCGTCGCTGCTGCTGCCCTCGCACAGGGCGACGTAGGCCCGCAGCCCCACCGACCCGACGCCGACCACCTTGTGCGCGATGTCGACGATCCGGTAGCCGCCGAGGATCCGGGCCCAGTGCGGTTTGAGGGTGTTGAGGTAGCCGTCGAGCGCCTCGGCGAGCTGCTCGTGCTCCCGCTCCGGCAGCCGGGTGATCAGCGGTGGTTCCTCGACCAGGCGGGCGGTGCCGTCGTGCCGCTCGGTGAAGCGGGGCAGCGCCCGGTCGCTGGTGCGCCGCCGGGCCCGCCGGGCGGCGCGTTCGATCTCGTCGCGGAAGCTGGCCCGGCTGGCGTGCGAGCGCATCCCGTCGACGTCGAGCTGGTCGAACGAGCGGGCCAGCAGCGGCTGGTCGGCGAGGTGCCCGATCTGATCGCGGTACTGCTCGACGCAGTGCGCCACGGCGTCCGAGCAGGAGCTCTCCCGGAAGCCGTTGACCCGGCCGGCGACGTGCACGCTGACCGCGAGCCGGCGCAGGTCCCACTCCCACGGGCCGGTGTGCGCCTCGTCGAAGTCGTTGAGGTCGAACACCAGCTCCCGCTCCGGCGAGGCGTAGAAGCCGAAGTTGCCGAGGTGGGCGTCGCCGCAGATGACCGGGGCGATGCCGGTCGAGGGGAGCGCGGCGAAGTCGTCGGCCATCAGGCCGGCGGTGCCGCGCAGGAAGGAGTACGGAGAGACGATCATGCGCCCGATCCGGACCGGGACGAGGTGGTCGAGCCGGCCCTCGTGGGAGGCGATCACCTGGCGGACCGGATCGGGGCGGCGGTCGGGTGCCTTCCAGTGGGCCATCTCCGAGCGGGGGGAGCGCTCGCGCAGGCCGCGGCCTGTCTCGTAGCGTTCGGCGCGCGGGGCGGCGGCCCGGCGCAGCGAGGTGAAACCCTCGTCCGCTAGGCTGCCGAGCACACCCGGCCCGTTGATCGTCACTGCTGGTTCCATCGCTGCCGAGAGTACGTGTCGGCGAAGATCGTCCGCGCGGGGCTCGTGCAAAGCGGATGTTATCGATAACATTTCTGCTGCGCGGGCCGGTGGCGGTTCGGCGTTACGCTCCATCAGAACCGGATCGGACGAGGTGCGCAAGTGGACAAGGCCAGCCGTAGCCCGGCGATGACGGATGTGGCCCGGTTGGCCGGTGTCTCCCATCAGACCGTCTCGCGTGTCCTCAACGATCATCCCAACGTCAAGGAGCAGACCCGCATCCGGGTCCGCGCCGCCATCGCCGAGCTCGGCTACCGCCCCAACCGCGCGGCCCGGGCCCTGGTCACCGGCCGGTCCCAGCTGATCGGCGTGGTCGCCCGCAACAGCACGCTGTACGGGCCGGCCTCGATGCTGACCGAGTTCGAGCAGGCCGCCGCGGACGCCGGTTTCGCGGTGAGCGTGGGCAGCGTCCGGGAGCTGGACCGCTCCTCGATCTCCGCGGTGGTGGACCGGCACCTGGATCAGCGGGTGGCCGGTCTCGTGGTGATCGCCAACGTGGCGTCGGCCGCCGAGGCGCTGGCCGAGATCCCCGGTGACGTGCCGGTGGTCTTCATCGACGGCGACCCGGCCAGCGGCCGCCCGCTCGTCACCGTCGACCAGGTGGCCGGGGCCCGGGCGGCGACCCGGCACCTGCTGGACGCCGGTCACGAGACGGTGTGGCACGTGTCCGGGCCGACCGACTGGTTCGACTCGGCCGGCCGCATCCAGGGGTGGAAGCAGACGCTGCTGGAGGCGGGCGCCGAGGTGCCGCCGCTGCTGTCGGCCGACTGGTCCGCCGCCGAGGGGTACCGGACCGGTCAGATGCTGGCCCGGATGCCCGAGGTCACGGCCATTTTCACGGCGAACGATCACCTGGCCCTGGGCATCCTGCGGGCGCTGCACGAGCGGGGCCGCCGGGTGCCGCACGACGTCAGCATCGTGGGTTTCGACGACGTGCCCGAGGCCGCCTACTTCATCCCGCCGCTGACCACCGTCCGGCAGGCCTTCGGTGACGTGGCACGGGCCGCGCTGAGCCTGCTCCTGGGCCAGATGCGGGACGACTCCGGCACCGCGCACCAGATCGTCGTACCCCCTCAGCTGATCGTCCGCGAGAGCGTGTCGCGCCCGGCCTGAGGGGCCGTCCGGCCCCTCTTTCCGGCGGCCGGCCGGCCTTGATTAATCAGCTGTTACCTCGTTGTTGCCGACTGCCGTTGACACCGGTTTTGTTAGCGATAACACTGGGATTCTCCGCCGGGGTGTGGCCGCCGCCACCGCGCCGGCCGCCCATCGGAGGTACAGGCAATGTCCGCAGACCGTACAGCTTGTGCGGTGTCGCCCACTCTCGGTGACCAGAGTCCGCCGTGGGGCCTGCCCGGCCCGGCTAAGATCATTGACGCGTTCAGCGTGCGGCGACTCCTGCGTGACAAATACTCAGCGTGATCGGGTGTCGCGTGCCCGAGGCCCGCTGAATTTCGAGAGAACCGAGGAAACACGATGAACCCGCAGATCTGGTTCCTGACCGGCAGCCAGCATCTCTACGGCCCGGAGACTCTCCAGCAGGTCGCCGACCAGTCCGCTGAGATCCAGCGGACCCTGGCCGCGGCCGGTGTCAGCGCCGAGATCGTGGGCAAGCCCGTGCTCACCGACTCCGGTGCCATCAAGCGGGTCATGCTCGAGGCGAACGCGGATCGTGACTGCATCGGCGTCATCGCCTGGATGCACACGTTCTCCCCGGCCAAGATGTGGATCGGTGGGCTGGACGCGCTGCGCAAGCCGCTGCTGCACCTGCACACCCAGCACAACGTGTCGCTGCCGTGGTCGACCATCGACATGGACTTCATGAACCTCAACCAGGCCGCCCACGGCGACCGGGAGTTCGGGTTCATCCAGGCCCGCCTCGGCGTGCCGCGCAAGGTGATCGCCGGGCACGTGTCCGACCCGGCCGTGGTGAGGCGCGTCGACGCCTGGGCCCGCGCCGCCACCGGCCTGCAGCACCTGCGCGGTCTGCGGCTGGCCCGCTTCGGCGACAACATGCGCGACGTCGCGGTCACCGAGGGCGACAAGGTCGAGGCGGAGCTGCGCTTCGGCGTCTCGGTCAACACGTACGGGGTGAACGACCTGGTCGCGGTCGTGGACCGGGTGCCGGACGCGGAGATCGACAAGCTGATCGCCGAGTACCGCGACGCCTTCGAGATCGCGCCCGAGCTGCTCGGCGAGCGCCTCGAGTCGTTCCGCTACGCCGCCCGGATCGAGGCCGGCCTGCGGCAGTTCCTCACCGAGGGTGGCTTCGGCGCCTTCACCACCAACTTCGAGGACCTCGGCGGTCTGCGCCAGCTCCCCGGCCTGGCCGTGCAGCGGTTGATGGCGGACGGTTACGGCTTCGGCGGCGAGGGCGACTGGAAGACCTCGGTGCTGGTCGCCACGGTGAAGGCGATGGGTTCCGGAACCGGACGTGGCACCTCATTCATGGAGGATTACACCTACCACTTCGGTCCGGGTGAGCCTAAGATCCTCGGCGCGCACATGCTCGAGGTCTGCCCGTCCATCGCGTCGGCCAAGCCGCGTGCCGAGATCCATCCGCTGGGGATCGGCGGCCGGGAGGACCCTGTGCGCCTGGTCTTCGACGCGGCCCCCGGCCCGGCGGTGGTCATGGGCATGGCCGACATGGGTGACCGGTTCCGCCTGGTCGCGAACGAGATCGAGGTGATTGCGCCGGACGAGCCGCTGCCCCACCTGCCGGTGGCACGCGCGGTGTGGAAGCCCGCGCCCTCGCTGTCCACCTCCGCCGAGTGCTGGATCACGGCCGGCGGACCGCACCACACCGTGCTGACGCAGGCGGTCGGCGCGGAAACCCTGCGTGACTTCGCCGAAATGGCTCAGACCGAGCTTCTGCTGATCGATGAGCGCACTACGCCGGCCGATTTTCTCGACCGAGTGCGCTGGAACCAGGCGTACCACCGCCTGGCTCGCCCCCTGTAACACCGTTCTCGAAGAGGAGATCCACCGTGAAATTCACCCGGATTGCGGCTGTTCTCACCGCCGCCGCGCTGACCGCCACCATGGCGGCCTGCGGGGATGCGGAGAAGACCGTCGACAAGGACACTTCCAGCGGCGACAACACCGGAGCCCTGGTCGGCATCACCATGCCGACCCGCTCGTCGGAGCGCTGGATCCACGACGGCGACAACCTCAAGTCGCAGCTCGAGGGCCTCGGCTACAAGGTCGACCTGCAGTACGCCGAAGACCAGATCCCGACCCAGACCCAGCAGCTGGACAGCCAGATCACCAAGGGCGCCAAGCTGCTGATCATCGCGTCGATCGACGGCGAGGCGATCACCAGCCAGCTCGAGAACGCCGCCCAGGCGGGCATCAAGGTCATCGCGTACGACCGCCTCATCCGCAAGAGCCCGAACGTGGACTACTACGCCACGTTCGACAACTTCAAGGTCGGCGTCCAGCAGGCCACCTCGCTGCTGACCGGCCTCAAGGTCCTCAACGCGGACGGCTCCGACGCCGGCGCCAAGGGCCCGCTGAACATCGAGCTGTTCGCCGGCTCGCCGGACGACAACAACGCGACGTTCTTCTTCAACGGCGCGATGAGCGTCCTCCAGCCGTACATCGACAAGGGCGTCCTCGTCGTCAAGAGCGGCCAGAAGGACTTCGACACCGTCGCGACCCTGCGCTGGGACCCGGAGACCGCTCAGAAGCGCATGGAGAACCTCCTCACCTCCACCTACAAGGGCGGCGCGAAGGTCGACGGCGTTCTCTCGCCGTACGACGGCATCTCGATCGGTATCCTGTCGGCCCTGAAGTCGGCCGGCTACGGCACCGCGGCCCAGGCCTACCCGATCGTGACCGGCCAGGACGCCGAGCTCGCCTCGGTCAAGTCGATCATCGCGGGTGAGCAGTACTCCACCATCTACAAGGACACCCGCAAGCTGGCGGAGACCACCGGCAAGATGGCGGACGACATCCTCAAGGGCAAGACCCCGGAGACCAACAACAACACCGACTACAACAACGGTGTCAAGGTCGTCCCGTCGATGCTTCTGGAGTCGACCATCGTGACCAAGGACAACTACCAGAAGGAACTGGTCGACAGCGGCTACTACAAGGCCGACCAGCTGAAGTGATCCGGGTTTCGCGCTCCGCCTGACCCCAGCGGGCGGGGCGCGGCCTCCCCCGCGGCCCAATAGGAGGGTCCCCATGACCGACACGATCCTGCGGATGAGCGGCATCACCAAGACGTTCCCGGGCGTCAAGGCGCTGCAGGATGTCAACCTTGAAGTACGCAGGGGAGAGATCCACTCCATCTGCGGGGAGAACGGGGCCGGCAAGTCGACCCTGATGAAGGTGCTGTCCGGTGTCTACCCGGACGGCACGTACGAGGGCGACATCACTTTCGATGGCGAGCTCTGCCGGTTCTCCGGAATTCGCGACAGCGAGCACCGTGGCATCGTCATCATTCACCAGGAACTGGCGCTCGCGTCGAATCTTTCCATCGCCGAGAACATTTTTCTCGGGAACGAGCAGGCCACGAACGGCTGGATCAACTGGAACCGGACCAACGCGGCGGCCGACCAGCTGCTGCGCCGGGTCGGTCTCTCCGAGACCGCGGTCACGCCGGTCATTCAGCTCGGCGTCGGCAAGCAGCAACTCGTGGAGATCGCCAAGGCACTCTCCAAAGAGGTCAAGCTGCTGATCCTCGACGAGCCCACCGCGGCGCTCAACGACGAGGACTCGGCACACCTGCTCGACCTGCTGCGCGGCCTGCGTGACGAGGGCATCACCTGCGTGATCATCTCGCACAAGCTCAACGAGGTGATGGGCATCTCGGACCGGGTCACCATCCTGCGGGACGGCAAGACCATCTGGACCGAGGAGACCGCGAACCTCACCGAGGACAAGATCATCTCTGGCATGGTGGGCCGCGACATGGATCACCGCTACCCGGAGCACGAGCCGACCATCGGCGAGGAGGCGCTGCGGATCGAGGACTGGACCGTCTACAGTCCCACCCAGCCCGACCGGGCCCTGGTCCGCAAGGCCAACCTCACGCTGCGCCGCGGCGAGATCGTCGGCCTGGCCGGCCTGATGGGCGCCGGGCGCACCGAGCTGGCGATGAGCGTCTTCGGCCGCTCCTACGGCGTCAACATCTCCGGCCGCCTGATCAAGGACGGCCGGGAGATCCAGGCGCGCAGCGTGCGCGAGGCTATCGACCACGGGCTGGCGTACGCCACCGAGGACCGCAAGCGCTACGGCCTGAACCTGATCGAGGACATCAAGCGCAACGTCTCCGCGGCCAGTCTCGGCAAGCTCGCCAAGGGGGGCTGGGTCGACGGCAACGAGGAGTACAAGGTCGCCGACGAGTTCCGGGCCAGCTTGAACATCAAGGCCCCCAGCGTCGAGGCGATCACCGGCAAGCTCTCCGGCGGCAACCAGCAGAAGGTCGTGCTCTCCAAGTGGATCTTCACGGACCCGGACGTGCTGATCCTCGACGAGCCGACCCGTGGCATCGACGTCGGCGCGAAGTACGAGATCTACACGATCATCAACCGGCTCGCCGACGAGGGGAAGGCCATCCTGGTCATCTCGTCCGAGCTGCCCGAACTGCTCGGGATCTGTGACCGCATCTACACCCTCTCGGCCGGCCGGATCACCGGCGAGCTGCCGCGTGCCGAAGCCACGCAGGAAAGCCTGATGACCCTGATGACGAAGGAAGTACAGGAGGTGGCGCCGTGACCGCCGCACCCACCAGCACCGGCGTGCAGCCCGGCAAGGGACCCGCACCCCAGGGCCAGGCGCCTCGCAAGGTCAACTTCGACCTGAAGCAGAGCGGCATCTACATCGCGCTCGCGCTGATCGTGGTGCTGTTCACCGTGCTGACCGGCGGCGACCTGCTGGCGCCGCAGAACCTCAGCAACATCATCGTGCAGTACTCGTACATCCTCGTGCTCGCGATCGGCATGGTGCTGATCATCATCGCCGGGCACATCGACCTCTCGGTCGGCTCGGTGGTGGCGGCCACCGGCGCGTTCGCCGCGGTCCTGATGGTGGAATGGGATGTTCCCTGGCCGCTCGCGATTCTGCTGACGCTGATCTTCGGCGCTCTGATCGGCGCCTGGCAGGGCTACTGGGTGGCGTATTTCGGCATCCCGGCGTTCATCGTCACGCTCGCCGGCATGCTGCTGTTCCGCGCCGTCACCTACATGATCCTCGGCAACAAGGGCATCGGCCCGTTCCCGGAGCAGGTCCGGACCGCGGCCAACGGCTTCATCCCCGGTTTCCTCAACAACGTCGCTCTCGGGCCACTGGGCGGCGCCGACCTGTTCAGCATCATCGTCGGTGTGTCCGTGGTCGCGGGCATCGCGGTCGTGCAGTACCGGGCCCGCGCCGGCCGGATCCGCTACAACCAGGTCGTCGACCCGGCGTGGCTGTTCTCGGTCAAGGTGGTCGTCCCGGCCGCGCTGGTGATGTTCGTGGTCATCCAGCTCGCCCGGTTCCGCAACCTGCCCTGGGTGCTCGTCCTGCTGGCGCTGCTGGTGGTCGGCTACACCATGGTCACCAACCGGGCCGTCTTCGGCCGCCAGATCTACGCGGTCGGCGGCAACCTCCAGGCCGCGACGCTCTCCGGCGTCAAGGTCAAGTCCGTGGTGTTCTGGCTGTTCGTCAACATGGGCGTGCTCGCCTCGGTGGCCGGCCTGATCTTCGCGGGCCGTCTCAACCTGGCCGGGCCGACCGCCGGTAACAGCTTCGAGCTGGACGCCATCGCGGCCGCGTTCATCGGCGGCGCCGCGGTCCAGGGCGGCGTCGGCAAGGTGGTCGGCGCCATCACCGGCGGCCTGATCATGGGCGTGATCAACAACGGTATGGGTCTGCTCGGCGCCCAGACCGAGACGGTCATGCTGGTCAAGGGCATCGTGCTGCTGGCCGCGGTCGCCTTCGACGTCTGGTCGAAGCGCCGCACGGCGGGCGCCCGCTGACCGAGAGCGGGAAAAGACGCGTCGTCCCGGCAGGGCCTTGACGGGACGACGAGGGCCGGCGCCTCCCTGGGAGGAGCGCCGGCCCTTTCGTGTGTGCGGATCGCCGCCGTAGATGCGGGGACGTCGGGACCGAGCTACCGTGGGTCTCGAATCACATCAGGCCGTAGCCCAGTTCTGACTGCAGGTGCTCTGAATGCGACTGCCGTTGTCGGAGACGCAAAGCGTGAAGCTGATGGTGTGGCCATCAGTGACGCTCATATTGATGTTTTTCTCCTCATAGGCGCCACCCACATAGGCGGTACCGTTCTCGTAGACGTTGCCCCGAGGATCGGAAAACGCCCAATAGATTCGGACGCCGGCGCCATCGGCGGCGTTGTCCACGATTCTGAGGTGCTCGCCGGCGTGATAGAAGTACGCGAGCCCGGCACCCGACGGGTAGGAGGGCGTGCCTACTGTCGCCAGGCTCGTGTTGGTGCCGGCGAAGGCGGGCGTGGCACCCAGGGCGCTCGTCATCGCGGTAGCCGCGACGGTGGCTGCGAAACCGGTGACCACTCGCTTCGAAATCTTTCGCACGTCAGTTCCCTTTCGAGGGCGTTTCATCCCTGCCGTCGTCGCCATGCGCATTCGGCACCGGCCCCTTGATTCAGTGCCAGGTGGTCCGAATCTCGTATGGAGTCCCGTGTGGACGATCTTCGCCACCCTACGTTGGTCAATCACCTCTGTCTATGCATATTGAGCGGGTCGCTCGAGTCCGGTATGTGTGTCTCCGGAACGCGGGGCATAGTGGGTTCGGCCCGTCCGGCGGACCTCCGCGCGGCCGCAACCGTGACCGACGGACTCGCGATCCGCGCGCAGCCGTGTTCAAAGACCGCCGCGCTGTCCTAGGCTCATGGCCGTGGATCAGGCTGAATCGGTACGCACCCCGTCCTCCTGGGTCGTCGTCGGGTTGGACAACGGCGGCACCTCCAACAACGCCACCGTGCTCGACGCCACGGGGCAGTTCCTCGTCGACCACCTGGTGGAGAACCCGAGCCGGGTGCTGGACGGCCCGGAGTCGGCCGTCGAGGCGCTCGCCGGCGCGTTCACCGGCATCCTCGAACTCACCAGGACGCCGCGTTCCCTGGTCCGCGCGGTCGGCCTGGACACCCCGGGCCCGGCCAGCGCCAACGGCGTGATCTCGTCGAAGGGCGCCACCAACTTCAACCACGTGTCCTGGCACGGCTTCGACATCCGGGGCGCGCTGGAGGCCCGGCTCGGACTGCCGGTGGTCTACAACAACGACGGCAACGCGGCCGCTCTCTACGCCCACCACCAGCACTTCGGCGCCGCCGCCGCGGCGAACTCGTCGGTCTCCGCGATCGTCGGCACCGGCCTGGGCGGCGGCGTGGTCGAGGCCGGCGCGGTGATCCGCGGCGCCGCCGGGATGGCGGGCGAGCTCGGCCACGTGCAGATCCCGCTGCACGGCGTCCTCGAGAACGACCAGCCGGTCCCGCGGTGCAACTGCGGCTTCGAGGGGGACGTGGAGAGCGTCGCCTCGCTGACCGGCATCAAGAACAACCTGCTGCCCTACTGGCTGGCCCGGTTCCCGGAGCACCCGCTCGCGGTCGAGCCGATCGGCGCCGCCGCCAAGGCCCTGCGGGGGTACGCGGAGAAGGACGACCCCATGGCGCTCGCCGTGTTCGCGCAGCAGGCCAAGGCGATCGGCAAGCTGTTCACCATCGCGGCGAACTTCACCGATCCGGCCGCCTACTTCCTGGGCGGCGGTGTGGTCGAGGCGGCCCCGCACTTCCGGCAGTGGTTCCTCAACACCGTGCGGGAGAGCACCGACCTGCGCGACGAGCAGAAGGCGGTGGCCACCTTCGCCCTGGTTCCGGACCGGGACATGGCCGGCTCCCGGGGCGCCGCGGTGGCCGCCCTCAACACGGTGATCGCCGGATAGGACCGGCTCACTCCTCCTTCAGTGCGGCCGCGACGTCGGGGAACATCGGCAGGTAGTCGCTGAGCCCGAGGGTGTCGAAGAGCCTGCGGAGGAAGCCGGACGGGGAGGCCAGGCGGACCCAGCCGCCCCGTTCGGCGGCGCGCCCGTGCGCGGTGACCAGGACGCCCACGCCCATCGAGTCACAGAAGTCGAGACCGGACACGTCCACGACGACCCGTGGGGCCGGGCGCTCGACGAGACGGCTCAGGTTCGCCTTGAGGGCCGGCGCGGTGTCGATGTCGAGTGATCCGCGCAGGACCAGCACTGCCGTGTTCGGTGGATGGTGCGCGACCGAGACCTGCATATGCGTCTGTCTTTCCATCGGGCCAGAAGGATCATTCAGAACGGTTGAGGCCAGGGCGCTGAGCTGCGGCCCCTGCAACTCGATGTGGGTTCTGAATGACCCTCCTGGAGCGGGCTCAGCGATCGAGGATGATGACCACCCTATGCGAGCCCGCCGTCACCCGCAGGTTCCCCCGGTCAGGCGGCGTTTCGCCACTTGCGCCCGTTGCGGCCGATCAGCCGGTCCGCGTCGGTCGGGCCCCAGGACGCCGCCTCGTACGTCGGGATCGGCGAGTTGTCCTTCGCCCAGTGCTCGATGATCGGGTCGACGATCCGCCAGCACTGCTGCACCTCGTCGCTGCGGATGAACAGCGACGCGTCACCGATCAGCGCGTCCAGCAGCAGTCGTTCGTACGCCTCCGGGGACTCCTCGACGAACGTCTGGTCGTACGAGAACTCCATGCTGGCCGTGCGCACCCGGAAGGAGTGACCCGGCACCTTGGCGCCGAAGCGCAGCGAGATGCCCTCGTTGGGCTGGATCCGCAGGATCAGCGCGTCGGCGTCGAGGCCGGTCAGCTGGTCGGTCGGGATCGGCAGGTGCGGCGGCCGCTGGAACTGCAGCGCCACCTCGGTGAGCCGGGCCGGCAGCCGCTTGCCGGTGCGCACGTAGAACGGCACCCCGGCCCAGCGCCAGTTGTCGACGTTCAGGCGCATCGCCGCGTACGTCTCGGTGCGCGACAGCGGGTCGACGCCGACCTCCTCGCGGTAGCCCGCCATCAGCTCCTCGCGGGTGCCGCCACGCGTGTACTGACCGCGGACGGCGGCGTCGGCGATGTCCCGGTCGGTGGGCAGCCGGATCGCCTGGAGCAGCTTCACCTTCTCGTTGCGCAGGCCCTCGGCCTCGAACGACGCGGGCGGCTCCATCAGGGCCAGGGCCAGGACCTGGAGCACGTGGTTCTGCACGATGTCGCGCATCGCGCCGGCGTTCTCGTAGAACCCGCCGCGGGTGCCGACGCCGAGGGTCTCGGCCACGGTGATCTGCACGTGGTCGACCCAGGAGCGGTCCCAGATGGGCTGGAAGATCGAGTTGGCGAAGCGCAGCGCCAGAACGTTCTGGACGGTGTCCTTGCCCAGGTAATGGTCGATCCGGAAGACCTGGTGCTCCTCGAACGCGCTGTGCACCACGCCGTCCAGCTCGCGGGCGGTGGCCAGATCCCGCCCGTACGGCTTCTCGATGACCAGGCGGGAGAACGAGCCCTCACGCGGCTGGTTGAGCCCGGCGCCGGCCAGCCCGTTGATCACCGGTTCGAACGCGCCCGCCGGGGTGGACAGGTAGAACAGCCGGTTGCCGGCGGTGCCGCGGACCGCGTCCAGCTCGTCCAGCGTCTCGGCGAGCAGCTTGTAGGTCTCCGGGTCGTCGTAGCCACCCGCCACGTAGCGCACGCCGCCGGCCAGCTGGCGCTTCTCGGCGAGGCTGCGGCCACCCAGCGCGCTCTCCGCGAACTGCTCGTCGCTCATCGGCGTACGCGCGACGCCGACCAGGGCGAACTGGTCGGGCAGACGGCCGTGACGAGCCAGGTTCTCCACCGCGGGCAGCAGCTTGCGGCGGGTCAGGTCGCCGGAGGCGCCGAAGATCACCAGCGTGGCTGGCGGCGCGCTGCGCTCCTGGATGAGCTGAGGTGCGTGGTCCATCTTCTGCGAGTCCTCCGACCGGGTCGTAACCGTTCGTCTGAACCTTACGGCCGAGGGCCCTCGGAGGGTTCATTCGCTTCCTGGAAAGCGGGACAACGTGGCGGTGAACACGTCCGTACGTCGATGCCGGGCGGGCCTTAGCGAAAAAAGTGGCAAACTGGTGCCAAAGGTCTGGCAAGCGAGGGGGACCCCGTGAAGTACCGGCTGGTGACCAGGAGTGACTTCGACGGTCTCGTGTGCGCCGTGCTACTCCGCCATCTCGACATGATCGACGACATCCTGTTCGTGCATCCCAAGGACGTGCAGGACGGCGTCGTCGACATCACCGACCGGGACATCCTGACGAACCTGCCGTACGACGCCCGCGCGAACATGGTCTTCGACCACCACCACTCCGAGACCCTGCGCAACACCGAGGGCCTGGGCAACCACGTCATCGACGCGGACGCGCCGTCCGCGGCCCGGGTGATCTACGAGCACTTCGGCGGGCGGGAGCGCTTCCCGAAGGTGTCGGACGAGCTGATGCGCGCGGTGGACCAGGCCGACTCGGCCGACTACTCGCTCACCGACATCCTCAGCCCGACCGGCTGGACACTGCTCAACTTCCTGATGGACAGCCGGACCGGCCTGGGCCGGTTCCGCAACTTCCGGATCTCCAACTACCAGCTGATGATGCAGCTCATCGACGCCTGCATCGAGCACAACGACGTGCACGAGATCCTGGCCCTGCCGGACGTGGTGGAGCGGGCACAGCTCTTCCACGAGTGCTCGGCCCGCTTCGTCGAGCAGCTGCACCGGGTCTGCCGGCCGGACGGCGACGTGATCGTCGTCGACCTGCGCGACGAGGAGGTGATCGAGGCGGGCAACCGGTTCATGGTCTACGCGCTCTTCCCGGATGCCCGGGTCTCGGTGCACATCCTCTGGGGCCGGCAGAAACTCAACACCGTCTTCGCCTGCGGCAAGTCGATCCTGGACCGCGGGTCCCCGGTGGACATCGGCTCGGTGATGCTGCGCTACGGCGGCGGCGGGCACCTCGCGGCCGGCACCTGCCAGGTCCCGCACGAGGAGTCGGAACGGGTGGAACGCGAGATCATCGACGCGCTGCGCACCGAGCGGGTGGTGCCGGTCTGACCGTACGGGCGGGGCCGCGAGGCCCCACCCGTACAGCACGCGGATCACGGGCCTTGCCCGGGCCCCACCCGCCGGTCGTGGTTCCGCGCCCCACGCGCTAGCCACGACGAACCTCACGCCCACCCGCGTGAGGTGAGGGTTGTTCACGACCTGCCTCGAGTTCCGCGGCCCGCAAGCGGCCCGCTTCGTCTCCGCCGTCGTGAACAATCCTCATATTTCCCTGTCCGCAGGCCCGGCCTACGTCGGGAGTCTCAGCCCTTGTAGCTCCACTTTCCGGCCGCTACCGGCTCCTTCTCGGCGGACTCGTCGTCGCCGGAAGGCGTCTCGTCGGGCTCACCCGGCTCCTCCTCGGTGGCCCGGTGCCGGTTGCGCAGCAGCACCCACCCGGCGCCGAGCAGCACCAGTCCCGCCACCAGCCAGCCGGAGACGGTGACCCAGGACGGGCCCTCCTGCGCCTGCTCGGCGAGCTGCCGGAACAGGGCCGCCTCGGCGTCGGTGGTCCCGGTCGCGCCGGAGCCCTGATCGTGGTGCGACACCGGGGTGGTCCCGTCGTTCGGCGTGAGCGTCACCGTGCCCGGCATGACCGGACCGGCCTTGCCGTCGGCGTACTTCGTCTCCACGGTGAACCGCATCGAGCTCAGCGCCGGCATCGGGCCCAGCGCCACGGTCAGGTCGGCGGATTTTCCCGGCTGGATCGTCGTGCCGTTCATCGCGAGCCAGACGATCGTGTCGGCGGCCTCGGACACCGGGGTGCCGCCGTGGATGGTGGTCAGCGGCTGGCTCAGTTTCCGGTACGTGATCCGCGGCGCCCAGTCGTTCACCGACAGCGGGTACACCTCGGCCACCGGGGTGTCCGCCGGGATCTTCAGCGTCACCTCGGTCACCGGCGCGGCGCCCTCGTTGGTCACGTGGAAGCTGAGGTTCGCCCCGCCGCCCTGCGGCACGCTGGGCGGGCTCACCGTCACGTCGGCCGCGGCCGGGCCGGCGAGCGCCAGCACACCGGCGGTGGTCACAGTGGTCAGCGCGCCCGCACGGCGGGCCATCCGGATAAGCCTCACGACATGTAGTTCGGATCACCGGCCCCGATGGTTCAACGCCCACCCAAGAGTTTTCCGCGATCTCGGCCGGTGGATGATGAACGGATGCGTGACGTGCCCATCGACGGCGACATGATCCGGCTCGGTCAGTTCCTCAAGCTGGCCGATCTCATCGACACCGGTGGGGAGGGCAAGGTCCTGATCGCCTCCGGGGACGTGACCGTCAACGGCGAGGTCGACCTGCGGCGCGGCCGGCAGCTTCATCCGGGCGACGTGGTCGAGGTGCTCGGCCGCAGGGCGCGGGTGGTTTCCTGACCGGGGCCGGAACCCGGAGCGGGTGCGCCTCGTCGTACCCGTCATGAACAGAAACCGCGGCCTGCTGACCGCCGCCGTTCCCCTTCTGCTGCTGGGCGCGTGCGCCCAGCCCGGTGCCGCCGGTGGCACGACCGCCGGCGCGCCGGTCGTCGAGAGCACCACCGCCTCCGCTGACTCGAAGCAGGTGGTGTTGCGTGTGGAGTACCGCGGCGGCTTCGTGCCCGCCGAGCTCATCCCCTCCCGGCTCCCGCGGTTCACCGCGTACGCCGACGGCCGTTTGCTGAGCGAGGGCCCGGTCCCGCTCATCTATCCCGGCAAGGCGCTGCCCAACCTCCAGGAGGTCCGGCTCGGCCCGGAGCGGGTGCGCGAGCTGATCGCCGAGGCGGTCGCGGCCGGCGTGAAGACCGGCACCGACTTCGGCATGCCGGGTGTCGCCGACGCGCCGAGCACCCGGATCACCGTCGTCACCGCGGGTGGCGAGCAGGTGGCCGACGTGATGGCTCTCAACGAGGCCCGGCCCGACGACGGGGCGCTGACGAAGGAGCAGAACGCCGCCCGTAAACGGCTGACCGGCTTCCTCGAGGAACTGGACAGAGAGTTTGCCGGCTCGACCGGCCCGGCGCCGAAGCACTATCAGGCGGAGCGGGTGGCGGTGCTGGCCCAGCCCTACCAGGACACCGGCGACGGCCTGGGCGGCGACCCGGTCCGCTGGCCCGGCCCCGACCTGCCCGGCGGCTACCTCAACGAACAGCTCAAGATCAACTGCCTGACCGTCGAGGGTACGGCGAAGGACGCCGTCTGGGCCGCCGCGGACAAGGCCAACGAGCGTACGCCGTGGGAGTCCGCCGGAAAGAAGTGGCAGGTCCGGTTCCGGCCACTGCTGCCCGAGGAGACCGGCTGCGACTCCCTGCTGAGGCAGGCATGACCCCGATCGAGGAGGTCGTGGAGGTGGTGCGGACCGGTGGCGTGCCCGCCCGCGACCACCGTGACGAGCGGCCCCGCCGTGACGAAACCACTCCGGACCCCGAGAGGCGAGCCCCGGGCAGCTGACACCACGACCGCCGGCGGCCACCGAGGAGGCGGCCGCCGGCGGTCGTGGCCGGGTCAGTGGACCTGGAGCAGGTCCACCAGGAAGACGAGGGTCTCGTTCGGCTTGATCACGCCGCCCGCGCCGTTCGCGCCGTAACCCAGGTGCGGCGGGATCACCAGGCGACGGCGGCCGCCCACCTTCATGCCGGCCACGCCCTGGTCCCAGCCGGCGATGACCTGCTGGCCACCGACCCGGAAGCCGAACGGCTCACCGCGGTTCCAGGAGGCGTCGAACTCCTTGCCCGTGGACTGCGCGACACCCACGTAGTGGACGCTGACGAACGCGCCGGGCTCCGCCTCCGGGCCGGTGCCCTCGACGATGTCCTCGATCACCAGTTCGGTGGCGGGGGCGTCGGGGACGGGGCCGACGTCGGGCTTGCTCATGAATCCTCCAGATCTCTTACCGGACTCGGCCATGCAATCACAGGTCGATCACCGCTGAACGAGCAGTGCCCGAAAGCCGTACTCCCGGGTGGCACCGTCCCAGCCGTACCCGGGAGATCTGATGTTCGTCCGCCGTCTCGCCCTCGCCGGCCTGCTCACCGTCGTGTCCGTGCCGTTCGTGCCGGCGCCCGCGCTGGCGCACGGGTCGCCCATCACGCCGATCAGCCGTAGCGCCGCGTGCGCCGGGAACGGGACGAAACGCGGCGCGCCGGCCTGCAAGGCCGCGCTCAAGGCCACCGACGGGTTCCTCGGGGCGTACGACAACCTGCGGCTCGCGAACGTGGACGACGACCGTGAGCGGGTGCCGGACGGGAAGCTGTGCAGCGGCGGGATCGACGCCTACCGCGGGCTCGACCTGGCCCGCGACGACTTCCCGTCGACGGCGGTGCGCTCGGGGGAGAGGCTCCCGATCACCTACCGGGGGACGATCCCGCACGAGGGCTCGTTCCGTCTCTATCTCACCCGGCCGGGTTACTCGCCGGAGCGGAAGCTGACGTGGGGCGACCTCACCGAGCTGACCGAGATCAAGGATCCGCCGCTGACCGGAGGGTCGTACCGGATGCGGGTGACGCTGCCCCGGCGGAGCGGGCGGCACATCCTCTACGTGGTGTGGGAGACGAGCAGCACCCCCGACACCTATTACTCCTGCTCCGATCTGGTCTTCCCGGCAGCGGTGGCCCCGTCCCCGACCCCGTCCCCGACCCCGTCCGTTTCTCCATCTTCATCCGCAAAAGTCACGAAAAAAGCGGATCTAAAGCCGTCGGCGGGAGCGACGGTGGAAGCGACCGTCGAGCCGTCGGCCACCCCACTGGTCCTGACCGCCGAGCAACCCACCGACGGCCGCCGCACACTCGGCCACTGGCTCATCGGTGGCGCCCTCCTGGCGATCTTCCTGGTCGTTCTCGGCGCCGGCGTCCGCCGACTGCGCCGCCGGGAAATCCACTGAGCTGTTTCGCCAAAAAGGTTTGAACCGCCCGCTCGTGGATCTCGTACTGACGGGCGTCGACGATGCACCGCCTGTCAGGCCCCCAACGACGAAAGGCCAAGCATGAGTCGTGTTCGTTACCGCGCCCAGTCCCGTACCTCGTGGCTGTCGCGTCGCCGGGTCCTGGCCCTCGCCGCTACCGGTGTCGGCGTCTCCGCCGTCTCCGTGGCCGGCCTGAGCCTCGCCGGCGAGTCCTCGAGCGGCGGCGACGGCGACGGTTCGCCGCTGATCCTGTCGCTGGTCGACGCGAAGAAGGGCACGATCGACGTCTTCACCGGTGAGAAGCGCAAGACGATCACCGACAAGAGCCTGGCGAAGAGCCTGCTCAAAGCCGCCGGACGCTGACCTTCCGCCGTTTCGACAGGAGATTCCCCGAACATGTCTTCCCACCGCGAAGCGCCGGAGATCAGCAAGGACCCGGTCGCCGACAGCTCCGACCTGTACGCGTTCGTCAGCCCCGACGATCCGGACACGGTCACGATCATCGCCAACTATGTGCCGCTGCAGATCCCCGCCAGTGGCCCGAACTTCTTCGAGTTCGGCGACGACGTGCTGTACGAGATCCACATCGATGCGAACGGTGACGCCCGCCCGGACATCACCTACCAGTTCCGGTTCCGTACCGAACTGCGCAACGACAAGACGTTCCTCTACAACACCGGCCAGATCAAGTCGCTCGACGACGAGAACTGGAACCGCCGCCAGTTCTACTCGGTCACCAAGGTCGACAAGCACGGCAAGAGCACGGTGCTGGCCAACAAGCTCCCGTCCCCGCCGTGCAACGTCGGCAAGATCTCCATCCCGGACTACGACAAGCTCGCCGAGGACGCCGTCCACAAGCTGAAGACCGGTGAGAAGGTCTTCGCCGGCCAGCGCGCCGACGCGTTCTTCGTCGACCTGGGCGCCATCTTCGACCTGGGCACCCTGCGCCCGTTCCAGGACAAGCACCTGGTCGGCTCGCAGCTGTTCAACTACGCCGGCAAGGCGGTCAACGCCACCGACAAGACGAACGTGCACAGCATCGCGATCCAGATCCCGCTGAGCATGGTCCGCCGGGACGGCAAGAAGCGGGTCCGGGCCAAGGACGCCGGCGCGGTCATCGGCGTGTGGACGTCGGCCAGCCGCCGCCAGGTCGAGGTCCGCGGCAACAAGGGCGACGGCGACGTGGTGGTCGGCCCGCAGGTGCAGGTCTCCCGCCTCGGCAACCCGCTGTTCAACGAGGTCATCGTGCCGATGGCGGAGAAGGACAAGTGGAACAGCCTGCCGCCGAGCGAGGACAAGCGGTTCGCCGAGTTCGTCGCCACGCCCGAGCTGGGAGCGCTGCTGCCGGTGCTCTACCCGGGCCTGTTCGACAAGCTGGCCGAGCTCAACAAGACCAAGGAGCCGCGCGCCGACCTGCTGGCGATTCTGCTCACCGGCATCCCGGACGGCCTGATCGAGGGCTTCCAGAACAACACCGGCGCGCTCCAGGCCGACATGCTGCGGCTGAACACGGCCATCGAACCGGCCGCCAAGGAGAACAAGTTCGGCCTGCTCGGCGGTGACCTGGCCGGCTTCCCGAACGGCCGCCGCATCGCCGACGACGTCGTCTCCATCTCACTGCGCGCCATCGCCGGCGTCACCGTCCCGCTGGTGAACGCCGACTTCGAGCCGGACGCCGCGGCCGCTCTGGTCGAACAGGGTCTGAGCATCAAGGACGCCAGCGCCGGCCTGCTCAAGAAGTTCCCCTTCCTCGGTACGCCCTTCGACGGATTCGGAAACCCCTCATGAGCCACGGCCACGGGCATCCGCACCACCACCACACGTACGCCCCGTCCGGGCAGGGCACCGTGATGCTGAACATCGGCGGCGGGATCGGCGCGCTGATCATCCACACGCCGGCCCAACTGCTCGGCCACGAGATCGAGGTGTCGCCGGTGGGGGACACCGGTGCCCGTACGCATGCCGCGGTCCGGGCCCGTTATGTCAGCTCCGGTGTCACCTTCTGTGTGGTGATCGACAGCCTGCCGGAGGGCCGTTACGCGGTCTGGCAGGACCACGACACCCCGCTCACCCAGGTAGAAGTGCGCGGCGGCGCGGTCGCCGAGGTCACCTGGCCGGCGAATCTGGTTCCCGGGCGGAGGCCGGTCGCGGTCTAATCTGGACGCCATGGCAGGCGGTCGGTCTCCGGGCCCGGCGGCGCCGGGCGCGGACGTCCCGGTTCACATCAGCCTGCGCACCACCGATGTGGACGAGGCCCGCGAGTTCTGCCGAAGCCTGTACTACGGACCGCTGCGGATCGAGCCGGTCGGTGACCCCGGCCGGTTCCAGTTCCAGGCCGACGTGGTGGTGCTCGGCCCGATCACGCTGGGCGAGGTCGGCTACGGCACCGACATCCGGGTGTCGATCGCGGCGCTCGAGACGGCGTACCACGTACTGGTCCCGCTGACCGGCATGCTCCGCTCCCGGCATCGCGGCGCCGTGGTCCTGGCCGACCCGACCAGGGCTGTGGTGTTCCGGCCGACCGGCGACATCGAGGTCGACTGGCCCGCCTCCTGCCGGCTGATCAGCGTCAAGGTGGAACGGGCCGCCCTGGAACGGGAGGTGGACGCCGCCCTCGACCAGCGGGTGATCTCCCCGCTCCCGCTGGGCGCCACCTTCGACCTGGTCGACGGCCCGGGCCGGACCTGGGCGGCGATGGTCCGGCTGCTGCTCGCCGAGCTGCGCGAACCGGACGCCCTGGCCAGCCGTCCGCGGATGGCCGCCCGCTGGCGGGACATGGTGGTCAGCGGCCTGGCGCTCACGGTCGAGCACCCCTACGGCGAGGAACCCGCCGGCCTCCAGGGCCCGCACCGGCCGCGTACGGTGAAACGGGCCCTCGACGCCATGCACGCCGAGCCCTGGCGGGTGTACACGATCCATGACCTGGCGGCGCTGGCCGGCGTCGGCGTCCGGGTCCTCCAGGAGTCGTTCCGCCAGCACGTCGGCATGCCGCCGCTCACCTACCTGCGCCGCCTGCGCCTCGACGCGGTCCACGCCGAGCTGTGCCGCTCCGACCCCGGCCAGGTCAGCGTCAGCGAGGTCGCCTACCGCTACGGCTTCACCCACCTGGGCCGCTTCGCCGGCGCCTACCGCACCCGCTTCGGCGAGACCCCTTCCCAAACCCTCCGCGACCGCCGCTGATCAAGATCAAATTCATTTCCGGTACGCGCGGGAACGCCCCCGCCGAATCCTCCCCGTCCCGCCGAGCCGCGCGACCGTCTGCCCACTCCGGGCCGTGAGGCGACCGCCGGGCTGATGCGCGGGTCGGCCTTCCCTCGGCGGAGCGCGTCCCGCGTACCCTTGAAGATCTTGATGTTCGCAACGGATTCACCGGTTGACGGCACCGTTTAAAATGCCTTTCCCGATCGCCCCGGCGGGGGTCGTGAGATCGGGTGATTCTCCTTTTCGATGTTGCTGTTGCCGGATGTGCCGGGCCATTCTGGCGTCCGGGCTCGGCCGCCTTTCCCGGCGGTGGCGACAGGGGAGAGAAATAACGTGAATCGACCGCATGGGTTTGTGAGAATTATTTTGTTCGGCATTGCCCTGACGGCTTCTCTGATCGGCGCCGCCGGTTGCAAAGCGGAGAAGTCGACGGTGAAGCCCCCCGCCCCGCCCGCGACCGGAGTCGCCAAGGAGAACATAGTTGTAATTCCTGGGGGTGTCGACTTTCAGGGCTACTGCGATACCCGCGAATACAACGAGGATACGGCCGGCGGAACCTGCGATTCGAAAATCGACCTGCTCGCCGCCTGCAAGTTCGATCATCCAAAAGAGGAAACGGGTAAGGAGGTGGCGGAGTTCGTGTTGCGGGACCCGGGGAATCCCAAGAGCGGGCTCTGCCTCGACAGCCGCCGGGTATCGCTCGGCGGAATCAGCGACATGTCCGGATACTGTGCGGCGACCTTCGCGAAGGGTAACCGCGAGAAGGCCGTCGCCGAGCTCGACGGCGACACCTGGATGTGCCGCGAGAGGCTGGACGTCGACGCCCTCTGCATCGAGGACAACAACGACGCCCGCCTCCAGGCCAAGCGCCTCGACAGCGGCCTCTGGCAGTGCTACCGCTACGAGAACGCCTAGATCTCGACGCGCTGGCCCTTGCCGATGACCACCACGCCGTTGTCGCTGACCGTGTAGAGCTTGCGGTCGCGGTCGAGGTCGACGCCGATCTGGGCGCCCTCCGGGACGACGACGTTCTTGTCGATGATGGCGTTGCGGATCACCGCGCGCCGCCCCACCGAGACGCCCTCCATGATGACCGCGCCGTCGACGTGGGCCCACGAGTTGACCCGGACGTTCGGTGAGATCACCGAGCGTTCGACCAGGGCGCCGGAGATCACCACGCCGGGCGAGATCATCGAGTCGAGGGCGCGGCCCTGGCGGTCGTCGTAGCCGTGCACGAACTTCGCCGGCGGCCAGGAGCCGTAGTTGGTGAAGATCGGCCAGTCGTGGTTGTAGAGGTTGAAGATCGGCAGGGTGGCGATCAGGTCGGTGTGGGCCTCGTAGAACGAGTCGAGCGTCCCCACGTCGCGCCAGTAGCCGCGGTCCCGGTCGGTGGCGCCGGGCACGTCGTTGTCGCGGAAGTCGTAGACGTTCGCCTCGCCGCGCTCCACCAGCATCGGGATGATGTTGCCGCCCATGTCGTGCTTGCTGTCCGGGTTCTGCGCGTCGGCGCTGACGGCCTCGCACAGGGCCCGGGTGGTGAAGACGTAGTTGCCCATCGACGCATACACCTCGCCGGGCGAGTCGGGCAGGCCCTGCGCGTCCTTCGGCTTCTCCCGGAAGGCGCGGATGCGCTTGCCGTCCGCGCCGACGTCGATCACGCCGAACTGGTCGGCGAGTGACAGCGGCTGACGGATCCCGGCGACGGTGACCGCGGCGCCCGAGGCGATGTGGTCGTTGACCATCTGCTTCGGGTCCATCCGGTAGATGTGGTCGGCGCCGAAGACGATCACGTAGTCCGGCGACTCGTCGTTGATCAGGTTGAGGCTCTGGTAGATGGCGTCCGCGGAGCCGGCGAACCAGCGCGGGCCGAGCCGCTGCTGGGCGGGGACCGGGGTGACGTAGTTGCCGAGCAGCGTCGACATCCGCCACGTCTTGGAGATGTGCCGGTCCAGGGAGTGCGACTTGTACTGGGTCAGCACGACGATCTTCAGATACCCCGCGTTCGCGAGGTTCGACAACACGAAGTCGATCATGCGGTAGATGCCGCCGAAGGGCACTCCGGGCTTGGCGCGGTCCGCCGTCAGAGGCATCAGGCGCTTGCCTTCACCACCGGCCAGGACGATCGCAAGCACCTTGACAGCCATGGGAAGGACGCTAATATTCCGGCCGCCCCCGCGCCACCCGAAAGGGCGGTTCGAAATATCTTGCTCCCCCTGCAATCGACTTGCCGGTCAGACCGCCGGGATCCGGGCCGCCTCCTCCAGGAGCGCGTCGATCGCCTCGGCGGCACTGGGACGGCCGAAGTGGTAACCCTGCACGAGCGGGCAGCGCAGTCGCCGGAGCAGGTCCGCCTGCACCTGGGTCTCCACCCCCTCGGCCACCGCGACCAGCTCCCGGCTCCGGGCCAGTTCCAGGATCGCCCTGGTCAGGCTCACGTCCTGGGGCTTCGGCGGGTCCTCGTGGCGGCGGATGAAGGACTGGTCGATCTTGAGAATGTCGACCGGCAGGGTGTGCAGGTACGCCAGTGACGAGTACCCGGTGCCGAAGTCGTCGATGGCGATCCGGACCCCGTCCGCGCGCAGCGTGGCGAGCACCGCGGTGTCCCCGGCGTCGATGAGCACCGATTCGGTGATCTCCAGCACCAGCGCGGTCGGCGGCAGCCCGGTCTCCGCCAGGATCTCCCGTACCCCGTCGGCGAAGGCCGGGTCGCGCAACTGGTGGGTGGAGACGTTCACGGTCAGGTAGAGGCCGTGCTCCCGGTGCCACCCGGCGGCCCGGGCGCAGGCCAGCCGCAGCGCCCGGGTGCCCAGCGCGCCGATCAGCCCGGTCTGCTCGGCCACCGGGATGAACACACCGGGCGGGACGACCTCGTCGCCCCGGCGCCAGCGCATCAGCGCCTCCACGCCCTGGATCCGGCCGGTCGCGGTGTCCACCACCGGCTGGTAGTGCATGAACAGGCCGTCGTCGACCAGCGCCTGCCGCAGGCCGGCGGCGATCCGGGTGCGCTCGCCCTGCTCGGCGCGCAGCGTCTCGTCGAACCGCGCCAGCCGCGCGCCGCCCGCCTGCTTGGCGGCGCGCAGGGCCAGGTCCGCGTCGCCCAGCACGGCGTCGTTTCCCGGTACGCCGTCCGCGATCCCGGCCCGGGCGGTCAACGGGATCCACCGCTCGCCGACCACGAACGGCGCCGAGGCGATCGCCGCCATCACCCGCCCCGCCAACTCGCCGGTATCCGCCGGCCCGGTCACCAGCAGGCCGAACTCGTCGCCGCCGAGCCGGGCCACCAGGTCCACCTCGGGGGCGAACAGCAGCAACCGGCCGGCCGCCTGGCGCAGCACGGTGTCACCGACCGAGTGCCCGTACGTGTCGTTGACCTCCTTGAACCCGTCCAGCCCACAGAGGATCAGGGAGTACGGGCGGTCCCCGGCGGCGGCCCGGCCCAGGTGATCGAGCAGCAGGTCCCGGTTGGCGAGCCCGGTCAGCGCGTCGTGCCCGGCCCGGTACGCCAGGCGCTGTTGCAGGACCCGCTGCTCGTGCAGGGCCGCCCCGATCTGCCGGGCCCGCCGCTCGGCCAGCCGGCTGGACAGGCCGACCCGCAGCATCAGCAGCCCACACAGCCCGGCCGTCAGCACCGCCGGGACCACCACGACGGCGCGCGGGTTGGCGACGGCGGGCAGCAGCGGGGCGGCCACCACGGCCACGTACATGCCGATCAGCCCGGCCCGCCCGGCCCGCTCCCCGGCGGCGGCCGGCTGGACCGCCGCCGGGTGCAGCGCGGCGGCCGCCGCCAGCACCCACCAGAGCTGCATGACGAGGTGCGGCCCGCCGCCCGGCAGGAACGGCAGCGTGCCCTGGCCGCCGGTCGCCACGTGGACCAGGTGCGCGGCGACCAGCACGGCCCCGCCGGCGGCGAGCAGCGGCCGCCGGCGCGCGGTCAGCAGCAGGGACGCCAGGATCGCCAGGTCGAGCACCCCGTCGAGGATCGCCAGGGCGTTGTCGACCGGCCGGTAGCCGGGCTCCCCCAGGTAGGGCAGGACGATGAACGACCAGGCCACCATCGCCAGGCAGAGGACCACGGCGCCGGACTCGGCGGCCGATCCCGGGCGTTTGCGGCGGGTGAGCTGCACGGCCCCGGCCGCGTGCAGGGCGTACTGGAGGGCGAGCGACAGGCCCATCGGGGTGTCGTGCGGCGGTGGGGCGCCGGTCGCCGCCCGGACCGTCCACCAGGCGGAGGTCAGCAGGCCCGCGGTACCGGCCGCGGCGATCAGCCACCAGCCGCAACGGTGCCGGCGGGCGGCCCGCCAGAGAATCGCGGTTCCGGCCGCCTGCGGGATCAGCCAGGCGGCGCCGACGCCCAGCAGATGCAGGGCGAGCACCGTCGTGAGGCCGCCGGCCAGCAGGTACTGCCAGGCCGGGAGACGGTGGAGGAACCGGATGGGCATCGGGCCAGTGCACCTCCGGACGGTTGTCGTTCGGGTGCGGCCCCGGTCCAATCCGGGCGCTAAGCTGCGACTCGTGACGGACTCCGCGACCCGCCTGCGTGCTGACCTGCTCACCCGTGAGTACCCACCAGAGGTCTACGGGGGCGCCGGGGTCCACCTCGAATACCTGACCCGTGACCTGCGCCGGCTCGCCGACGTGCGGGTGCACTGCTTCGGTGGGCCGCGCGACGAGGCGGGCGTCACCGCCTACCCGGAGCCCGCCGAACTGTCCGGCGCCAACGCGGCGCTGCGCACCATGGGCGTCAACCTGGCGATGGCATCCGGCTGCGAGGGCGCCGACGTGGTGCACAGCCACACCTGGTACGCGAACTTCGCCGGCCACACCGCCAAACTGCTGCACGGCGTGCCGCACGTGCTGACCACGCACAGCCTGGAGCCGCTGCGCCCCTGGAAGGCCGAACAGCTCGGCGGAGGGTACGCGCTGTCCTCGTTCTGCGAGCGCACCGCCATCGAGAACGCCGACGCCGTCATCGCGGTGTCCGGCGGGATGCGGCGGGACGTGCTCAAGGCGTACCCCTCGGTTGATCCGGACCGCATCCACGTGGTCTACAACGGCATCGACACCGACCTCTACTCGCCGTCGTTCGACACCGACGTGGCCGACCGGCTGGGCATCGACCGCGACCGGCCGAGCGTCGTGTTCGTCGGGCGGATCACCCGGCAGAAGGGCCTGCCGTACCTGATGCGGGCCTGCCGTGGGCTGCCCGCCGAGGCGCAGATCATCCTGCTGGCCGGCGCGCCGGACACCCCCGAGATCGCCGCCGAGGTCGCCGACCTCGCGCGCGAGCTGCGGGCGGTCCGCGACCCGCACGGGGTGGTCTGGGTGCAGGAGATGCTGCCCAAACAGGAGGTCGTCCAGGTCCTCACACACGCCACCGTGTTCGTCTGCCCGTCGATCTACGAACCGATGGGCATCGTCAACCTGGAGGCGATGGCCTGCGAGACCGCGGTGGTCGCCACCGCGACCGGCGGCATCCCCGAGGTGGTGGCGGACGGCGAGACCGGCCTGCTGGTGCCGATCCGGCAGCTCGAGGACGGTACGGGCACGCCCGTCGACCCGGAGGGATTCGTCGCCGACCTGGCCGCCACCCTGACCCGGCTGCTGAACGACCCGGCGCTGGCCGAACGGATGGGCAAGGCCGGCCGCCGCCGCGCCGTGGAGAGATTCAGCTGGTCCCGGATCGCCGAGGACACCCTCGAGATATACCGGACGGTCCGGTGAACCTGCTCCGCCGGCCACCCGTGTGGGTGGCGCTGCTGTCCGCGGCCGCACTGTTCGCGGTGGCCGTCCTGGGTCTCGGCCTGGTCCGGGCCGCACTCTACGAGGCGCCCGGCGTCCCGGCCGGGGATCCGGTGGCGGCCGCCGAGGCGCCCGCACAGGTCGAGGCCGGCCGGTGCGGGACGCTGCCGGTCAGCGCGCCGCGTGAGCTGCGCGGCATGTGGCTCACCACGGTCTACAACATCGACTTCCCGAGCCGGCCGGGACTGCCGCAGGACCAGGTGAAGGCCGAGTACCTGAAATGGCTCGACCTGGCCGTGGCGAAACACCACAACGCGATCTTCGTGCACGTCCGGCCCAGCGGTGACGCGTTCTGGCCGTCCGCGTACGCGCCCTGGTCGAACTGGCTGACCGGCAAGCTGGACGGCAGCGATCCCGGCTGGGACCCGATGGCGTTCATGGTCGACGAGGCGCACGCCCGCAACCTGGAGTTCCACGCCTGGTTCAACCCGTACCGGGGCACCCAGTTCGCCCCGTCCGGCGCCGGGACCGACCTGACCAAGCTGCCCGCCGACCATCCGCTGGTGGTCCACCCGGAGTGGCGGATCGCGCATCCGGCCGGCGCCAAGGGCCGCTTCTACTACGACCCGGGCAATCCGGAGGCCCGCCGCTTCGTCGAGGACGCGATGCTGGAGGCCGTCCAGAAGTACGACGTCGACGGCGTCCACTTCGACGACTTCTTCTACCCGTACCCCGGCGACGGCGGTGGCGCGGACTTCCCCGACGGCGCCTCCTACGCGAAGTACGGCAACGGCAGGAGCCGGGCCGACTGGCGGCGGGAGAACGTCAACATCCTGGTCCGCGAGATGAAGCAGCGGATCGCCGAGATCAAGCCGTGGGTCAAGTTCGGGATCAGCCCGTTCGGCATCTGGCGTAACGGCGGCGAGGGCTCCGACACCAAGGGCCTGGAGAGCTACAGCGCCATCTACGCCGACACCCGTAAATGGGTGCGCGAGGGCTGGCTCGACTACATCGTCCCGCAGCTCTACTGGACCATCGGCTTCGACAAGGCCGACTACGCCAAGGTGCTGCCATGGTGGGCGAAAACGGTCAAGGGCACCGGTGTGCAGCTCTACATCGGGATCGCCGACTACCGGATCGGCGAGAAGGGCGACTGGAGCGACCCCGCCCAGATCGACAAACAACTGACCCTCAACGACCGGTACGGCGTCCAGGGCCAGATCCACTACAACGCCAAGCAGGTCCGTGCCGACCGGCTCGGCGCGGTCACCCGGTACACCGCCAGGCACTACGCGGCGCCCGCACTGCTGCCGCCCATGTCGCGCCTGCCGGCATCGCCGCCCGCGGCGCCGCGCATCACCGGGGCCACCCGCGACGCCGGCGGCCGGATCACCCTGACGACGGCCGCGGCTTCCGGGGGCGCGAGCTGGGCCCTTTACCGTACGGGTGAGAAGGACGCGACCCTGATCGCCACCGGTCGTGCCGGCACCCCCGTCGTGGACCCGAAGCCTCCCGCCGGCTCGGTCACCTACTGCCTGAGCGGCCTGGACCGATCCGCCAACGAGGGCCCCCTGAGCAGCCCGTTCATCACCGCCGGCTGACCTGTTCGTACGTCTCGCCACCGAGCCGGCGGTGCCGCTCTTCGCAGGCGGGCGCCGGCTCGGCGGCCTCCGAGGACCGGCGATCCTGCCCACATCCCTGGTGCTGATCAGCTGTTCTGCCGCCGCGACCGCCGGACGCCGGAGTTCGACGGGGTGGACCTGAGCCTGCTCAGCTCCTGCCTGGCGGACGACCCGTACTCCGTACGGCCCTCTTCATTCCGTTCGCCGCCACACTCATCTGCGCCGCCGCCGCCGTACCGGCCCTCGAACTCCTCCAGACGATCACGGGCAGCGGCGTCTGCGAGGCCGCCGACATCGTCCACAACCTCCTCGGCGCACCTCGGCGTCGCCCTCGCTCGTACGGCTCCGGCCTTGCGCGACGCGCCGCTCGCCCAACTCGGACACAACAGGAACTCCACCGCGTCAGCCGGCCGTCCCGGTCAGTCCGCCCCTTCGGTAGCGTCGCCTTCCGCCTGTGTTCCGGTCGCCCGGCCGAGGCCCGGCTCGGCTCGGCTCGGTCGAGGCGACCCCTGGAGTCACTCGCCGCGATCCACAAATGGCGCCCGCCTTGCCGGTTGCTCGCTTTGCCGGTTGCTCGCTTTGCCGGTTGCTCGCTTTGCCGGTTGCCCGCGGCGCAATGCGGGCCTCCTGATTACTAGGATGATCTCGTGGACGAGCCGGGCCCGAGATTCGCTGTCTCGTTCGCGCGTAGTGTCGCCGTGCTCGCCCTGGAAGCCGACGCACAGGTGGCGTGGCTCGAGAAGCTGGGCGCCGCTCCGTCGGCTGACGAACTCGCACTGGAGTTCGACGACGGTCTCCGGCTGGCGCCGATCTTCGTCCAGCGCGGCTGGCTGAACGACACGGTGATGCCGGCGCTGACCCGGCTCGACGATCAGCTCGGCGCGATGAGCGGAGAGCCGAACGCGGACCTGTGGCACGTCGATGCCCTGGCCGATCGGGCGGAATGGGATCGCGTCAGGACACTGGCGAGAGCGGCGCTGATTCGCCTGGCCTGAGTCACCTACCGCACGGCACGAGCCCGCGCCGCCAGCCGCGGGAACCCGGAACTTTTGTGGCCCGGAGGCGATACGACCGAGCATCCACGCACATCCCGCGGCGCGGGCGCGATGGCGGCCGGCGCGCTTGACGGTGCGGACGATAGGTCGTCCTTCCGGCCCTACCGCCACGCGCCCTCGGTCAGGGCCTCAAAATGGGTGAATCGCGCCATGAGGATCTCATCTCGGTAGTTCTGGATATCGTCATTTATTTCATTCATTGCGGTGGCGCGGTTTCAAGGTGCCGAATGGATACAGGATGGCATGATCATCCGCTTACACTTCGCGATCGGATCGCGGAAGAATTTCCTTATGGGGCAGGGATCGCTGTTCGGCAGGGCGCAGATCGCGGAGATGCGCGACCCGGCGAAGGCGCGCAATTATTCTCCCGAGCGGGAGGAGTTTCGTCGCATGCAACGGCGTCGGCGCGCTTTCGGCCTCGAGCGCCGCCACGCCGAAAAGCTTCGCCGCCTCCACCACAACCCCGCCGCCCCACCGACCCCGCCTGGCCCGGGCCTTCGGGCTGCCGCATCGACCCCGCCTGGGCCGGGTCTTCGGGCTGCCGCATCGACCCCGCCTGGGCCGGGTCTTCGGGCTGCCGCATCGACCCCGCCTGGGCCGGGTCTTCGGGCTGCCGCATCGACCCCGCCTGGGCCGGGTCTTCGGGCTGCCGCATCGGCGGCCCCGGCGGTCCCGGCGGCAGCGGCAGCGGCGGCACCGGCGGCACCTGCCGCGGGGCCGGTCGTTCCCGCTGAACGGCCGCAGCCTCCCGCGCGGTGCGCACCGGACAGCCGCAGACCGTCCACCGCAACCGAGTCCCTCCACGCACCCGCAACCGCGCCGCCCACGCCGCATACACCGGAACCGCCCCGCATGCCGCACGCTGCGATCTTGCCGTCACATCCGATGGCCGAACCGTCAACAGCCGGCCAAGAAGTTCCGGCTGGTCGTCGGAGTCGTCCCGGCCGGGTTGGAGGAGGGGTCGCGGTTGGCCGGGAGGTTCCGGCTGGTCGCCGGAGCTGTCTCGGCCGCGCTGAGTCAGCACCCACAGCCAGACGAAGAGATCCACACAGGCCCGACTGCCGTGAGCGGAGTCGCCGGTCAGTCCCGGTGCCCCGCCGGAAACCCCGGCCACAGGCGCCGCTGGAAACCCCGGCCGCCAACACCGGCCTACGCCTACGCCGTTTCACCGGCAAGGCCCCGATCGCGGCATCCACCGTAACCCTCGACGCCAGGCCCATGGTCCTCATTGGTGATGCCGTGGCCTCAGCCGGCATGGCTGTAGTCGTCATCGGTGATGGCACGCCCGCAGCTGGCATGCCTGTAGTCATCATCGGCGATGGCTTGGCCTCGGCCGGCATGCTCGTAGTTGTCGACGGCGATGGCTTGGCCTCGGCCGGCATGCTCGTAGTTGTCGACGGCGATGCCGTGGCCTCGGCCGGCATGCTCGAAGTTGTCAACGGCGATGACTTGTGCTCAATCGGCATGCCGGTAGTCATCAACGGCAATGGGGCATTTTCGGTCGGTCTGTCCCGCAGCGGCTCGCCACCCGCTGACGGATTCGTCCATGCGCCGGCGATCGGACTTGGGGCACGCCCGCCGAAGCCGTCACGGTACCCTTTCGTCCGGGGCGTCATATCGATGAAGGAATCCGGCCGAGAGTCGATTATGGCCGGAGAGGCATTCGACGCGGCCTACCGATGTCGCATTCATGTGACACGGCGCGTGAAAGCTGAAAATTAGAACGGCCGGACGTCATCCACTTTCGCTTGGCTCATGAAACGAAACCCGCAAGCCTGGGAGATGTTCGGGGGGATCGTGCGCCCCGAGGTATCAGGTGTTCACAAACTGCGGCTCCGGTCCCAAAACCAGTGGGGGCGTCGATCTGGTTGAGCTGAGGTCGTCGTGGTGGTTGTCGGAATGCCAGTTCGTGCCCTGGAGCAGGACCGCGTCTGACCCGTGACCGTCCGCGGCCAGATCGGCGACGGCATAGGGTCTCGCCGCCCCGGCGAGGAACGCCTGGATCATGGCGTGAAAGACGTCGGAAAGGTTCCAGCTGACCTGGGGGCGGGCGAGGGCCTGATGGCCCGGCCAGCCCGCGCGCCTGGCGCCGGGGTGATCGTGATCAATCGTTGAAGGGGATCGCTTCCGGTGGGGGTGCTGACGGCTGGGGGGACTGGATCGCGGCGCAGTGGGCGCGGGCGAACGCGGCGAACGGGTCCTCGTCGGCTGTCGGCTCGGAGCAGGCCGCCACCCCGGAGGAGGCTGTGGTCCACGAGGTGAAGGTGCCGTGTTGTGGCTGGTCGCACGCCACCGTGAAGGTCGCCGAGACGGACCGGGCGCCCGTGTAGAGGAGGACTTCCGTGATCGGGTCCGGGCCGCCGAAAATGCTGAATCCGGCGCCGTCCGTCGGCGCCGGGACAGGACCGGACTGGATGTCGTGCCCGGTCTCGGCGCTGAGCGAGTCCGCCAGTGCCGGGATCCAGTCCGCCGGCGCCGCCACCCCGGAGATCGACGGCGTGAACGGGCCCTTCAGTACCTCCTCGCCGGCCGTCTGGTCCGGGCGGTCCCGGTCCATCCGGAAGCGGGTGACCTTGCTGAGGCGCGATTCCTGCCGGTGATCCGACCAGGTCACCTCGGCCGCGGTGGGGTCGCACCCGTCCGGGACCGCGGCCGGGGGCGTGGCGCCGGGGGCCGCGCAGCCGCCCACTGACAGCGTTCCCCCCACCGCGAACAGTACGACTCTGCGATCGATCACCGCGACAGCATCGCGCATCACAAGATCAATCCGGCGCGCAGGCTGCGCAAGAAGTCAAGACGCGCTCGCCGTGCCGGAACCTTGAGCGCGGGGCCGCGTAGGACCCGGGAGCGCGCGGGGCCGTGCGGGAAGTCCGAAGCGCGCGGGCCGTGCGGGAATCCAGGGCGCGGGCCGCCCGGGAGCCCAGGGCGCGGGCCGCCCGGGAGCCCAGGGCGCGGGCCGCCCGGGGAGCCCAGACCGCAGGCCGCCTGGGAGCCCAGACCGCAGGCCGCCTGGGAGCCCAGACCGCAGGCCGCCTGGGAGCCCAGACCGCAGGCCGCCCGGGAACCCAGACCGCAGGCCACGCGGGAACCGAAAGCGTGGGGCCGTGCGGGAAGCCCGAACGTGGGGGTGTGCGGGAATTTCAGGGCGCGGGCCGCGCAAGAACCCGGAGGGTGTGGGCCGCGCGGGAACCTGGAGCAAGGGGTGCCGCGGTGGGAGCGCGAGTCAGGCGGTCACCTTTCCGTCGGTTACCTCGATGTGGCGGTTTGTGGCGACCGCCTCCAGCATGCGGCGGTCGTGGGTGACCAGCAGCAGGGTGCCGGTGTAGGAGGCCAGCGCCGACTCCAGCTGTTCGATGGCCGGCAGGTCGAGGTGGTTGGTGGGCTCGTCGAGCACCAGCAAATTCACGCCGCGCGCCTGGAGCAGGGCCAGTGCGGCCCGGGTGCGTTCGCCGGGGGAGAGGGTGGCGGCGGGGCGGAGCACGTGTGCCGACCGGAGGCCGAATTTGGCGAGAAGGGTGCGGATGTCGGCGTCCGGCCAGGTGGGGACGGCCGCGCCGAACGCGACCGCCAAGGGCTCGTCGCCGAGGAACAGGCCGCGGGCCTGGTCGACCTCGCCGATCACCACGCCGGGGCCGAGGTGGCGGTCGCCGGAGTCGAGCGGGATGCGGCCCAGCATGGCGGCCAGCAGCGTGGACTTGCCGGAGCCGTTCGCGCCGGTAATGGCGACCCGGTCGGCCCAGTCGATCTGGAGTGTGACCGGGCCCAGGGCGAACGCTCCCCGCCGTACGATGGCATCGCGAAGGGTGGCCACGACGGCGCCCGCGCGTGGCGCCGTGGCGATCTCCATGCGCAGCTCCCACTCCTTGCGGGGTTCCTCGACCACCTCGAGCCGTTCGATCAGGCGTTCCGTCTGGCGGGCCTTCGCCGCCTGCTTCTCGCTGGTCTCGCCGCGGAACGCCTTCACGTGCTTGTCGTTGTCGCTGGCCTTGCGGCGGGCGTTGCGCACGCCCTTGTCCATCCAGGCGCGCTGGGTGCGGGCGCGTTCGAGCAGGTCTTCCTTCTTGTCGGCGTACTCCTCGAACTGGTCGCGGGCGTGCTGCCGGGAGCGGTCGCGTTCTTCGAGATAGGAGGCGTAGCCGCCGCCGTAGAGGCGGACCTGCCGCTGGGCCAGGTCGAGTTCGAGGACCTTGGTGACGGTCCGGGTGAGGAACTCACGGTCGTGGCTGACCACCACGACACCCGCGCGCAGCCCGGCCACGAACGATTCGAGACGGGCCAGGCCGTCCAGGTCGAGGTCGTTGGTCGGCTCGTCGAGCAGGTAGATGTCGTAGCGGCTGAGCAGCAGCGACGCCATGCCGGCGCGGGCCGCCTGGCCGCCGGAGAGGGCGGCCATCGGCAGGTCCGTGGCAAAACCGAGGTCGGTCTCGGCGATCCGGTCATCGAGGTCGGCGCCGCCCAGGTCGAGCCAGCGTTCGAGGGCGGCCGAGTACCGGTCGTCGGCGCCGGGTTTCCCTTCGGCGAGCTCTTCGGCGGCGGCGTCCATCGCCGCGTGCGCGGCGGTCACCCCGGTGCGCCGGCCGAGAAACTCGCGCACGGTCTCGCCGGCGCGCCGCTCCCGCTCCTGCGGTAGATGTCCGACGTTGGCGGTGGGCGGGCTGAGCGAGACGCTTCCGCTCTCGGTGGCGATCAAACCCGCGAGGGTACGAAGGAGCGTGGTCTTGCCCGCCCCGTTGACGCCGACCAGTCCGATCACGTCGCCGGGTGCGACCACGAGGTCGAGTGCTTCGAAGAGGGTGCGGTCCCCGTGTCCCGCGGCGAGGTTGCGGGCGATCATTGTGGCGCTCATCAGGCACGATTCTAGGCCCTCCTGGAAATCGACGGATGGCGATACGGTGTGCCGATGCGACTGCTTGCCAGGAGCCTCGCGCTCCTCGTCGTTCTCGCCGGGTCGGCGGTCATCGCCGCGACCCCGGCCCACGCCGCGACCGGCACCCAACCGGTCCACGACTACGCCACCGCGATCCGGGAACAGGTTTGGGTGCAGACCCCGGTCGACAGCGACTCGGACGGGCAACCGGACCGGGTCGCCGTGCGGATCATCCGGCCCGACACCGGCGCCAAGGTACCGGTGATCTTCCAGCCGAGCCCGTACTACGCGGGCCTCAACGACGTGCCCAACCACGACGACATCGACCGCGACGGCAGCCTGTCCCAGCGATCGATCGACGCGAACCGGGCGGAGACCGTCACCTTCGCCGGCTACCTGGACAACTACTTCGTGCCGCGCGGCTACGCCGTGGTGTTCGCCGACAGCCTCGGCAGCGGCGGCTCGACCGGCTGCCCCACCTCGGGCGGGCGCAACGAGACGCTCGGCATGAAGGCCGTGATCGACTGGCTGAACGGCCGGGCCCCGGGCTTCGACGCGGCCGGCGCCCCGGTGACGGCGGGCTGGACCACCGGCCGGACCGGGATGATCGGCGTCTCCTACAACGGCACCCTGCCGAACGCGGTCGCCGCCACCGGCGTGCGCGGCCTGGAGACGATCGTGCCGATCGCCGCGATCTCCAGCTGGTACGACTACTACCGCAGCAACGGTGGTGTGGTGGCGCCCGGCGGATTCCAGGGCGAGGACACCGACGTACTGGCCAAGGCCGTCCTGACCAGGGAGAATCCCGAGGTCTGCGCCGATGTGATGGCGCATGTCGAAGAGGCGCAGGACCGGGAGACCGGGGACTACAGCGCCTACTGGGCCGAGCGGGACTATCTGCGTGACGTGCACAAGGTGCGGGCCAGCGTGCTGCTGGTGCACGGGCTGCACGACTTCAACGTCCGGACCGGTCAGGCCGGCCAGTGGTGGGACGCGCTGTCGAAACGGAACGTGCCCCGCAAGATCTGGCTGCACCAGGCCGCGCACATCGACCCGTTCAACATCCGGCGCACCGAGTGGCTGACCACCCTGCACCGGTGGTTCGACCAGTGGCTCTACAAGATCGACACCGGGATCATGCGGGAGCCGGTCGCCGACGTCGAGACCGCGCCGAACCACTGGGTGACCTCGCGGACCTGGCCGCTGCGGCCCACCTCGTTCCACTTCGGGACGGGTGAACCGCAGACCTTCACCGACAACACGGCACGGACAGCCGAGGACCTGGCGACCGCGCCGGACAGCGCCGACCCGAACCGGATCGCCTACCTGACCGAGCCACTCGCGAAGGAGACCCGGCTCACCGGCACCCCGGAGGTCACGGTCCGGGCCTCGCTGGACGGCGACAGCCCCTACCTGACCGCGCTGCTGGTCGACTACGGGGAGGCGGAGCGGTTCGTCCGTACCCGGACGCTCGCCGAGCTGGAGTGCGTCGGGCCGGGCATCGAGGGCGATCCCGGGTGCTTCGCCAAACGGGAGTACGTGACGGCGACGACCCCGTACGAGATCGTCACCCGTGGCTGGATCGATGTCCGGAACCGGATCTCGCCGGCACACACCACACCGATCAGGGCCGGGAAGACCTACACCTTCCGCTGGGACCTCCAGACCACCGACCACGTGTTCGCGGCCGGGCACCGGATCGGCCTCGTGCTGATCTCCACCGACCGTGACCACACCCTGCGGTACCCGTCCGGAACCGTGGTCGGCGTCTCCGGCGCCGGCCTGCGGATCAGCTGATCGGGACGGCCGGGCCGCTCACCAGGACCGCCTCGTTCCCCGGAACCAGGCGCACGGTGATGCGGCTCGGCCGGCCCATGTCGTCGCCCTGCCGCAGCAGCAGCTCAGCGGTCGCCGGGACCAGCTCCAGCGCCCGCAGGTAGCCGCCCAGGGCCGCTGCTGCCGCGCCGGTCGCCGGGTCCTCGTACACCCCGCCGACCGGGAACGGGTTCCGCACGTCGAACGTGCCCGGCGACTCGCGGAAAACGAGCTGCACCGTGGTCCAGCCGCGCGCGGTCATCAACGCGGTCAGCGCCGGCACGTCGTAGTCCAGCTCGGCGAGGCGCTTCCGGCTGGTCACGGCCAGAATCGGGTGGTACGCCCCCGCGTACGCCACACGCGGCGGCAACTCCGGATCGAGGTCGCCGGCGTCCCAGCGCAGCGCGGCGAGCAGTGCCGTCACGTCGTCGCCGGGCAGGTCGCCGACCGTCGGCCGCACGCTGTTCAGGGTCGCCACCCCGGCCTCGTCGACGGACACCGGCACATCGCCCGCGTTGGTCGTGAAGACGTGCTCGCCGGGTCCGAGCGCCACCGCGGTCGCCACCGTGGCGTGCCCGCAGAACGGCACCTCGACGAGCGGGCTGAAATACCGCACCCGGTAGCGGTCGCCGTCGGCCGCGGTCACGAACGCCGTCTCCGAATAACCCACCTCGGCCGCGATCTCCTGCATCCGGGCGTCACTGAGCGTGCTCGCGTCCAGCACCACCCCGGCCGGGTTGCCTCCGGCCGGATCGAGGGTGAAGGCCGCGTACCGAAGAATCTGCGTCATGCGACCGAGCGTGCCGCGCCGCAGCCGAGGGTGACCAGAGCCAATCCCGCGCGCCTGGATGTGTCGGCGCGCACAGTCGATGTCGTCATATCGCCGGAGTAGCGTTCGTGCGGTGACCTCACCCGCCGAACCCGCCGACCTGCCCCGCACCGTGGGCGAGCTGCGTGCCACCGGCCACCAGTTCCGCCCGGTGAAAGAAGAGCTCCGCGACAACCTGCTGGCCCGGCTGCGTTCCGGCGAGCCACGCTTCCCCGGCATCGTCGGCTATGACGACACCGTCCTGCCCGAGGTCGAGCGCGCGCTGCTCGCCGGGCACGACATGGTCCTGCTCGGCGAGCGCGGCCAGGGCAAGACCCGCCTCATCCGGGCCCTCGTGGGCCTGCTCGACGAGTGGACGCCCTACATCGCCGGCTCCGAGCTGCACGAGCATCCGTACCATCCGGTCACCCCCGCCTCCCGCCGGCTGGCCGCCGAGACCGGCGACCTTCTGCCGGTCGCCTGGCTGCACCGCTCCGAGCGGTACGGGGAGAAGCTCGCCACCCCGGACACCAGCGTCGGCGACCTGATCGGCGACGTCGACCCGATCAAGGTGGCCGAGGGCCGCGCCCTGGGCGACCCGGAGACCATCCACTTCGGCCTCGTGCCGCGCACCAACCGGGGCATCTTCGCCGTCAACGAGCTGCCCGACCTCGCCGAGCGGATCCAGGTGTCGCTGCTCAACGTGCTGGAGGAGCGCGACATCCAAGTCCGCGGCTACCAGCTCCGGCTGCCGCTCGACCTGCTGCTGGTGGCGTCGGCCAACCCGGAGGACTACACCAACCGCGGCCGCATCATCACCCCGCTCAAGGACCGGTTCGGCGCGGAGATCCGCACCCACTACCCGGTCGACCTGGAGCTGGAGACCGCCCTGATCCGGCAGGAGGCGGCGCTCGTCGCGTCCCTGCCCGACCACCTCGTCGACGTGCTGGCCCGCTACACCCGGGCGGTCCGCGAGTCTCCGTCGGTGGACGCGCGATCCGGCGTGTCGGCCCGGTTCGCGATCGCCGCCGCCGAGACCGTGGCGGCGTCCGCGCTGCGCCGGGCCGGGCTGCGCGGCGAACGCGAGGCGGTCGCCCGGATCTGCGACGCCGTGTCGGTCACCGCCACGCTGCGCGGCAAGGTCGAGTTCGAGAGCGGCGAGGAGGGCCGGGAGACCGAGATCCTCGGCCACCTGCTGCGGGTCGCCACCGCCGAGACGTTCCGGGCCCGGCTCGCCGGTCTCGACCTGTCCGGTTTCACCGATCTGGTCGCCGAGGGCGCCATCATCCAGACCGGTGACCTGGTCAGCGCCGACGAGCTCCTCGGGCAGATCGGGACGGTGCCGGGGCTGGCCAAGGTGCTGGACCGGCTCGGGCTGGGCGACGCGCCGAGCCCCGGGCAGGCGGCGTCCGGCATCGAGTTCGTCCTGGAGGGGCTGCACCTGACCCGCCGTCTCGCCAAGGAGCTGACCGACGACGGCCGCACCATCTACGGGAGCTGAGGTCCGTGCCCGGCAATGTCTTCCGCTACGGGGCCTGGCGGGACGGGCCCGATCCACTCGCGCCGCCGTACGACGTTCGCGCCGCGGTCGACGCCATGGGGGAGCGGGTCCTGCGCGGCGACAGCCTGCGGGACGCGCTGCGTGACCTGATCCGGCGCGGCCCCCGCGACGGCCGTGGGCTCGACTCGCTGATGGACCGGGCCCGCCGGCTGCGGCGGGAGACGCTGCGCCGTGGCAACCTCGACGGCGCCGTCACCCGCGCCCGGCAGATGCTGGACCAGGCCCTCGCCGCCGAACGGGACGCGCTCGCCGCCCGCCGGGACGACGACGCCCGCTTCCACGAGGCGATGCTGGACAGCCTGCCGGCATCGGTGTCGCAAGCCGTCTCCGAGCTGTCCGGCTACGACTGGACGTCCGACGACGCCCGGCAGATCTACCAGCAGATCCTCGCCGGGCTGCGGCAGGAGGTCGTCGCCCAGCGCTTCGCCGGCATGAAGCAGGCCCTCCAGGAGGGCGACCTGTCGGACGTCTCGGCCATGCTCGACGACCTCAACGACCTGCTCGGCCGGCACGCCCGCGGCGAGGACACCACCGACGCGTTCCGCGACTTCATGGAGCGGCACGGCCGGTTCTTCCCGGACGGCCCGCGCAACGTCGACGAGCTGATCGACTCGCTGGCCCGGCAGGCCGCCGCCGCCGAACGCCTGATGCGCTCCCTCAGCCCGCAACAGCGCGAGGAGCTGGAGCAGCTGATGCGGCAGGCCCTCGGCGACGGACCGCTGCGCGGGCAGCTCGCCCAGCTCACCGACAACCTGCGCACCCTCCGGCCGAACCTGAACTGGGGCCGCGGCGAGCGCATGCGCGGCCCCGGCGACCTCGGCTACGGCGACGCCGCGTCGGCGCTCGGCGAGATCGCCGACCTGGACGAGCTGATCGAGCAGCTCGGTCAGGACCATCCCGGCGCCACCCTCGACGACGTCGACGTCGAGGCGGTCGAACGCCAGCTCGGCCGCGGCGCCGCCGACGACCTGCGGCGGCTACGCGAGCTGGAGCGTGAGCTGCGCCGCCAGGGCTGGGTCCAGCGCGACGCGGACGGCCTCACCCTCTCCCCGAAGGCGCTGCGCCGCCTCGGCCGGACCGCCCTCTCGGCGATCTTCAAGGACATCGCCGGCCGGCGCGGTGAGCACGACATGCGTGACGCGGGCGCCGCCGGTGACCTGATCGGCTCCTCGCGCCGCTGGGAGTTCGGCGACGATCAACCCCTCGACGTGGTGCGGACCATCGGCAACGCGGTCCGCCGCCGGGCCGCCTCGGCTTTCGCGGCGACCCTTCCGGTCCGTCTGGAGCCCGAGGATTTCGAGATCGCCGAGACCGAGCGCCGGGCCTCCGCGGCGGTCGCGCTCTGCGTCGACCTCTCCTATTCGATGTACGCCGACGGCCGCTGGGGCCCGATGAAGCAGACCGCCCTGGCTCTGTCCCATCTGGTCGCCACCCGGTTCCCGCAGGACGCGCTCCAGATCGTCGGCTTCGGGCGGTATGCGCAGACGCTCTCCCAGGGGGAGCTGGCCGCCATCGAGCCCACCATCGAGAAGGGCACCAACCTCCAGCACGCCCTCAAGATCGCCGGCCGGCACCTGCGCCGCCACCCCGGCGCCGAGCCGGTCGTCCTGGTGGTCACCGACGGCGAACCCACCGCCCACCTGGAGGAGGACGGCGAGGCGGTGTTCTGGTGGCCGCCGCTGCCGGAGACCGTCCAGGCCACCGTCCGCGAGGTCGACCAGCTGACCCGATACGGCGCCACCCTGAACGTCTTCATGCTCGGCGAGGACGACGGCCTGCGCCGTTTCGTCGGCGCGATCGCCCAGCGCAACGGCGGCCGCGTCTTCAGCCCGGATGCCGCCGACCTGGGCCGCTACGTGATCGACGACTACGTCCGCGCCCGGCGGGGCCGCCACTCCCACTGACCCTCCCGCCCTCCGCGCGCGCTCCGTACGTTTCGCGCCCTCCGCGCCCTCCGCGCCCTCCGCGCCCTCCGCGCCCTCCGCGCCCTCCGCGCCCTCCGCGCCCTCCGCGCCCTCCGCGCCCTCCGCGCCCTCCGCGCCCTCCGCGCCCTCCGCGCCCTCCGCGCCCTCCGCGGCTTGCCCACCCCTTCGCCCCGCGATCTTGGACGTTTCGCCACCTGAGGCGGTGGGTGGCCGTCCAAGATTGCGGGGCGGCGGTGGGCATCCGTGGCCTGCGCTCGTTCCGTACGTTCGCGCGCTCCGTACGTTCGTGCGTTCCGCGCGTTCCGCGGCTTGCCGACTCCTTCGCCTCGCGATCTTGGACGTTTCGCCACCTGAGGCGGTGGGTGGCCGTCCAAGATTGCGGAGGCGTGGTGGGTGGCCGTCCAAGATTGCGGAGGCGTGGTGGGTGGCCGTCCAAGATTGCGGAGGCGTGGTGGGCTAGCCTCCTAGGATGGGCTTGCGGGTGTGGCCAGCGTGACTGTGTGCCGGGTTGGGGAACGCGGCTGGTTATAGTTGCTCGGCGAGCGGCCCGTTCGTGCGTTCGGGGCTTGCGCACGAGCCAGGGCGGGGGCCTCGGCCGAGGGGGAGAGGAAGTCGCGATGTCGCAGCGGCCTGCGCCGTCCATCGAGACCTCCAACCGCATCTGGACGCTGCCCAATGTGATCAGCTTCATCCGGCTGCTCGGGGTGCCGCTCTTCCTCTACCTGCTGCTCGTGGCCGAGCAGGACGTGGCGGCGGTGGTCGTCCTCGCGATCGGCGGATCCACCGACTGGGTGGACGGATATGTCGCCCGCCGGATGAATTCGGTGAGCCGCCTCGGGGAGCTGCTGGACCCGTTCGCGGACCGGCTGTACATCCTGGCCACGCTGATCGGGTTCACCGTGCGCGAGGTGGTGCCGCTGTGGTTCACCGCCGCGCTCCTGGCGCGTGAGGCCGTGCTCGGGGTGGCGCTGCTCATCCTGCGGCGGCACGGGTTCGGACCCCCGCCGGTGCACTACGTGGGCAAGACCGGGACGTTCCTGCTGCTCGCGGCGTTTCCGATCATCCTGCTGGGCACGGCGGCGCCGGGGCTGGCCTGGTGGGCGACACCGGTCGGCTGGGGGCTGGCCTGGTGGGCGCTGGGGCTCTACTGGTGCGCGGCCGTGCTCTATCTGATCCAGGCCGTGCGCCTGCTGCGGGCCGATGCCGAGGAAGCGTCGTGAGGTGCGGCGCCGAGGGCGTGCCGTGAGCCTGCCACCCTCTTATCTTCCGGCCGGTGGGCCGGACCCGGACGGGGCGTCGGCGGGGAAGCGGACCTACGGACCGGACTTTCTCACGGCGCTGTTCCAGAACCCGCTCGATCCGGGGTACCAGGACGCCGCCGCGCGGCGGGCCACCGAGGGCCGTCGGCGCGGCTGGCGGCGGTCGCTGGCCGGCGGGTCGTCGGCGCTGACCCTTGTGGTGATCGGGTTCCTGCTGGTGGTGGCCTATCGGCAGACGGTCGCCGAGGAGCCGGCCAGGACCGTGGCGCGGGAGTCGCTGATCACCCAGGTGCAGAAGCGCCGGGAGGAGACCGATCGGCTGCGGGAGCAGGCCGACCGGCTCGGTGACGAGGTCGCCGCGCTGCGGGACCGGGCTCTGGGCGGGGCGGCGCTGGCCGAGCTGCGTGATCTGGAGGCGGTCACCGGCATGTCGCGGGTCCGCGGCTCGGGTGCGAAGATCACGCTGGTGGACGGGCCGACGTCGGTGGACGCGGTGACCGGGGAACGGCGTACCGAGGGCCAGGTCAAGGACACCGATCTGCAGCTGGCGGCGAACGCGCTGTGGGAGGCGGGCGCCGAGGCCATCATGATCAACGGGCAGCGGCTGACCGCGACGTCGCGGATCCGGCAGGCCGGCGAGGCGATCCTGGTCGACATCCGGCCGGTGGCGTCACCGTACGAGGTGGTGGCGATCGGGCCGGAGGACCTCGCCGACGACTTCCGGGCGGGCTATGCCGGGCAGTTCTTCGAGACGCTGTCCGGGCGGTACGGGATCTCGTTCAAGGCCGCCGAGGCGAACGACGTGACCCTGGAGGCGGCGACCGAGTTCCAGCTCCGTTCGGCCGCGCCCAGCATCGCGCCCGCGCCGTCGGGCTCCGCTTCGTCGTCCGGGCCGGGGTCGCCGGTGCCGGGTTCGTCCACGGAAGGCGGCCGATGATCGCCGTACTCGCTCTGCTCGCCGGTGTTCTCCTGGGCATCCTGTACGAACCGTCGGTGCCGTTGGAGCTGGTGCCGTACCTGCCGATCGCGGTGGTGGCGGCGCTGGACGCGGTGTTCGGCGGGGTGCGGGCCAAGCTGGACGGGATCTTCGACGACAAGCAGTTCGTGGTCTCGTTCATCTCCAACGTGCTGGTGTCCGCGCTGATCGTGTATGTCGGTGACCAGCTCGGTGTGGGTGGTCAGTTGTCGACGGGTGTCGTGGTCGTGCTCGGCGTGCGGATCTTCGGTAATGTCGCGGCGATCCGACGTCACCTGTTCCGGGCATAGGAATTCGATGATCGAGCCTGATGAGACCGGGTTGCGGCCGCAGACCGCGGCCGCTTCCGCCGTGCCCGTCGCGGACGAGGATCCGGCCACCACGCCGGCCCCGACGGACGACAACGCGCCGACCGCGCCGGGCGGCGAGCCCACGACGGCACCGACCGCGCCGGGCGACGAGCCCACGACGGCGCTGACCAAGCCGGGCGGCGAGTTCACGACGGCGCCGACCGCGCCGGGCGACGAGCTCACGACGGCGCTGACCAAGCCGGGCGGCGAGTTCACGACGGCGCCGACCGCGCCGGGCGACGAGCTCACGACGGCGCTGACCAAGCCGGGCGGCGAGTTCACGACGGCGCCGGTGTACGAGCCCACGGCCGAGGGCGCTGTACCGATCGGCGATGAGGAGCCGACGGTCTCTCTGGCCCGGCCGAGCGCTTTCGGCGTACCCCCGCATGGTTCTGTGGGGACGGTCGCGGCGGAGGCCGCCCCGCTGGGCGAGGGTGACGCGCAGGCCGCGGGGGTGCCCCGGTCGGGTGACCGGGAGGACGGTGAGGCGGAGATATCCGCCACGTCACCCGATAGGGCGGAGCCCGGAGAAAGTGATCTTGGTCGCCCGGGGCGGCGCTGGCCGGCGCCGGCCGGGGCGCTGATCTGGGTGCTGTTGGCGCTGTTCGGGTTCACGCTGGTGGTGCAGCTGCGCAGCAACGACGCCGACGACGGGCTGGCCGGGATGCGGCAGGAGGACCTGGTCCGGATCCTGAGTGACCTGGAGGCGCAGGACAGCCGTCTGCTGGCCGAGATCCAGGAGCTGGAGAGCAGTAAGCAGCAGCTCAGCTCGGGTGTGGCGGGCCGTGAGGCGGCGCAGGTCGAGGCGGAGAAGCGCAGTCAGCAGCTGGGGCTGCTCGCCGGGACGGTGGCGGGCAGCGGTCCGGGGCTGGACATCACGCTGAGCAACGTGCGGGCGTCCGACGTGCTGAACGCGGTGCAGGAGCTGCGTGGCGCGGGCGGTGAGGTGATGCAGCTCAATGGGGCGAACGGCACCTCCGTGCGGGTGGTGGCGTCGAGCTTCTTCGTGGACGCGTCGGGTGGCGGGATCATCGCTGACGGTGAACAGCTGACGGGTCCGTTCCGTCTGCTGGTGATCGGTCCGCCGAGCACGATGAGCACTGCGCTGCAGATCCCGGGCGGGGTGGTGGCGTCGGTGCAGAACGACGGCGGTAGCGTGACCATGGACTCGCGTTCGCTGGTCGACGTGACCGCGGTGCGTAAGGCGGCAGCTTTGCGATACGCGCGTCCTGTTTCGTGATTTACGGAGGAAGCGTTGATTCCTGAGGATCTGCGGTATACCGCGGAGCACGAGTGGGTCGCCGGTGACGGCAGCGGTCCCGTGCGGGTGGGCATCACCCACTTCGCGCAGGACGCCCTGGGCGACATCGTCTACGTGCAGCTGCCCGACGAGGGCACGGTGGTGCAGGCGGGTGACTCGCTCGGCGAGATCGAGTCGACCAAGAGTGTCTCGGAGATCTACGCGCCGATATCGGGCACGGTCGTGGCGCGGAACGCGACGCTGGCCGATGAGCCGGAAATCATCAACGGCGAGCCGTACGCGGCCGGCTGGCTGGTGGAGATCACGCCGGACGATCCGGCGTCGGTCGCGGCGCTGCTGGACGCGGCGGCGTACCGGGCTCTCACCGAGAGCTGAGGTCTCCGCGCGTCCGGTTGCTCAGCGATATTGGCGCTGACTAGGCTCGCGAAGCACACGAAGAACTGTTATTCCTTTGAAACCGATAGTCGTGCGTCGGGCCGAATTGGCTCGGCGGGGGCCGCAACGCCGCGTGTCCCGCCGGGAGGCGACGACCAACTGATCCGTGAGGTGGTCCGATGACGCGCCCAGACGACGAGTTCCCCCCGCTCGACGTCACGTCCACGCTGAACCTTGGCGCCCTTGACGAGGTGCTGGAGGGACCTGAGACCGATGTGGTGCCGAGCCGCATGTCCGGCTCGCTCCCGCCGGGGATGGCTCTGCTGGTGGTCCGCCGTGGCCCCAACGCAGGCGCCCGTTTCCTCCTCGACCACGACGTGACGACCAGCGGCCGGCACCCGGACAGTGACATCTTCCTCGACGACGTGACGGTGTCGCGCCGCCACGCCGAGTTCCACCGGGACGGCGGCACGTTCACCGTCCGCGACGTCGGCTCGCTCAACGGTACGTACGTGAACCGGGAAAGGGTTGAAGCCGCGACGCTCAGCAATGGCGACGAGGTCCAGATCGGCAAGTTCCGTCTGGTGTTCATCGCCGGTCCGCGGCCGGAGGGCGAGGGCCGGGCGTGACGTCGTCGGGGGCGGCCGCGCGTGATCCGGGGGCTTCGCGCCCTCAGGACGGGCGGGAGGGTGCGCTGATGAGCATCGGGGAGGTGCTGGCCCACCTGCGCACCGAGTTCCCCGACACCACGATCTCGAAGTTGCGGTTCCTGGAGGCGGAGGGTCTGGTCGACCCGCAACGCACCGCCTCCGGGTACCGCAAGTACTCGTGGAACGATGTGGCCCGGCTGCGTTTCGTGCTGACCGCTCAGCGGGATCAGTACCTCCCCTTGCGGGTGATCCGCGAGCAGCTGGACCGGATGGAGAAGGAGCCGGTGGTTCCGCAGCGGCCCACGCTGGTGGCGGTGGGGACGCAGCGGGCCACGGATCCGGCGGACACCCGCATCCCGAAGGCGGACCTGCTGGAACGCACCGGGGTGGACGAGGTGCTGCTGGCCGAGCTGGAGCAGATCGGGCTGGTGTCGGCCCGTCCCCCGGGCTGGTACGACGCCGACCAGGTGATCATTGTGGAGGCCGTCGTGGGTCTCACCCGGTACGGCCTGGAGGTGCGCCACCTGCGGGCCTTCCGTAACGCCGCGGACCGTGAGGTGGGCCTGTTCACACAGTTGCTGGCGCCGCTGGCCCGGCAGCAGGACCCGGCCGCCCGGGCGCGTGCCGTGGAGACCGCGCGTGAGCTGCAGGCTCTTTCGCAGCGCTTGCACGCGGCCCTGGTCCGCTCGGGCCTACGGGGTGAGTTGGGGCGCTGAACCCGATGCCGCGCGGATCGGACACCCGCGGTGTGCGTGTACCGTGCAGGTTAGGGGCGGCTGCGGTGCGGCCGAGACGATGACGACACGGAGGCGGCGGTGCGCGAGCTGAGCGTGGTCGGGGTCCGGGTGGAGCTGCCCAGCAACCAGCCGATCGTGTTGCTGCGGGAGGTCGACGGCGACCGTTACCTGCCGATCTGGATCGGGGCGGTGGAGGCCACCGCGATCGCCTACGAACAGCAGGGTGTGAAGCCGGCCCGCCCGCTGACGCATGATCTGCTGCGCGACATCCTGGCGGCGGTGAAGGCCCCGCTGAAGGCGGTCGAGATCACCGAGCTGAAGGACAACGTCTTCTATGCCGACCTGCTGATCGGCGACGATCTTCGGGTGTCGGCGCGGCCCAGCGACTCGATCGCGCTGGCGTTGCGGGTCGGCGCGCCGATCCGTTGTGCCGAGCAGGTGCTCACCGAGGCCGGTATCGTGATCCCGGACGAGCAGGAGGACGAGGTGGAGAAGTTCCGCGAGTTCCTCGACCAGGTCCGTCCCGAGGATTTCGCGGGCTGAGCAACGGCTGAGCGATGGCTGGGCAACGGCTGAGCGATGGCTGAGCCCGGCCGAGTATCGACACTCGCCGTAGTCCGTACGCGGCGTGTCGAGCGGTTACCTCCATGTTTCGGCGCTGATTGAGATATACGCTCGTGAAGTCCAGGTGAACCGGCATACCGCCTAGATTTTGATCATGGGCAGCGGGGAGGCATCGGGTGCACGAGCAACCTCTTGAGGGCCCACTAGCCGGCGAGGACGGAGAGGTCGGCTACCGCGGGGTCACCGCCTGTCAGGCCGTCGGGATCAGTTATCGCCAGCTCGACTACTGGGCCAGGACCACGCTGGTCGTGCCGAGTGTGCGGGACGCCTCGGGCTCCGGCACCCAGCGCCTCTACTCGTTCCGTGACCTGGTGGTGCTGAAGGTCGTCAAGCGCCTGCTGGACGCCGGCGTCTCGTTGCAGAACATCCGCCGGGCGATCGAGGCGCTGCGCTCGCGCGGGGTGGCGGATCTCGCCGAGATCACGCTGATCTCGGACGGGACGACGGTTTACGAGTGCCGTTCCCCGGAGGAGGTCGTGGACCTGTTGCAGGGCGGCCAGGGCGTGTTCGGGATAGCGATCGGCGGCGCGTTCAAGGAGATCCAGGGTTCGCTGTCTCATCTGCCGGGCGAGCCGGCCGCGCAACCGCAGCCGATCACGGCGTCGTTCCAGCCGTCCGAGGGTGACGAGCTGGCGGCGCGCCGGGCGCGCCGCCGAGCCGGATAGCGCGGAGCGTCAGCCCTCCTGGTCGAGGAAGGCCATCGCGACGGCCGGGAACAGCGGGGACATGAACAGGCTGTAGTGGGTGGTGCCGGGCAGGATGGCCAGGGCGTGCCCACCCTTGGGGCGGCCCTCGCCCATCCAGCCGCCGTCACGCAGGCCGCCGTCGAGCAGGTTGAAGATCTCGACGAAGTGGGCGGCCGGCACGATGTCGGCGTCCGAGCCGACGATCAGGGTCGGCACGGACAGCCCGCGGACCTCGTCGGTGAGGTCGAAGTCGACGGCCATCGCGGCGCCGATCTTGTCGAGAAGGCGGGGGAAGTCCTCCGGGCGGGGAGCCAGCCGCTGGTAGGACTCGTACATCGGGGTTTCCTTCATGAACTCGGCGGCCGCCCCGGTGACCTGGCCCTGCTGGGCGAGGATCTCCGCGTGGGTGGCGTTGCGGCGGATCCCGGCCGAGGCGGACACCAGCTTGCCGACCTTGTGCGGGTGGGCGAGGGCCAGGTGCAGGCCGACGCCGCCGCCGAGGGAGTAGCCGACCACGTCCGGCTTCTCCAGACCCAGGTGGTCGATGAGGGCGGCGATGTCGTCGGCCATGGTGCGGATGTCGAACGGCCGGTCCACGTCGGCGGTCCGCCCGTGCCCTTGCAGATCGGGCAGGATGACCCGCCGGTTCGCGGTGAACGCGGGCAGGATCGGCGCGAACATCTCGCCCGATCCGAGCCCGCCGTGCAGCAGCACCAGCGGGCGCCCCTCACCCTGGATCTCGTAGTAGAGGTTGATCCCGTTGACGTCCGCGTAGCTCATTACGGCTCCTCATGTCTTTCCGTGAATTGCTGACATCGGGTAGACCGGGCCGGTCCCGGAAACTCATCGCTGCCGGGCGAAGATATCCGCGATAGGTTCGGGCCGTGAGCGAACTCGTCACCGATGTCCCGATCGAGAAGCGGCTGGAGCGATTCCGGCCCGAACTCGTCGGCTACTGCTACCGGATGCTGGGTTCGGCCTTCGAGGCCGAGGACGCCGTGCAGGAGACGATGATCCGGGCCTGGCGTGCCCGGGACACCTTCGAGGGCCGGTCGTCGTTGCGGTCCTGGGTGTACCGGATCGCCACCAACGTGTGCCTCACCATGGTCGACAGCGCCCAGCGGCGGGTCCGGCCGATGGATCTCGGGCCGGCCGGATCCGGGTATGCCACCCATCCGGGTGACATCCATCCGGAGAAGATCTGGGTGGGCCCGGTCCCCGACGAGCGGATCCTGCCGGAGGGCTCCGACCCGGCCCGGCTGATCGCCGAACGCGAGTCGATCCGGCTGGCGTTCGTCGCCGCGTTGCAGCACCTGCCGCCCCGGCAGCGGGCCGTGCTCCTCCTGCGGGAGGTGCTGGCCTGGTCGGCGCAGGAGGTCGCCGACCTGCTGGAGATGACGGTCGCCGGCGTGAACAGCGCGCTCCAGCGGGCCCGGGCCACGATCTCCGCCGCCACGCCTTCGGCGGGCGACGCCTTCCAGCCCCTCGACGAGGTCCAGCGGGCGCTTCTCGCGCGCTATGTGAAGGCCTTCGAGGCGTACGACCTGAGCGCTCTCACCTCGTTGTTGCACGAGGACGCCACCCTGTCGATGCCGCCGCTGGCGCTGTGGCTGCGCGGCCACGAGGACATCACCGCGTGGATGAGCGGCACCGGCCGCGGCTGCCGCGGGTCGCGCCTGGTCCCGGTGGTGGCCAGCGGCATGCCCGCGTTCGGCCAGTACCGGCCGAGCGAGAGCGGCGCCGGCCACGACCCGTGGGCGCTGATCGTCCTGGAGATCTCAGACGGGCGGATCACCGGGGTCAACAACTTCCTCGACACGGCCCGGCTGTTCCCGCTGTTCGGGCTCCCCGCCCACCTGGACGAGCAGGTCGTCGAGCCCCAGCAGGGCGACCAGCGACCGTAGCGGCGGCCCGGCGCCGTCCACCCGCAGCCGCCGGCCGTGCCGCCGCGCGGTCAGCCGCAGCCGGGCCAGCGCCTCCACCAGCACCACGTCCGGCTCACCCGGCCCGGTGACCTCGCAGACCACGAGGCCACCGGGCCGCCCCCGTAACGAGTCGGCCAGCGCCGCGCAGAGTGGGGGGATCTCCGTACGCGCCAGCCTTGTTCGCACCGGGAACCGGATCACGGAGTCCGCCATGCCGGTTAGGACCGGCCGCGGCTCCGGAACTCATCGGTCAGTGCATCGCCAGTGGGCGGCGCGGCAGGACGGCGGTCGGTGCGGCCGGCACGTCCACGCTGATCGTGCCCTCCACGGCGATGGCGTGCCACAGGCAGAACATGGCCACCGTCCACACCTTGCGCGACCGGTCGGCGCCGCCCGCCCGGTGCTCGGCCAGCAGGCCACGGGCGTACTCCAGGTCCAGGTACTCGGACGCGCCGGAGGTGGCCAGCAGGTGGTCCACCCAGTCGCCGATGGGGCCGCGCAGCCACAGCCGGGTCGGGGTGGGGAAGCCCAGCTTGCGGGCCTCCCGGACGGACTCGGGCACGATGCCCTTCATCGCCTCGCGGAGCGCGTGCTTGGTGGTCGCGGTGCCGTGCGGCAGCTTCAGCTCGGTGGGCAGGCCGGCCGCGGCCGCGTACACCTGCTGGTCCAGGAACGGCACCCGCAGCTCCAGGCTGTGCGCCATCGACATCCGGTCGGCCTTGGCCAGGATGTCGCCGGGCAGCCAGGTGTGCAGGTCGACGTACTGCATCGAGGCCACGTCGTCGACGTCGGCGGTCTCCGCGTACAGCTGGGCGGTGATCGCCGTGTGCGGCTGCGCGGTGAACCGCATCAGCTGCGCCTTCTCCTCCGGGGTGAAGATCCGCGCGTTGCCGTAGTAGCGCTGCTCGATCGGGGTGGTGCCGCGCTCCAGGAAGGAACGGCCCCGCACGCCCTCGGGCAGCACGTCGGCCAGGTGCCGCAGGCCCCGCTTCACCCCGGGCGGCAGCTTGTCCACCCCGGCCAGCGACAGCGGCTCCCGGTAGATGGTGTAGCCGCCGAACAGCTCGTCGGAGCCCTCCCCGGACAGCACCACGGTCACGAACCGTGACGCGGTCCGGGCCAGGAAGTACAGCGGGATCAGCGACGGGTCGGCCACCGGGTCGTCGAGCAGCTGCACGATCCGCGGCAGATGGGCCAGCACGTCCTCGTCGGTCACCACCGTCGGGGTGAGCCGGATGCCGAGCTGGTCGGCGGTGTCCTGGGCGATCTCGATCTCCGAGTAGCCCTGGGCCGCGAACCCGGCGGTGAACGCGTGCAGGTCCGGCTTCTCCCGGGACGCCAGCGCCGCGATCGCCGACGAGTCGACGCCACTGGACAGGAACGTGCCGACCGGCACGTCGGCGTGCAGATGCTTGCGGACGCTGGCCGTCAGCGCGTCCTGGATCGCCTGGTACGCGGCCTCCGGCTGCATCCGCAGCGGCCGCAGCGACGGCTTGAACCAGCGGTGCATGCGGATCCCGCCGCCCGGCGTCCAGACGATCCGGTGACCCGGCGGCAGCCGGCGGATGTGCCGGTGCAGGCTCAGCGGGTCCGGCACGTACTGGAAGGTCAGGTAGTGGGCCAGCGACTCGGTGTCCAGGGCCGCGCCGGCCGGGGGCGCGAACGGGTCCAGGGCCTTGCGCTCGCTGGCCAGGTGCAGGCCGTCGGCGGTCTCCAGCAGGTACAGCGGCTTGATGCCGAACGCGTCGCGGGCCGCGTGCAGGGTGCCGGTGTGGTGGTCGTACGCCACGAACGCGAACATCCCCCGCAGGCGGGGCAGCGCCGCCTCACCCCAGTAGTGGAACGCCGCCGCCAGCACCTCGCTGTCGCCCTCGGTGGCGAACACCGCGCCGTGCGCCCGGATCAGCTCGGCCCGCAGCTCCCGGTAGTTGTAGATCTCCCCGTTGAACACCACGGTCCACCGGTCGGCGTAGCGCAGCGGCTGCACCGAGTGCTCGCGGTCGATGATCGCGAGGCGGTTGAAGCCGAACACGTACCCCTCACCGTGCACGACCTGCGTGTCGTCCGGGCCGCGGTGGTGCATCGTCGCGAGCGCGGCGGAGAACGCCGTCAGGAACGTGCCGTCCAGCGGCCCGGCGCCCGGCCGGCTGCTGACGAAAGCGCTCAGGCCACACATCGAGGAACCTCCTTGGAGAAGCGAGGAGCCGACGGTAGGCCGCGACCTGTGAAGAACCTGTGCGGAAGCTGCCAGGAACCCGCACGGCACGAATCCGGGATCCGATCTTCATCGGTTTCTCGCATTTCTTGGCCGCGTGGACCCGCTGCATCACAATGCGAACCGTGACAGCGCGCATCCTGGTGGCCGACGACGACCCGAAACACGCCCAGCTGATCCGCCTCTACCTGGAGCGGGAGGGTCATCAGGTGCTGACCGTCGGTGATGGCCGGGCGGCGCTGGAACAGGCCCGGGCCCGCCGTCCGGACCTGCTGGTGCTGGACTGGATGATGCCCGAGGTGGACGGCCTCGACGTGTGCCGGATCCTGCGCGCCGACCCGGACCCGGCTCTCGCCGACGTGGCGATCCTGCTGGTCACCGCCCGTTCCGGGGAGAACGACATGCTGCTCGGCCTGGACATCGGCGCCGACGACTACCTGAGCAAGCCGGTCAGCCCGCGCGAGCTGACCGCCCGCATCCGGGCGCTGCTGCGCCGCACCCGCGGCGCCGAGGCCACCGAGGTGCTGCGCGTCGGCGAGCTCGAGGTGGACACCCCCCGCTTCGAGGTCCGCGTCGCCGGCGCCCCGGTGCGGCTGACCGCCAAGGAGTTCGGCATCCTCGAACTGCTGGCCCGCGAACCCGGCCGGGTCTTCACCCGCGGGCAGATCCTGGACAAGACGTTCGGCTTCGAGAACGAGGTCTCCGAGCGCACCGTCGACGCGCACGTGGTCAACCTGCGCCGCAAGATCGAGGTCAACCCGGCCGAGCCCCGGTACGTGCAGACCGTCTACGGCCGCGGCTACCGGATGGCCGAGCAGTGAGTTTCCGCCTGCGGATCTTCCTGCTGGTGCTGGTGGTGGCCGGCACCGCGATCGGGGCGACCGCCTGGCTCACCCTGAGCCTCACCTCCCGCGCCGTGACGAACGCCGAGGAGGCCCGCGACCGGCACCAGGCCGAGATCGTCGACGAGATCCGCCGGTACGGCATCGTGCACGGACAGTGGACCGGCATCGACCAGGTCGTCGGGCGCCTCGCCGCCGGCACCGGCCTGCACATCCGGGTGGAGACCCGCGACACCGAGGTGCTCGTCGACTCCGACACCCTGGAGAACCGGACATCCGGGCCGGTGCAGCGGCTGCCCGCCAACGTCGAGCCGGTGCCGGTCCTGACCGACGACATCGTCCGGGCCGCCGACCGGATCGGCTCGGTGACGCTCAGCAAGAGGGAAATGGCGGCGCTCGGGCCACAGGCGTACCGGATCCCGCCGCTGCCGAGACTGCCGGCGAACCTGCTCGGCCCGGAACCCGCCGGCAGTACCCCGGAGGTGCGGGCGCTGTTCCAGGTGGCCCGGTACAGGGCCGCGCTGGAGGCCGCCCACTGCATGGCCGAGAGCACCGGCACGATCGGCGTCATCGACAGCGATCAGCCGCCCTACCTCAGCGAACAGCGGCTCACCGCGTCCCCGTCGTGTGCGGCGGCCGGGAGCACCCGGATCGGCGGCAACCGGGAGTGGCTCAACGAGGCGTGGTCACTGCTGGCCGGGTGCCGCCTCGCCGCGTCCAACTACGACCAGTGCCTCATCGAGGGGTTCGCCGGTGCGGCCGCGAGTTCGTCGGTCGTACCGGTGCGGGTCTTCTTCGGCGTGCGGCAGGGCACCGAGCTGGACGGATTGCAGCGGCCCGGTGTGTTCGGCGCCGTCGCCCTGCTGCTGGCCGCCGCCGCCGGCACCGCCTGGATAGCCCGTCGGGTCAGCCGGCCGGTGCGGCTGCTCACCGGCGCCTCCCTGCAACTGGCCGCCGGCCGCCTCGACGTGCGGGTGCCCGCCCGCGGCCAGGACGAACTGGCCCGGCTGTCCGGCGCGTTCAACGCCATGGCCGAGGCGTTGCAGCGCAGTGAGGAACGCCAGCGGCGGCTGGTCGCCGACGTCGCGCACGAGCTGCGGACACCGCTGTCGAACCTGCGCGGCTACCTGGAGGGCCTCGCCGACGGGGTGGTCGAGCCGTCCCCGGAGCTGTTCGCCTCCCTGCACGAGGAGACGCTGCTCCAGCGGCGCATCCTCGACGACCTGCAGATGCTGGCGCTCGCCGAGGCGGGCGCCCTCGGCTACGACCCGGTCCCGGTGGACCTGCCCGAACTGGTCGAGGCCGCCGTCACCGCGCACCGGGCGGTGGCGCAGAACGCCGGCGTCGAACTGGTCGCCGACGTCCCCGGGCCGCTGGAGGTGTTCGTCGACCCGGACCGCACCCGCCAGGTGCTCAGCAACCTGCTCACCAACGCCATCCGCTACACCGACGCCGGCGGCCGGGTCGAGATGCGGGTCACCCGCGACGGCCCCGAGGCGGTCCTGACCGTCCGCGACACCGGCGTCGGCATGAGCGCCGACGAGGTGTCCCGCGTCTTCGACCGGTTCTGGCGCGCCGACCCGGCCCGGCAGCGCGCCACCGGCGGCTCCGGGCTCGGCCTGACCATCGTCCGCCGGATCGTCGCCGACCAGGGCGGCGAGGTCACCGCGAGCAGCGAGCCCGGGCTGGGGACCACCTTCACCGTACGGCTGCCGGCGGTCACCGGGATCAGTGTGGACCCACCGCCGTCACCGTGATCGCCGCGGTGCCGGCCTCGTCCGAGGCGGCCAGGTCGACGGTGGCGTCGATGCCCCAGTCGTGGTCGCCCTCCGGGTCCTCGAACACCTGCCGCACCGTCCACACCGCCGGGCCCTGCTCGATGTGCAGGAACGCCGGACCGCGCGCGGCCGGGCCGGTGCCCAGCTCGTCGTACTCCTCGTAGTAGTCCTGGATCGCCTGCTGCCAGCGCTCCGACGTCCAGCCGGTCTCCGCGTCCATCTCGCCGAGCAGATCCCAGCGGCGCAGCGCTGCCAGCTCCACCCGCCGGAACATGGCGTTGCGCACCAGCACCCGGAAGGCGCGGGAGTTGCGGGTGACCGCCGGCGGCTTGTCGTCGATCCGCACCTCCTCGGGCTCGGCGCCCGGGTTCTGCAGTCGCGCCCACTCGTCCAGCAGACTCGAGTCGACCTGCCGGACCAGCTCGCCCAGCCACTCGATCAGGTCGGTCAGCTCCTCGGTGCGGGCGTCCTCCGGCACCGTCTGCCGCAGCGCCCGGTACGCGTCCGCCAGGTACCGCAGCACCAGGCCCTCCGACCGGGACAGGCCGTAGAACGAGATGTACTCGGTGAACGTCATGGCCCGCTCGTACATGTCCCGGACCACCGACTTGGGCCGCAGCTCGTAGTCGGCCACCCACGGATGCCCGCGCCGGTACGTCTCGTACGCCGCCTCCAGGAGCTCCCGAAGCGGCATCGGCCAGGACACCTCCTCGAGCAGCTCCATCCGCTGCTCGTACTCGATGCCCTCGGCCTTCATGGCGTTGACCGCCTCGCCGCGCGCCTTCTGCCGCTGCGCCGACACCACCTGCCGCGGATCCTCCAGCGTCGACTCGATCACCGACACCACGTCCAGCGGGTACTCCGGCGCCTCCCGGTCCAGCAGCTCCAGGCAGGCCAGCGCGAACGGCGACAGCGCCTGGTTCAGCGCGAAGTCCAGCTGGAGATCCTCGACAAGGCGATAGGAGCCCTCATCGGTACGCTCGATGACGCCCCCGGCGATCAGGGCCCGGGCGATCCCGATCGTCCGCCGGATCAACTTCCGCTGCGACGGCCGCTCCTCGTGGTTCTCCGTCAGAAGATGCTTCAGAGCGGGGTACGGGTCACCGCCGCGGTTCATCACGTTCAGCAGCATCGCGTGGCTGACCTGGAACGACGAGGTCAGCGGCTCCGGCTCGGCCTCCACCAGCCGGTCGAAGGTGGGCCGGCCCCAGCCGATCTGCCCCTCCGGCGGCTTCTTGCGCACCACCTTGCGCCGCTTCTTCGGGTCGTCACCGGCCTTCGCCAGCGCCCGCTCGTTGTCGATCACGTGCTCCGGCGCCTGCACGATCACCGTGCCCATGGTGTCGAACCCGGCCCGGCCCGCCCGGCCCGCGATCTGGTGGAACTCGCGCGCCTTCAGCAGACGGGTCTTCACGCCGTCGTACTTCGACAGGCCGGTGAACAGCACCGTACGGATCGGGACGTTGATGCCGACGCCCAGCGTGTCGGTGCCGCAGATGACCTTCAGCAGGCCGGCCTGGGCCAGCGTCTCCACCAGGCGGCGGTACTTCGGCAGCATCCCGGCGTGGTGCACGCCGATCCCGTGCCGGACCAGCCGCGACAGGGTTCGCCCGAAACCGGCGGTGAACCGGAAGTTGCCGATCGCCGTGGCGATCGCGTCCTTCTCCGCCCGCGTGCACATGTTGATGCTCATCAGCGACTGCGCCCGCTCCAGCGCCGCCGCCTGGGTGAAGTGCACGATGTAGACCGGCGACTGTTTGGTCGACAGCAGTTCCTCGATCGTCTCGTGCAGCGGCGTCATCGCGTACTCGAAGGTCAGCGGAACCGGCCGCTCCGCGTTCGCCACCACGGCGGTCTCCCGCCCGGTACGCCGGGTCAGGTCCTCCACGAACCGTGTGGTGTCGCCGAGCGTCGCCGACATCAGGACGAACTGCGCCTGCGGCAGCTCCAGCAGCGGCACCTGCCAGGCCCAGCCCCGGTCCGGCTCGGCGTAGAAGTGGAACTCGTCCATCACCACCTGGCCGACGTCGGCGTCCGCGCCCTCCCGCAACGCCAGGTTCGCCAGGATCTCCGCGGTGCAGGCGATGATCGGGGCGTCCGCGTTCACACTCGCGTCACCGGTCAGCATGCCCACGTTCTGCGCGCCGAACGTCGCGCACAGGGCGAAGAACTTCTCACTCACCAGCGCCTTGATCGGCGCCGTGTAGAAGGTCGTCCGGTTGCTCGCCAGCGCCGCGAAATGCGCGCCGGTCGCCACCAGGCTCTTCCCCGAGCCGGTCGGCGTGTTCAGGATGACGTTCGCGCCGGTCGCGATCTCGATCAGCGCCTCCTCCTGGTGCGGGTACAGGGTCAGGCCCTGCTCCGTCACCCACGATTGAAAGGCGTCGAAGACGGCGTCAGGTTCGGAGGATCCCGGGATGCGATCGGTCAGCGTCATGATCGGTCAAGTGTGTCAGCTCGCCCCGAACGCGGCGTACAGGGGACCGGACACCACCCCGGGTTTCCGGTTGCGATCGGGTTGTAGAGTCGGCGGGCGTGACGCTTCCGATCTCCGACGGGGACCGCGAACGGGTGGCCGATGAACTGCAGCAGGCTTGCGGTGACGGGCGGATCACCCTCGAGGAGTTCAGCGTACGGGTGAGCGCGGCCTGGGCGGCCGGGACCGACGTCGAGCTGTCCCGTGCCACCGAAGGGCTCGCCCCGGTGCCGGTCGTCGGTGCGGCCCGCACCGTCGACAAGGTCGTCACCATTCTCAGCCAGCGCAGACGGCGCGGCCGATGGCGGCTGCGGTCCGGTCGGCTGGGAAGTTTCACCCTGTTCGGCTCGACCCACCTCGACCTGCGCGACGTCGTCACCGGCGCCGACGTCATCGAGATCGACGGCGTGTGCCTGTTCGGCGAGCTGAAGGTCACCGTCCCGGAGGGCGTCGAGGTCGATCTCGACGGCGCCAGCGTCCTCAGCTCCGAGGAGGTTCGGCTCGCGGCCGTGCCCCGGCTGCCCGGCACCCCGGAGATCCGGGTCCGGGTGAACGCCTGGTTCAGCTCCGTCGAGATCCGCTCCCGAGGTCCGGCCAAGGACTCCTTCTGGTCCCGCCTGCGCGGCGACTGACCACGCGCCCGGCCGCCCGTGGGGGCGTTCAGCGGGTGAGGGCCTCCAGGTGGGTCTCGGGGCCCGGGAAGATCAGGCCGGTGTGGCCGTCGTCCCAGCGGACCTCGTACGGGGGTGTGCCGTCCTGGTGCCGCAGTTCGGTGATGATGCCGGCCTTGTTGCCGTCGCCGACGTGCTTGCCCTTCACCACGATGCGGTCACCCACGTGCGCGATCATCGTCGCCTCCCTTCGATGGCCTTCCAGCAGGATGCACCCGCCGGAGGTCGCGGGCACCGGGTTGGGCGGAATTCGTCACCACATGCGCAGGGAGCCCGGCCCTGTCGGGACCCTGTTGGCGAATCCGCCTCGCCGCCGTCAGGCGGCGAGGCGGATGATGCGGACGGTCCGACGCCCAGAGAGTTCTCTGTCATCGAGAGGGTCTGCTGGGACTGGCATGATCTTGTGGCTTCAGGACGACGGTCGTCTTGAGGAGGAAGGAAGCATGGGAACGTTCGGCACCGGCCCGTTCTCCAGCGATGGCGCCCTGGACTTCCTGGAAGAACTTGCCGAACGGCCCCCTAGGCAGCGGGCGGAAGCGCTGGAGCGCATGTTCCTGCTGGTGAAGGAACGGCCGGACCTGCTAGGGCAGGAATTCTTCGCGAACGAAGTCGTGGCTGCTGCGGCGATCGTTGCGGCGACCCTGCCTGGCGGACGACAGTTTGACGAGCGCCTCAACACCTTGGTTGAGAACGACATTGCTTCCGATGGCCGGTTGAGCGCGCCTGTACCGGAGTTGGCCAGTGTCGCGCTCGAAGCCCTCATGTTCGTTAGTGGTCCTCAAGGCCCGTGGCTTCAGGGTTGGAAGAACGACACGGACGCCGGTGAGGCGCGCGACACGATCGCCGCGCTGTCGCAGGTGCTTTCTCTTGGTGGCGGCAAGCTGGACGACCTTGACGTCATCTGGAACGAAGCCGCCGATTACGGCGCTGACGGTGAGGTACCGGACGGCACCCCGTCAGGCATTGAGCAGCTTGCGTCTTTGCTGCGCGTCCATAACTGTGCGATGGGAGGCGGCCTGGGCTTCGCTCTGGAGGTCAACGAGCCGTTTCGTGTCAGACGCGCGATCAACGCCATGCGTTACTTCGAGCTCGCTGAGACTGCCGAGTTTCTGGAAAACGTGCTGGACCGCAGCCTGAACGGTGAATCTCCCGAGTCGTTGCCGTCCGACGACGACTTCTATGACCTCATTGACGATGAGACCGTGAGAAGGGCATTCAAGGCAAAAGTGGCTCAGATTCCGGCTGACTTCGGTCGCGGCTAGGGCGCCGAAGTCCGGGCAAGCTGGCCGGGCGCAGGGCTGCGAAGTGGGACATGCGGGTCCGTCCGTGAGGTCGGCCGTCGAGCCAGGCTCCGATGCGGTTGAGGTTGATCGCAGCGCCGGCCAGCTGGTGTTGCGGGGAGGTCTTGGCCAGGCTGCGGTAGCGCGACCGGCGGAGGTTGAAGCTGCGGACACCCTGCGAGATGGTGGCCTCGATGCCGGCCCGGGGTTGGTAGCGGCGTTTCCACTCGGCGGTGGACTGGTCAGCTCGGGCCGACTGGAGCGCTTCGTGCTCCTCCCGTGGGCGCAGGGTGAGGTTGCGGGAACGGGAAGTGGTGCACTGACTGCGGACCGGGCAGGGCTCGCACTGGGTCTTCAGGAATCGGATCCGGCTGACGGGTGTTCCTCGCTGGCTGGTTGCCTCTCGCCAGTTCGTCGTGGTCTGGCCGCCGGGACAGGTGGCGGTGCGGGTGTCCCAGTCGATGGTGAAGGCGGACGGGTTGAACCCGCTGTCGGCTCTGCGCGCCGTGGATGCTTGCACCGGCCCGATGAGCGTGACGTCGTGGTCACGGCGCGCGGACACCAGATGCGGCGCGTTGACGTAGCCGGCGTCGGCCAGATGCACCGAGGGCAACAGGTCCCGTTGGGCAAGGTCGCGGTGAACCTCAGCGATCATGCTGGTGTCCGGGGTCGTTGCGACGGTGGTGGCCACGTGCGTGATCAGGTGGACCTCGCCGGAGTCGCAGGTTTCGGTGAGGTGGACCTTGTAGCCGGACCAGGAGGTGTCCCGCTTGACGGCGTTGCGCGCATCGGTGTCGTAGGGGCTGGCCAGGCGCACCGCACCCGGCGGGCAGTCTTTCGGGTGCCGCCACACGATCCGCTCCTGCCCGTCGTCGGTGGAGGCGATGGCGTACTCCTGGACCCAGGTCTGCCGCAGAACCTCTACGGCCTCCACCTGGCGCAGGTGCGCCGGTGCGTCGCGGGCGAACACCGCCGTCATCAGTCGGGAGCCGTCTGCACCGACCTGCTCGGCAAGCGCGATCCGCTTGCGGGTTCCCGGTGCGGGCAGGTGGTACTGCTCAGGGCGGTCGCTGTAGCGGTCGAACCACCCGGCGTCTGCCAGCGCCGCCACCCAGGTCGGCGCCAGCACCGAGAGCGCGTTCAACGCTGCCCGCATGGTCTCGATGCAGCGCTCCAGCCGGTTGACCTCGCGTACCGCCGTGATGACGTGGGTCGAGTCGGTGCGCTGCTTCCCTCTGGCCTTCACCAGGCCGGACGCTCGGGCCGCGTCGACGACAGCAGTGAACACGGCCTGCTCCAGGCCGCCGTTGATCAGCCGGGAGCGGAACTCCGAGAGCACCGAGTAGTCGAAGCCCGGGTCGGTCAGCTCCAGGCCGAGGGCGTACTTCCAGTCGATGCGAGCCCGTACAGCGTCCGCGGCCTGCCGGTCCGCCAGGCCTTCCGCAAACTGCAACACCGACACCAAGGCCAACCGGGCAGGAGACAGCGCCGGTTTGCCCCGCGAAGGGAAGGCATCGCGGAACATGTCGTCAGTGAAGATCGGCCCCAAGGCGTCTCGAACCCGCATCGCGGCAGTCCCGGACGGGAACGCGGTCCGGGCCACCCGAGCAGTCAGCTCCGGAACCTCACACAGGCCCATCGAACGCAGCGACACCCCAACCTCCACGACGAACGCCCCAGCATGATCAGGAGAGATCATGCCGGGGCGAGCATCTACTTCGGAATTCGCCAACAGAGTCCTGTCGGGGCCGGGCTCCTCGCCGAGGGGTGGGACGGGTGGGTCAGATGAGCCAGCGGTTCTTGCGGACGAAGGGGAGCTTCGCCCACCAGCGGCCGAGGCCCCAGGTGTGCCCGGCGTAGGCCAGCGCCAGCACCACGGCGACGACACCGTAGACGACGTGGTAGTCGACCAGCGGGTTGCTCGAGCGGGTGGCCTCACCGGCGGCGGTCTCCTGGGCGAGCGGCCACTCGGCCAGCCACATGAAGGCCATCATCAGGCCGGCCGAGACGGCGGCGATCCGCAGGCCGATGCCGAGGATCAGAGCGGCCCCGACCCCGAGCAGGCCCAGCATGAACATCCAGTCGGCCCAGGCGGCGCCGGCGATGGTGTGGAAGAAGTCCTGGAACGGTCCGACCTCGACGCCGGAGAGGAAGCCCTTGGTGGGCGAGCCGCCGTTGATCCAGGCGCGCTCGGCCGGCGTCGCGTAGCCGAGCCCGAAAGTCTTGTCCAGAAAGGCCCACAGGAAGACGAAGCCGGTGGCGATGCGGAGGACCGCCAGCGCCCGCGCGGCGCCGTGGGTGAGCATCGAGCCGGGTGCTTCGGCGTGTTCCAGCGGGGCTGTAGTGGCGCGACCGATGGTGGCCATCTGGTCCTCCTTGAGACGTTGTCTGCACCTATGACTCTCCTCCGCCCTCGATGTCGCCGCCGGTGCCGAACATCCCCTTCCACGGCCGCGGAGGGCCCGCCCGTTTCGGGACGTTCGGCCCGTCGGCCGGGACGGGCCGGAAGGCGGGCGATCCGAGGACCATCGCCCACTATCGGGGTGTACGGGGACGGAGCACGATCGGGGGCCTAACACACCCGGGAGGTGTCCTCGTGGCCATCGTGGTGACGCTCATCGTCCTGCTGTTCGTGGTCCTGATCCTGGCCGGGCCGCTGCTGGAGTCGATCATCGACCGGATCTGGCCGCCCGGCGGCCACCGGCGGCACGGCGCCGCCCGCCACTGAAGACGGCAACGGGACGCGCCCCGAGGGGCGCGTCCCGTTGCGTATCGAGCGGCGTCAGACGGCGACCGGCTCACGGGCCGGCACCGGGATGACCACGACCGGGCAGCAGGCCATGCGTACGCAGGACTCGCTCACCGAGCCCAGGACGGTGTGCCGCACCCGGCTGTGGCCGTGACTGCCCAGGACCAGCATGTCGGCGCCACGGGCGGCGGCGGACAGCACCTCGGCGGGGGAGCCCTCGACGGCCTCGCCGGTCACCGGCAGGTGCGAGCCGCGTTCCCGGACCAGTTCCCGGATCTCGGCGTCGATCATCCAGACGGCGCGTTCCCGCTCCTCGGCGGGGGATTCGGCCGGGGCCGGGCCGTAGTCGAGCCCGTCCCAGGACCAGGCGGTCACCGCCCGAACGGCGCCCCCGCGTGCGGCGGCCTCGGTGGCGGCCCAGCGCAGGGCTCGGCGGCCGCCTTCGGAGCCGTCGACGCCCACCACGATCAGATATCCGGTGCTCATCATTGCCTCCTCGGTGGGATTCCTTGCCCCGGATACGCCGGTCTACGCACGGCGTACCCCGGTAATTTGATCTTGAAGGTGACGTGGAGCCGGCGGTCAGGCGGCCTGCCGGTCGAGGTAGACCGGGCTGTCGGCGTGGCGCAGCAGCTGGAGGCCGGTGGAGCCGAGCAGGGTGCCGGCGAGGGTGCCGTGACCACGGCTTCCGACGACGACCAGCTGGGCGCCGTGCGAGACGCCGGACAGCACGGCCGCGGCGCTGTCGTACGAGAGCAGCGCCTCCACCTGGACGCTGGGGAACAGCTCCCGCCACGGGGCGAGCTGCTCCTCCAGGCGCAGGCGCTCGGCGGCGTCCTCCTCGGGGGTGAGCACGTTCGCCGCGGCGATGCCCATGAAGAGCGTCAGCACCGGCAGGCAGGTGCGGATCACGGCGAGCGGGGCGCCCCGGGCGGCGGCCAGTTCGAAGGCGGTCCGCAGGGCGTGTTCGGACTGCGCGGAGTCGTCGAAACCGACCGCGACCGGGCCGTCGGTGACGTCGCCGCGGCCGCGGACCACGACGACCGGGACCCCGGCGTGCATGGCGACCCGCTGGCTGACCGAGCCGAGCACGAGGCTGGCGAAGCCACCCCGGCCGCGGCTGCCGAGCACCAGCAGGTCGGCGTCGCCCGCCTGGGACAGCAGGCGGGCGGCCGGGTTGCCGACCAGGATGTCGATCTTGACGGGCAGGTCCGGGACGACCTCGCGGGCCAGCGCGGCGCCGGTGCGCGCCACCCCCTCGGCGATCCGCCGGGACGCCGCGAAGTCGCCGCCGTCGAGGTCGTAGCGGGCCTCGCCGTGTTGCCAGTCGATGACGTGGGTGACCCGGAGAGTGGCCGCACGCCGTGCGGCCTCCCGGGCCGCCCAGCGGATCGCCGCCAGGCTCGACGAGGTGCCGTCGGTGGCGACGACGATGGTTGCGGTCCGCATGGCTCCTCCTCGGTGGGTTCCTTCCTCTCCATCCCACTCCGGTCGGCCGACGCCGGTCAGGGGAATCGGTCCCCTCCGGCCGGGACCTTCGCTGCAACCGAACGGCGTCGTGAACGCGTCTCCCGTACGAGGGGCGCCCGGTGTGTCGAAACGGATCTTTCGGGCTTCACCTGCTGATCATTGCTTTGAGTGACGAGGATGTTACGTAGGGAGGTGGTAACCGATGATGATTCTCCTGGTGGCGACACTCGGTCTGATCGCCGCCGCGATTCTCGCCCTGTGGCCCTCACCGGGTGACCGTGCCCACCGGACACCGGCCGCCGCGATCGCGGAACCCGCGGAGACCGCCAGGCCGACCTGCCTCGAGGGCGTCCTCGCCGCCCAGCTGGTAGGCGGTGACATCACCCGCCCGCAGTACCTGCGGGCCATCGAACGGCTGGCCGCCCGGGACGAGGAGCGGCACCCGCTCGCCGTTCCGCGGGACGACCGCCTGGCATGAGACCGGGGTCCCGGGGTATCGAAGAACCGGCCGCCACTGCCGGAGTCCAGCCGCTCAGCGAGCGCGGCGGTCCGGTGGTCCCGGGCGCTGAGCGAGCCGGAGAAGGGCGGGCGGGATGGCGGAGATCATGCTGATCCGGCACGGGCAGACCGAGTGGAGCGCCGACGGCAGGCACACGTCGTACACCGATCTGCCGTTGACCGCGGAGGGCGAGCGGCAGGCGCTCGCCGCCGGGGAACGGATCGCCGGGCGGAATTTCGCCGCGGTGCTCGCCAGCCCACGGCAGCGGGCGCTGCGCACCGCCGAACTGGCCGGGCTCACCGTGACCGAGGTGATCGACGATCTGGCCGAGTGGGACTACGGCGAGTACGAGGGCGTCACCACGGCCGGCATCCGGGCCCGGCGGCCGGGGTGGTCGCTGTGGACCGACGGATGCCCGGGCGGCGAGTCCCCGGACCGGGTCGGCGCGCGGCTGGACCGGGTTCTGGCCCGCGCCGGCGAGTTCGGCGGCGACGTGGCCCTGGTGGCACACGGGCACTGTCTGCGGGTGGCCGGCGCCCGCTGGATCGGGCTGCCGCCGGCCGGCGGCGGGCTGCTGCGCCTGGACACCGGCACGATCTCGGTCCTCGGGTTCGAACACGACGCCGACCCGGTGCTGCTCTCCTGGAACGCGGGCCGCTGACCCCGGCTCACCGGGCCGTGATCAGGCGGGCCATCTCGGTGCGGGAACGGACCCCCAGGCGGGCGAAGACGTTGCGCAGATGGTGGTCCACCGTCCGCGGGCTCAGGTGCAGCTCCTGCGCCACCTCCCGGTTGGTGGCGCCGCCGGCCACCAGCGACGCGATCCGTTCCTGCTGGGCGGTCAGCGCCGGGCCGGTGGGCGCCGGCGCCTCCACCCGTTCACCGGCGGCGCGCAGCTCGCGTACGCTCTGCGCCGCCCACGGCCCGGCGTCCATCAGGCGGAACGTCTCGGCGGCCCGGCGCAGATGGGTGCGTGCCGCCACGTGCCGCCGCTGCCGGCGCAGCAGCCGGCCGTAGAGCAGCTCGGTGTGCGCTCGCGGGAAACCGGCCTCCCCGTCGTGGGCGAGCGCCGCGTCGAAGTGCCCGGCCGCGGCCTCGCCGTCGTCGGCCCGCAGCGCCCGGCACCGGTCCCGCAGCGCCAGCCAGCCCGGCTGCCCGGTCCGCCCCGACCAGCGGTCGAAGGCCACCGCGACCGGCTCCACCGGCTCCCGCAGGCCGATCTGCGCGGCCGCCTCCAGCAGGTGCGGCACCACCGCCACCCGCAGCAGCGCCGACCCCGGCCCGGGCGGTCCGGTCACCACGGCCAGCAGCCGTTCGGCGGCCGCCGGGCACCTGCCGTCGACCAGGTCGAGCAGGGCCAGCGCCCACTCGCACAGCGGCCGGGACGGGCCGTCACCGACCGCCGCGATCCGGGTCAGCGCCGTTTCCCGGTCACCGACCAGGGCGGCCAGCACCGCCAGCACGGCCAGATGGGCGCCGGCCAGGACCGGCTGCCCGGTGCCGCGGGCCACCGCCGCGCCGTCCAGGGCGGCCTCGTTCGCGGCCGGGTAGTCGCCGGCCGCCATCCCGGAGAGCGCCGCCAGCTCCAGCGCCTGCGGAACCAGCACGGCCGCCCCGGCCTCGCGGGCCAGCACCGCCGCGCGCCCGGCCAGCGCACCGGCCCGGCGCGGGTCGCCGACCAGGATGCCGGCGGTCGCGGCGCGCAGCAGCGGGCCCGGTTCGGCGACCCGGTCGGCCAGCGCCACCGCCTCCCGCAGGCGTACGAACGCGCCCGGCTCGTCACCGTCGGCGATCCGTGCCAGCCCGGCGACATGGTGGAAGGCCAGTGCCACGGCGGGCGGCTCGTCACCGCGCTGCCCGGCGGCGACCCGGCGGGCCAGCGCCGAGTAGCGGCTCTGCTCCCCGGACCGGCAGGCCGACTCACCGGCCAGGGCGAGCGCCTCCAGGGCCGTGCCCGGATCGGTCTCGGCCAGTTCGGCGGCCACGTCCAGCAGCACGTCCCGGGCGCCCGGCCGGCCCTCCGGCAGGCTCATCTCGGCGGTCAGACCGCGGGCCCGGACCCGGGCGCCGCCGCCGGCCGGCGGGATCCGGCGGATCAGCTGGCCGGCCTCGTGCGGGCGGCCGGCCAGCCACGCCGAGCGGGCCGCGTCCAGCAGCAGGCCGGCCCTTCCGGCGGGGGTGGGGGAGAGCGCCGCGGCGTACCGGCGGGCCTCGGCGGCCACCGCCGGATCCGCCGAGCGGGCCGCCTCGGCCAGTTCGCTCGCCAGCCGGTCGTCCGGCCCGGAGGCGGCAGCGGCACGATGCAGCAGCGCGGGCAGGGTCGCGCCACGCGCCTGGAGAACCCCGGCCACCGCGGCGTGGACGGTCCGCCTCCGGGCCGCGGGCATTTCCGTGTACGCCACCGCGCGCATCAACGGACTCCGGAACCGCACGCCCGCCGCCGTGACGCTGACCAGCCCCGCCCGCTCGGCCGGCGCGAAGTCCCCGAGCGCCGGCCCGGTCGCCTCGCCGGACGGGAACGCGGCGGCCAGCAACGTGTCCGGGGAGGCGTCCGGGGCCGCGGCCGCGAGGTGCAGCAGGTGGCGGGTCCGGGGCGGCAGAGCGTTCAGTTCGGCGGCGAGGCGGCGGCGCAGCGGGCTGTCCGGGGGCAGCGACTCCGGCGGCGGGGCGTACCCGCGGCGCTGTTGCGGGGTGAGGGCGGCGGCCAGGTCGACCAGGGCGGCCGGGTTGCCGGCGGCCAGCTCGGTCAGCGTGCCGGCGACGTCCTCGGCCAGGTCGGGGGCGTGACCGGCGAGGATCGCGCGGGACTCCACCGGGTCCAGCGGGGTGAGGCGGTGCACCGGCGGGCCGGGCGGTTCGGCGCCGGCCGGGAACGACCAGAGCATGGCGACGCGCTCCGGGCCGAGGCGGCGGGCGGCGAACGTGAGCGCCTGCCAGGATGCCCGGTCCAGCAGGTGGGCGTCGTCGATCAGGCACAGCAGGGGGCGGGTGCGCGTCGCCGTACGCAGAAGGGCGAGGGTGGCGAGTCCGAGGGTGACCGGATCGCCGGGGCCGGCGCCGCAGAGAGCGTGCGCCAGCGCTTCGCGCGGCGTGGGAGCGAGCTCGGCGAGCCGGTCGCCGATTCCGGTGAGCAGGCCGCGCAGGCCGGCGTACGCGTATTCGCGCTCGTCGGGATGACCGCACGCGGTGAGGACCGTCCAGCCGGGTTCGGACGTGAACGTGCCCAGCAGGGTGGACCGGCCCTCGCCGGGCGCGCCGGAGACGACGAGGACGCCGCCCCGGCCGGACGCGGCGGCCGACAGGAGGCGGCCGATCTCGGTGTGCGCGGCCGGCCGAACTTTCTGCACTGCCGGTGCATCAAACATGCGGCGAGTGTTCCGTGCCGGGGGTCCGTGCGGAAGACCATTTCGGCTGATGAAATTTCCGGGATGTTGCCGGGCGATGACGCGACGCAGGTGATTTCGCCGATGCGCGACCGTCGGTGAGCTGTTGAAACTGACGCTCGTCGATCAGATCCCCCAGTTAGGAGAGTCGACGTGCACCAGAGAACCGTTCCCGGCCGGGCACGCCGGGCGCTGCTCACCGCGGCGGCCACGGTAGCCCTCGTCGTCGGTCCGGGCGCCGCTGTGGCCCAGGCCGCCGACAACCCGTACGAGCGGGGCCCCGCGCCCACGCTCTCCGCGCTCCAGGCCTCCCGCGGGCCGTACGCGGTCAGCCAGACCTCCGTCTCCAGCCTGTCCGTGACCGGTTTCGGCGGCGGCGAGATCTACTATCCGACCACGACCGCCGACGGCACCTTCGGAGCCATCGCCATCTCGCCCGGCTTCACCGCCTACTGGTCGAGCATCTCCTGGCTCGGACCCCGTCTGGCCTCGCACGGCTTCGTGGTCATCGGCATCGAGACCAACACCACCGCCGACCAGCCCGCCTCCCGCGGCACACAACTGCTGGCCGCGCTCGACTACCTGACCCAGCGCAGCTCGGTGCGCTCCCGTATCGACGCCAGCCGGCTCGCCGTGGCCGGGCACTCGATGGGCGGCGGCGGCAGCCTCGAGGCGGCCAGCGACCGGCCGTCCCTGCAGGCCGCCGTGCCGCTGGCCCCGTGGAACACGGACAAGACCTGGAGCGAGCTGCGGGTGCCGACGCTCATCATCGGTGGGGAGAGCGACAGCATCGCGTCCGTGTCGAGCCACTCGATCCCGTTCTACAACAGCATCCCGGCCTCGGCGGAGAAGGCGTACCTGGAGCTCAACAACGCCAGCCACTTCTTCCCGCAGAGCACCAACACGCCGACCGCGGTGCAGATGGTCTCCTGGCTGAAACGGTTCGTCGACGACGACACCCGCTACACCCAGTTCATCTGCCCCGGCCCGAGCAGCACGTCCATCTCCGACTACCGCAGTTCCTGCCCGATCGGCTGATCGTCCGGCCCGGTGGGAGCGGAGCCGCCGGCTCCGCTCCCACCGGGTTTCTCCACGCGTGCACACACCCACCCGGCTGCCGGATTATGCTCACGCGGCTCGCCCGCACCGACCGCCGCTGTGGAGGACGCCCTGACCGCCGATCCCGTCCGCGACCGGCTCCGTGCACTGGCGTGCAATCCCGCACTCCCGGCCGAGACGCTGCTCCTGCTGGCCGGTGACGAACGGGTCGGCCCGCGGCACGTCACCGCCCGCCGGGAATGGACCGACGAGGCGTTCGACGCGCTCGCCACCCACCCCGACCCGGCCGTCCGTGAAGCCCTCGCCCAGAGCCCCGGCGCGACCGGCGAACAGCGCGCCCGGCTCGCCGGCGACCTCAGCATCGAGGTGCTGCACGCCCTCCTGGAAGGCCCGCGCACCCGCTGGGCCGCTCCGCTTCCGCACTGGGTCCACCGCCGGCTCGCCGAACACCCCGAGCGGCTGGTACGGGACATGCTGACCTTCCTGCCCGGCACACCCCCCGACGTGCTGAACCGGCTCACCCGCGACCCGTACCCCCGGATCGCCGAAGCCGCCCGGGAACTGCTCGAACGCAAACCGTTCCAGGAACCGACGATGGGTCGTGAACAGGCCGTCGCCTACGCCTCCGGCGACTCGCCGTGGAACCGGGCCCAGGCCGCCGCCGACCCGGAACTGCCGGAAACGTGGGTGCGGCGGCTGGCGGCCGATCCGTCGCCGCGGGTCCGGCTCGCCGTGTCCGTGCGGCCGGAACTCGACGAGGACGAGCGGGCGGCCATCGACTGCCCGGTTCCGGCGGACGCCCCGGTACCGGGGTGGGTGGTCGCCGCCGGGCCCTCCGAGCTGCGGCGCTGCGCCCTTTCGCGGCATCCCCTGCTCCGGCGCGGCGCCGCCGGACATCCGGACCTGCCCGGCGATCTGATCGCCCCGCTGGCGGGGGACGGGGATCCTCTCGTGCGGTTGGCGCTCTGCTCGCATCAGGCGGCGGCGCCCGGTGAGCTGGTGCTCCGCACCTACCTGGAAACCGGCGAGGAGGAGTTGCTCGCGCACCCGGCGTTCCCGCGCACCGGCCTGGCCGCCCACGCGACCCCCTCCGGACAGGCCGGTCCGGCCGCACATGCGAACCCCCCTTCGGGGCGGGACGGTCCGGCCGGCTACGTGGACGACCCTTCCGGGCGGGACGGTCCGGCCGCGTATGCGGACCCCCTTCCGGGGCGGGACGGTCTGGCCGGCTACGTGGACCACGCTTCCGCACGGGTCAGGGCCCTGGCGCGCCTCGACCCGGAGGCGCCGGCCGCTCTGATCGACCGGCTCAGCCTCGATCCCGATCCGTACGTCCGCGCCTTCCTGGCCGACGACCCGCGCCTGTCAGCGGCCCGGGTCGTCGAGCTGCTGGCGGACCCGGAGATCCACGGGCGGGCCGCCGCCAACCCCAACCTCCCGCACTCCCAGATCCTCCGCATCCTCGCCGAGGCCGACCTCTGACCTCTGACCTCCGGCCGCCCGGCGGCTCCCGCGTCCGCGCTGCCGCCGCCCCCGTGCCGCCGCCCCCGTGCCGCCGGTCCCGTGCCGCCGGTCCCGTGCCGCCGGTGGGTCCGTACCGTGATCGGTGTTTCCGACTCTTCGGTTAGTAGGTCTCGGCGGCCGGCCAGCGGTCACCGAAGGTGATGGCGAAGGCGTTCAGTACAGGCTTCCAGCGGATCGTCCATCGGGCGCGGCCGGTCCCGGTCGGGTCCAGGCTGCGGGTCACAAGGTACAGGCACTTCAGCGCGGCCTGCTCGCTCGGGAAATGTCCCCGAGCACGCACGGCCCGCCGGTAGCGGGCGTTCAGCGACTCGATCGCATTCGTGGAGCAGATCACTTTCCGGATCTCGATGTCGTAGTCGAGGAAGGGGATGAACTCGTTCCAGGCGTTACGCCACAGCCGGATCATCGCCCGGTATTTGCTGCCCCATTTCTCTTCCAGGTCGTCCAGGGCAGCCGCTGCCGCGACGGCGTTGACGGCGGTGTAGATCGGCCGGATGTCTCGCTTGATCGCATCGGCGTCGGTTCGCGATGTCAGCCGGAACGTATTCCTGATCAGGTGGATGATGCAGGTCTGCACAATGGCCTGGGGCCAGACCGCTTCGACGGTGTCCGGTAGGCCTTTCAGCCCGTCGCAGACAACGAAGAACACGTCGGCGACGCCGCGGTTCTTCAGATCGACCAGGACGCTGAGCCAGAACCTGGCGCCCTCACCGCCGGTGCCGGCCCACAGGCCCAGGACGTCCTTGCGGCCTTCAACGGTGACGCCGATGGCCGCGTAGACCGGCCGGTTCGCGACCTGGCCGTCCCTGACCTTGACCATGATGGCGTCAATGAACACGGCCGCGTACACGCGGTCCAGTGGCCGCGACGACCATTCCGTCATCTCCGCGACGACCTTGTCGGTGATCCGCGAGATCGTTTCCTTCGATACCGACGCGCCGTAGATCTCGGCGAAATGCGCGGAGATCTCCCCCGTCGTCATGCCTTTCGCATACAGCGACAGCACGATCTCGTCGACCTCGGTCAACCGTCGCTGCCGTTTCTTGACGATCTGCGGCTCGAACGTTCCCTCCCGGTCCCGCGGAACGTCGATCCGGACTTCACCGGCGGCGTCCGAGATCACCGTCTTGCCGCGGCTGCCGTTGCGCACATTCGTCGACTCACGGCCCGGCTCGGCCTGGTTCTTCTCGTGACCGAGATGGTCGGTCATCTCCTCGTTCAGCGCGGTCTCGAGCACGTTCTTGGTGAACAGCTTCAACAGCCCGTTCGGTCCGGTCAGCTCCAGCCCGCGGGCCTTTGCCTCGGCCACCATCGCCGCCGCGGCAGCCTGCTCCGGCGACAGTTGCCGCCCGTCACCCTCACTCTTCTTCCGTGGACTCACAACATTCGATGTCATCACTCACAGTGCCCATCCCGCCGGACCTCAGCCCGGCGTGTCGGGCCGGAAACACCGCTCCTGGCACAGTCCCCCGCCGGTCCCGCCGCCGATCTTGGACGCTTCGCCACCGAATCCGGTCGGCGATCGTCCAAGATCGCGGCCGTTCGGGGCCTTTGCCGGTGCGGCTGTCTGCTGCTCGGGCGGTTGGTGCTCATCGCGTTGCTCCCGTCCGCGATCTTGGACGTTTTGCCACCGAATCTGGTGGGTGATCGTCCAAGATCGCGGCCGTTGGGGGCCTTTGCCGGTGCGGCTGTCTGCTGCTCGGGCGGTTGGTGCTCATCGCGTTGCTCCCGTCCGCGATCTTGGACGCTTCGCCACCGAATCCGGTCGGCGATCGTCCAAGATCGCGGCCGTTCGGGGCCTTTGCCGGTGCGGGCTGTCTGCTGCTCGGGCGGTTGGTGCACATCGCGTTGCTCCCGTCCGCGATCTTGGACGTTTTGCCACCGAATCCGGTGGGTGATCGTCCTAGATCGCGGCCGTTGGGGGCCTTTGCTGGTGTGGCTGTCTGCTGCTCGGGCGGCTGTCTGCTGCGCGGGCGGCTGGTCATGATTGCGTTGCTTCCGCCCGCGATCTTGGATGTTTTGCCACCGGAATCGGTGGGTGATCGTCCAAGATCGGCTGGTTCGGTGGTGGAGGAGGTGCGGTGAGCGCCGTGCGGGTGAGGGTGGGTTGGTTGCGGTGGAGGGTGGGTTGGTCTCGGTGGAGGGTGGGTTGGTTGTGGGGGAGGGCGGGTGCCGGCGGTGGGGGCGGCTGGGTGATGGTTCGGGGGTGCGTTCGGGGAGGGGGAATCAGGCGGGGACGGGAGTGAGGGCCGGGGACGGGGTGCGGGTGTCGAGGCGGAAGCTGAGCAGGGTCAGGAGCAGTCCGGCGAGGGACAGGGCGACACCCATCCATGCGGACGCCAGGTAGCCCCAGCCCGCGGCGATGACCGCACCACCGAGGGCGGCGCCGGTGGCGTTGGCGATGTTCAGGGAGGACTGGTTGACCGCGGCGCCCATCAGCTGGGCGCCCGGGGCCACCGCGATGAGGCGGGACTGCAGCGCCGGGACGATGAAGAGGCTTGCCGCGCCGACCAGGAAGGCGGCCGGGAACAGGCCGGCCGGGTGCACCGCGGTCAGGCCGAACATGGTGACCGAGCCGATCAGGCCGGCGAACCCGATCAGGACGGCGCGCCGCAGATCGCGGTCGGCGGCGACCCCGCCGAGGGCGATGCCGACGGTCATCCCCAGGCCCATGCAGGCGAGGACCCACGGGACGGCCGCCTCGGACAGGCCGGCCACGTGCGTGGTGATCGGTGCGACGTAGCTGTTCACCGCGAAGAATCCGCTGGTTCCGACGGCGACGGCCGCGGCGACCAGCCACACCTGCGGGTTGCGGAAGGCACGCAACTCGGCGCGGGGCGAACTGCCGGGGTCGGCCGCCACGGTGGGCACGGTGATCAGGACGGCGAGCAGGCTGAGGGCGAAGACGGCGGCGACGGCGAGGTACGCGGCCCGCCAACCGTGGTTCTGCCCGAGCACGGTGATCAGCGGGACGCCGGCGAGGTTGGCCGCGGTCAGCCCGCCGATCACGATGGAGACCCCGCGTCCCTGGTTTCCGGGTCCCAGGATGGCGGCGGCGAGCAGACCGGCCGCCCCGAAGTAGGCGCCGTGTGCCAGGGCCGCGCCGAACCGGGCGGCCAGGACCAGCTCGAACGTGGGCGCCAGCGCGGACGCCGTGGTGAAGACGACGAAGACGGCGAGCAGGCCGAGCACCAGCCGCCGGCGGGGCTGCCGGGCGGTGATCACGGCGATCGTCGGCGCGCCCACGACGACGCCGAGCGCGTAGATCGTGATCATCCAGCCGGTGTGGGCCAGTGCGTCCGGGACCGAGGCGGCGTACGACTCGGGCATCAGGTCGCGTGCCATGTCGGGTAGCAGTCCCATGGCCACGAACTCGGTCAGGCCGAGTCCGAAACCGCCCAGGGACAGGGCGAGCAGGGCCGCCCAGCGGCGGCCGTCGGTCAGTGTCTCCACGTCCGGAGACTCTAGAACGTTCTAGTTCTCCAGCGAATAGAACGTTCTAGTGATCACAACGTAGGATGCCGCCATGCAGTCAGCGGAGCGGCGGACTACCCTCGCCGACGTCGCGGCCGAGGCCGGGGTGTCGGTGGCACTGGTGTCGATCGTGATGCGCGGCGCGCCCGGGGCCGGGGCCGCCACCCGGGAGCGGGTGCTGGAGGTGGCGCGCCGGCTCGGATACCAGCCGGACAGCCGGGCCCGGCTGTTGCGCAGCGGTCGCAGCCGGCTGCTCGGGGTCGTCTTCGACGTGCGGCACCCGTTCCATCACGACCTGCTCACCGGGCTCTACGACGCGGCCGGCAAGGCCGGATACCAACTCACCCTGAGCGCGGTGACACCACGGCGCGGCGAGCGTACGGCCGTCGGCGACCTGCTGCAGGACCGGTGCGAGGCGCTGGTGCTGTTCGGCGGCCAGTTACGGGCCTCCGAGCTGGCGTCGATCGCGGCCCGCCTCCCGGTGGTGGCGATGATGCGCGCGGCCCGGCGGCGCGACGTCGACGTGGTGCACAACGACGACGCGCTCGGCTCCCACCAGGCCGTCGATCACCTGGTCGGGCTCGGGCACCGGCGGATCGCCCACGTCGACGGCGGGGAGTGGCACGGGTCGGCCGAGCGGCGGGCCGGCTACCAGGAGGCGATGCGGCGGCACGGGCTGGCCGAGCACATCCGGGTGGTGTCCGGCGGGGCCGGGGAGGAGGACGGCGCACGGGCCGCGGAGCGGCTGCTGGGGGACCCGCCGACCGCGGTGACCGTCTTCAACGACCTGAGCGCGACCGGGCTGCTCGACGTCCTGCGCCGCAACGGGCTCGGCGTGCCCGGGGACATCAGCGTGGTGGGTTACGACGACACCGGCCTGAGCCGGCTCGCACACATCGACCTCACCACCATCGGCCAGGACATCGACACCATGGCGGCGGGCGCGATCGAGCGCGCGGTAGCCCGAATCGAGGGCACCCCGGTCGGCCCACGCGAGATGGTCGTCCCGCCCCGCCTGATGGTCCGCGGCACGACGGGCGCACCCCGGCCGGCTCCCAGTGCTGTCGCCCCCGCGTCGAAACAGCCCTGACGGCCGGCCGGACCACCGAGCTCAGCCCGGCGGGCGCGGCAAAGGCGGGAGTGTCGCCTGGCTCGCGGGAGCTTCCGGGGACGGGGTGGTTTTTCGGGGGCGGCCCGCCGCGTACGAGATCCGGGTCTGAGAAGGAACGACCCGCGCCCAGGGTGAGTGCGGCGCGGGTGTCCGAGTTCGACCGTGCCGGCGCCGCAACGACGGGGGGACGGGCGGCGCCGGCACGGAGTTCTGGGGTGTCAGGAGGTGGGCTTGAGCACCGAGCAGGTCTCGACGGCCTTCTTCGCGGTGGCGTCGGTGGTGTCGACCTTGGCGGGGTCGGTGACGCCGTTCTCCTTGAGACAGTTCTCGTAGGCGGCGTTGGCGTTGCCGCCACCCGGAGCAGTGCCGCCGCCCTGGTTGCCGCGGCCGGCGCCCATGCTCGGGCGGACCGAGGCGCACGCCTCCTGTGCTTTCTGCCAGGTCGCGTCGTCGACGCCCTCGGGCTTGCCGAAGCCGCCACCGCCGGGGAAGCCGCCGCCGCGCTGGCCGGCGCTGCCGGAGGGGCGCGGCTGGCCGGACGGGCGGACGCCGTCGGGTGCGCCGGAGGGACGGACGCCGTCGGGTGCGCCGGACGGGCGGACGCCGCCGCCGGGGCCGCCGGACGGCATCGTGATGGTGACGCCGTTCTCGTTCAGACAGCTGATGTACGCGGCGAACGCGTTGTTGCCGCCACCGCCGTTCTGCCCGGTGGTGCCGCTGTCGGTGCTCGCCTCTTCCGAGCCGCCGCAGGCCGCCGTGAACAGCATGGCCACCGAGACCGCGAAGATGGCCGCGACGCGCTTCGAACTGATCACCGGACTCCTTAGGTAGATGTCAACGGGCGGGAACGTGTGAAGAAAAGCCGCCGCACCTGTGCGGAAGGTCGGACGACCCTAGGAATTACCTAAGAACGTGCTCCGAGCGAACTCCCAGGTGGGACCGAGCCCGCGGCGAGGACCGGTGGTCACACTCGGCGACCATGGGTGTTGCACTGGCCGGTCGCCGGCGTTTGATCCGGCTCGGCGTGGTGGTCGTCGTGCTCGCACTTGTCGCCTTCGGCGTGGTGCGGGCGCTGACGGCCGGCGCCGCGCGGGAGGAGTCGAAGGCGGCCGAGACCGTCGAGGTGGACAGGGGTGAGGTGACCACCGAGGTCGCCACCACCGGCACGTTGCGGCCGGCGCAGACGCGCAGCCTGTCGTTCGCGGTGTCGGGGACGGTGGAGACGGTCAAGGTGCGGGCCGGCACGACGGTGACCGCCGGGCAGGTGCTGGCGACCGTCGACGACACGGACGCGGCCGAGGCGGTCGACGACGCGCAGGACGCCCTCGACGACGCGCGGGCTGCGCTGACGAAGGCGTCCTCCACCTCCACCTCCACCGGCTGCGACGTGGCGGCGGCCTATACCACCGCTTCCGCCTCGCCTTCGGCCTCGGTCTCCGCTTCCCCGTCGGCCACCGCGACCACGTCGCCCACGCCGACCAGGACCAAGACCACAAAACCGAGCCCCACCGGTACGAAGAGCGCCGCCGCCTGCTCCTCGCGGGGCGGGTCCTCCGGTGGCGACTCGATCCTGAGCGCCCAGCAGCGGGTGAACGCGGCCGAGGTGAACCTGGAGGAGGCCGAGGAGGCCCTGGACGGCGCCACCATCACCGCCCCGATCGCCGGGAAGATCATCTCGGTGGGCGGCAAGGTGGGCAGCAGCGCCAAGTCCGGGTCCACCTTCGTCACCCTGGCCGACGTCTACGACATGCAGATCAGCGCCGACTTCCCGGAGGCCGACGCGGACCGTCTGGCGGTCGCCCAGAAGGCGGTGATCACTCTCGCCGACCGGGCCGGCGAGACGTTCGACGCGACGGTGGTGCAGGTCGACCCGGTCGGCACCAGCGACGGCACGCTCACCCGTTTCGGCGTCGTGCTCTCCTTCGACGACGCCCCGGACGAGCTGCTGGTCGGGCAGAGCGCCAACGTACGGGTGACCACCGGCAGCAAGGACGATGTGCTGCGGGTGCCCAGTACCGCGGTGCACGACGTGTCCGGGGAGGACGGCACGGTGCTCAGGGACGGGACCGCCACGCAGGTGAAGCTGGGCCTGCGGGGGGACCGGTACACGGAGATCGTGTCCGGTCTCACCGCGGGCGAGCCGGTGGCCCGTTCCTGGTAGGTTCCTCCCTTCCCGCTCATAGGTTCTTCAAAGAAAACGCTGATAGTTCTATGCGGTGCTTTCCGATACCCGAGGTTCCGTGACCACGCTCGACCCCGCGGCACGGCCCGCCCGTGTCCTGGTCGTCGACGACGAGCCGAACATCTCCGCGCTGCTCAGCGCGACGTTGCGGCTGGTCGCCTTCGATGTGCGGGTGGCCGAGTCGGGTAACGCCGCCCTGATCGCGGTGCAGGATTTCGAGCCGGATCTGATCGTCCTCGACGTGATGCTTCCGGACGTGGACGGGATAGAGGTGGCCCAGCGTCTGCGGGCCGCCGGGCATCGGGTCCCGGTCCTGTTCCTGACCGCCAGGGACACGGTGGAGGATCGCATCCTGGGGCTGTCGGCCGGCGCGGACGACTACGTCACCAAGCCGTTCAGTCTCGAGGAGGTCGTGCTACGGATACGCGCGATCCTGCGCCGCAGCCAGCCGGAGGAACCGCAGGAGGACACCGGCGTGCTGCGGTACGCGGACCTGGAAATGGACGAGGACGCCCACGAGGTACGCCGGTCGGGCCGTCTGATCGAGTTGTCCCCGACCGAGTTCAACCTGCTGCGCTACCTGATGATCAACGCGGGCCGGGTGGTCAGCAAGGCGCAGATCCTGGACCGGGTGTGGAAGTACGACTTCGGGGGCGACGGCCGCATCGTGGAGTCCTACGTCTACTACCTGCGGCGGAAGATCGACCGGAGCGATCCGCCGCTGATCCACACCGTGCGGGGCGTGGGGTACGCCCTACGGCTGCCCCGCGACGACGGGTGACCCCCTGGCGCTTCTGGACCCTCAAATCCAGGCTGGTCCTGGTCGTCGGTGTGCTGTCCGCGATCGCCGTGGTGGTCGCCAACATCACCGGCCTGCTGCTGATCCGCGAGTACCAGCAGGACCGGATCGACGAGCAGCTGATCGGCATCAGCCGGCCGCTGTCCGACGCCAACCCGCTGCGTTTCGGGCCCCGCCCCGGCCGGTTCCGGGGCCTCGGCCCCGACCAGATCATGTACTTCTACAACGCCGACGGGACCCTGGACCCCACCAACAGCTCGTCCACCGACGAGAAGCGTCCCGAGGTGGCGCCGTTCGCCGAGGTCACGGAGCGGGCCGCGGCCGGACGGCCGTACACCGTCGCGACGGCCGCCGGATCGGACTGGCGGATGATGGCCGTCGCCGCCGGTGACACCGGCGAGTACGTGCTGATCGGCTCGTCGCTGCTGGAGGTGGAGCAGACCACCGAGCAGTGGATGCTGATCGACGCCGGGGTGATGCTGCTGGTGCTGACGGCGCTCGGGTTCGGGGCCGCGTTCGTGGTGCGGATCGGGTTGCGGCCGCTCACCGAGATGGAGGCGGTGGCCGCGGACATCTCCGGCGGCAACCTGTCCGGCCGGATCCCGGACACCGACCCGCACACCGAGCCGGGCCGCCTGGGCCTGGCCCTGAACGCCATGCTCACCCGGATCGAGGGTGAGGTCAGCGCGCGTACCGCCTCGGAGCAGCGGCTGCGCCAGTTCGTCGCGGACGCCTCGCACGAACTGCGCACCCCGCTCACGTCGATCCGCGGCTGGGCCGAGCTGTACCGGCGGGGCGGGGCGCCGCCCGGCCCGCAACTGGACGAGACGATGGGCCGGATCGAGGCCGAGTCGGCCCGGATGGCGGTGCTGGTCGAGGACCTGCTCGGGCTGGCCCGGATGGACCAGCGGCGCACCCTCGACCTGCGCCGGGTGGACCTGCTGGAGATCGCCGCCGACACCATCCGGGACGCGCACGCCCGGATGCCGGACCGGCAGGTGCTGCTCGCCGGGCTCACCGACGACGAGGACACCTTCGAGCCGCCCACCGTCCTGGGCGACGACCACGGGCTGCGGCAGGTGGTCACCAACCTGGTGGCCAACGCGCTCAACCACACCCCGTCCGAGGCTGTCGTCACGGTACGTGTCGGACTGGCCACATCCGAGGACGGCTTCCGGGTGGCGGTCCTGGAGGTGTGCGACAACGGGCCGGGGGTGCCGCCGGAGCACGTGGACCGCATCTTCGAGCGGCTCTACCGGGCCGACTCCAGCCGTTCCCGCTCCATGGGCGGCGGTTCCGGGCTGGGCCTGGCGATCGTGGCGGCCATCGTGGAGGGGCACGGCGGCGCCGTGGACTACCGCGAGACGCCGGGCGGCGGGGCCACCTTCCGGGTGGAACTCCCGGCGGTCGGTGACTCGGCGTGAGGTTTTGAGCTGGTTCCCAGGTTTCGCCGAAGCTCCTCATAGCCCACGGCCGCAGAGTGTGCAGCCATGAAGGTACGCCTGAGCCGCCACCCGTCGTTGGTGGTCAACGCCGTCATCGGCGTAGTGCTCGTCGCCGGGGCCTACACGGTGTACGAGACATTTTCCGGAACCGGCGACGGGGGTACGGCCGCGACGGCCGCCGAGCGCACGGTCAACGTCCAGCAGGGCACGGTCACCAAGACCGCGACCGCGGACGGGACCCTGGAGAGCGCCAGCACCGCGAGTGCCACGTTCGAGACCAGCGGCACGGTCACCGCGATCAGCGTGAAGGTCGGTGACAAGGTCAAGAAGGGCCAGGTGCTGGCCAAGGTCGACCCGGCCGCCGCGCAGCGCGCCCTGGACGCCGCCGAGGCCGACCTGGACGCGGCCCAGGACTCCCTGGACCGGGCCGAGGCCGCCGGCTCGGACACCACCGAGGCCGCCAACCAGGTCACCGAGGCGAACCTGGCCGTCAACGAGGCCGAGGCCGGCGTCGACGGCACGGTGCTGTCCGCCCCGATGGCCGGCACGGTCACCGCCGTCAACGGCACGCTCGGCGGCTCGGCCTCCGGCAGCTCGTCCTCCTCCAGCGGCTCCTCCGGTGGCGGCTCGCAGGGCGGCGGCTCCTCCTCCAGCAGCTCGTCGTCCTCGTCGTCGAGCGGGTTCATCGAGATCGCCGACCTCACGAAGATGCAGGTCGCGGCGAGCTTCGCCGAGGCGGACGCGACAAGCCTCAAGGAGAAGCAGGTCGCCACGGTCACGTGGAACGCGCTCAGCGGCGTCTCGCAGAGCGCCAGGGTCGCGGCCGTCGACCCGTCGGCCACCACCTCGAACAGCGTGGTGACCTACGGCGTGACGCTGACCCTGGACAGGGTGCCGGCCGGCGCGAAGGTCGGCCAGACCGTCTCGGTGTCGGTCACCACCGGCTCCAAGGAGAACGTCGTGCTGGTCAACGCGGCCGCGATCACCACGGTCGGCAACCGGCACACCGTCACGGTGGTCGCGAACGGCGTCCAGGAGACCCGGTCGGTGGAGATCGGCCTGGAGGGCGACTCGGCCACCGAGATCACCTCCGGCCTGGCCGCCGGCGAGCAGGTCGTCGTCAAGACCACCTCGACCAGCACCAGCGGCGGCCAGCAGGGCGGCGGCTTCCCGGGCGGCGGCGGCTTCACCGGTGGCGGCGGCGGTCCTCAGGGTGGCGGCGGGAGGCCGCAGTGAGCCGGCCGGTCCTGCAGGTCACCGACCTGAAGAAGATCTACGGTCTGGGTGAGGCGACCGTGCACGCGCTGCGCGGGGTGTCCCTCACCGTCGAGCGCGGCGACTACGTGGCGATCATGGGCTCGTCCGGCTCCGGCAAGTCGACCCTGATGAACATCCTGGGCGCGCTGGACATCCCCAGCTCGGGGCAGTACCTGCTGGACGGCGTGGACGTCAGCCGGCTCTCCGACGGCCAGCTGGCGCTGGCCCGGAACCGCCTGATCGGCTTCATCTTCCAGGCGTTCAACCTGATCCCGCGGACCAGCGCGGTGGCCAACGTCGAGCTGCCGCTGGCGTACGCCGGGGTCAGGCCGAAGGAGCGCCGCCGCCGGGCCATGGCGGCGCTCGAGGTGGTCGGGCTCGCCGACCGGGCCGGCCACGAGCCGAACCAGCTCTCCGGTGGCCAGCAGCAGCGTGTCGCGGTGGCCCGGGCCCTGGTCACCGAGCCGGCCCTGCTGCTCGCCGACGAGCCGACCGGCAACCTGGACTCCAAGTCCACCGACGACGTGCTCCAGGTCTTCGACGACCTGAGCGCGGCCGGCCGGACCATTGTGATCATCACGCACGAGAAGGAGGTCGGCGACCGCGCCAAGCGGCTGATCCGCCTGGTCGACGGTGGCATCGTCACCGACACACGGCAGTCCCCGCTGCACCTGCCCCCGGTCGGCGCCGCCCGGGTGGCACAGGGCCGGGCGATGGTGGCCGGGCGGCACACGCGATGAACTTCTTCGAGGTCATTCGCTTCTCCCTGCGCGGCCTGAGCGCCAACAAGCTGCGCTCCGCGCTCACCATGCTCGGCATCCTGATCGGTGTCGCCGCGGTGATCCTGCTGGTCGCGGTCGGCAACGGCTCGGCCAAGGCGATCAGTGACCGGATCGAGGCGCTGGGCACCAACACGATCACCGTGATGAGCGCCGGCCGCGGCGGGTCGAGCAGCACGTCGCTGACCAAGGACATGGCCGACGCGCTGATCGACGAGGAGATGGCGCCGGACGTCAAGTCGGTGTCGCCGGTGGTCAGCTCGTCGTCGGCGACCATGACGTACGAGGGGACCGACCACTCGGTGGCCACCTTCGTCGGCACCACCCCGGCCTGGTTCACCGCCTCCACCACCCCGGTCGGGCGTGGCTCCGCCTTCACCTCCGACGACGTCGACCAGGGCCGGCGGGTCGTGGTGATCGGCAAGACCGTCGCCGAGGAGCTCTTCCCCGGCGTCGACCCGCTCGACAAGCAGGTCACCGTCGGCGGGGCGCTGTTCACCGTCGTCGGGGTGCTGGAGGACAAGAGCTCCACCGGCTTCGACGACGCCAACGACACGGCGGTCGCCCCGCTCACCGCGGTGCAGCAGGTACTCACCGGGTACGGCGCGCTGACCTCGATCATCGTCGAGGCGGCCGACCCGGACAGGGTGGACGCCGTACAGGGGCAGGTCTCCACGATCCTCAACCAGAAACTGGACGTGGACTCGTCGTCGACCAGCACGCCGTACCGGATCCAGAACGCGTCGTCGCTGCTGGAGACGCAGAGCGAGACCGCGGCCACGTTCACCACCCTGCTCGGGGCGGTGGCCGCGATCAGTCTTCTGGTCGGCGGCATCGGCATCACCAACATCATGCTGGTGACGGTCACCGAGCGGACCCGGGAGATCGGCATCCGCAAGGCGCTCGGCGCGCCCCGGCGGGTGATCCTGACCCAGTTCCTGATCGAGGCGAGCCTGTTGAGTGTGCTCGGCGGCGCCCTCGGGGTGGCCGCCGCGCTGATCGGCTCCCAGTTCGAGATCGTCGGGGTGAAACCGGTGATCGTGCCCAGTTCGATCGGGTACGCCGTGGGCGTCTCCATCGCGATCGGGCTGTTCTTCGGCGGGCTGCCCGCCGCCCGCGCCGCCCGCCTGCGTCCCATCGACGCGCTGCGCTACGAGTGAGGACCCTGCTGTGACAACGATGAACGACGAGACCGCGGTCATTGCGAAGGTGCCCGGCAACGAGGGCCTCTCCGCGGAGCTGGCCGCCGCGGCGCCCAGGAAGTGGTGGAACAGGGGCACCGTCGGCCTCGGGGTGGCGGCGCTGTTGATGGGCGGCTTCCTCGGCGGGGTGCAGGCCCAGAAGCAGTGGGGCCCGTCGTCGGCGAGCACGGCCAGCGGCTTCCCCAGCGGAGGCGGCGGAATGCGCGGCAGTGGCGGCTTCCCCAGTGGCGGGTTCGGTCAGCAGCCGCAGAGCACCACGAGCGAGGCGGCGAGCAGCGGCACGACAGGCAAGGTCAAGCTGGTCAACGGCAAGACCATCTACGTGGAGACCGAGGACGGCACGGTGGTCACGGTCAAGACCGACGGCTCGACGACGATCAGTACGGCCAGCAAGGGCAAGCTGAGCGACGTCAAGGCCGGGCAGTCGGTGACCGTCCAGGGCGAGGCCGCCGACGACGGCACGGTGACCGCGAAATCGGTCACCGCGACCAAGTGAAGTTGAACATATTGATGATGGTGTGAACCGCTCCCTAGGCTGAGCCCTTCGATGCTGGGGGTGATGCCTGAGGTGGTTCCCGCTCTGCACGGCCGGGAGGAACTACTCGCGGCCGTCGACGCCCGGCTCGCGGCCGGTGGCGGGGTGGTCCTCTACGGACCGCCCGGCATCGGCCGGACCGCGCTGCTCGACACCGTCGCCGATCAGGCCGCCGCGCGCGGGGAACTCGTGCTCCGCCTGCGCCCGGCCCGCGGCGAACGAGCGCTCGCCTACGCCGGGGTGGCCGACCTCGTCCGCCAGGTCCCGGCGGAGGCGGTCGCCGCACTGGCGCCCGCGCCACGGCACGCTCTCATCGCGCTCCGCCAGGGCCGGCCGTCCCGCACCGGCGTGCCGGCCCTGGCCCGGCGCCTGGTCATGCCCGAGCTGCTGGCCCACTGCGCCCGTACCTCCCCGTTGCTGCTGGTCCTCGACGACGCCCAGTGGCTCGACCCGGAGTCCGCCGAGCTGATCGGCTACGCCATGCGCCGCCGCCCCGGGCCCCGGGTCCGGATGCTCGCGGCCGAACGCCGGCCCGGCCGGAGCCGCGCCGCCCGGCTGTGCCCCGCCCCGGTCGCCGAGCTGGAGGTGCCGCCGCTCTCGCCGGACGACCTCACCGCGCTGCTCGAAGCCCACGGGCTGCCCTGCCGTGCCGCCAGCCAGCTGCACCAGGCCAGCGCCGGCAACCCGTTCCTGGCCCTCGCACTGGGCGGTGCGGTCGCGGCCGGGCCCACCTGGCGCCCGGCGTCGCTGCCCGAGCCGGTCCGGGAGCTGGCCCGCGAACGGCTCGCCGAACTGCCCGCCGAGACCCGGGACACCCTGCTGGTGGCGGCGCTGGCCACCGAACCGACGGTCACCCTGCTGCTGCGCGCCGGGCGCGACGACGCGGTCCGGGAACTGCGGGCGGCCGCCGACGCCGGGATCGTCGAACTCTCCGGCGAACGGATCCGGTTCACCCCGCCGCTGCTCGCGCGGGTGCTCGCCGACGAGACCCCGGCCGCCGAACGCGGGCGGGTGCACGCGGATCTCGCCGCGGCGGCGTACGACCCGGTGGAGGCCCTGCGGCAGCAGGCCCTGCGGACCGCCCGGCCGGACCCCGACGTGGCAGCCGATCTGGCCGCCGCGGCCCGCCGCTGCGCGGAACGCGGCGCCGAGCGCACCGCCGCCGAGCTGTACCTGCTCGCCGCCGACCGCTGCCCGCCGGACCGCTCCGCCGACCGCCTCGACTGGCTGGTCACCGCCGCCCGCACCGCCATCACCGGGGGCGTGCCACTGGTCGCCGGGCGGGCCGCCGAGGCGGTCCTGGCCGCCGACGCGCCGCCCGCCCACCGGGTGCGGGCCCGTCTCGTGCTGCTCGACCTGGCCGGGCAGGCGCTGGCCGACATGGGCGAGACCTTCGCGGCGGCGCTCGCCGAAGCCGGCGACGACCCGGCGCTGGCCGCCCCGGTCCGGCTGCGGCTCACCTGGACCGCGCTGCTCACCGGCGACCTGGAGGGCGGGGTCGCCGAGGCCCGCGAGGCGGAACGCGCGGCCCGTCTCGCCGGCGACCCGACCACCGAGTCGATGGCGCTCACCGCGCTCGCCCAGATCCAGCGGGTCCAGGGCGAGCCCCGCTGGCGCGACACCCTGGAACGGGCGCTGCGGCTGCCCGCCACCCCGGCCCCGGACTGGCTGCACTACGGCCCGCACTACTTCGCCGCGCGCTTCGCGCTCTTCGACGACCGGCTCGACGAGGCCCGCGCCGACCTGCTCAACCTGCTCGCGGTGGCCGAGCACGACCGGATCGGCGAGGCCCGGGTCGAGGTGCTCCGCAGCCTCTCCGAGGTGGCCACCCGGGCGGGCCGGTGCCAGGAGGCATTGCGGTACGCCCATCGCGCGGTCCGGGCGGCCCAGGAGGCGGGCCTGAGTCCCGGCCCGACGTGGTACACCGCCGCGGTGGCCGAACTGGCCGGCGGCAGCCTGGAGGCGGCCGCCGGATTCGCCCGCCGGGGCATCCGCGCCTCCCGCCAGGAGGGCGACGGCCTCTACCTGCGGCGCAACCTGCACGCCCTGGGCCAGGCCGAGGTCCGCTCCGGCGACACCCGGGCCGGGGTGGCCACCCTGCGCCGGCTGCGCGACTCCGAGGCCGAGGCGGGCAGCGCCGACCCGATGATCGTGCGCTGGCGGGCCGACCTGGCCGCCGCGCTGGCGTCGGTCGGCGAGCACGCCGAGGCCGCCACCACCCTGGCGCTGGCCCGGCAGGCGGCCGAGGGGCTGGGCAGCAGCCCGGCGCTGGCCGGCTACCTGGACCGGGCGGCCGCCATCGTCAGCTCCGAATCCGGGCAGGCCGACCTGGCCGCCGACCTGGCGACCGCCGCGGCCCGGCACTTCGAGCGGCTGCGGCAGCCGGTCGAACAGGCGCACGCCCTGCTGGTGGCCGGCGGGGCGGAACGGCGGCGGCGCCGGTACGCGGCCGCCCGGCAGGCGGTCGGGGCGGCGCACAAACTGTTCCGGACCACCGGTGCCCGGCCGTGGGCGCGCGAGGCGGAACTGGCGCTGGCCCGGACCGAGGGGACCCCGGACCAGGGGCTCACCTCGACCGAACTGCGGATCGCCGGGATGGTGCGGGACGGGGCCAGCAACCGGGAGATCGCCACCCGGCTCTACCTGAGCGTCAAGACCGTGGAGGCGACGCTCACCCGGGTCTACCGCAAGCTCGGCGTACGGTCCCGGACCCAGCTCTTGACGGTCCTCGCGGTGGGGGAGATCACCAACCCCTCCTGACCTGCGCATCAGTAGCGGAGAGTGATGCGGGTTACCGGGTTCCGGTGGTGGCCGTCACTTTCGTCTTCCGGGTTTTACCTGGTGGATTTGGGGATGACGCGCGAGCGGAGGATTGTTGTATCCGGAAGCGACGAGGCTTTCTCCGTCACTATCCGTCGAGGAGTTGCCATGCAGTTCATTCGTGACGCCCGGACCACCATCCTCAACCGACTCGCCGAGCGCCGCGCCCACCGCCGGCTCGCCGAAGAGCTCGCGACCTTCCGCACCGCCGCCGAGCGCACCGAACTGGACCTGATGCTCGGCCGGCACAGCGCCGAGGAGACCGCCGAGATCCACGCGATCCTCAGCCGCCAGGACGCCGAACGCCGCTACGCCTCCGCGGTGCACGCCGCCGGAGTCCCGGGCCGCTAGGACCGGCTCGACGGGCAGGTCCCGACCGTCCCGGGACCGCCCACGTGAAACCCCGGGCGCGCTGGTCGCGCCCGGGGTTCTCGCATCTCCGCGGAACCCTGCGGGCCCTCGGATCCGGCTGATGCGTAGGATCCTCGCGTTGTGCGGCCATCCCCGCTCAGCGACCGGTCGCACCTCCGCACCGCCCAGAAGGCGGCGCGACCCGGCCGGCAGATCCGCCGGACGCCCCGATACCCCACCCCACGATCCGGACGCCGGCGGATCCGCGCATCACCCCGCCGGGAACAGGGCCTTCTCGACCAGCGGCGTGACCGCGGCGGCGTACGTCCGGGTCAGGTGGCTCTTGTCGCGGTAGACCAGGGTGTCGCCGATGACCGGTGGGCACACCGTGGTGCACGGCCACGGTGTCGGGTCGGTTACCCGGATCCCGGCGGCCCGGGCCTTCTCGGCGACCAGGGCGCGGCGGTTCGGCTCGTAGATCGCCTTCGCCACCGGCCGCACGCAGGCCCGCGTCCTGCGGGCGTGACCGGCCAGACAGACGGGGGCGATCCCGGCCGGCCACGGGGTGTCCTGGAGCAGCACCGCCGGGATGCCGGCCAGCTTCCGGAACGACAGCTCCCAATGTCGCGCCCACAACACGTCGTCGGCGCGGCCCTCGGCCGGGACCAGCTGTCCGGACTCGTCGTAGAAGCCGCCGTTGTCCAGGTCGTTGGAGGCGACCACCACCATCTGCGGGCGCTCCCGGGCGATCCGGGCGAAGACCGCGTCCCGCCACTGCACGCATTCGGTGTACGGGCGCTTCAGCACCACGTTGTAGACCAGCACCTGCGGGATCTGGCAGGCCGACTTGGTCAGCGCCACCAGCCGCCAGTGCTGATTGCGGGCCGCGTTGTCGACCGCCGCGAACCAGTGCCCGGCCCGGGAGTCGCCGATCAGGAACACGGTCCGTTTCGCGGGCCGGTCACCGTAGACGCAACCGCGGACCTCGACGTCGAGGAAATCCACATGGCAGCCGTCGGCGTCGTGGGCCGGCTCCTGGCGTGGGCTGGTGACCGGGGGAGTGAGATTGGACGGCATCCGGCCCCGGCGCGCCGACTCGTCGATCAGCGCGGTGAGGCGGGCCTGCGGGTCCCGGGCGGCGGCGAGTTCGGCGGCCAGGCCGGGTGCGGGCGGCCCGTACAGGACGGCCGGCGTGAACCTTCCACCGACCGCCGCCACCGTGACGGTGAGCAGGGAGAACGCCAGACCCGCGACCAGACCGGTACGGGCCCGGGCCCGCAACCGCGGATGCGACCGCAGCGGGTTCTCCACCAGGTGGTAGGTGGCCAGGGCGAGCATTAGGGAACCGGCGGCCAGCGCGTACGGGTGCTCCGGCCACGCCACCGCACCGATGATCAGGATCGGCCAGTGCCACAGGTACCAGCCGTACGAGAGCTTGCCGATCTCCCGCAACGGCCGGATCCCCAGCAGCGACCCGGCGCCCCAGCGCGTCCCCCGCAGCCCGGCCGCGATCACGACCGCCGTGCCCAGCACCGGGAGCAGCGCGGCGTACCCCGGAAAGGAGGTCTCCTCGGTGAAGGCCAGCGCCAGCGAACCGGCGACCAGGACGGACAGGGCGGCCACCAGGAGCCGGCGGCTGCGCGCGGTGATCAGGATCAGCAACGGCCAGACGAGATAGAACTGCTCCTCGACGGCGAGCGACCAGAGATGCCGCAACGGCGACGGCTCCGCGGCGGCGGCCATGTAGTCGATGCCCTGGCCGGCGAGCCGCCAGTTGATCCCGTAGAAGGTGCTGTACAGCGCGTCCACGGTGATCTCGTGGAACCGGGTGGCCGGCAGCAGGAAAAGCGCCGCCCGGCGGGGACCGGGCGGCGCTCTCTCACCTCGTCACTTCAGCTTGACGTTGAAGATCGGGTTGGCGGCCAGCTTCTTGAACGAGGCCAGGCCTGCCGGGGTGCTGTCGATGCTGATGTCGCGGTTGCCCTCGTCGTCGGCCTTGGTGTCGAAGTGGACGATGGCCTTGATCGCGGGACGCTTGGTCAGCTCCGGCACCACGCTGTTGTAGACGGCGGACTTGTCGGTGTTCTTGCCGATCCGGTGGTAGCCACCCCACTCGGCGACCATGATCGGCTTGTTCTTGTGCTTGGTGGTCGCCCACTCGTAGAAGCCGGTGCCGCCGCCCGTGGGCTTACGGTCGAGCAGGTCGGCGAACGTGCCGTAGTGGTAGTAGCCCTTCTCGACCGAGACGTAGGAGTCCAGGCCGATCCAGTCGACGACGTCGTCGCCGGGGTAGAGGTCCTTCCACCAGGACTGGGCCATCCACTTCTCGTTGCCCATGTAGGCCATCACGTTCACCACGTTGCCGGCGCCCTGCTTGCGGAGACGCTCGATGGTGTGCCGGTACATGGCGGCGTAGTCCTTGGCCTCCCAGCCGGAGCCGGCGGTGGCCTTGACGTCGTTCTCCGGCTCGTGGTGGAGGGCGAGGAAGACCGGCTTGTCGTACGCCTTGATCCGCTTGGCGAACGCGTCGATCCGGGCGTCCTGCTCACCCTTGGCGACCTTGGCCCAGGTGGAGCCGTACGCGATCTTCCAGTTCAGCAGCAGCACCCGCGGGTTCGCCGCGTCCTCGGTCATGGCGATCTCGGCCTTGGTCGGGAACGCCTCGTCACCCTTGTGGTAGGTGTGGAAGATCGTCGCGGTCCGCCCGGACAGCTTCTCCCAGTTCTTGTGCTCCGCGTCACGGGGGTTGCTGGTGAACCCGCCGGCCGCGCCACCCCACAGCACGCCACAGGACGGCACCAGCTTGGCGCCGGTGACACAGTCCTTGGCCGTGACCGGCGGCGTGGACACGGCCGCGGATTCGGTGGCGATGATCAGCTTCGGACCGCCGCCGGCCTTGTTCTCGGCCGACTGGAAACGGACGGCGCCGTCGGTCAGCGCCGAGGACAGCGCGAGCGAGTAGGTGCCCGAGCCGGTGATCTCGGCGTTCAGGTTGAAGCCGACCCGCGTGTCCGTCGGGTACGGGGTGACCGACGCGATGGCCGGGCCCAGCTTCGGCGCGTTCGCGCCGGTCGTCTTGGCCTCGGTCCACGAGTCGCTGATCACACGGGACACGGTGAGCTTGCCGGACGGCTTGTTCTCCGGGGTCAGGAACAGCGTCGCGCTCTTGATCTTGGTGCCGGCCGGGACGGTGAACTTCAGGAAGGCGGTCTTCGTCTCGTTGCCGATCTTGCCGACGGCAAGCTTCTCCTCCGACCCGAACACCGTGGACGTGCGGGTGCTCGAGATGTACGTGTCGTCGGCGGCCTGGATCGTGAGTTCGGAGCCGGCCGCGGACGCGGCGTTCGGCGTCACGACAACGGCGGCGGTTCCCGCGAATACGGCGGTCAGAGCTGTCAGAGACGTCGGCAGCTTGGCGCGTCGCAAAATGCCTCCCCTGGTTGTCCGGCACGTCGTGGGCCGGGCATGGCGCCCGGTGCGTCAGCTACCGGGCATGGCGCCCGGCGGGTTGGCGGCCGGGCTTGGCGTCCGGCGCGTCGTGGGCCGGGTATGCCGCCCGCCGCTTCGCGGGTCGGGCATGTGAAACAGATTCCAGGCCGGGGGTTGTGCGCCGGTGCCCGTGCCGGTGCCGGCAGGTTGCGGGTTCGCCGGCCCTTCGCCAGGCCCTCGCCGGCCCTTCGCCAGGCCCTCGCCGGCCCTTCGCCAGGCCCTCGCCGGCCCTTCGCCAGGCCCTCGCCGGCCCTTCGCCAGGCCCTCATCGGCCTCGAACGGGGTTCGCCGGCCCTTCACGCCGGCCCCGAACGGGCGAACCGCTTGCACCGGACGCCCCGGGCCGGTAGCCAGAGGGAATGAACTTGATCATCGACGGCCACAACGACCTGCCGATGCGCCTGCGTGAGTGGCACGGATCGGCCGTGGCCGGGCTGGAGAAGGAACGACCACCGCTGCACACCGACCTGCCACGGCTGCGGGCCGGCGGGGTGGGCGGCCAGTTCTGGTCCGTCTACGTGCCGTCCGATTTGTCCGAGCCGGAGGCGGTCACCAGCACCCTCGAACAGATCGACCTGGTACACCGGATGGTCGCCGCCTACCCGGACGACCTCGCGATCGCCTACACGTCAGCGGACGTGCAACGGGCCATGACCAGCGGGCGGATCGCCTCGCTGATCGGCGTCGAGGGTGGGCACTGCCTCGGTGGTTCGCTCGGCGTGCTGCGCTCGCTGGCCCGCCTCGGCATCCGCTACGTGACCCTCACCCACAATCACCACACGTCGTGGGCGGACTCGGCCACCCAGGCCCCGGTACACGGCGGCCTGACGGCCGAAGGGCGAGCGATCGTACGGGAGATGCAGCGCCTGGGCGTGCTCGTCGACCTGTCGCACGTCTCCGCGGACACCATGCGCGACGCCCTCGACGAGGCGGTCGCACCGGTGATCTTCAGCCACTCCGGCGCCCGGGCCGTCACCGACCACCCCCGCAACGTCCCCGACGACGTGCTGTCCCGCCTGCCCGCCAACGGCGGCGTAATCCAGCTCACCTTCGTCTCGTTCTTCGTCTCCGCGGCCGCCCGCGACTGGGCGCGGGCCGCCGACGCCGAATGGGAGCGCCTCGGCCTGCCGCCGTTGGCCGAGGACTGGCCGCGCGGACCGCACCCGGACGAGGATCCGGCCCGGGTACCCACGTCGCCGATCACCGACTACGCCGACGAACCGGCCTTCCACGCGTGGCTGGCGGCCAACCCGAAGCCCGCCGCCACCGTCGCCCAGGTGGCCGACCATGTCGAACACGCCCGCGAGGTGGCCGGCGTCGACCACATCGGCATCGGCGGCGACTTCGACGGAACCCTGGAGGTCCCCACCGGACTGTCCGACGTCTCCGCCTACCCTCGCCTGCTCGCCGAACTGCGCGATCGAGGCTGGTCCGACCTCGACCTGGAGAAACTCGCCAACCGCAACATCCTCCGCGCACTGCGCGACGCGGAGGAGCACGCGACCGACCCACTCTGGCCCTGCTGACACTCGCGCCTCCGAGCCGTCACCCCCTCCCCGGTACGCCCGGAGCACACCGAACCGCCCTTCCACCCGCCATTGCCTTGCCGAGCGTGTCCGTTCCGAGGTGCACTGTGGTCGATCTTTCCCGGCTGCCCCTGGGCGCTGTCTCAACGGCCCTGAGACAGCGCCCAGGGGCAGACAGACAAGATCAGCCGGTGTCCGGCAGCCCAGCCAGGCCCGCACGCCGCCGAGCCGCCGGGGGTGTGGTCGGGCGTAGCGGGGCCGGACGGGCGCCGGGGGAGCGAGACCCGTCCGGTCGGCCGGTTACGGCGCCAGCAGGGAACGCAGGCGCTTCGCCTCCTGGACCAGGCGGGACGAGCCTGGTCGGGCCGCCTCCGCGGCGAGACCGGGGATCTCGTCGCGGGCGCCGATCGTGACGGCCACCTGGGTCGCCAGCTCCAGCAGGTCGGGCAGCGACCGGGGTTTGGCCGCCAACAACTCGGGCAGCGCCGCGGTGAGCAGCTCCCAGACGGCCACCGAGGCGCCGGCCCGGTGGGCGTCGGCCAGTCCGGGGACGACCCGGCTCAGCTTGACCGTGCCGTCCGAACAGAGATCGCCCAGCACGGCCCCGACCGAGCCGGCGAAGGTCGCGCCGCTCCCGGTGGTGGTGGGGCCCTCGGCGGAGGTGCAGGCCGCGTTGGCTGGGCCCCCGGCGGAGGTGCAGGCCGCGTTGGCTGGGCCCTCGGCGGCGGTGTCGGCCGCGTTGGTCGGGCCCCCGGCGGTGGAGGCCGTGGCGGCCGCGAGGGTCAGGAAGGCGTCGACGGCGGCGGCGCGGTCGGGCTCCTGCTTGGCTCCGAACGTGTAGGCCAGCGCCGTGACCAGGGCCGGGCCGATCGGGCCGGTACCGTCGGCCAGCAGGGGCAGCAGCCGGCCTGGACCCTTCTGGTCCTGGTCGGCCATCGACGCCACCTCGCCCAGCGCCCAGGCCGCGGCCGCCTCCCGGTGGTGCGGCAGGACCATGGCCAGCACCTCCTCGACGCCCTTGAAGTCGTCCGGCATGTAGACCGGGTACTTCAACGGGTCGAGCGTCAGCAGCTGCCGCTCCAGGCGCAGGCCGCCGTCGCGGGCCGGGCGCAGCCGGGCCGCCAGCCGACGGGGCACCGGGGCGTCCCAGGTGTAGCTGCCGTTGGCCTTCCGGTCGCCGAACTGGGTGAAGGGCTCGCTGACCGGATCGGGCAGGCCGCCGGAGGCCAGCCACTGGGCGAACTGCCGCCCGGCGGCGGAGGCCAGCTCAGCGGCGCCGGCGGTCACCTCGGCCGGGACGGGCGCGCGGGGCAGCCGCAGCAGCGCCTGCTCCAGGTCGAAGGGCCACGGCTGCCAGCCCTCCGCGTCGGCCCGGGACAGCCGCTCCAGCAGGACCGCCGGGTCGAGGCTGCCGTTCACCCGGGTCGGGGTGGCGACCAGCATGGGCATCATCGATCCGTTGAGGTGCACGGCGACCTCGGCGGCGCGCAGGGCCAGCACGCCGTCGGGCCGGTCGGACAGCTTGGAGTCGACGCCCCCGCGGCGGCCCTCCTGCCAGGCGACCCGCACGGCGCTGTGCAGCCGCTGGTGGGTGCTGTCGTGGCGGGGCGCGTCGATCACCATCCGGATGGCGGTGGCCAGGCAGACGAACGGCGAGCCGGAGTTCCATCGGCTCTCGGAGAACCAGCCCGGATACCGTTCCATCACCGGGCGGAGGGCTGTCGCCAGCGCGCCCCGCCCGTCGCGGGCGTGCAGCGTGACGAGCGCGGCGAGGACCCGCTCCCAGCGGACGCCGGACTGCTCGTGCAGCAGCGCCACGACCTCCTCGGCGAGCTCGGCGGCGGTCGCGATGGGCGGCGGCATCAGCACGGGCTCGGCCGGCGGCGGCGGCGACGGCACACCGGTGGACCCGGCCATCGGGGCGGCGCTGCCGAACAGCTCCGCGGCACGGGCCGGAAGGTCACCGGCGAGGACCTGGGCCGCGTCCGCCAGCCGGGTGAGCAGCTCCGGGCCGAGGCGTGGCACCTGCTTGCCGATCAGGGTCAGCGCCCGCTCCTGAATGTCGAGGGCCGGGTGGCCGAACGCGACGCCGATCGTCTCGAACACCTCGCCGGCCCGGCCCGGCTCCCGCCGGGCCACCTTCTCCAGCCAGGAGATCTGTGCCTTGACTAGCGTCTTCTCCCTACGCAGGAGAGCCGTGGCGCTGGTGTCGAGCAGTGTCTCCAGATCGAGGCGCCCGGCGCCGTCCAGGGTGCGCAGAGCCCGCTGGGACAGCGCCGCCACCGGGCCGGCCCCCTCGGCGAGCATGCGCGCGTGGTCGAGCGCGTGCCCGGCGATCTCGTCGACCGTCGGCGCCAGCTCGTCGTGCAGCAGCACGAACGGGCGCAGCGCGTTGGGCTTGTCGCCCCGGACCAGCCGGTCGACGACCGCGGTCAGGATGTCCTTGCGCTCCAGCCGGCCCTCGGCGACCAGCGACACGACCGCGGCGGGGAAGTGATGGGCGGGGCTCGGCGGGCCCTCCGGCTCACCCCACGAGGAGTGGGTGATGTCGGCGCCGAGGCCGTCCATCTCGAAGACGGCGGGCAGGAGGAGATCGAGGTACGGGTCCTCCCGCATCCGCACGTTCAGCGGGGGACGCTTCTGGCCCCGGTCACCGTAGGACCGGAGAAGGCTGAGCAGCCAGCCGTGCACGATGCCCTCGGTGACCGGCGGCTCGACCCCGCCGGCCCGCATGACCGAGGTGGTGAACGCCCACTCCCCGTTGTCCCAGTTGTTGCGGGTCGGCAGCCGCCGGGACAGCCGGGCGCCCAGGTCGCCGAGCCAGTCCAGCTCACGGGCCAGCGCGACCGCCAGGAACCGGTCGACCGGGATCATCCGCCACATGGCCCGCAGCTCGCGGCGCATCAGCAGGGTCGCGGCCTTGGCGGCGGTGGGCGCCGTGCCGATGACGGCCAGTGCATACCCCGGAGCGGGGTTGGTGTCCGAGCGCCACCACACACTCGGGTCGGCGCCCTTGATGCCGGCCTCGACCGCTTTGCCGAAGGCGAGCCGGTCCTCCTCGCTCGCGTGCAACAGCAGCCGCGCCACTCCGGCGTGGTCGCCGCAGCGGGCCCGCCGGTCGAGCATCTCCCAGTCGAGCCTCATGCCGTGGCCTCGACGGAGTCCTGGTCGGCGGTCTCGCCGGCGAGGACCATCCGGACGGCGAGGGCGTGCTTGCACGGGCCGCGGTCGCCACGGTGCTTGGCCCACCACGGGCAGGTGCAGGAGGTGGCGTCCCGGACGTGGTAGGTCTCGGTGCCGCTGAGCACCACCGACACCTCCGGGCCTGGGGTGACCGCCCCGGCGGCGACCAGGGCGCGGGCGCCGGCCAGGCGGGGGTTCATCTTCTCCACGACGTCGGCCGAGTAGGGCAGCGTGCGGTGGAAATAGCCCGCCTCGGCCACGTCGTAGCCGACCCGCCCGGACGTGCCGAGCTGGGTGAGCGCGTCACGGACCCGGCGGGCGTCCAGCCCGGAGGCTCCGGCGAGCGCGTCCACGTCGATCGTCGGGTCCCAGGAGAGCAGGGCGCTGATCAGGTCGGCGTCGTCGGCCGCCTCGTCACTGGCGAGCGAGTCGAGGACGGCGCCCTCGCCGGAGAAGCCCCGGTACGGCTCCGGCGACAGGGTCAGCGACAGCCGCAGCGACGGCATGCTCAGCTCCCAGGTGCTGGCGACCGGACCGCTGCCCGCCGCGACGGCCGGACCGTAGACGGCGAGGCGTGTCGCATACCGGAGGAAGGGTTTGAGGGCGGCGAGGCGCCCGGCGCCCGGCAGGCAGACCGCGCCCGGCGTGGGCCGGGACGTGAAGCGCAGCGAGCGCCCGGCCGGAACCGCCCAGAGCACCGACTTGTCGGTGGCCGGGAGCCGGTTGAGCAGGATCCGCGCCTCGGCGACGCCGATCTCGGCCCGTGGGTCGAAGCGGGCGGTCAGCGCCTGCGCCTCGGCGAAGCCGCGCAGCCAGCGCGACGGCAGCGGCACCTTCCGCTCCACCAGCTCGCCGTCGAAGGTGGTGACGGTGAGGTCGTCGGGGCCGACCGCCACGTGCATCGGGTCGGCCCGGCCGACCCGGGTGAGCGCCCGCTGCAGGGGCAGGTTGACGTCCACATTGGTGGTGCCGTGCGCGACGATGTCGCCGTCGAGGCCGGCGGGCAGCACGTCCATCCGGGCGTAGACGCCGCAACAGCCGGAGAACGACTCGAACCGCAGCCGGTCGGAGCCGGCCGTGACGACCGGGTCGAGGCTGGCCGGCGGCAGGGGCCGGAAGTATCGGGTCCGGGCGACCTCGGCGACCGCCAGCAGGCCGGTGGCCGCGGCGCCGGGATCGGTGAGGAAGCCGGTGAAGAAGCGGGGGTGCGCCGCCGGGCCACCGGAAGTCTGCAGGGTGAGCCCGTCGTCGAGGGTCGACGAGCCGAGGTACGAGTACGCCGCGGAAACCATGCCGCAGAACCTAGATGCCGGGTACGACATTTTCGAAGGGGCCGAAACGGCGCGGCCGGTTCATCGGAGTGAGAAGGGGGACACCCGGGTACACCGGCCCTGGACGGGGACTAACCTCGCGGGCAGGGTGACGACCCGGCCGGTTCGCGGGTGCCGGGCACCGGTTCGTGCCACGATTTCTGCGTCGTCCAGGTTCGGAGTGGGAGAGATGAGCGAACGCGTTTCCGACAGCGCCGAGTGGCAGAGCCTCCAGGGGCTCGCCGAGAAGTTCTCGGCGGTGCATCTGCGTGACCTGTTCGGCAGCGACCCGCAGCGCGGCGAGCGCTACGCCGCCGAGGTCGCCGGGCTGTATGTCGACTACAGCAAGAATCTGGTCACCGACGAGGTGCTGAGCGCCCTGTTCGCGCTGGCCCGGCGGGCGAGGCTGGGTGAGCGGGTCACCGCGATGTTCTCCGGCGAGCACATCAACATCACCGAGGACCGCGCCGTCCTGCACACCGCGCTGCGGCTGCCGCGCGACGCCGCGCTCGTGGTCGACGGCCAGAACGTGGTGGCCGACGTGCACGAGGTGCTGGACCGGATGGGCGCCTTCGCGGAGAAGGTCCGTTCCGGGGAGTGGAAGGGCTCCACCGGCCAGCGCATCAGGACCGTGGTGAACATCGGCATCGGCGGCTCCGACCTGGGCCCCGTGATGGCGTACGAGGCGCTGAAGGACTACGCGCAGCGCGACATCGAGTGCCGGTTCGTCTCCAACATCGACCCCACCGACCTGTTCGAGAAGACCCGCGACCTGGACCCGGCCACCACCCTGTTCATCGTGGTGTCCAAGACCTTTACCACCCAGGAGACGCTGACCAACGCCAAAGAGGCGCGATCCTGGCTGCTCACGGGCCTCGCATCAGGAGACGAGGCGGTCGCCAAGCACTTCGTGGCGGTCAGCACCAACGCCGCGAAGGTCGCCGACTTCGGCATCGACACGGCGAACATGTTCGGCTTCTGGGACTGGGTCGGTGGGCGCTACTCGCTGCCGTCCGCGGTCGGCCTCTCCGTCATGATCGCGATCGGCCGGGAGCGTTTCGCCGAGATGCTCTCCGGCTACCACGCCGTCGACGAGCACTTCCGCAGCGCCCCGCTGGAGGAGAACGTTCCGGCCCTGCTCGGCCTGCTCAACGTCTGGTACGACACGTTCCTCGGCGCCCAGTCGCACGCCGTGCTGCCCTACGCGCAATATCTGCACCGGTTCGCCGCCTACCTCCAGCAGCTCACCATGGAGAGCAACGGCAAGTCGGTGCGCCTGTCCGGCGAGCCGGTCACCTTCCAGACCGGCGAGGTGTTCTGGGGCGAGCCCGGCACCAACGGCCAGCACGCCTTCTACCAGCTGATCCACCAGGGCACCAAGCTGATCCCGGCGGACTTCATCGGCTTCAGCGTGCCGAACCACGACATCGGTGAGATGCACGACCTGTTCATGTCGAACTTCCTGGCCCAGACCGGCGCGCTGGCCTTCGGGCGGACCCTGGAGCAGGTGCGGGCCGAGGGCACCGACCCGAAGGTGGCGCAGCACCGGGTGATGCAGGGCAACCACCCGACCACCACGATCCTGGCGGAGAAGCTGACGCCGGCGACGTTCGGGCAGCTGGTGGCGCTCTACGAGCACATCACCTTCACGCAGGGCGTGATCTGGGAGATCAACTCGTTCGACCAGTGGGGTGTCGAGCTCGGCAAGGTGATGGCCAACCAGCTGGCGCCGAAGCTGACCTCCTCCGCCGCGCCCGCCGACGACGCCGACTCGTCGACGAACACGCTGATCAAGCGGTACAGGACGCAGCGCGGCCGCTGACTTTTGTCGTACCCCGCTTCTAGGCTCAGGGTCGTGGACGTGAACACGGCCCTGAGCCTTCGGATGACCAGCCTTCTTCTCGGCCCGCGCTCCCAGCCCGGCGTGCTGGGGGTCGCGGAGTGGTTCGGCGCCATGCAGGCGCAGGATCTCAACAGCGTCCTCTGGTCGCTCGGCGCCCGCCTGCCCGGCCTCACCCTGCCGGAGGTGGTGGCGGCGACCGAGCGGGGCGACGTCGTGCGGACCTGGCCGATGCGCGGCACGGTTCATCTCGTCCCCTCGGCCGACGCCCACTGGATGCTCGAGCTGACCGGGGTGCGCATGCTGGCCGGCGCGGCCAAGCGACGCGAGCAGATCGGCCTCAGCGGCGACGACGCCGAGCGGGCGGTGGAGATTCTCGGGTCGGCGCTGGCGGGCGGCGGCCGGCAGACGCGGTCCTGGTGCCTGACGGCTCTCCGGGAGGGCGGGATCGAGGTCTCCGGTCAGCGCGGCTACCACCTGTTGTGGTTCGCGGCCCAGCGCGGCGTGACGGCCATCGCGCCCAACGAGGGGGCCGAGCAGACGTTCGTGCTGCTCGACGACTGGGCGACGAAGCGCAACGACCCGTCCCGGGAGGAGGCGCTGGCGATCCTGGCCCACCGCTACTTCCGGTCGCACGGTCCCACCACGATCAAGGACTTCGCCGGCTGGACCGGGTTGACGATGACCGACGCGCGGGCCGGGGTGGCGGCCGCCGGGCTGACGGCGGTCGACGTCGAGGGTGTGGCGATGTGGGCCGATCCGGCGGTGCTCGACGCCGGGCCGGTGACCGGTTGGTGGGCGCTGCCCGGATTCGACGAGTACCTGTTGGGTTACAAGGACCGGTCCATGATGGCCACCGCCGACCAGCTGGCCCGGGTGGTGCCGGGCGGCAACGGCGTCTTCCAGTCCACGCTGGTGTGTGACGGCCGGGTGATGGCCACCTGGAAACGAACGCTGGGGAAGACGGCGGTCACCGTGACGGTGCAGCCGATGGCCGAGTTCGACCTCGACCAGGCGCGGACGGCCCTGGAGCCGTTCGCCGCGTTCGTTGGCCTGCCACTCAAAATTACTGTTAAGAACCCTTGATATTTACGTTTGTGAACTCCACGATGTGCTCACACGCTCGTACGTCGCCGAGGAGTTCATATGAGGCTGCGCCGGAAGATGCTGGCCGTGGTCGTCGGAGCGGGGGTGGTGCTGGGCTCGGCGGTGGCCTTCACCGCCACCGGCAACGCGGCCGTCACCTGCTCCACGACCGTGTGGGCGGAGGGCAACACCTACACCGCGGGCGCCCAGGTCACCTACCAGTCCGCCCTGTACCAAGCGCTGGTCACCCACACGGCGCACGTCGGCGCGGGGTGGAACCCGGCCGCGACCCCGTCGCTGTGGAAGTCGCTGGGCGCCTGCACGGGCGGCGGCACACCGTCGCCGTCGCCCTCCTCGTCTTCGGCGAGCCCGTCGCCGTCGGTCTCGGTGAGCCCCTCCACGTCCCCGTCGACCCCCACCGGGTGCGGGCTGCGCGGCCGCCCGGCCGGCAAGGTCCTCCAGGGCTACTGGGAGAACTGGGACGGCGCCTCCAACGGCGTCCACCCCGGCCTCGGCTGGATCCCGGTCAACGACAGCCGGATCACCCAGCACGGCTACAACGTGCTGATGGCCGCCTTCCCGGTGATCCGCTCGGACGGCACCGTCCTCTGGGAGAACGGGATGGACGCCGGGGTCAAGGTCCCGACCGTCGCCGAGATCTGTGCGGCCAAGGCCCAGGGCGCCACTGTCCTGATGTCCATCGGCGGTGCGACCGCCGGCATCGACCTGAGCTCCAGCGCCGTCGCCGACCGGTTCGTGGCGACCATCGTGCCGATCCTGAGGCAGTACAACTTCGACGGCATCGACATCGACATCGAGACCGGGCTCACCGGCAGCGGCAGCATCACCACGCTGTCCACCTCGCAGGCGAACCTGATCCGCATCATCGACGGGGTGCTGGCGGCCATGCCGTCGAACTTCGGCCTCACCATGGCGCCGGAGACGGCGTACGTGACCGGCGGCAGCGTCACCTACGGCTCGATCTGGGGCTCGTACCTGCCGATCATCAAGAAGTACCTGGACAACGGCCGGCTGTGGTGGCTCAACCAGCAGTACTACAACGGCAGCATGTACGGCTGCGCCGGTGACTCCTACTCGGCCGGCACCGTGCAGGGCTTCACCGTCCAGACCCAGTGCCTCGCCAGCGGCCTCACCATCCAGGGCACGACCATCCGGATCCCGGTCGACAAGCAGGTCCCCGGGCTGCCCGCCCAGACCGGCGCCGGTGGCGGTTACATGACGCCGGCCCTGGTGTCCCAGGCGTACAACAGCGTCCCGGGCCTCAAGGGCCTGATGACGTGGTCGATCAACTGGGACGGGTCGAAGGGCTGGACCTTCGGCGACAACGTCAAGGCCCTCCAGGGTCGCTGACTCCCTCCGCCACCCTTCCCGGACCGTCCCCGGGAAGGGTGGCACCATATTGTTGACATGCGGGAAAGGGCTTTCTAGCGTTCGGATTCCATCGATAAGGAGGAATCCGATGAAGCGGCGTTCCGTGATCTCCCTACCCGCTGTGGCGCTCGCCGCCCCGCATGTCGCCGAGGCCGAGGCGCGGGCGGCGGCCGGTTTCGAGGGCCCGTCCGTGATCACCGGCAACCTTCCGGTCTTCCACGAGCGCCTCAAGGACGAGCTGACCTTCCCCCTCGCCTTGTCCCGCCACAGCCACCACGACTTCCGGTCCTGGAAGCGCCGCGCCCGCGCCCAGTTCGAGACGCTGCTCTGCGAACCCGCCGACCACACCCCCTTCCGGCCCGAGGTCGTCGACGAGCAGCCCGCGACCGGGTACCGCCGCCGCCAGCTGATCTTCAACGTCACCCGGAACAGCCGCGTCCGCGCCACCATGCTGATCCCCGACGGCGACGGCCCGTTCCCGGCCGCTCTGCTGCTGCACGACCACGGCGCGAGGTTCGACATCGGCAAGGAGAAGCTGATCGAACCCTGGTACGACGACATCCGCCGGGCCTCCGCCCAGGCCTGGGCCGGCCGCTACTTCAGCGGCCGCTTCGTCGGCGACCACCTCGCCTCCCGCGGCTACGCCGTCCTCGCCGTCGATGCCCTCGGCTGGGGCGACCGCGGTGGCCTCACCTACGAGGGCCAGCAGGCGCTGGCGAGCAACCTCTACAACCTCGGCTCGTCGCCGGCCGGTCTGATGGCCCGCGAGGACGCCCGCGCCGCCGCCCTGCTGGCCACCCTGCCCGAGGTCGACCCGCGCCGGATCGCCGCGGTCGGCTTCTCCATGGGCGGTTACCGCGCGTGGCAGGTGGCCGCACTCTCCGACCACATCGCGGCGACCGTCTCCGCCTGCTGGATGACCGGCCTCAAGGAGATGATGGTGCCCGGCAACAACACGCTGCGCGGCCAGTCGGCGTTCTACATGCTGCATCCCGGCCTCTACCGCCACCTCGACATCCCCGACGTGGCCAGCCTCGCCGCCCCGCGCCCGATGTACCTGACCGACGGCGAACTCGACCCCCTCTTCACCCCCGAGGGCATCGCGATCGCCTACGCCAAGATGGCCGCCGTCTGGTCCTCCCAGCGCGCCGGATCCCGCCTGCGCACGAGGACGTGGCCCGGCCTCGGCCACGTCTTCACCGCCGAGATGCAGGACGCCGCCTTCACCTGGCTCGGCGAACACCTCTAGACCAACTTCCAGCCCTCTCCGGTACGAGTGACGCCGTCCCGTTCCTTTCAGGACAGCCCTGCCCTGCCGCGCGAGCTTCCTGCCCACTCCGGCCTGTGCCGCGCCCGCCGGGCGTAGATCGGTGGTCCGGCTGGCGCCCAGCGCTGTTCAGGACGGTCCGAACAGCTCTCACGGCCAGCCGGATCTCGGATCTCTCACCGTCGGCTGGGCGCCAGGGAAGGACGGTGGTGGGTGGGGCGCGGGCCCAGACGCTGGCCGGGGACCTCGATGTAGCGGTGGGTGAGCCACGAGATCCCCAGGACCGTGGCCAGATAGGAGGCCGCCAGCAGGGGATCGGGCACACGGGAACGGAGGATCGGGCCGGCCAGGTCGAGCAGCACGAAGTGCACCAGGTAGACCGAATAGCTGAGCACGCCGATCCGGGCCAGCCACTGGGGCGTACGCCGATGTCGTAGCAGCATGCCCGCCGCGAAGGCGCCGGCGAAGGTCAGGAGAGTGAGCACCGAGCGGGTCACGTAACGCGGGGTGAGCGCGTGCAGGGCGGCCAGCTCGCCGAGCCAGACGGTCAGCAGCGCGGCCGCCACCACGGCGATCACCACGGCCGCACGCCGCCACGACGTGCGGCCGTGGTCGGCGCGGTGGATCACCGAGCCGGTGAACATCACGGCCACGATCAGCAGGCCGTCGCGGGCGTGCGCCGGGTCCATGTCGAACAGCATCAGGCCGAGTGCCAGCGCGCCCAGCAGCAGGCCGCCCGCGACCTCCGCCCAGCGGCGGCGGGACAGCACCCCGGCCAGCCCGGCCGCCAGGACCACCGCGCCGGCCACCGGGATCTCGCCCAGCCGCAGCGGGACCACCGGGGCCGTCGCCGCGCCGAGTACGGCCAGGATCACCGGGGGGAGGAGGGAACGCTGCGCCCGTACCGTGAAAAGGGTTGTCACGAGAAGGTAGAAGGCCATCTCGAAGGAGAGCGTCCAGAACACCGGCGTGACCAACGGCACACCCAGGAGGAACGGCAGCATGGTCGCGTGACCCACGGCCGTGGACCAGGCGTCCGCGGGCGGATGGGCGATCACCATGACCGCCATCACGGCCAGGTAGAGCGGCAGCAGCCGGCGGGCCCGGCTCAGCCAGAACACGCGCAGGTCGCCGTGCCGCTCCAGCGAGGCCGGAATGATGTAGCCGCTGACCAGGAAGAACAGCATCACCCCGGCGGTGCCGGCGTGCAGCCACTCACCGGTGACCGCGCGCAGATCGGTGAAGACGAAGCGGGTCAGATGCGCATAGACCACCAGCAGTACGGCGACGGCCCGCAGTCCGTCGAGCCACGCCAGCCTTGGTGCGGTCATCGAAGGCCTTCCTCAAGAATCCCCGACCTTATCCGTGAGGAGGAGGCGGATCTCCCGCGGAGCAGGCCAGGGGTAGCCCGTCCGCCGGTATTCGCATGGGTCAGGTGGTCGTATGTACAGTGATGGCTGTGGTGGAGACGGTGCGGTACACCTACCGGCCGCGGCCCGGCCACACGGCGCAGGCCGCACTGCTCGATGAGTGGAGCCGCCGGCCCGCATCTCGAAGAAGGCGGCCCGGCAGAACACCCACGACGCCCGCGCCTGGGCCATGCGCGTCGTCGACCAGCACGCGCTGATCGCCGTCGAGGACTTCAAACGCCCGCCTACACCACGATGACCTGCTCCGGGTGCGGCGAGAGAGCCAATCACCGCCTCGGACCGGGTGTACGGACTTTCGAGTGCACGGCCTGCGGCTACACCGCAGACCGTGACCTCAACGCCGCGAGGACGATCCTCGCCACGGCCGAACGCGACCGTGCCAGTGCCGACGACGTCAGACATCAGATCGCCTCCTTCCGAGGTGGATCAGGTGCAGTCTGAGCTGGAAAATCCCCCGGATTCATCCATGGGGGATGTCGTTGACGGGAAAAGATAGTTGACTGACCAGCATGTCGATTTGGAGCAGTGAACTCGCGGGCAGCCTGCATCACGACACGATCGAGTCGCGGCTGCTGCGGGACAACCCGCTCGGCGATCCGCACGTGCGGCCGCTGTGGGTCTACACCCCTCCCGGCTACGAGCAGGGTGACCAGCGGTATCCCAGCATCTACGTGATCCAGGGCTACTCGGGCCAGGTCACCATGTGGGGGAACCGGCAGCCGTTCCGGGAGCCGTTCATCGAGACCGCCGACCGGGTGTTCGCCGAGGGGCGCGCGCCGGGATGCGTCCTCGTCTACGTGGACGCGTGGACGGCCTACGGCGGCTCACAGTTCGTCGACTCGCCGGGCACCGGGAATTACCACTCGTACCTGTGCGACGAGGTGGTGCCGTATGTCGATGCCCACTACCGGACCCTTCCGGACCGTGAGTCGCGGGCCATCACCGGCAAGTCGTCCGGCGGCTTCGGCGCGATGATCACCCCGATGCTGCGGCCCGACCTGTTCGGCGCCCTGGCCACCCACGCCGGCGACGCCCTGTACGAGTACTGCTACCTCCCCGACTTCGGCAAGAGCGTCCGCTACCTGCGCGACTACGACGGCGACATCCTCGCCTGGTGGAAGGACTTCCAGTCGCGGGTGTCGTTCACCAAGGAGGAGGACATGTCGCTCTGCCTCCTGCTGGGCTGCACCGCGGCGTTCTCCGCCGACCCGGACGGCACCCCGCGGCTGCCGTTCGACTCCCGGACCGGGCAGATCAAACCGGAGCTGTGGGAACGCTGGCTGGCGTGGGACCCGATCCGGATGATCGACCGGTACGCCGACGAACTGCGCTCCCTGCGCGCCGTCTGGATCGACGCCGGCACCCGCGACGAATGGTTCCTGGACCTGGGCGCCGAGGCGTTCCGCGACGGTCTGCGGCGGATCGGCGTACCGGAGGAGAAGATCGCGTTCGAGCTGTTCCCGGCCAAGCACGGCGGCATCGACTTCCGCTACCCGATGGCCGTCGAGTGGCTGGCGAACCGCCTGCTCAGGTGACGCCTTTCCCGCAGGCGCGGATACCGTGTGCGCGCAGCGTCCGCAGGCAGTCGTCGAGGGCCCGGCGGTCACCGACCGCGACCGGGGTGCCGCCGGACCAGCCGGCGTGCAGCGCGAGCAGCACCGCGTGGCGCAACTCGATCCCGGGCAGCGCGTGCCACAGCGCGGTGACCGTCGAGTCGAGGGTGTTCTCCCGGTCGGACCCGAGATAGACCGCCTGCCCGGTGTCGTCGCCGGCCAGGCGCACCGGGCCGGGGTCGGCCGGCACGCCCCGGACGAGCGGCCACAGCTCGTCCACCAGTGCGGTGAGGTCGGCGTCGGCCCGGAAGTCCCGGCCCGGCGGCCGTACCGGGACGAGCGGCGGCTCGTCCGAGCGGAACGGCTCCGCGCAGGCGGCACAGCGGCCGAGCAGGTGACCGGCCTGCCGGGCCATCTCGCCGCGCCGCTCCGCGCCGTGCACCACGTTGGCGAACGGGCCGTCGGCGTGCCGCGACCGCACCTCCCGCTTGACCCGGCGGGCCGCCTCGAACGCGTCCGGCCCGCGGAGGTGCAGAACCTCGGACGGCTCGCCGGTCAGATAGCGGTCCAGGAAGGCGAGGGCCAGGGGGTGGCCGGCGTCGTGGTACTCCGGCCACAGGTGGCGGACGTCGGCGGGTGACAGCGTGACCCGGTGGCGGCAGACGATCCACAGTCCCGCCCGGGTGATCGCCCGCTCCACCGACCCGCTCAGCCCAAGCCGCAGACAGTCCGGCTTGAGCAGCAGAAAGGCCCTGGGGTGATCCACCAGGTAAACCCTAGGGAACCGGCGCAATGTGGGTTCCGGAGGGATCCGGAACCCACATTCACGGCTCAGCCGGCCAGGTGACCCCAGCGGTCGGCCAGCTCGTCCCAGGCGCCCTGGTCCTCGACCTGCCCGCCGATCAGCACGACCACCCGGTCGGCCTGGGCCAGAGCCGCCCGTTTCGACGTCGAGCCGACCACGGTCACCCCGTGCGAGCGCAGCGCCTCCCACAGCGAGAGCTCCGTCGTCACGTCCAGCGCGGACGAGACGTCGTCGGCGATCAGCAGCTCGGTCCGTGGCGCCAGGGCCCGGGCCAGGGCCAGCCGTTGCAGCTGGCCACCGGAGAGCCGGGTGCCCTTGTGCCCGATCAGCAGCTGGAGGCCACCACCGGCGGCCGCCAGGTCGTGCTCCAGCTGCGCCACCGACACCGCGTCGGCCGCGTCCACCTCGTGCCCGAGCTGGATGTTGTCGGCCACCGTCCCGGACAGCACCCGCGGCAGCTGGGCCACGTAGCCCACCTGGTTGGGCCGCAGGAACACGTGCGGCTCACCGACCGGCTCGTCGTTCCACCGCAGCTCGCCGGTGTGGTGCACGATCCCGGCCAGGGCCCGCAGCAGCGACGACTTGCCGGAGCCGACCGGGCCGACCACCAGCACCAGCTCGCCGCGGCGCACGGTCAGATCGACATCCCGTACGCCCAGCGCGCCGTTCTCGTGCACCGCGCTGAAGCCGGACAGCTCCAGAGTGCGCAGCGGGTTGCGCGGCGCCGTCGGGGGCGACGGCGCTGTCCCGGCGGAGATGTCCACCCCGGGGATCTCCGCCGTGTACTCGGAGACGCCCGTCATGGCGGCGGTCCGCCGGGTCCATACCTTCGCCGACGGGTAGTGCGACACCAGCGACGCCGTGGTCCACGCGAACCAGCGGGCCGAGCCGAGCACCGACACCGCGATCAGCGCCGCCGCCGAGGTGATGTGGCCGTTCAGGTAGAGCGCCCACGCCGCGATCGGCAGCAGACCGCTCGCGACCGACGGCGTGGACCGCGCCCACACCTGGATCGCGATCTCCCGCCGCTGCAGGTCGCTGCGGACCCCGTCGAGCCCGGCCAGGTGCGTGAGCACCGGCTCGGTCGCGCCGGCCAGCTTGACCGTGCGCGCCGCGGACAGCGACGACACCAGCGAGGTGGCGAACGCCGCCCGGGCCGCCACGGTCCTGCGGGCCGCCCGTTCCAGCCGCGGCCCGAACAGGGTCGCGGCCAGTCCGGAGAGGATCATCGTCCCGGCGAAGAGCAGCCCCGGTACGAACGACTGGGAGAACACCGTCATCGACACCAGCGCGAAGATCGCCACCGAGTTGTCGATCACGTTGTCGGCGAGCATGACCACCCGCTCGGTGTCGCCGCCCTGGGCCACCACCTCGGCCGGGGTGTGCTTGCTGACCCGGCGCGGGCCGATCTGGCCGTGCACCAGGCGCAGGCTGATCCGCAGCATCTGCCGTACCCACCACTCCGGGAACCAGGCCCCGGTGTAGTAGAGCGTCGGGATCAGCACCAGCAGCGCCGCCGCGAGCCCGAACGCCGGGTAGAGCGGGTTGCCGACACCGTCGACCACGTTGGACCACAGCAGCGGCAGGATCGCCCCGTCGAACCCGAGCAGCACCAGGAACACGAAGAAGCCGCACGCGGCCAGCCCGTACCGTTTGTCGTTCAGCGCCAGCCGGACGATCTCCCGCATGGTGCGGACGGGCGGCGGCTCGGGCAGCGCCGGCGGATCCACCGTGGGCAGCGGATTGGCCAGGGCGTCCGGGCCGAGTTCCTCCCGCATCGCGGCGTCCCAGTCGCGTTCGGCGAGCAGCACCCCGCCGGCGGCCGGCTGGGCCGCCGGGACCGACAGGTTGCTGCTGGCCATCAGCTCGGCGAAGCGGCGTGACTCGCGCAGCGGTCCGGCCTCCAGGACCTGACCGTCGGCGAGCACCACCACCTCGTCGCACCGCTGCACCGAGGAGAGCCGGTGCGCCACGATCACACCGATCCGGCCATGCAACAGCCGGTCGGTGGCCCGCTGCACCCAGGACTCGGTGACCGGGTCCATCCGGGCGGTGGCCTCGTCGAGGATCACCACCTGCGGGTCGCGGACCAGGATCCGGGCGAACGCCACCAGCTGCTCCTGGCCGGCCGAGAGCTTGTAGCCGCCCTCGCCCAGCTTGGTGTCCAGGCCGTCGGGCAACCCCTCGGCCCAGGCGGTCAGGCCCAGCTCGTCGAGCGCCGCGCCGGCCCGGGGCAGCAGCTCCCGGTCGAACAGGGCGATGTTCTCCGCCAGGGTGCCGGCCAGGATCTCGGTGCGCTGCGGGACGATCGCGGTCCACCGGCGCAGACCCTCCACGCCGATGTCGTTGATGTCGACGCCGCCCAGGAAGACCGTGCCGCGGGGCACGTCCACGGCCCGGGTCAGCACCTTGGCCAGGGTGGACTTGCCGGAGCCGGTGCGGCCGATCAGCGCGTACGACCGGCCGCGGGCGAAGGTGACGCTCACGTCGCGCAGCGCCGGTGGCCGGCCGCTGTCGGCCTCGCCGTACCGGAAGGTGAGGTTGCGGACGACCAGGTCGCCCTCGACCGGCGGGACACCCTCGACCGGCTCCTGCGGCACCTGGGTCAGCAACTGCACCCGGCCCCAGGCGCCGAGCGCGTTCTGCATCTCGGGCACCATCCGGGTCAGGTGCTCCAGGGTGCCGCCGAAACCGAGCGCCAGCAGCCACACCGCGGTCAGGCGGGCGGCGTCGATCTGTCCCGCGTACAGCGCCCAGGCGCCGGCCACCACCAGGAAGGCGATCAGCGAGCGGGTGATCGAGCCGGCCGCCATGGTGACCCGGGCGGAGGACCGCCACACCCGGCGGCCGCGGCGCAGCACCTCGGCCGAGCGCTGGGCGAAGAGGCGCAGCACGTACGGCGCGGCCAGGCTGGTGCGCACGTCGTCCTGCCCGTGGATGGCCTCCTCCATCACCGCGGCCAGGTCGGACCAGGCCTCCTCCTCGGCGATGCGGATCGGGCCGATCCGCTGGATCGGCTTGTTCATCACCGTGAACAGCAGAAGGCTGACCAGGATCATCGCGATCGCGGCCGGCCACCAGACGAAGAACGTGGTCAGCACCGAGAGGGAGGCCACCGCCACGGACTGGGCCAGGCGCACGCCGCTGCCGCGCAGCTCGGCGCCGACCTGGTAGACGTCCGAGTCGATGCGGTCGAGCAGCTCGCCGACCGGGGTGTTCTCCAGGGTGGGGATGTCCTGGCCGAAGGCGACCCGGTTGAGGCGGCGGCGGGCGCGGGCCGCCCAGTCGGCGGTCAGGCGGGCCGCCAGCAGGCCGACGACGACGTCGCTGAACACGGAGGCGACGAGCGCGGCTGCCAGCACGGTGAAGAGCGGGCCGGACCGGTCGACGAGGACCGGGCCGGCCAGGGCTAACGCACAGGCCGAACCGGACGCGCCGAGCACGATCAGGAAGCCGACGAGAGCGGTGCGACTTCGGCTTGTGGCCCACAGGTCGCGGAACAGGCGCATGAAGAGTCCTCGGAACGATAGGGGTAGGCGGCGGTGCTCCCATCCTGCTCGGCGGGGAGACTGTGGCTCAACGGGTTTATTCCCGGCATTCCGCCCGCGCTGTCACGGTCGACTCAGGACACTCCGGCCGGCCCCGAGCGCTGTCTCACGGCCGTTGAGACAGCTCTGACAGCCGGCCGCGAAGATCCAGCTGGCTGCCAGGGCTGTCTCGCGGCGGTTGAGACAGCCCTAGGAGCCGGCCGGGTTCAGACGGCGCCGGCGGCGAGCAGGGCCGCGGTCGGGACGGCGAGGACGCCGTCGGGGCCGCGGTAGGGGGCGGTGCGCCGCTCGAACTCCTGGCGGACGCGGATGGCGGTCGGCTCGTCCTGGGCGGCCAGGATCAGGCCGGTCAAACCGATGCCGGCGGCCGGGCCGGACCACCAGGCGCCGGCGTCGATGCGCATGGTCCAGGAGATCGTCGTGCAGGTCACGCCGGTCAGGCCGGCTCCCGACAGCAGGGCGGTCAGGCCCGCCTCGTCGCGGCGGAAGTCCAGAGCCGGGTCGAGGCGGGGCAGACCGTCCGGGCGGACCGCCCCGGCGGCGTCGAAGATCTCGTCCCAGAGGCGCTGGGCCTCGGGTTTCGGATGCGGCCAGATCGTCACGGCGATCCGGCCGCCGGGACGCACCACACGCCGCATCCCGGCGACGGCGGCCGCCGGGTCGCCGACGTGGTTGATCACGAAGTTGGCGACCGCGGCGTCGAACGTGCCGTCCGGGAACGGCAGCTCGGGCAGGATCGCCTGCCGGACCTCCGCGCCGGGCACCCGTTTCGCCGCCAGCTCCACCATGCTCGGCTCGGCGTCGACGGCGGTGACCCGTGCCCCGCGCTCGTCGGCCAGCCCGGCGACCGTGCCCGAACCGGTGCCCACGTCCAGCAGCCGGAGCCCGGCCAGGTCACGGTCACCGGCGGCCACGGACAGGAGGGCGGGGGCGGTGTGGCCGCACAGGTGGGCCATGGTCTCGTTGAAGATCTCGGCCCGGCCCGCCCACATGGAGCGTTCGTAGGCGTCGAAGGAGGCGGTCGTCACGAGGCGGACCGCAGGGTCAGCAGGGTGATCTCGCTCGGGGCGAAGATGCGGAACGGCGGGCCCCAGAAGCCGGTGCCCCGGCTGGTGTAGAGCTGGGTCCGCTCGGAGTGACGCGACAGGCCCTGCAAGGCCGGCTGGTCGGTGCGGACGAGGTAGTGGAACGGCCACATCTGGCCGCCGTGGGTGTGGCCGGACAGCTGGAGGTCGATGCCGTGGGCGACCGCGTCCTTGATCTGCTGCGGCTGGTGGGCCAGCAGCAGGACGGGCAGCGACGGGTCGGCGCCGGACAGGGCGGCCTCGTGGTCGGTGCGGTGGCCGGGCAGGCCGGAGCCGCCGGCCGTGCGGTCGTCGACGCCCGCCACGACCAGCGAGTCGCCGTCGCGGGTGACCACGACGTGCCGGTTGTGCAGGGTCTCCCAGCCCAGGTTCTCCATGTGCTCGACCCAGCCCAGGGCGCCGCTGTGGTACTCGTGGTTGCCGGTCACGTAGACCCGCGCGTGGCGGGCGCGGACGTCGGCCAGCGGGGCGGCCATCTCGAGCCGCTGCTCGACGGTGCCGTCGGCGATGTCGCCGGTGTGCGCCACGATGTCCGCGTCCAGCGAGTTGATCACCTCGGTGACGCCGCGGGACCAGGCGGCCCGGTCGATCGGCCCGTAGTGGGTGTCGGTGATCAGCACCACGCGCAGCCCGTCGAGGCCGCGGCCCAGCCGGGGCAGCGTCACCTCGACCTCGCGCACCCGGGAGACACGCATCGCCTCGCGGTGGCCCCAGAGCAGCAGACCGGTGGAGATCACCAGCACCAGGCCGGTGACCACCCGGGAGCGCAGCGGGTCGGCGACCCCGGCGGCGAGCAGGACCAGCTCGAACAACTGCCCGAGCACCGACCAGGTGAACAGCACCCAGATCACGCCGAGCAGTGTGTCGGCGATCCGCGCGGCCCGGTCGTCGTGACCGCCGTGACCCCGGAACATCAGCCACGGGAACAGCGCGACGACGGCCACGAACAGCATCGTGCCGGCCGCGGCGACCACCCCCGGCCAGTCGTTGCCGGACCAGAACAGGGTCACCAGCGGAACGCCGAACAGCAGCCCCAGCACCACGAACAGGATCACGCCGAACCGGGCCACCCGTGGGCCACGCCTGCGCGGCTCGGTCTCGACCGCCTCATCCACCGACATGAGGGCAAGCATGCCACCCGGGTACGACAGGACCTGAGAACAGGCTCAGGCGAGGGTGACGATCAGGTCGGCCCGGTCCCGGGTCGCCGTGATCAGCCCGGCGTTGCGCTCGTCGGTGCCGGTCGCCCACGCCACCGCGGCGTCCGGGGTCTTGCCGAACCGGATGTGCCGGTCGATCAGCCGGCGCAGGCGAACGCCGTCGTCCAGGTCGGTGTACCAGACCTCGGTCAGCAGGGTCCGCACCGGCGTCCAGCGGGGCTCGTCGAGCAGCAGGTAGTTGCCCTCGGTCACGATCAGGCGGGCGGACCGGGGGACGCCGATGCTGCCGGCGATCGGCTGCTCCAGGACCCGCTCGAACCCGGGCGCGTAGATCATCTCGTCCCGGTCCTCGTGCAGGCGCCGCAGCAGGCCGGCGTAGCCGTACGCGTCGAAGGTGTCCGGGGCGCCCTTGCGATCGCGCAGGCCGAGCCGGTCCAGCTCCACGTCGGCGAGGTGGAAGCCGTCCATCGGCACGTGCGCCACCCACCCGGGGGCCGCCAGGGCCGCGACCAGCTCGGTCGCGAGGGTGGTCTTGCCGGCGGCGGGCGGCCCGGTGATGCCCAGGACCGCGCGCCGCCCGTCACCGGCCAGGCTCCGGGCCCGTGCCACGAGGGCGGGGAAGGTCGGCGTCATGGCCCGACCGTACCGGTCCGTCTTCCGGTCGGATCTCCGACTGAGCCGACCCGGCGGACCGTCCTGCCGGAGAGTGTGTCGGAGGGACGAACCGACTACACGGGGGTTTAGTTGATCATGTTCCGGTCCCGTCAGGCTGTCGTCGCGGCCGTTTTGGGGCTGGTGTCCAGCGGGAGCCCGATGCGGGCCGCCGAACCGGAACCGACGGTCCCGGCGCACGCGAGGGTGGAGGTCTTCGCCCGCGGGCTGGACAGCCCGCGGGGCCTGGCGTTCGGGCCGCGGGGCGAGCTCTACATCGCGGAGGGCGGTCGCGGCGGCCCCGGGCCCTGCCGGGCCGATGCCGGGGGACGCGTCTGTTCCGGCAGGTCGGGGGCCATCACGGTGGCCGGGTTCGGGCGGCAGTGGCGGGTCGAGGCGGGACTGCCGTCGCTGGCCTCCCCGGCCGGGGCGTACGCGCTCGGCCCCTCGGACGTCACGGTCACGGCGGAGGGCGACCCGGTGCACACCGTCCGGCTGGGCGGCGCCCCGGTGCTGCGGTCCGCGCCCGAGCGGGCCGGGACGGCGCGGCTCAACCGGCGCGGGGCGGTGCTGGCCGACCTCGGCGCCCAGCAGACCCCGGCCGACCCGGTCGCGGTGCTCGCCACCGGGCAGGGCTACCTGGTCGTGGACGCCGCCGGCGACGCCCTGATCCGGGTCGGCCGGCGGGGCCGGGTGCAGACGATCGCCACGTTGCCGCAGCGCACACCGGCCACCGAGGCCACCTCGGTGGCGGAGGGGCCGGACGGCGCCTACTACGTCGGTGAGCGGGCCGGCCGGGAGGGCCGGATCTGGCGGATCGAGCCCGGCCGGGCCCCGCGGGTGTACGCCTCCGGCCTCCGCGGCGTGATCGACCTGGCCTGGTCGCCGTCCGGTGACCTGTACGTCCTGGACGGCACCGACCTGCTGCGCCTGGGCAGGCGGGGAACGCGGACGGTGGTCACGGCGGGCCTGACCGCCCCGGGCGGTCTGGCCCTGCGTGGCCGCTTCGCCTACGTGTCCACCTGCGCCACGTGCGGCGGCGCCGGCGCAGTCCTCCGCATCCGGCTGTAGGCCCGGGCCACCGATCTCCGCCCGGCGCTCGCGGCAAAGGCCGGAGTGGGCAGGAGATCGCGGCGGTGAGCGTACGAATGAATGGTCGTCAAGAAAGCTGGTTGAGGCCCAGGCGGAGGCCGGTGACGCCGGCCGGGGAGAGCGGCCGTGCCGTGGCCCGGGCCAGGTCGGAGCGGATGCCGCCCGGAAGCTCGTCGCCGAGCGCGCAGAGCGCCGGGAAGAGGTCGAGCACCTGCCGGTGGCTGAGCGCGCCGACGCCGATGAGCAGGCCGTTCAGGGCGGTGGTGCTGCGGGCGAGGTCGTCACAGAGCTCCCGGCGCCAGGCCGGGTCGTGGATGTGGTCGGGGAATTCCCGGGCGATCCGGTTGCCGGAGGGTGCGCGCAGCCCGGCGATCCCGGTCTGCCGGAAGCGGGCGACCGGGGGAGCGAGCCGGCAGGCGATGCCGAGGCGGCGGGCCAGCTGGGGCACGGTGAGCACTTCGAGGCCGGAGGCGCACCGCTCGCAGAGGCGTTCGTAGGTGGTGGAGTGGATGACCGAAGCCGGGCGCTGGCAGGCTCCGTCGAGCCCGCAGATCGGGTCGAGGATCACCTCGGTGAGGGTGCCCTCGTTGTCGAATCGGCCGACGGCGAAGTAGGTCGCCGGGGCGGTGCGGTAGTGGGCCAGTGCGGCGCGGGCGCTGACGTAGCCGTCGGGTTCGACGCCGATGCGTGGCACACCGCTCTCGGTGTGCAGCTGAATGAGGCGGAACATGGTGCGCGCTCCCGGGGTTAGAGCGGTTTCGGTGTCGTCCTCCGATACGTCTCCGGCGCGATAAAGGTTCACCTGTCACCGTGAGTAGCCGATAGGTGACTGTGTTCGCGCTGGCTAGCGGATCGGAAGGCCTCGAAGGTTACTCGCTGTAGTGTTGGATGGCTAGTGACCAGGCACTGTGCGAACGGGGGAGTGGGGAAGATCCCGCACATTGGTAAGGTTCCCGGCCGGACCATCTGGAAGTAATTGGGGGAGATGCGGTGACCGCTTCGGTGGCCCAGGCCTGGACCACGCTGCCCGCGCTGATGTACCACTCGGTCTCCGCCGTCGGTGGTCCGCTGCGCGACCTCGCGGTGCCGCCGGAGCGGCTGGCCGAGCAGCTGGCCGCGCTCAGCGCCGCCGGGTACCGGCTGGTCGGCCTCACCGAGGCGCTCGACGAGCTGGAGGCCGGCAGCACCGAGAAGATGGTGGCGGTCACCTTCGACGACGGCTACCGGGACTTCCTCACCGCGGGTGTGCCCGCCCTGCAGGCGGCCGGCGCCGGCGCCACCCTGTACGCGTCGGTCGGCCACCTCGGCGGTCACGCCGGCTGGCTGGGCCAGTGGTCGCCCGACTTCGGCCCGATGCTCACCTGGTCCGAGCTGGAGGAGGTCGCCTCCACCGGCATCGAGATCGGCAACCACAGCCTCGTCCACCACCCGCTCGACGTGCTCTCCGGGGCGCAGCTGCGCGAGGAGGTGGTCAGCAGCCACGACCAGCTCGAACAGCGGTTGCAGCGCAAGGTGCGGTCGTTCGCCTACCCGCACGGCTACAACAGCGACCGGGTCCGCCGGGTGGTCGAGTCGTCCGGGCACGACAACGCCACCGAGGTGGGCCGCCGCCTGCACACCCCGTCGGAGCGACGGTTCGCCGTGCCCCGTTTCCAGCCCACCCCCGACCACACCGGCGCCGACCTGGTCGCACTGGTCGAGGGTGGTGGCCCCAGGCTGGTCTCGCAGATCAAGCAGCTGGCCCAGCCGGGCTGGCGGCTGGTGCGCAGGATGGCCCGCAGGGCCGGCCGGAACCTGACGTGACGGCCGGGCACCGCAGCCAGGGGGAGCAGGGCATGACCCGCCGGGGCCTGCTCGGGCTGGGCGCCCTCGGCGCCGTGTCCGCGGCCGGCGTCTTCGGCATGTGGAAGGCCGCCTCCGGTGAGGCCACGAACACCGTCTCCGGTACGCCGACGGCCACCGGCCCGGTCGAACCGGCGCCGCCGTCCGCCACGCCGAGCCCGTTCGCGGCCGCCGGCGACCTCACGAAGCTGGGTGGCGCGGTCCCGTTCACGGCCGGGAAGGCGCTGCTCGGGTCGTACCTGGGCCTGAAGGGGATGAGCTACCCCGAGGCGGTCAGGTACCGCCGCAAGCAGCTCGGCCGCGACCACCGGATCGCGCAGGTCTTCTACGCCTGGCAGGACCGGCTGCCCACCTCGATCGAGGGCATGCCGAAGAAGGCCGTCCCGATGGTGTCCTGGCGTGGCCCCAAGTACGACAAGATCCTCAGCGGCGACTCCGACGACCTGATCGCCGCCGCCGCCCGCCGGATCAAGGAGCTGGACCGGCCGACCCTGCTGCGCTGGGGCTGGGAGATGAACGGCCGCTGGTTCGAGTGGGGCGGCTTCCAGAACAAGCGGAACCCCGAGGGATACGTCAAGTGCTTCCGCTACCTGCGGGAGATCTTCGACGATCAGGGCGCCGGCAACGTCTCCTGGGTGTGGAGCCCGAACTGGAACTCCAGCCCGGACGAGGACTGGAACCGGATGGAGGCGTACTACCCGGGCGACGAGTTCGTCGACTGGGTGGGCGTCTCCGGCTACAACCTCCACCAGGAGAGCCCGGCAACCCTCTTCGACCCCGTCTACCAGCGGTACGCGTCCCGCAAACCGCTGATGATCACCGAGATCGGCGCGAAGGACCACGGCGGCACCAGCAAGGCCGACTGGATCACCGACTTCTCCGAGTACGTGGCCCAGCGCCCGGCGATCGGCGCGTCGGTGTGGTTCGACACCGACACCCACCCGAACTACCCGGAGGCTTGGCGGTTCGACACGGATCCGCAGTCGACGGCGGCGTACCGGGCGATGGCCACCAGCCCCCGGTTCAGCGCTTGAACAGCTCCGTGTAGACCTCCGACGACCCGGTGTTCGGCAGGCACTTCGGGTCGTCCGGGCGCAGGATCGCCGACTGGGAGAAGTCGCCGTCGCAGCGCTGGAAGTACGCCTCGTACGCCAGGTACGGGGCGTGCTCGGCGAACCAGGCGTGCATCCAGCGGATGAACTCGGGGTTGTCCTTACCGGCGTCGGCGGTCGGCATGACGCCCCACTCGCCCACCGAGAACTGCTTGCCGTGGTCGCGGGCGAAGTCGAAGAGCCAGTTCAGGCCCTCCGGAGCGGCCGCGGTCCGGTCGAAGTCGGCCAACGCCGGCGACCACGGGTGGTGGTCGTAGTTGTCGATCCCGATGATGTCGACGTACTCGTCACCCGGGTAGCAGTTGGTGCTCAGCCCGCCGCACAGATCCGCCGGGGTGTTGTGCGCGTTGATCGTCCAGTCCAGCACGACCTGGGGGTTGGCCGAGCGCAGCGCGCCGGCGGCCTTGCGGTAGCAGGCGATGTAGTCGGTCGCGTTCAGGCCCCGCCAGGCCATCGTCGGCTCGTTCATCTCCCAGCCCAGGCGGACGATCGAGTCGCCCCGGCCGTGCCGCACCATGAGCGCGCCGAAATCCCGCCAGTTCTGGTCGTGTTTTCCGGCCGCGCAGTCGGCGACCAGGTTCTCGCCCCGGTCGGGGACCAGCGCCTGGGAGATCACCAGAACGCCGTCGAAGTCGGCGAAGTACTCGAAGGTCCAGCCGGAGCCGCTGGTCATCGAGTCGTAGCTGGTCCGGTCGGTATAGGTGTGCGCCACCTTGCAGTCGCGGCCCCGGGTCGAGCAGAACTCCCTGACCGAGGCGCTGTTCAGGACCGGGAAGCCGTTGACGCCGGACAGGCCGTAGGGCCCGGGCCAGGCGCCGGGCACGCGGGGCAGGGCGATCTGGGCCCGGGCCGAGCGGGGGTCGGCGTCGATCCCATGGGGAGCCGGACTTTTCGTGGGCGCCGGCGTCGCCGAGCTTTCCGGATCGACCTTCATGATGATCGCGAGGGCGAGAACGGCCACCCCGGCCGCGGCCAGCCAGAGGCGGCCGCGCCGGAGCGCGGTGGGGGGAACGTCCGGCATACAGGCGAGTCCTAAGCGGCGGCGGCGATGATCAGCGTACGGAAGGCGGCCGTCTCGCCGCCGCGGAAGAGGTCGACCGTGACCCGCTCGTCGGCCGGGACGGTGAGCCGTCCGGTCCAGTTGCCGTCGGTGTCCGGGGTGATGTCGTGCCTGCTGAGCTCCTCGCCGGAGGTGCCGGTCACCACCATGGTGTACGGCCCGGCGGAGGCGCTCAGCCCGGCCGCGGTGACCTGCACCGGCCGGTTGCCGGCCGGGTCCACCGCCCCGGGCGGAGCCGCCGACAGCGAGGTGACCGCGAGGTCGTAGGTCTGCTCCGAGTCGGCGAACGACCAGATCCCGACGCCGGCCAGCATCACGGCGGCCAGGCCCAGCGGCAGCACGTCCCGGATCAGGCGCTGCTTCGAGATCGCCCGCCGCTGCCCACCGCCGGCCGTGGCGGGGGACGCCGCCACGGTGGCGCCGGTGTGGGTCCGGTAGACCGACACGCCGATGGCGATCAGCGTGCCCATCGCGCACACCAGCATCCAGCTCGTCCGGTTCAGGTTGCCGCCGGCGCCCCACAGCAGCAGGCCGCCGAGCACCAGCACCGCCAGGCTCAGCGCCGGCACGAGGATGGTCCGCTCGACGACGCCGATGTCACGGCGGCCGGGCCGGAACAGGGCGTCGTTGATCGCCAGGCCGGGCAGCACGAAGGCGAGCAGCAGGCCGCCCGGCACGGAGAGGGCGAGCGGGCCGAACTCGACGGCGAGCGCGGACACGACCGTCAGGCCGGCGAGGACACCGGCGCGTACCGGGTTCACGAGGGTCCCATCTGATAGATCCGTACGGTGCCGTTGTCGTAGAGCCGGGAGATCGAGTTGACCTGGTCGAACTTGCCGAGCTGGGTCTCGCTCAGCGGCTCGGTGATCCGGCCGGCCATCGGGTCGTCCTGGAAGTACGCGTCGTTCGACGGCAGCATGTCGCCCAGCCGCTCGTCGACGACCAGGTAGTTGACCGCCAGCTCCTGCGCCCGCTGGTCCTCGGCCGAGGTCCACGACGTGGCGTAGAACAGCTCGCCCACCTCACGGACCGGGTCGATCCGACCGTACGTCGAGGAGAGCGCCACCGCCGTGATGTCGCCGCCGACCCGGGCCTCCCGGGGCAGGGTGCGCTCCTGCCAGCGGGCCGCGTCCACGCCGAACGCGTCGACCGACCGCTCGTACGCGGCGGCCAGGTACGGACCCGGCAGGAGCGCGGACACCGGCGGCCACCCGCCGGTACGCGCGCCGATCATCAGCAGCGTGATCAGCGCCGTGCCGATGTACACCTGACCGGCCAGCCGGCGGCCGGTGGTGACCGCGACACCCGGCGGCGGCACCGACAGCCAGCGGCGGCCGTCGGCGTCCTTGGCCGGGATGATCTGCACGGCGTACACGATCGCGATGGCCGCGATGATCGACATCGGGATGTAGGTGAAGGTGGAGAGCCGGCCGGCGATCTCCGGGCCGTTGGTGCCCAGGAACCGGGCGCCGTTGCCGGCGAAGAACACCGCGCCGCCGGCCAGCGCGGCCCACCGCCAGGTGTCCCGGTCCTTGCGCAGGATCATGTCCCGGGCCACCGCCAGGAAGAGCACGAGCAGACCGAGCAGACCCATTCCCTGTACGGCGAGCTGCACCAGCGGCACCGGTTTGGTGGCGCCGGCCTCCTCGCTGGCGGCGCCGCCGAACATCTGGTTCAGCGAGGCGGCGAGCCGCTCCACCGGCGCTTCCAGATAGGCGATGACGTCCTGCGCGACGAAGCCGATCCAGCAGCACACCACGGCCAGCGCGACGGCCGGCAGGATCAGCGCCTCCCAGGGCCGTGGCCGCTCCAGCGCCAGCTCGGCGAGCGCGAGCAGCAGCAGCGTCGCGACCAGGGCGAACGCGGTGACGTGGTGGCTCACCGTGGTCATCGAGATGCCCACCACGGCGAGCGCGAAGAATTTACGGCCGCCGCCGGTGCGCCAGCGACGGTACGCCCAGACCGCCAGCATGAAGAACGGCAGCGCGGCCGTCTGGTACAGGAACATCGAGTTGAAGAACAGGTAGTGCATGGCCGTCGCGTAGGTCACGCAGGCCACACCGGCCATCGCCGGCGAGTTGCTGGCGCGCAGCACCGTGGCGAAGAGCAGGCCCACGAAGATCAGGTGGGCGACGCCGGCCACGATGGTGCCGGCCGCGGTCACCGGCAGGCCGGTGAGCAGCGCCAGCCCGGCGCCCATCTCGGCCAGGCCGGGGAAGTGCACGGCCGGTGGCAGCGCGTTGTTCTGCCGGAACAGGTCACCGGACTCGGTGATCAGGGTGGTGGCCAGCCAGTGCTGCAACTCGTCGGGGAAGCGGAACTGGTCCGGGCTGTACATCCACTTCAGCATGTACTGGTTCAGTGCCAGGCCCATCACCAGGACGAACGACTCGGCGACCCCGGCCAGCCGGCTGAGCAGCCGGAACACGACCGGGGAGAAGACGATGATCTGGCCCGCCCAGTAGGCGGACATGGCCCAGGGGGCTTCGGCGCGGCCACCGGCGTACGCCAGGGCCATCAGCACCACACCGAGGGTGGAGACGGCGATGACCCAGGGGGCCCAGCCGAAGTCGAGGGCGGTACGCGGTTCGGGTTTCGCCTCGGCCGGGAGCCGGATGATGACCGTCTCGTCGTGGGCGACCTTCTTGTCGACGACGACCCGGCCGGCGACCTTCTTCTTCGGCGCCTGCGGCAGCCGGATGATGACGGTGTCGTCGCCGGCCGCCCGCTTGCGGGCGGTGCTCAGCGCGTTCGGGCCGGGGCTCTTCGGCTTGGGCCCGCCGGGCAGCCGGATGACGACCGTGTCGTCGCCGGCCGGCCGCTTCCTGGCGGCGCCGGGGGTGGTGGCCCTCTTCGGCGCCTGCGGCAGCCGGATGATCACGGTGTCGTCGCCGGCGGGCCGCTTCTTCGACGGCCCGGTGGCGCGGATCACCACGGTGTCGTCGGCGGAGGGCGTCTTGGGCGGCCTGATCACGACGGTGTCGTCGCCCGACGATTTCGCCGGTTCCGCGACATTCTGGGTGGCCTCTTCACTCCCGTCCCGTTCCTCCGGCGCGAGCCGGGTGATCACGACGGTCTCGTCGGGTCGCGAATCCGCGGTCTTCGCGGTCGCTTCCTCCGGCGCCCGTTTCCGGTCGGACGTCGGCTGGTCCCCCATGTAAAGAGCCTCCACAGTGTTGACGAGGCCTCCGTCGCCCCAGGTCAGGGGCCACGGAAGCCTACGCCGCGTTGATCGTTTAGCGGGTTCCCCGGAGCTTCTGCCGGGCGGCGCGCCGGCCCCGGAGGTACGCACGCGGTCCGGCAATCATGCCTCGCCGGTTGGCCGTCAGCAGCTCTCGCGGGAAATCGTCCTGCAGAGTCGACACCCGCAGGCTGTCCGAGCCGGTCAGGTCACGCAGCGCGGTGGGCGCCAGCCTGATCAGCGACCAGAGCAGTCCCGGGCGGCCGAGGAGCAGGCCGGTGTACGCGGCGGTCAGTCCCGTGCCGTACCCGACCATCTGCTTGTGCAGGCCCTCGAAGTCCCGCCGGTGGTAGTGGTGGGTCACCGCCGTGGGCTGGTAGACGATCGTCCCGCCGGCCAGCAGCACCTGGGTGAACGCCAGGGTGTCCTCCGAGCCCATGGCCGGGGTGCCGGCGCCGAGCGCGTTGTCCCAGCCGCCGATCCGCTCGATCACGCCGGGACGGAAGGTCATGTTCGCCCCGGTGCCGAACGGCGGCAGCGGGTAGAGCGGGCTCTGCCGGTGCGCGGTGTGCGGGCCGAAGACGTCCGGCCGGAAACCGCGGCCCTTGCTGTGCCCGCCGAACTGCTCGAACCAGATCTGCGCGCGGGTCTCCAGCTCGGCCGGGACGATCACGCCGGAGACCACGTCGGCCTCGGGGTTCTCGACCAGCGCCCGGGCCACCTCGGCCAGCCAGTACCGGTCGGCCAGCTCGTCGTCGTCGATCCAGGCGACGATCTCGCCCCGGGTCGCGGCCTCGGCCGTGTTGCGGGCGAACGACAGGCCGGGCTTCGGCTCCAGCAGGTAGTCGACCGGGCCACGGCGGGCGGCCGACCGGGCCACCTCGGCGGTCGCGTCGGTCGCCGGGGCGTTGTCCACCACCAGGATCCGGGCCGGCATGTAGTGCTGGGTGAGCAGGCTGTCCAGGCAGCGGGCCAGCGCGCCGGGCCGCTCCCGGGTGCAGACCACCACGGTGATGTCCGGGGCGGCGGCCAGCACGGCACGGCGGCTCGCCAGGAAGGCGGGCTCGCTCGCCGGGACGAGCCCGTTCGCCGGCACCGGGGCGCCGTCGAGGCGCGGGCGCACCACGTCGCCCAGCTCCCGGTCGATGGCCGCGGCCAGGTCGCCGGGGGTGAGGCCGTGCTGCGGAACGTCCACCAGGACGGTGCCGAGCGGCTCGGTGAAGAGCCGGACCAGGGCCCAGGCCTGCTGGACCCGGCGGCCGTCGGGCGACACCGCGCCGACCGGCGGCAGGGGCTCCGACAGGTCCAGGTCGAGGACGACGGCGGGCAGGATGCCGCTCTCCTCGTCGAGCCGCGGAGCGGCGGGGACGGTCGCGGTCACGGGGTGGCCTCCACCGGGGTACGGCGGCTGGGCCGCTTGGAGCTGACGGTCTCGACGACGCCACCGAATCCGGCGGCGGCCACTCCGGCGACGACGCCGCCGGAGCGCAGGAAGTTGTCGGCGCCCTTGCCGGTCAGGCCGGCGCCGAAGTAGCGGAACATCGCCTTGGGCAGGGCCCACAGGTAGTCGCGCTCGGCGCCGAGCGCGTCGTTCTCGTGCAGGCCGGCCATCTGGACCTTGCCGCGGCCCTCGGCGTAGCACCGGCGCACGAAGAACGTGAAGCTGGCCCGCTCGACCGGGACCTCGTGCTGGATGATCGCGCTCGGCACGTACATCCAGCGGCCGCCGTCCACCTGGCTCATGCGCAGGCAGAGGTCGGTGTCCTCGGGCCGGTTGCGGGAGCCGAGCTTGCCGAAGCCGACCCGGAAGCCGCCGGCGGCCTCGAAGACGTCCTTGCGGACGATCATGTTGGCCGACCACACGTTGCGGATGGGCGCGGTCTCGGTGGGCATGCCGGCGTACGAGCCACCGACCGCCCACAGGAACTCGGCCGGCATCCAGCGCGGGGCCGGGCCCTCCCAGGCGGGCTGGATCGCGCCGCCGGTGCCGACCACGGTGGGGTCGGCGAACGGCTCGATCTGCCGGGCCAGCCAGTTCGGGTCGGCGATGATGTCGTCGTCCAGGAAGGCGACCAGCGGGGTCCGGGCGTGGAACGCCCCGGTGTTGCGGTTGCCGGAGACGCCCTGGGCGTACGCGTTCTGCAGCACCGTGACGCCGGGCAGCTCGCGCTGGATCCGCTCGTACATCGCGGGGTTGTGGTCGACCACCACGACGATCTCGTCGGGGGTGTGCGTCTGGGCACGTGCCGAGGCCAGGGTGCGAGTCAGGTAGTCCCACCGCACCTCGGAGTAGGTGGGAATGACGATCGTCGTGGCGTGGGTGTGGTTCACGAGGGGAGTGCTCCTGTGGGCGGGAGGGGCGCTCAGGTCAGTCGTCGAGCTGAGTCGTGCTGCGGAGCTTGTTGATGTCCTGGGTCTGCACGTTGCCGAGGTCGTCCAGCATCCGGGCCCGGGCGGCGCTCAGGTCCTGGGTGGGCTGGGTGCCGAGGTCGTCCAGCGCGCGGCTGCGGATCTTGTTGATGTCGTCGGAGCGGCGGGCGCCGACGTCCTCGCGGCGGGCCGCCCGGTTGAGGTGGCTCGCGTCGCGGCGCGGGTCGGCCGGGTGCCGGGTGGCGACCGGGTGCGCGGGTGCGGCCGGCGCGGGCGGGTTGACGACCTGGCCGAGACCGCGTGACTGCGCGGTGGCGGCCGGCGGCGCGACGTGCTGGAGGCCCTCGACGAACGGGCGGAGGCCGGCGCCACGGCGGCGGCGCATCCGGCCGTACTCGCTGAAGATGGTGCGGAGCACGCGGAACCCGTCGCGGAAGGTGTTCAGGTTGCTCTCGCCGAAGATCCGCTCGTGCTCGGTGCTGCCGACCTCGCCGACCTTCAGCTTCTCGGCGACCGCGCGGATGTTGATCATCGTCTCGATCTCGAAGCCGTCACCCCACAGCTTGCTGCCGTCGGATGGGCGGGGCAGCGAGACGTCCGGCAGGTCGAGGGCCGGCACGACCGAGCGCCAGAAGGCGTTGTAGCCGTAGCAGAGGTCGGTGAAGTGCGTCCGGAACAGGACGTTCACCACCAGGTTGAGGCCGTCGTTGCCGAGCTTGCGGAGCTTGGTGATGTCGTGGCTGTGCCCGCCGTGGCTGAAGCGGGACCCCTTCACGAAGTGGTCGCCGTTGATCAGCTTGTCGACGAAGAGCGGGATCTCCGCCGGGTCGGTCGAGCCATCGGCGTCGATCATCACGATGATGTCGCCGGTGCACGCGGCGAAGCCGCACGCCAGGGCGTTGCCTTTGCCGATCCGGGTCTGCTGAACGATCACCGCGTCCGGGCGCAGCTCGCGAGCCACCTCCACGGTCCGGTCCTTGGAGCCGCCATCGACGATGATCACTTCACTGATCATCGTCGGCAGCTTCGCGAACACGTGCGGCAGGTTCCGCTCCTCATTCAGGGTGGGAATCACGACGCTCACGGTCGGTGATTGCGGACGGTTACTGTCGGTGTTCGTGTTCAAGTGCGAAAGCTCCATGTCGGTCCCTTCCGGGGGGCGGCTAATGCGACTTTGTTGCGCGAATTCCTGAAGAGATCGCACTGCCGCTCGCTGCAGGAAATCAACCTAGCAAGGGATTACGTAGCGTCAACAGACTGCGAGAAAGGTTCAAGTCACAGGTGACCTGAAGTTGACAGTCGCAGTATGGCTGGAGCAAGTACTAGCAGGTGGCCACACGCGATCAAGGCCACATTCGTTACGTAGCGTAACGGGCATTGGTCATATCTGTGGATCAGTCCGGAGAGTCTCTGGCAAATGGATAAAGCCCCAGTTGATCACCGCAAATCGGGACAAGATCGACCAGGAGCGGGTTTGCTATTTGCTTACTTTCCGGACCTGTCTGTTTACGCACTGTGTAACTACCCCGTTGGCTCGGTGACTCTCTGACAGCGGGCCGTGAGCGTTACGGTTGATCCAGGGGGGACAGTCACCGGCCACCCGTAGCCTCCGGGGCTGTCCGCCGTTGGTGAGGCGATGGTGATTCAAACCGGACTCTGCGTCTGTGGGCACTCGATTCGGGCGCACGAGCACTACCGATCCGGGTCGGAATGCGCGCTTTGCGACCCCGGCCTCTGTCCCCGTTTCCGGCCGGCTCTGCGCTGGTGGCGCCGCATCCTGGGGCCTCGCTGACCGGTTGACCGTTCGGCCGATGGGGGATCCTCCACCCCGTCGCCGGTACGGCCGACCGGTGATCGTCCGGTTCGGCGGAATTCGATGGCCGCCGCTCGGCCGGATCGCTGATTTTCGATGACCCTGGGTATCGGATCGGGCATCTGTGACCAAGTTGACCGCCCGCAAATTCCTAGTGGATCTGTAGGCTTAGTGTCACTTTGAGCCGAGGAGGAGATCCCATGTCACTTCCCGACTTCCTGATCGCCGGTGTGCCCAAGGCGGGCACCACCGCGCTGCACGCCGCACTGGCCGGGCACCCGCAGCTGTTCCTGCCGCAGGTGAAGGAGCCGAAGTTCTTCCTCTCCGACGGGCCGCCGCCCACCGTGGGCGGGCCGGGCGACGTGCAGACCTACCAGGAACACGTGTGGCGCCGGCCGGACTACGAGAGGCTGTTCGACCCGGCGCCGCCCGGTGTCCTCAAGGGCGAGGCCACCCCCTTCTACCTGTACGACCTGGCCGCCCACGACCGCATCAAGGCGCTGATCCCGGATGTGCGACTGATCATCCTGCTGCGCGATCCGGTCGACCGGGCCCACTCCAACTGGACCCACCTGTGGGTGGCCGGCCTCGAGGAGGAGGCCGACTTCCTGGCCGCCTGCCACGCCGAGCAGGCCCGTAAGGCGGCGCACTGGGCCGACTTCTGGCACTACATCGGCCTGGGCCTGTACGGCCGTCAGCTCCAGCACCTCTACCAGCGCTTCTCCCGTGACCAGGTGCTGCTCCTGCGCTACCGGGACCTGAAGGACGAACCGGCCGAGACGCTGGACCGGGTCTGCGCCTTCCTCGGCGTGCGCACCGGGGTGCTCACCGCGATCCCGCGGGAGAACGTGAACCGCCACTACGTCGAGGACAACCGCGTGAACCGGGCGATCCGCGGCCTGCTGCGGTCGGGCGGCAACTTCGGCCACCGCTTCCCGGTGCCGCTGCGCCTGGCCGCCCGGGGGCCGCTGCTCACCCTGCTGCACCGCAAGCGGGGCAACCGGCCGGTCACCACCCCGGCGGAGCGGGCCGCGCTGCTGCCCTACTTCGCCGACGACATCGCCCTGTTGCAGGACGTCACCGGCGAGAGCTACGACGACTGGCTGAGCCTGGACCGACACGCCCGCGCCCGGTAAAGCCCACATTTCCCATAGATCATGCAAACTTGACGCGTTGCCGCCGACCTCAGGGAGCCGCCTTGACCACCGGAATCACCGCCCTGCCCCTGCCCGGATGGGAGGACTCCACCGTGGTGGTGGAACCGCCGGGCACCGAGCCGGGCGCCTGGTCCGGCGCCCCCAGCACGGTCCTCGCGGACGGATACGTCTACCTCGCCTACCGCCTGCGGCTCCCGATCGGCGAGGGCCGCGGGATCGCCAACGTGGTGGCACGCTCGGCCGACGGCCTGCACTTCACCGTGGTCGCGGAGATCGGCAAGGACCGCTTCGGCGCCGAGTCGCTGGAGCGGCCCGCCCTGGTCCGTACCCCCGAGGGTAGGTGGCGGCTCTACGTCAGCGCCGCCACCCCGGGCACCAAGCACTGGCGTGTCGACCTCCTCGAGGCCGGCACTCCGGAGGGGCTGGCCACCGCGCCCGCCCGCACCGTCCTGGCCGGCGACGAGACCGCCGGCGTCAAGGACCCGGTGCTGCACCACGACGAGCGCGGCTGGCACCTGTGGGCGTCGGTCCACCCCCTGGAGAGCTGGGCCGACGCCGACCGGATGACCACCGAGTACGCCACCAGCCCGGACGGCGTGCACTGGACCTGGGTGCGTAACGCGCTGGCCGGCCGGCCGGGGGAGTGGGACGCCCGGGGAGTCCGGGTCTCGTCGGTGGTGGTCGACGGCGACGAGATCACGGTCGCCTACGACGGGCGGGCCACGGCCGGCGAGAACTGGGAGGAGCGCACCGGGGTGGCCCGCGGCCGGCGCCTGGCGGACGGCACTTTCGGGCAGCTCACCGCGGAGGACCGGCCGCCGGTGGGCAGTCCGCACGAGCCGCACGGGTTGCGCTACCTCAGCCTGGTGGCGCTGCCGGACGGGCGGCAGCGGCTCTACTACGAGGCGACCAGGGCCGACGGGGCGCACGATCTGCGTACCGAACTGGCCTGACGCGCATCGCGCACGGTAATCGTCCGCGGACGGACCGGCACCCATCGCGGGGCCGGTCCGGGACCCCTCCGGCTATACGAAGAGTGACGACCGGCACATTCCTTTCCGCCCCGAAAGCACCCTGCCTCCACATAGGAGGCGCTATTTGGGAGCGTTTCCAGGAAACGGCGAATAACGATGCCGTTAACCGTCCCCGAAAATCGTGGTTCCGGCCATTCGACCGCACTGGGCGGAAGTGGCGTTTGTGCCCGGATAGCCAGGGGTATCCGGCAGTCCCGAGCGGGAGGGGCCCGGTCGGAGGCGGAGGTGCGATGCGGACGCTGGGTGGCCGCTACCGGTTGGTGAACCGCATCGGGCTGGGCGGCATGTCGGAGGTCTGGCGCGGCCACGACCACGTCCTCGACCGACCGGTCGCCGTCAAGATCATGGCGCCCGCGGTGGAGGGCACCCTCGGCGAGGCCGGCGTCGCCCTGATCCGGGCCGAGGCCCGCTCGGCCGCGCGGCTCGCCCATCCCAACGTCGCCGGGGTGCACGACTTCGGCACCTCACCGGCAGCCGGGCGCGACGTCCCGTACATCGTGATGGAGCTGGTCGAGGGCGAGACCCTCAGCGCGCATCTGGCCGCCGGGCGCCTCGACTGGCACATCGGCGTGCGCGTCTGCGCCGAGGTCGCGGCCGCCCTGGCCGCCGCGCACGCCGAGAACGTCGTGCACCGCGACATCAAACCGGCCAACATCATGCTCACCCCGGCCGGTGCGAAGGTCCTCGACTTCGGCATCGCCGCGGTCGCCGGCTCACCCGACCCGGACCCGGACGGCCCGGTCATGGGCACCCCCGCCTACATCGCCCCGGAACGCTTCGAGGGCGGGCCGGCCACCCCCGCCGCCGACATGTTCGCCCTCGGCACGCTGCTCCACCACTGTTTGGCCGGGCGCCTGCCGTGGACCGCCCGCACGCACACCGAGATGGTCCTCGCCCAGCGGTTCACCGACCCGGAGCCCCTCCCGCGCATCGACGGCCTCCCACCCGAGGTGCTCGATCTCTGCTCCCGCTGCCTGGCCCGCGACCCCGCCGAACGCCCGACCGCACTGATGGCCGCCCTGCTGCTGGCCGAGTCGGTGGACGCCCGTGTCTACGTCCCACTGCGCGACCTCACCCCGGACGTCTCGCCCTGGGACGAGCGCGCCGCCTCCGCTCCCACCTCCGCCCACCACGTCGGCCGCCACCGCGCCTGAGCACCCGAACCCCGCGGATCTTGGAAGTTTCGCCACCGATCCCGGTGGTGGGACGCTCACGATCGGCGCGGTTCGGATCCGCGGAGGCGGGAGTGGCGGTAGCCGTACACGAAGTAGATGAGCAGGCCGACGGCCATCCAGCCGACGAACCGGATCCAGGTGTCCAGCGGCAGGTCGGCCATCAGGTAGACGGCGAAGGCGATGCCGATCAGCGGCAGCACCGGCACCCACGGGACCCGGTACGGGCGGGGCATGTCCGGCCGGGTCCGGCGCAGCACGATCACGCCGATGTTGACCAGGACGAAGGCGAACAGCGTGCCGATGTTGACCAGCTCGACGATGGTGCCCAGCGGGACGAACGCCGCCAGGATCGAGATCGACACACCCAGGATGATCGTCAGCCGCGCCGGAGTCCCGTACCTCTGATTGACCGCGGCCAGGCGCCGGGGCAGCAGGCCGTCGCGGCACATGGCGAAGAAGATCCGGGTCTGGCCGTAGAAGATCACCAGGACCACGCTGGTGATCGCGACCACCGCCCCGAGCGCCAGGACCGCGGCCGCCCAGTTCAGCCCGGCCCCCTGGTCGAGGGCGGCGGCGAGCGGGGCGTCGCTGGCCGACATCTGCTCGGGGGTGGCGATGCCGATCGCGCCGATCACGGTCAGCACGTAGAAGACGGTGCAGACGACCAGCGACCCGATGATGGCCAGCGGCAGGTCGCGCGCCGGGTTGCGGGCCTCCTCGCTGCCGGTCGACACGGCGTCGAACCCGATGTACGCGAAGAAGATGATCGCCGCGGCCGAGGTGATCCCGTCCACGCCGTGCGGCGCGAACGGGGTGAAGTTGCCGGTCCCGAAGTTCGCGAACGCCACCACGATGAAGAACGTCAGCACCAGCAGCTTGATCACGACCATCACGAGGTTCACCCGGAGGCTCTCGGTGACCCCGCGGACCAGCAGGAACGTGATCGCCAGGACGACTACCACGGCCGGCAGGTTGAAGATCCCGCCGTCCTCCGGTGACGCCGCGATCGCCGTCGGCAGGCTCCACCCGAAGGCCGCGTCGAGGAACGCGTTGAGGTTGCCGCCCCAGCCGAGCGCGATCGCGGCCACCGACACCCCGTACTCCAGGATCAGGTCCCAGCCGATGATCCAGGCGACCACCTCGCCCAGGGTGGCGTAGGCGTAGGTGTAGGCGCTGCCGGAGACCGGGATGCTCGACGCCAGCTCGGCGTAGGACAGCGCGGAGAACGCGCACGCCACCGCGGCCAGCACGAACGACAGCACGACGGCCGGGCCGGCGATCCTCGAGCCCTCGCCGATGACCACGAAGATGCCGGTGCCGATGATCGCCCCGACGCCCATCGCGGTGAGATGGCGGACGCTCACCGCCTTCTTGAGCCGGGTGCCCTCCTCGGTGGTGCCGCTGATCAGCGATCCCACGTCACGGGTGGCGAACATGCCGTGCCTGGCCATGGTTGCCTCCTCCCCGGCGGCCCCCGCCGCCGTCGCCCGCCACGGTCGTCCAGGGATCGGCACGCCGCAAGGTCAGATTGACACATCGGACCGCGGACCGGCGCGATGCGCCGAAACCCCCTCCTCCGGTTGCGGATTCTGCGGTTCATGCCGTGGAAAACCCCTTCGGCGTACGCGTTGTGCGCCGTGATCGCGGTCTTGCGCGGCAGCCTGCGAGGGCAGCCGCGAGGGTTGTACGGTGGGGCGAACGGGCAGTTCGCCAGGCTCGGAGGGCACGATGGGCGAGGCCGTGATGACCACGCGGCGACAGGCCGACGGCGCGCTCGTGGTCGAGGTGCGCGGCAGCCTCGACGCGGCCACGGTCGACGGGCTGCGGGGCGTGCTGCTCGAGACCCTCCAACGTGACCGTCCCCGGCTGATGATCGTGGACCTGACGTTCGTCACGTTCATGGACTCGATGGGCATCGGCATGCTGGTCGCCGGCTACGAGGCGGCCCGTGATCTGGGCGCCCGTTTCGTGCTGCGCAACCCGAACGAGTTCGTCCACCGGCAGCTGCGGATCACCGGGCTGACCGGCCTGTTCGGTCTGCCCGCCGAGCCGGTCCAGCCCTACCGCATCTGACCGGGCGCGCACGGTGCCCTCCTCCCGAAGGTCCCTTCCGGCAGCCTGGGGAGGAGGGCGAGCCGGGGACTCAGCAGTCTTCGGCGACGTAGCCGATCAGGTGGGCGAGCGCCGCGTTCCAGTTGATGGTGAGCTCGTTGGTGGACCAGGACTGGATGTCGTCGATGAAGCAGAACTGGCCGGTGCAGCCCTTGAGCAGGTTCTGCGCGACCGGGTCCTGGATCGACGAGTTGGGCCCGCCGGCCAGGGTGCCGGCCGGCGGGTGCGGCAGCGACGGGTCGAGCTGTGCGGCGTACCAGCGGCTGTGCTGGTTCTTCGCGTTGACCTCGCCGTAGCCGGTGACGTAGGACATGTTCAGGGCGTTGCGGCCGAACAGGTAGTCCAGGCCGGTCAGCAGGCCGTCGCGGTACCGGTCCTTCCCGGTGATCCGGTGGGCCGCGGCGATCACCACCAGGTTGTTGGCGATGATGCTGCTGGAGCCCCAGTCCCAGACGTTGTTCGTGGGCGCGTAGCCGACGCCGTACGGGTGCTGCCTCTGGACCGCGAGGTACTCCTCGGCGCCGTTGACGACCTGGGCCTTCACCGTGGACAGGCCGGGCAGCCGGTTCGGGGTGAGGGCGAGATCCATCTTCGCGGCGGCCGCGGTGACCGCCCAGTCGAACGCCACCGGGCCGAACACGTCGGCGGTGTGCTCCGGCGACGCGAGGACGTCGGTCGCGTACCGCTTCTCACCGGTGGTCAGGTACAGCTCGGCGGCCGCCCAGTAGAACTCGTCGGTCACCTTGTCGTCGTTGTAGGGGCCGCCGCCGGTGCCGTCGGACGCGGGGGCGTATAGGGCCGGGTTCGCCTTGGCGGCGTCGTAGGCGGTGCGCGCGGCGGCGAGCGCCCGGGCCGCGAAGGCCGCGTCGAACGGCTTGTAGAGGCGGGCCGCCTGGGCGGCGGTGGCGGCCACGTTCAGGGTCGCCGCGGTGGAGACCGGGTGCAGCTCACGGGGCTGCGGGTCGAGGTGCGGCAGCAGCGGCAGGCCGGTCCACGCCTGGTCGTGGATCTTGTGGTGGACCAGGCCGGCGTTCGGCTTTCCGGCCGGGACCTGCATGCTGAGCAGGAACTCCAGCTCCCAGCGGGCCTCGTCGAGGATGTCCGGGACGCGGTTCCCGCTCTCCGGGATGGTCAGGTTCACCTTGCGGGAGCCCTTGTTGTGCTCGTACTCCGACAGCAGCTCCCAGACCGAGATGCCGCCGTTGACGACGTACTTGCCGTGGTCGCCGGCGTCGTACCAGCCGCCGCGCACGTCCAGCGTGTAGTCGCAGACTCCGGGCTGGCAGGGCACCGCGCCGTCACCCTGGTTCGGGGCGGCGCCGACGTGACCGGCCGGGCGGGCGTACCCCGGTCGCAGGTCGTCACGGATCTCGATGCCGGAGCGCTGGGTGTAGTACAACTTGAGCGCGTCGGTGCGCAGCTGGTCGTACGCCCCGGGTCTGATGTCGAAGGGCCGTGAGGTCTCGCCGTCGGCGGTGAGGGTGAGCCCGGTGGCGTTCTTCCGGAATTTTCCGAAGTCGATCGTGTGCACGTTCTGCCCGGAGGACACGTCGGTGCCGCGGGGCGTCGTGGTTCCGCGGGCGACGACGGTGCCGGCGCCGGTGCGCAGCTCCCAGGGCAGCGCGGTCGTCGAGGCCGTGACCAGGGTGGCGCCCTTCGGGCCGTCCGGCAGGTAGGCGACCTGGTTGACCCGCACGCGCGGCCCGGTGTCCGGCTCGTAGACCTCCGGCGGCACGCCGCCGACCAGCGAGACGTCGTCCACACAGAACCGCCACGGGTCCGGGCTGCCGCCGACCTGGAAGGCGACCTGGCCCTGCGCGGTGCTGGTGCTCGCGGTGAACGTGTACTCGTAGTGGGTGAGGCCGCCGAGGACCGGTGACTGCTCGAAGTAGGTGTCGTAGGGGCTGACCGACAGGCCGGTGATGGCCCGGACCACGTGGCCGGCCGGGTCGCCGGAGGCGTCGAAGCTGAACCGGTACGTCTCCCCGGCGACCAGATCGATGTCGTTCTGCCCGATCGCGGCGTCCCAGCGGTTGGTGGTGCCGCCCGGGACGTCGACGCAGGCCCGGCCGTCGACCAGCTCGATGGTCATGCCGCCGTTGGCCCAGAAGGGGTCGGCGCCGTTGTCGAAACCGCCGTTGACGACCTGTTCGACTTCTTCGGCGTAGGCCGGTGCCGCGGCGCCGGCGATCATGAGTGCGGTGATTGCCGCTATCGTGCGGGAGCGCTCCCATAGATGCATGGACACATATTGGTTGCGTATGTGTTACGGCGTCAACGCCCCTGGTCACGGATCCATGCGTCGATCAGTCCGCCGAAGTGCGCCAGGAACTTCTCGTGCTCGTGCACCGGGTACATGGCGCGGACGGTCTCGCGCAGCAGCGACCGGAACTCGTCGGAGTCGACCCAGTCGTACACGATGCCGTCGATGGTTCCGAGGTGCTTGCCACAGAATTCCTGATATTTCTCTATTTCAAAGTACTCATCGGTGAGTTCCCGATAACCTTCCAGCTTTTCGGTGTACGTCTGGTCCGGATCGTCCGCGATCGCGAAGTATCCGGCCGTGTTCATGTCGAGCCGCGGCCGCCGACCGGTCACCACGCAGTAGACCGTCCACCGCACCAGCGCCGTCATGGCCCACGGGAAGTAGTAGTGCAGCGAGGTCAGCGACACGTCCGGGCAGGCGTTGGCGTAGTCGATCGGGTGCACGTCGCCGCCGCGCACCAGCGACTCGCAACTGTTGAACTCCCACCGGAAGAACGCGTTGATCAGCCGGGAGATCGTCACCACCTCGTCGCCGGCGGCCGCCGACAGGAAGTCGTGGTCCACCTCGTAGCGGGCGTGCATCGGCTGCTCCGGGCGGAACCTCATCACCATCGTCTCCGGGCCGATGCTCAGGCTCCGGGCGAAGACGTCGTAGCCCTCCACCGACGCCTGCAGGTGCATGAGCCGCTCGCCGGACGCGTCGTACGCCGAGTGCAGCTCCTCCTGATCGCGGATCTTCGACACCCCGACCCAGGCGCCCCCGTCGTACGGCTTCATCCACATCGGGTAACCGATCCCGGCCGCCGTCGCCTCCAGGTCGAACGGCCGGTTGTAGCGGGCCGCCGTGTAGGCCCACCGGGAGTTCTCCAGGGGGTTCTTGTACGGCACCAGGACCGTCTCCGGCACCTTCAGCCCGAGCCGCATCATGGCGCAGTAGGCCGCGTGCTTCTCCATCGACTGGAAGGTGAACGGGCTGTTCAACAGGTAGACGTCGTCCATCAGCGCGATCTTCTTGAGCCACTCCCGCGGGTGGTAGTACCAGTACGCCAGACGGTCGATGACCAGGTCGTGCCGTGGCTTGTCGCGCAGGTTGAACGGCTCGATCGTGACGCGTACCGGCCGGGCCCGGTGGGTGCGCCCGTCCGCCGCGGTGACCAGCCCGAGCCGCCGCATCAGCGACTCGTAGGCGCGTGGCCAGTCGTCCTCGGTGCCCAGCAGCATTCCGATGGTGTGCTCGACGTCGGCCACGTCGTCTCCCCTTCTTCTCGAGTCAGTCCGGCCACACCCGTCGCAGGAGATCGGTCAGGTGCGGGTGCAGAGCGTCACGCCATCCGGTCCACGTATGGGCGTCCGGATTCTCCGCGAACGCCACGGGATACCCCTGTTTCCGCAAGAAATCCGCCATGTCCTGGTTGTTGGCCAGATTCTCCTCAGCGGCGCCGCAGGTCAGCGTCACCGGCACGGCCGGGCCGGTGGACGCGGCACGCATCCGGCCGGTGAACCGGACCACCCGCCCCCATCTCGGAAAGCCGGACTCCTGCCGGTCGTACCGGGGCTGGAAATAGCTGCCCGACTGCAGGAACAGGCCCGCGAAACCATCCGGACGCGAGCGCTGGGCGTGCAGCATGGCCAGCGCGCCGAGACTCACCCCGGCGCCGATCACCGGGCCGGCGTCGAGAGCGGCCCTGATCCGCGGCAGGACCCGGCAGCCGAGCAGCGCGGCATAGCCGGGATCGGCGGAGAACCACTCCTCCCGCCGTCGAGCCGGCAGCAGCACCAGGTGAAAGGGCACCGGAGAAGTCGCCGCGAACCGGCCCAGCGCACCCAGCCGGTCGTAGTCGGCGCCGTCGTGCGCCACCAGCACCCGCCCGGCCGCCGCCCGCCCGGCTGTTCTGTCCGGCGACCACACCCGCGCCGCTCCCAGGACCGGAAGCCGCAACCGCCGCCACACCCCGGGCCCCGCCGGCGCGGTCAGCCACTCCGGCTCGGTGTAGCCGGGGCAGCGCAGCTCCAGCGGCCCCTCCTCGCTGCGGCTGCCGTCCGTGTGGACCAGCTCCAGCCGGTACTCCAGCCGCCACAGCGGCGGCCGCTCCCGGCACAGCTCCCAGGTCTTCAGCTCGGGACGATAGGCCAGATCGGCGCGGAACGCCGAGGAGAGCACCCGCACCCCGGCCAGCCGCCGCCGCGGGTCGCGATAGCGGAACCGCAGCAGGGCGCCGTCACACCACGCCCCGCCGGCACCCTCCATGAACGCACACTAGCGCCGCGTGACGTCACCCGCTCGGCGTTGCTCACGGTGATCGGTGGTCCCGCTTTCCCAACCCCGTTCTCCGGTACGGGCTACAGGTCCGACCGTGCCCGCAGCGGCGTGCCGAGGGTGCTGGTCGGCCGCCTGGGCCTGACCGATGTCGACGGTGGGCCGCTCTGCGCCCGGGTCCGCCCACCGGTGATCACCTGGACCGTGGAGTGACGTCGGCTCGCCGCCGCCTGGACCGTGGAGTGACGCTGGTTACGCCGCGCGTGCCGGGGGCGTCTCCGGGGCCCGGAAGTGTCAGAGGGGCGGCCTAGAGTCGGCGGCATGAGCGAGGTGGTCCGCGCGGGCGCGGCCGGGGTTCGGGTCCTGCACGGGCTCCTCCGGCCGGATGGGGCGCTGGCCCTCTGGGGTGAGGACGGCACGGCCGCGGGTCACGGCGCCGCCGGGCGCGGGGCGGCGCCGGAGCATCCGTTCGCGGTGCCGTCCGCCGAGCTGCCGGCCGGTGACGGCGGCACGGCCACGATGGTGCTGCCCTCGACCGGCGCCGGGCCGCTGGCCTCGCCGCATCTCGGGCTGCCACCACGCCGGGGCACACCACGGGCCCGGCAGTGGCGGGTGCCGCTGGCGGTGGTGCCGTTCCTCGACGTCGATCTGGTGGCCGAGTTCGAGGGCCGGGCCGCGCCCTCGGTGGAGTGGCTGGTCGAGCTGTGCGGGTTCGCGGCGAGCCTGGTCCGGCGGGGGCGGGTGCTCCCGGTCGTCCGGATCGAGGGCCCACGTCCCTCGGCCCGCTGGCAGCCGGTGCTGTCCGGCGCCGACGCGGTCCGCCGTTCCGCGCTGCTCAACCGGATGCCACCGGCCTGCCGTGCCGAGCGGCCGGAGACCGGCGGCGACCCCTTCGCGGTGGCGCTGGAGCGGCTGGTGGACGGGCTCGTGCGGACCCGGCTGGCCGAGGCCGGGGTCACCCTGGCCGACTACGGCTGGCTCGCCGCACTGACCGGGGAGCCGGAGTTCGACGCCACCCCGGCGCTCGCCGACGAGCTGGCCGGGCGGCTCGGCGCCTGGTTCGAGCAGGCCGCGCGCGGCGCCGAGGTGCGGGTCTGCTTCCGGTTGAGCGATCCCCGCGAGCACGAGCCGGTGATGCCCGACGAGGTGCCGCTGCCGGAGGACGCGTGGCGTCTCGAGTTCCTGCTCCAGGCGGTCGACGAGCCGAGCGTGCTGGTGCCGGCCGCCCAGGTCTGGCGGGACCGGTCGGCCCCGCTGCGCCGCTGGACCTCGCAGCCGCAGGAGCGGCTGCTCGCCGGCCTGGGCCGGGCCGCCCGGCTCTACCCCGACCTGGCCGAGGCGCTGCGCGGTGTCCACCCGGGCGAGATGCTGCTCGACACCGAGGGCGCCCACCGCTTCCTGAGTCACGCCGCGGTGCTGGAGGAGGCGGGTTACGGCATTCTCCTGCCCGCCTGGTGGCGCCGCCGGCCGAGCCTCGGGCTGTCCCTGGAGGTGCGCGGCCGCGACCCGGTCTCGCAGGTGCTGCGCGACCGTGCGGTCGGGCTGCGGGAGCTGGTCGACTACCGCTGGGGCCTGGCGCTCGGCGGCCGCACCCTCACCGAGGACGACCTGGCCGACCTGGCGAAGGCCAAGGTGCCGCTGGTCCGGCTCCGCGGCCGGTGGGTCTTCCTGGACCCGGCGCGGCTGGCCGCCGGGCTGGCGTTCCTGAAACGGGGCGGCGGGCGGATGACCGCGGGCGACGCGCTGCGGGTGATGCGCCTGCTGCCGCCCGAGGATCTGCCGCTGCCGGTGACCGACGCGCGCGGCGAGGGCTGGCTGGCCGACCTGCTCACCGGCCGGCTCGACCAGCGGCTCGAGGTGCTCGATCCGCCGGACGGTCTGGTGGGGACGCTCCGGCCGTACCAGGTGCGCGGTTTCTCCTGGCTGGCCTTCCTCGACTCGCTGGGGCTCGGCGCCTGCCTGGCCGACGACATGGGCCTCGGCAAGACCGTGCAGCTGCTGGCGCTGCTGCTGCACCACCGGGCGGGGCCGGCGCTGCTGATCTGCCCGCTGTCGGTGCTGGGCAACTGGCAGCGTGAGGCGGCCCGGTTCGCGCCCGGTCTGCGGGTGCGGGTGCTGCACGGCGCCGACCGGGAGGAGCCGGCCGTCCTGGCCGCCGGGGCCGACATCGTGCTCACCACCTACGCGACAGCCGTCCGCGACGCCGACGCGCTGGCCGCCGTCTCGTGGGATCGGGTGGTGCTCGACGAGGCACAGCACATCAAGAACAGCGGGGGAGCGACGGCCCGCGCCGTGCGCCGCTTCCCGGCCCGCAACCGGATCGCGCTGACCGGCACCCCGGTGGAGAACCGGCTGGCCGAGCTCTGGTCGATTCTCGACTTCGCCAATCCGGGCCTGCTGGCGTCGGCGCACACGTTCCGGGCCCGGTTCGCGGTCCCCATCGAGCGCTACGCGGACGAGGACGCCGCGGCCCGCCTGCGCCAGGCGACCCGGCCGTTCCTGCTCCGGCGGACCAAGGCGGATCACGGCATCGCCGCCGACCTGCCCACCAAACGGCACGTCCGGCACCTCTGCGGGATGACCACCGAACAGGTCAGCCTCTACCGCGCGGTCCTCGACGACCTGCTGGAGCGGCTCGCCGAACCTGGCGAGAAGTGGCGCAAGGGCCTGGTGCTGGCCGCCATGACGAAACTCAAACAGGCGTGTGTGCACCCGGCGCTGCTGCTCAAGGACAACTCGCCGCTGGCCGGCCGTTCCGGCAAGGTCGACCGGCTGGAGGAGATCGTCGACCACGCGCTCGGCGCCGGCGAGAGCCTGCTGTGCTTCACCCAGTTCGCCCGGTTCGGCGCGATGCTCACCCCGCATCTGGCGGCCCGGTTCGGGGTGCCGGTGCGCTACCTGCACGGCGGCACGCCGCGGGGCGCCCGGGACGCCATGGTCGCCGAGTTCCAGCGGGCCGACCGGCCGGGAGTGTTCGTGCTGTCGCTGAAGGCGGGCGGCACCGGGCTCAACCTGACCGCCGCCAACCACGTGGTGCATGTGGACCGTTGGTGGAACCCGGCGACCGAGACCCAGGCGTCCGACCGCGCGTTCCGCATCGGCCAGCGACGTGACGTCCATGTGCACACGCTGGTCTGCCTCGGCACCCTGGAGGAGCGGATCGACCGTGTGCTGGCCGACAAGGGAGTCCTGGCCGAGCGCGTGGTCGGGGCCGGCGAGGGGTGGTTGAGCGCGCTCTCCACTCAGGACCTGCGCGACCTGTTCGCCCTGGCCCCGGAGGCGATCGTTGACTGAGCTCAGGTGTGGTGACCCGGTCGTCCTTACTCCGGAGGCGTTCGTGACCGACCTCAGGTGTGGCGACCTGGTCGTCCTTACTCCGGAGGAGTTCGTGACCGACCTCAGGTGTGGCGACCTGGTCGTCCTTACTCCGGAGGAGTTCGTGACCGACCTCAGGTGTGGCTTTCCGTCGCGGGTGGAGGTGTTCGGTGGCTGAGTTTCCGTTGGCCTTCCTCGGCATGTTCGAGGCCCTGCGGATGGGGCCGACCTTCGCTCGTGGGCGCCGTGACGAGCGGGCCGGGCACGTGCGCAGCCTCACCGTCTCCGGCAGCCTGGTCGTCGCACTGGTTCGCGGGCCGGACGATCCGGTCGCCTTCCGGGCCCGGATCGCGGTCCGTGCCTTCGGAGCGTCCGAGTGGGCACGGGTGGAGACGGCGCTGGTCGCCGAGGCGCGGTTCGTGGCCGATCTCCTCGACGGGCGGATGCCCGGCGGGATCGAGGCCGTCTTCGCCGAGACCGGGCTGAGCCTGTTGCCGCTGTCGCTCGACGAGGTGGCGATGGACTGCACGTGCGAGCGCTGGCCGATGCCGTGCGCCCACCTGGCCGCCACCTGCTATGCCCTGGCCCGCGCCTTCGAGGCCGATCCGTTCGAGGTGTTCACCTGGCGGGGCCGGCCACGCGACGAACTCCTGATGCGCTTGCGGCGGCTGCGCGAGGCGGCGGCCGTCGACGCGATCGGTCCCGGCGCGGCCGCGCGCGAAGGCTCGGCAGGTCTCGCCGGGGCGGGCGCTCCCGTCCCGGCCGGCGGTGCGGCGGGCGCGGCCAGCGGTGCGGCGGGCATCTTCGACCCGGTCGGCGGTGCGGCCGGTTCCGGTTCGGACGGTGGTGCGGCGAGTGGCTTCGGCTCGGCCGCCAGTCGGGCGAAGGGTTCCGATGTGGCCGGAAGTGCGGCGGCGGTCTGGGCCGCGGCCGCCGATCCGGTTGCCTTCTGGGGGCGGACAGATCCTGGCGAAGCCGGATCGGTGGCTGAGCCGAGTGGGCGAGAGCCGGGCGGGCATGGATCTGGTGGGCCTGGGCCGGGTGGGCGTGGGCCGGGTGGGCCTGGGCCGGGTGGGCGTGGGCCGGATAGGACCGGGGCGGGTGGGCGTGGGTTCGATGGGCCCGGGGCGAGTGGGCGAGGGGTGAGTGGAGCGGGGACAGGAGAGCGGGATGGTGGCCTGCGGCCGGATGCTCTTCTCGATCAGTTGGATGCTCCGGGGCTTGCCCATCATGGCCGCGCGATTGTCGAGGTGCTGCGTCCCGCCTACCGTGCACTGCCTGATGGAGACGGTGCCGATTTTGTTACCTTATGACCGTTTTATCGTCATCGGCGCGACGTTTCAGAACCGCCGCCAAGTGAGCGTGCGGGCTGCCTCGAAAACAGCATTTCCGCTGGTCAGCTGTTCTTTTTGAGCTAAACGCAATCGTTCCGTTACTGCCTTTACGGCCACTCTCCGGGTCGGCCAAACGGCCGACATTCCGGTAAACGCCAGATTCCTCTCGGGGCCCCATGATGAGCTACGGACGTCATGGCGATTTGTCCTGAAAAGGTGTGACAATGAAAAACGCAAAGCGGATGTTGGCTCTAGCGGGCATGACCCTGGCGGCCGGTGCGATGCTCGGAATCGCGCCCGCCCAGGCGGCGCCCGGCGCCGACCAGTCGCCCAGCTCCAAGACCGTGACGAGCGGCTGGGGCGTGGACTGGAACGTGGGCTGGGACGACGATTATGTCGTCGGTGTCTACAACAACCCGTGGGCGTGCCGCAACGCAGGTGCCTGGGTCTCCCGGGCCGGCGCGTGGGGGAACTTCGACTGCGTACCGGCGTGGGATGTCCGTTGGGGCCGGATCTGGGTCCTCCAGGTCCAGAGGGACTACTGGTCCTGGAACCGCTGGAACGGATGGCAAGGCAACTGGCCGTACCGCCCGAACTACCTGTACGGGAACACTTACAACATCGGGGTCGGCGGCTACGACAACCCGTTCCGTAACCGCGTCGGGTTCAGGTACGGCCACGGTGTGAACGGGCTCGGCTGGGGCGCCGGCCTGAACGGGTTCAGGTACGGCAACGGCCTCGGCTATGGCAACGGCGTCGGGTACGGGTACGACGTGGACGTGGACGTGGATGTCGACAGGGTCGGCCCGTGGTACAAGGCTGGCAAGATCGACAAGTCGGTTAAGTCTGACAAGGTCTACAAGTCGAACAAGTACGACAAGCAAGACAAGGCATACAAGGCACACAAGGCACACGACAAGCACATGAGCCCGCTGGGTGCACTGAACCTCAAGGACCAGCACAAGATCAAGTGATCACGCGAACGGGCCGCACCATCTCGAGGTGCGGCCCGTTCGGCGTACCCTCACCAGGCGACCGGCGCGTAGTCCTTCAAGAAGCAGCCGTACACGTCCTCGCCACGCTCACCGCGGATGATGGGGTCGTACACCCGGGCCGCGCCGTCGACCAGGTCGAGCGGGGCGTGGAAGCCCTCCTCGTGCAGCCGCATCTTCGTCGGATGCGGGCGCTCGTCGGTGATCCAGCCGGTGTCGACGCTGGTCATCAGAATCCCGTCGGCGAACAGGTCGTCCGCGCTGGTCCGGGTCAGCATGTTCAGCGCGGCCTTCGCCATGTTGGTGTGCGGATGCCCGGCGCCCTTGTAGCCGCGGGCGAAGATCCCCTCCATGGCGGAGACGTTCACCACGTACCGCCTCGGGAACTTCGACGCCGTCATCGCCGGGCGCAGCCTGCTCACCAGGATGAACGGCGCCGTCACGTTGCAGAGCTGCACCTCCAGCAACTCCAGCGGGTCGACCTCGTGCACCCGGTCGCTCCAGCTGTTCGTCGGCGTGGTGTCCGGCACCAGGCCGCCCGCGTCGATCGCCACCGAGCGGGCCGTCAGCGCCATCTCGGTGATCTGCTGAGGCGTCAACTCGGTCACGCCGGAGGTCAGAGCGGCCGCCGGGGACGCGCCCGCTGTGCCGAAATACTCCAGCTCCGGCAGGCTCCCGCCGGGCAGTGCCTCGGCCTCGGCGGCGGCGATCGCCGCATAGGAGCCGGCCGTACGCCGTACCGTCTGGGCCGCGTTGTTGATCAGAATGTCCAGCGGCCCGCGTGACGCCACCGACTCGGCCAGACCCACCACCTGGGCCGGGTCCCGCAGATCGATGCCCACCACCCGAAGCCGGTGCAGCCAGTCCGCGCTGTCCGGCATCGCCGTGAAACGGCGGACCGCGTCATGCGGGAACCGCGTCGTGATCGTCAGATCCGCGCCGTCGCGCAGCAGGCGCAGCGCGATGTACATGCCGATCTTGGCCCGCCCGCCGGTGAGCAGCGCCGTCCGCCCGGTCAGGTCGGCACGGGCGTCCCGCTTCGCGTGGTTCGTCTCCGCGCACTGCGGGCAGAGCTGGTGATAGAACGCGTCCACCACGGTGAACCGCTGCTTGCAGACGTAACAGCCGCGCGCCTGCTTCAGCACACCCGCCGTGGCGCCGCGCACCGTGCTGCGCAGCGGAATGCCCGCCGTCTCGTCGTCGATCCGCCCCGGCGCCCCGGTGGCCGTCGCCTCCGTCACCGCCCGGTCGCTGGCCAGCACCGCCTGCCGGCGATCGCGCCGCCGCTGCAACTTCACCGTCTTGAACAGTCCGGCGGTCGCCCGCCGCACGGTCACCGCGTCCGGGTGGTCCGGCGACAACGCCTCCACCTCGGCCAGGACCGCGAGACACACCGCGAGCCGGTCCGGATCCACACTGACGGCGCCCGGGTCTCCGGTCATTCCTACGTCCCCCTCTGGTTCCTACCCGCACGCACTGTACTTACCGGCGCTCCTATCGGCCGACGGTGGCATCCATGCGAGCACTCTTCGGTCAGTGGTACGGCGTTCACCGCCCGCGGCAGACACCCGCCGTTCGTTTCGCGCCGTGGTTGATTTGTCCGGCTGGCCCTCAGAGGTGTATCAACGGCGTTGAGACACCTCTCACGACCAGCTCGGCAAGATCAGGCCGTTTGCCGGCCGGGAACTGCCCGTGGGTCAGGACGGACTCGATGCGGAACCAGGCTCCGGCTCCTCGGCGACAGCCTCCCGAGCGGGCCGCGCCGGGCCCGGGTGGTCGGCCAGCGAAGCCGGACGGCGGGTCTGCCGATCGTACGGATGCTCGCCCGAACCGGCGACCCAGGCCGGGCCCGCGTTCGCCGGACGGCGTCCGACCCCGCCGTTGTCGGAGAGGTGATCCGCCAGCGTGGCCGGGCGCCCGGCCCCGCGAAGCCGGTCGTCGAGCGTCTCCGGCCGGCGTCCCACCGGCTGACCGTCCTCACTCCACACAGCGGCCGGCAGGTCGTCGAGCGTCCGCGGCCGGCGACCCTGCCTGGGGATTACCGGGCTGACCGGCTCCGTGATGACCGCGGGAGTCTCGCTGACCGTTTCTGTGACGGCTGCGGGGGTCTCGCCGGCCGGCTCGGCGATGATCGCTGCGCTGCCGTTCGCCGTGACGGGTTCGAGGGTCACCGGTTCCGCTGCCGGTTCGTCGGTCACCTCGGCGTCCCCGGCCTCCGCGGCCGGGAGATCGTCGAGCACTGCATCCTGATCAGCGAAAGTCGCGGCCGCCTCATCCGTCACCGCGCCTCCATCGGCTGTCGTTTCCGCGGTTGTCACGCTCGGCCGGGCGGGTTCGACGTCCGTGTACTCCTCGACCAGCGCGGTCGGCTCATCGAACTGTTCGTCGGCGTGCGGCACGGTAGCGGTGGGCTGCTCCGGGGTGATGGTCGTTTCGGTCCCCTCCGCGACGGCGGGTTCAGCCTGTGCAGGAATCGCCTCGTCGCTGACCACGCCTGCTGCGACGTCGGACCCGTCGCTGTGGCGGACCGCCTCTGCCTCGTCGATCTCCTCGGCGATCGGTTCCGTCGCAGACCGGGGTTCGTCTGTCGGTTCCGCCGCCGATTCGGGTTCAGTGACCTGTTCCGTCGTCGGCTCGGGTTCGGTGATCGGATCCGCGACGGTCAGCGGCTCGTGGTCCGCCTGCGGGCTCTCCGTCACGGGTTCGGGCGTCTGCTGACCAGCAACGTCGGCCGCTGTGGGCTCCGCGAGGCGGTCTTCGGACGTCGCCCGTTCGGTCTCCGCCGCGGGGGGCTCGGCGTTCGTGGGAACGGCGCCTTCCTCAGCTTCCCGGTTCGCGTCGGTGGCTTCGGGCCGCACGACTCCCGCCCCCACAGCATCGGGGAGATCCCGGGGCCTCGACGCGGTGTCGTCCGTTTCACGTGAATATTCGGTGCTATCCCGGTCTGTAGCCGGGGCGGTGGCGTTGGCGGCTTGCGCGGGTTCAGTCGAGAGACCGGCCTTGGTATCCCGGCCGGGCTCGTCGTCGGGGTTCTGACCGGGCTCTCCGGCATCCCAGCCAAGGTCTCCGGCAGCCCGGCTGGGGTCTCCGGCGTTCCAACTGGGGTCTTCGGCGTTCCAACTGGGGTCTTCGGAGGAAGGGCTCGTCGAGGCCGTGTCCGGGCCGCCGGCGGGGGGCGGGGTGGTGACCTCGGTGTCCGGAGTTCCGCTCGACGTGGTGGTCAGCCACTCGTCGAGGGCTTCCGGGCGGCGTGCACCGGTCGTGGGCAGGTCGCCGAGAGACTGCGGGCGAGAGGTGGCCAGCCAGTCGTCGAGAGTCTGCGGTCGTCGCTGCCCGGTCCTGTCAGCGAGTGGGTGAGGAAGCGTGGCATCCGGCCGGGACGTGGACCCGTAGCCATCCATGCCCGAACTACCCGAAGCGGCACCGAACTCGGCGGCACCGCTGGTCTCCACCACCCCGGAAGCCGCGGCGGCTTCGGCCGTAGCCGAGGCCTGGACGGCGATGTCGCCGGGTGTCGTGGGCGTGGTGTGGCCGGTGGGGGCACCGCTCGGTTCGGTGGGGCGGACCAGCCAGGAGAAGGACTCGGAACCCGGCGCGGCGAGGTTGGCCAGCCTCGGATCGGCACGCCACGAGAACGGGTCCAGTGCCGGGGCCTCGGTGGCGGTGACGGGTGCCGTCGCGCTCTGGAGGGGAGCGACGTCCGGGGTCTGGGCGAACGTTTCGGTCGTCGGCTCGGTCGCCGCCTCGCCGAACACCGGTGTCTCGTCCTGAATGTCCGACTCGGCCGAGACCGTCTCCTCGGTGGATTCCTCCATCGAGGTCGGCAGCTGAATGACCTGGGTCGCCGAGATGTCGGCCTCGTCGGCCTCGTCGGCCTCGTCCGGCTCGTTGGGCTCGTCGGCCTCGTCCGGCTCGTTGGGCTGGGTGGGCTGGGTGGGCAGGTGCGTGGCCGAGACCCCGAACTCGTCGAAGGTCGGTTCCAGGACGGGGACCTCGACGTTCGCGGCCTCCGCTCCGGCGGCCAGGGTTGCCTCGACCTCGGCCCAGATGGCGTCGGAGTCGACCGGCTCGAGAGCGGCGCCGTCGTCGAGGGAGGGTGCCAGCTCGGCGGGTTCCAGTTCGCCGGACGCGATGCGGGAGAGGTCCGCGGACAGCGGGTCGGTCGGAGTGAGGGCGTCCTCGACGGCCGCGAAGGTGATCGGCTCCTCGGTCAGCTCGGGCGACTCGCCGCCGCCGCTGAGGACCGGGAGATCCTCGACCCCGTGCAGGTCATCCCCGGTCGATGCCGCGGCGCCACCATCGGCGATCGAGCCCTCCGCCGGCTCGGCCGGGCCACCGACGACCGCGGCGCCGTCGAACGAGTGGGCGCCGTCGAACGAGTGGGCGTCGTCGACCGAGGCGTCGGCGGACAAGAAGGCGTCGCTGGCCGAAAGGGCGCCATCGGCCACGGGGTCGCCGAGCAAGAGGGCGTCGTCTACCGAGGCGTCGGCGGACGAGAGGGCATCGGCGGACGAGAAAATGTCGCCGGGCGAAGCGGACGGGAAGGCGTCGCCGGGCGAAGCGGACGAGAAGGCGTCGCCGGGCGAAGGTGCGTCGTCGACCGCGGGGTCATCGGATGAGAGGGCGTCGTTGACCGCGGGGCCGTCGAACGAGAAGGCGCCCTCGGCCGCGGGGCCGGCGGACGAGAGGGCGTCGACCGCGGCGTCGTCGGGCGAAAGGGCATCGTCGACCGTGGGGCCGCCGAGCGAGTGGGCGCCCTCGACCACGGGGTCGCCGGAGGAAGGGCCCCCGCCGACCGCGGCGCCGTCGAACGAGTGGGCGTCGTCGACCGAGGCGGCAGCGGACAAAAAGGCATCATCGGGTGAAACGGCGTCATCGACCACAGTGCCGTCGGACGAAACGGCGTCACCGATTACAGCGCCGTCGGACGGAGGGGCGTCGTCGGCCACAGCGCCGTCGGGCGGAGACACGTCGTCGACCGCGGCGCCGTCGGACGGCGGAGTGCCGCCCGCCGGACCGTCGGCGGGCGGGGCGGACGGTTCCGCGTTCGGGGACGATTCGCCGGGCGTACCGGTGATGGTGGAAAGGGCGACGGTCGTCGAGCCCGGCAGCGGGAAGTCGAAGGGCGCGGTCCCGTTCTCCTTCTCGGAGATGTATTCGAGGAACGCCTCGTAGTCGAGGACCATGCCCTCGGGCGAGGCGGCAGCGGGCAGCGCCGCCTGCGCGGGCGCGGCTGGCAGCGCCCGGCTGACCACGGTGCCGTCGAGGGCCGGCGGCCGGTAGGCATGACGCCCGGTAGGTTCCTCCTCGCCCGCGTATTCGGCGAGCCCGGCCCGTTCCTGGAGACGCCGCAGCGGTCCCGGCGCCCACCACGAGGCGTCGCCGAGCAGGGCGAGCACGGACGGCACGAGCAGCACCCGGACGACGGTGGCGTCCAGCACCAGGGCGATGATCATGCCGACGCCGATGAAGCGCATGGTGCTGACCGACGACAGTGAGAACGCGCCGGTGACGACGATGAGCAGCAGGGCGGCCGCGCTGATCACCCGGCCGGTACGGGTGAGGCCGATGGTGACCGCCTCGTCGGTGGTGGCGCCGCGCAGCCGGGCCTCGACCATCCGGGAGAGCAGGAACACCTCGTAGTCGGTGGAGAGGCCGAACACGACGGCGGCCATCAGTACGACGATGCCGGCTTCCAGCGAGGTCGGTGTGACGTCGAGCAGGGACGCCCCGTGCCCCTCCTGGAAGATCAACACGAGGACGCCGAACGTGGCGGTGAGGCTGAGCGCGCTCATCACGACCGCCTTGATCGGCAGCAGGATCGAGCCGAAGGCCAGGAACATCAGCACGAGCGTCGCGCCGACCAGCAGGGCGATCATGACGGGCAGCTCGTCCGCGATGGCGGCGAGGCTGTCGACGTTGCGGGCCGTGACGCCGCCGACGAGTGTCTCGGCGCCGGCCGGTGCGGGGAGGGCGCGCAGGTCCTCGACGGCCTGCCGGGCCTCGGTGCTGAACGAGTCGGTGCTGTCGAGGTCGGCGGTGAGCACCACGACGTCCTCGCCGTTGCCGCCGGTCGCGGTCACCTCGGTGACGCCGGCGACCTTTCCGGCCGCGTCGGTGAAGGCCTCGACGTCCGGTTTCGCACCGTTCGCGGATCGGACGACGACCTGTACGCCGTCCGCGCTGAACTGCGGATAGTCGGCCTTGAGCGTCTCCACCGCGACCCGGGACGGGTCCCCGGCGGGCAGCTGACGCTCGTCGTTCTCGCCGAAGCGGGCGTCCGTGATCGGCCACGCCAGGACCAGAAGGGCGATCAGGATGGGTACGGCGACGAGCACCGGCCGGCGCAGCACCCATTGGGCGAGCCGTTGCCAGCCGCCGGTGCCGGTGCGGGCCGCGAACGGAAGGCGCACCGGGAGCCAGTCGACGCGCGGCCCGAGGACGGCGAGCAGCGCCGGCAGCAGGGTGAGCGACAGCAGCATGGCGAGGAAGACGGCGGCGAGCCCGCCGTACGCGAGGCTCTTGAGGAAGCCCTGCGGGAACAGCAGCAGCCCGGCGAGGGCGGTCATCAGCAGGGTGGCGGAGAACACCACGGTACGGCCGGCGGTGGCCACGGTCCGGCGGACGGCCTCGGCGGTGGGGTGGTCGGCCTGCTCCTCACGGAACCGGCCGACCATGAACAGCCCGTAGTCGATCGCCATGCCGAGACCGAGGAGGCTGGCCACGTTGACGGCGAACGAGTTGACCTCGTGGTTGAGCGCGACCAGGTGCAGCACGCCCAGCGAGCCGAGGACCGCGCAGCCGCCGACCAGCACCGGCAGCGAGGCGGCGACCAGCGAGCCGAAGATGACCAGCAGCAGGATGAGGACGATGGGCAGCGACACCATCTCGGCGAAGGCCAGGTCCTCGGTCGAGCGCTCGGACGAGGCGTGCGCGAGCGGGATGCCGCCGCCGAGCTGCACGTGCGCCCCGGGCACCGCGAACGAGTCCTCGATCTCGGCGTACGACTCCATCTTCGCGGCGTCGTCGGAGCCGACCAGGCTGACCACCGCGACGCCGCTGGACTTGTCCTCGGCGGCGAAGGCCGGCGCCTTCTGGTCCCAGTACGACGTCTGGGTGGTGACGGCCGACTTCGGCAGCGCGGCGAGCCGGTCCTTGATCCGTTTGCCGAGCGTGGGGTCGTCGATCGTGCCCTGGTCCGGCGTGTAGATGGCGATGACGTCGCCGCTCTGGCCCTTCGTGGCGGCGGCGACCACCTCGGCGGCGCGGGCCGACTCACTGCTCGGGTCGTTGTACCCGCCCTCGGTGAGCTGACCGAACACGCCGAAGCCCCACACACCCGCGCCGAGCACCGCGACGAGCGCGACGATCAGCACCGGCCAACGGAGGCGGGCGACCCGCGATCCCCAGCCCGCGAACACAGGGTTCCCCTTTCGAATGTAGAGAGTTTCCGCAGGTCAGCTCAGTGTTGCGGCCTGCAGGGACACTCCGCCGCACTTGTCGTCGAAGGTTGCGCCGGTGATCCACTCGACCGAGATCTTGCCAGTTCCGGAGGCTTGATAGGAGATGACATAGGCAGCGGTCGTCATCGTCGGCTCTCGATTCTCGAGGATGTCGGTGACCGGCTCGCCGCCGGTGGACAGTTTGATACGGATGTCGCCGCGGGCGCGGATCGCCCCGACGTACACGGTCAGGACGTTGCGGCCGGTCCCGGCCGGCGCCGTGACGGTGAAGCCGTTGCCGGCGCCGCAGGTGTTGATTCCGCTGGTCACGCCGGAGGTCTTGGCCATCGGCTCGCCGCCGCGCCAGGTGAACCGCTGCGGGCTGGAGGTGTGCCGGACCCGGGGCGCGGTGGGCGTGCCCTCCAGGATGGCGAACTCCCCGCCGGCGTCGCGTTCCAGCGAGAACCGGCCCTGTTCGCCCCAGTGCACCCAGTCGATCGTGCCTTCGGCGGCCAGGTCGACAATTCCGGCGACCGGCACCCGCTCGATCGAGATCGCGTCGACCGGCACCACCGACGGCGGCAGGCTCGCGCTGGGCAGCGGGATCGGGATCTGGTCGGCGGTCGTGGTGGGCACGGCGATCGGATCCGGTTCACCGGACTGCCCGCCGCTGTTCGCGCGGGCGTGCATGAACAGCCCGAACACCACGACGGCGAGGACGCCGGCCAGGATCACCGCGGCCGGTTCGAGGTACTCCCGCCGCGCTCCGGGATCGAGCAGAGGCAAGGATCCTCCAGTGCGGCGTCGGGACAGGGGCGCTAAACGATCTCATCCCGTGCGGCCGGGGTGAAGAGGGGGAGGCGGGAGGGGACCTTACGGTTGATCATCCCCATCGGCGATTCGGGGGAGGTTCCGCGTTGTCTCTGTCACATCGTTGAGTAGCGTGTCCGGAGTCTCCGACACCTAGGGGTTTTGCGAATGAGTGACAACAAGCGCCGAAGCCAGGCCATCGCCGGTGTGCTGTGCGGCGCGCTCGTCGTCGCGGTGCTGGTAGGGGTGTTCTTCGTGGTCCGTGACGGCAGCAGCGAGGCGCCGGTCGCGTCGCAGCCCACGGCGACGACCCAGCCGGCCGCGCCCGTGCCGCCCTCGGCCGAGCCTTCGGCCGCGGCCTCCACCGCGGCGGCCGGCGGTTCGGCCGCTCTCTCCCAGGAGCCCGACGTGCAGCCCGGCACCGGTGCGGTGACCGCGCTGACCGTCAAGGAGCTGGTGCCGGGGACCGGTGAGAAGGTCAAGGCCGGTCAGACCATCACGGTCAACTACAAGGTGATCAACTACCTCACCGGCGAGCAGATCGACTCGTCGTGGAAGAACGGCGTTTCCGAGCCGTTCTCCGCCCAGATCGGCGTCGGCCAGCTGATCCCGGGCTGGGACCAGGCCGTCCCCGGGCAGAAGGTGGGCAGCCGGATCCAGCTGGACGTGCCGGCTGCCCTCGCCTACGGCCCGGAGCAGGGCGACCTGCGGTTCGTCGTGGACATCGTGTCCGCCGAGTGAGCTGAGAAGCGCCGAGTGAGCCAAGCACCGAGTGAGCCAAGCACCGAGTGAGCTACAGCTCGGTGACGATCACCTCGAGCTGACGGGCCCGCCCGGCCGGGCCGGGACGCTCCTCGACCGTGAACTTCAGGTCGCGCAGTGCGGTGACCAGCTCGTCCACCGAGTCCGGGGCGGCCGCGTCGGTGGCCAGCGCGCGGACCAGGCGGCCCTTGGTGGCCTTGTTGAAGTGGGACACCACGGACCGCCTGGCCACACCGTCGACGATCCGTTCGTGCAGCACCTTGACGACCGCGGCGTTCTCCGCCGGGGCCCACATCGCGGCGTACGCGCCGGAGCGCAGGTCCAGCACCGGCGTTCCGGCGGCCGCCTGGTCCAGGGCCGGGCGCAGAGCCTTCTTCCAGTACGCGGTGAGCCCGCCGACGGCGGGCAGGGTCACACCGACCGAACAGCGGTAGGCCGGGATCCGGTCGCCGAGGCGGACCGCGCCCCAGAGGCCGGAGAAGACGACCGCGGAGTCCTCGATCCAGGTCCGCGCCTCGGCGGAGAGATCACCCGGATTCAGGGCCTCGTACAGGACACCGGTGTAGATCTCGGACGCCGGGCCCGCGGGTGACTGGAGAAGAGCGGCGTTCCGGGCGATCTCGTCCCGCTGCCCCACGCTGAGCCCCAGCACCGCCAGACTGTCCGCGATCGACCGCTCGCTGCCGCGCGCACAGAGCGCCACCAGCTTCTTCAGCACCCGGGTCCGGGCGGCGGTCAGCGACGGCAGCCACAGCGACGACGGGTCGACCGGCACACCGGCCGTGGCCGGGGTCTTGCCTTCGGAGGGCGGGAGCAGCATCAGCACGGGCCGAACATTAGCCGGGCCGGTCGGCGACGGCGTCCGCGACCGACGGGTACACGCCGATCAGCCGGGTCAGCCCGACCGTGTCGAGCAGCCGTTCCAGGAACTCGCTCGGCCCGGCCAGCCGCAGCCAGCCGCCGCAGGCGCGGGCCCGGCTGTGGCCCAGTACGAAGGTGCTGAGCCCGATCGAGTCACAGAAGCCGACGCCCGCGACGTCGACCACGACCCGCGGCTCGGGGCGGTCGAGCGCCTCGTCCAGCCGGGCGGCCAGGAGCGGGGCGCCGTCCATGTCCAGGGTGCCGTGCACCGTGACGACGACGGCGACGGTCGATTCGCTCAGGGAGACGTCCACCCACGCCTGATGCCCAGAACCGTCCCGCCCGTCACCTCTCGACGGTCACGGTCGTTTTCACGCTGGCCCGGTCGATGTCGCTGACCCGGATGGTGAAGGTGATCTCGTAGGTGCCGGGCAGCGGGAACGACATCGACCCGAGAGCCTGGTTCCCGTCCGGCAGCGGGGCGAACGGCTGCGGCACCGCCTCCAGGGCCGGATCCAGCAGCCGGGCCGTGACCTGCCACTCCTCGGCCCGCATCGGCGAGCCGTCCGGCGCGTAGAGGTATGCGTGCACCGTGTTGTACTCGCCCAGCTCCACCGGGTAGATGTTGAACTGGACCGCGTACAGGTCGCTGGTCAGCGTCTCGGACTTGCCGGCGCCGGTGATCTGCCTGTCCTTGGCGGCCGCGATCCGCCCGGTGTCCACCTGCACCAGCACCGAGCTCAGTCCCAGGATCAGCACGGTCGCCACCACCTCGACGCCGACCAGCCGCCGCAGCCCGGTCCCGCCCGAGCCGCGCAGCACCAGGCGGCGGGCGCCGGCCGCGACCGCCAGCACCACGGCCAGGATGCCGATTTTGGCGCTCAGCAGCCGGCCGTAGTCGGTCTCCCACAGCGCGCTCACCCGGCCCACCTGGATGACCGACTGCGCGGCCCCCGCGAGGACCAGCCACAACACCGAGAGTGCGGCCCACCGCGACCACACCGGCAGGATCACGCCGAGCACCCGCCGCTCGGTCCGGCGCAGCAGGAAGACGGTCAGTGTGACCAGCCCGCCGATCCAGACCGCCATGGCGGCCATGTGCACCACTCCGGCGCCCACGGTCACCGCCGGCAGCGGTGCGGCGATGGCGTGCCCGGTCAGCGGCCACGTCGCGAGACCGGCCACGGACAACCCGAGCACGGCGTACGCCCGCGCCTTCCGTGACGTGACCCGCGGCTGCGGCCTCGGCGCGGGCGCCGGTTCGGGTGCGGGCGCTCCTGCGCCGACCAGGACCGGCTGGGGCGCGGTCCGCGGCGCGGTCACGGTCCGTCGTGGTTTCCGGAGGAGAGGAGGCAGGAGTACGGCGAGAGCGCCCACGATCGCGAGCCGTGCCAGCAGCAGCAACCCGAACCGGCTGGTCGCCACCTCACCCAGTTCGGTGGCGGTGACCTGCCAGAGCGCGGCCCCGGAACTCTGCTGTGCCTGGGTGCCGAGCGCGCCCGCGGTGGCCAGCGCGGTGAGCCCCAGGCCGATCCGGATCGTCAGCAGGGCCCCGCGCCGGGACCGGGTCCGCGGCCACAGGAACGCCAGGAACAGCGCGGGCCCGGCGATCAGCGTGATCCCTCCGTACCCCATGGTTTTGAAGATCGGAATCGCGGCGGTGACCGACGGATGCGCCCCGGCCGACTCCACCGGCGCCTCGGGCCGTGCCGAAGGCGCGCCGACCGAGAAGGTGATCGCGCCGCCGACCGGGTGGCTGTCCGCGGAGATGACCCGGAAGCTGATCAGGTACGTGCCGAGCGGGTGTTCCGCCTTACGGATCGGGATCCGCACCACCGAGCCCTCGACGGTGACCTTGCCGGAGATCCGCTCGCCGTCCGGGGCGATCACCTGAACCCGGCCCTCGACCGGGGTGACCGGCTCGCTGAAGGTGACGGTGACCTCGGTGGGCGCCGCGTTGTTCAGGCTGCCCGGCGCGGGAGACGCCCCGACCGGCGCGGCGTGCGCGGCGGCCGGCGACGCCGGCAGCGCGAGGGTGCCGGTCAGCAGGACGAGCAGGAACAGTAAGACCCGGGTCACATGAGGTAGTTCGGATCGGCGTGGGGAAAGGTTCAAGCAGGGCGTGTCGATACGATCCGTGGCAGCGCCCAGAACCGTTCTCGAGGGAGCCGCCGTCATGTCCCACCATCCCCGTGCCGGAAAGCCGGCCGAGCCGGCCGACCTGATCGACGTTCCCAAGGTCATCTCGCGTTACTACACCGAGCACCCGGATCCCGCACAGCCGGGGCAGGGTGTCGCCTTCGGGACGTCCGGGCACCGTGGGTCCAGCCTGCGGACCGCGTTCACCGAGGACCACATCGCGGCGACCAGCCAGGCGATCGTGGAGTACCGGCGCGAGCAGGGCACCACCGGCCCGCTGTTCCTGGGCCGCGACACGCACGCGCTGAGCGAGCCCGCGATGATCACCGCGCTGGAGGTGTTCGCGGCCAACGAGGTGACGGTCCTGATCGACAGCCGCGACGGCTACACGCCGACGCCCGCGCTGTCGCACGCCATCCTCACCCACAACCGGTCGGCGCGGGCCAGGGCGGACGGGGTCGTGGTGACGCCGTCGCACAACCCGCCGGACGACGGCGGGTTCAAGTACAACCCGCCGGACGGTGGCCCGGCCGGCACCGACGCCACCAGGTGGATCCAGGACCGGGCCAACGCCCTGATCGCGGCGGGGCTCAAGGACGTGCGGCGGGTCACCGCGGCCGCGGCACGGGCCTCGGAGAGCGTTCAGGGGTACGACTACCTCGGCACGTACGTGGACGACCTCCCGTCGGTGATCGACATCGACGCGATCCGGAACGCGGGGGTGCGGATCGGGGCGGATCCGCTCGGTGGGGCCAGCGTGGCCTACTGGGGCGCCATCGCCGAGCGGCACCGGCTCGACCTGACCGTGGTGAACCCGGTGGTCGACCCGCGGTTCGGCTTCATGACGCTGGACTGGGACGGCAGGATCCGGATGGACTGCTCGTCGCCGTACGCGATGGCCTCGCTGATCGCTCAGCGGGACCGCTTCCAGATCGCCACCGGCAACGACGCCGACGCCGACCGGCACGGCATCGTCACCCCCGACGGCGGCCTGATGAACCCCAACCACTACCTCGCGGTGGCCATCGCCTACCTCTACTCGTCGCGGGACGGCTGGCCGTCCGGGGCCGGCATCGGCAAGACCCTGGTGTCCTCGTCGATGATCGACCGGGTCGCCGCCGACCTGGGCCGCCGCCTCGACGAGGTGCCGGTGGGCTTCAAGTGGTTCGTGCCCGGCCTGCTCGACGGGTCGATCGGCTTCGGCGGCGAGGAGAGCGCCGGCGCGTCGTTCCTGCGCCGTGACGGCGGACCGTGGAGCACCGACAAGGACGGCCTCATCCTGGACCTGCTGGCCTCCGAGATCCTCGCGGTGACCGGTCAGACGCCGAGCGAGCGCTACCGGGAGCTGACCGCGCGGTTCGGCGAGCCGGCCTACGCCCGGATCGACGCCCCCGCCACCCGCGACGAGAAGGCGATCCTCGCGAAGCTGTCGCCGTCGCAGGTCACCGCGTCCACGCTGGCCGGCGAGCCGATCACCGCGGTGCTGACCGACGCGCCGGCCAACGGCGCGGCGATCGGCGGCCTCAAGGTGGTCACCGAGTCCGGCTGGTTCGCGGCCCGGCCGTCCGGCACCGAGGACGTCTACAAGATCTACGCCGAGTCCTTCCAGGGTCCCGACCACCTGGCCCGCGTCCAGGAGGAGGCCCGCGCTGTGGTGTCGGCCGCACTGGCCGGCTGAATTCCACTCAGATCCGGGGCTTCCGCGCCGACTGGTAGACCGCAAGGAGATGCCTACCGGGCAGGAGCCGAGACCTCCGATGAGCGAACCCGAGAACGCCGGCGGCGTCCCCCGGCCACGGTCCGGCGGGCTGGCGCCCGTGCTGGTCTCCGCCGGGGCCATTCTCGTCGTCGTCGCGTGGTTGCTCGTCCGCGACGACGACGAGCTGTTTCTCGGCTACGTCGGCGGCCCGATCGCGATGGCCGCCGGCGCGTACGCCTGCCTGCGGATCGCCCGGGACCGGCTGCCGCGGCCGGTACACCGGTTCTGGCGGCGGATGACGCTGGTCGGTGTCTTCCTGCTGGTCGCCGCGCTGGTCGCCATGCTCCGGGCCAACAACGACACCGGCATGTCCCTGCACGTCGCCGTCCCGACGCTGGCCGGCCTCGGTCTCCTGATGTTCACCTTCCTGGCCCTGCCCGGCCGCCAGAAGAACCCGGCCGCCCTGCTGCGCGCCGTGCTCGACGGTTTGACGGTGGCCGTCGCGAGCGCCCTCATCTTCTGGTACGTCGTGTTCGACCTGGCCCCCGCGGGCACCTCGCCGGCCGCCCGGCTGGTGGCCGCGGTCGTCGGCGTCGGCGGGGTGCTGCTGCTGGTGATCGTCGGCAAGGCCGCCGCCGCCCCGGACACCGCCGTCGACGGCACCGCGCTGCGGGTCCTCACCGCCGCCCCGGTCGCCTGCGTGGTCACCACCATCCTGATGATCGCCGGGGACGACCGGTCCCGGATGGCGTTGTCGGTGCTGGTCCTGCCGATCGTCGGCGCGGCCCTCGCCGTCAGCGCCTACCTCCAGCGGCGGGCCCTCGACCGGCCGGCCGGGCAGCCCGTGCCGGCCTCGAACCGGTCGCTGTTCAACCTGCTCCCGTTCGTCGCGGTCGCCGCCACGGCCGGCCTGGTGATCAGCGTCAGCGCCCAGGACATGAGCGGCCGGCAGCGCACCGTGATCATCGGCGCGCTCCTGATCGCCGGCTGTGTCGTCGCCCGTCAGCTGCTCAGCCTGCGGGAGAACACCCTCGCGCTGCGCGGCATCCGCCGTCAGCAGGACGAGCTGGAGCGCCTCGCGCTCAGCGACAACCTGACCGGCCTGCCCAACCGGGCCCGGTTCACGGTGGCGCTCGCCGAACGCATCGAGGACGACCATCCGGCCGCCGCGCTGCTGATCGACGTCGACGACTTCAAGATGATCAACGACACGCTCGGCCCGGCCGCCGGTGACCAGCTGCTGTTCCAGGTGGCGCAGCGGCTGCGCGCCCAGTGCACGGACGGCGAGATGCCGGTCCGGCTCGGCGGTGACGAGTTCGCCGTACTGCTGCCCACCGACGACCCGGCCGCCGCCGAGGCCGCCGCCGGGCGCGCCCTCCAGGCCCTCGCCGACCCGTTCACCGTCGGCGAGCAGCACCTGCTGGTGCACGCCAGCGCCGGCATCGCGATCGCCGAGACCGGCGCCACCGCCGACGAGGTGCTGCGCAACGCCGACATCGCGATGTACGCCGCCAAGGAGGCCGGCAAGGCGTCCTGGGCCCGGTTCGAGCCGCGGATGCGGCAGGACATGGTCAACCACGCCATGCTCGCCGGTGAACTGCGCAACGGCATCGCCCGTGGCGAGCTCCGGCTGCTCTACCAGCCCATCTACGACCTGGTCACCGGCCGCCTGCACGGCGCCGAGGCGCTGGTGCGCTGGCAGCACCCGGAACGCGGCTTCGTCTCGCCCGCCGACTTCATCCCGGTCGCCGAACGGACCGGCCTCATCGTGCCGCTCGGCGCCTGGGTGCTGCGGGAGGCGTGCTCACAGCTGGCCCGCTGGCGCGCCACCTACGGGGACCGCACGGTCGAGTCCGTCAACGTCAACGTGGCGGTCCGCCAGCTGCGCGAGGTCGGCTTCGTCGACGAGGTCGCGGCCGTGCTCAGCGAGACCGGTCTCAGCCCGCGCAACCTGATCATCGAGGTCACCGAGTCGTCGGTGGTCGACGGCTGGCAGGTGCGGGAGACCCTCCGGGCACTGCACGAGATGGGCGTACCCCTGGCTCTCGACGACTTCGGCACCGGCCAGTCGTCGCTCAGCCTGCTGCGCGCCTTCCCGGTCGACGTCCTGAAACTGGACAAGTCGTTCGTCGACGGCATCGCCGAGGGCGCCGACCGGGGCCGGCTCGCGGTCGCCGCCGCGGTCGCCCAGCTCGCCGAGCACCTCCAGCTCAAGGCGGTCGCCGAGGGCATCGAGAACCAGGAGCAGCTGAACCGGCTGCGGGACATGGGCTACCGGTACGGGCAGGGCTTCTTCATGTCCCGGCCGGTGCCCGCCGACGACTACGCCGCGCTGATGGCCGCCGACCCGGTCCGCGCCTGAACGGCGAAATCGGCTGGACCTCAATCGGGGTCCAGGTAATACCGTGCAGTCCATGACCGTCGTCACGGGGCACGTCCGGACCTTCTACCAGCTGCTCTTCAACACGCTGCTGGTGTCGGTCATCAACTTCACCGTCTGGTTCGCCGTCACCTTCTGGGTGTACCTCGAGACGAGGTCGGTCTTCGCGACCGGCGTCATCTCCGGCATCTTCCTGGTGCTGACCGCGCTCACCGGAATCTGGTTCGGCAGCCTGGTCGACGGTCACCGCAAGAAGACCGCGCTCCAGGGCTCGGCCCTGGCCTCCCTCGTGTTCTACGGCGCCGCCTTCGCCGTCCACCTGTCCGTGCCCGAACAGGCGTGGACGGATCCGGCCGACGCGCGGCTCTGGGCGTTCGTGCTGCTGCTGATGTTCGGCGTGATCGCCGGCAACATCCGCACCATCGCGCTGCCCACCCTGGTCACGCTGCTGATCGACGCCGACAAGCGGGACCGCGCCAACGGCCTGGTCGGCACCGTCTCCGGCACCAGCTTCCTGGTCACCTCGGTGATCAGCGGCGTGCTGGTGGCCTTCGACGGCATGTTCTCGGTGCTGGTCCTGGCCCTGGCGGTGCTCGCGCTGTCCCTGGTCCACCTCACGTTCGTACGCATCCCGGAACGGGAGCCGGAGCACAGCGAGGCCGCCCGGCCCGGCGTCGACCTGCGCGGCACGATCCGGATCATCGCCGGGGTGCCGGGCCTGACCGCGCTCATCCTGTTCAGCACGTTCAACAACTTCCTGGGCGGCGTGTTCATGGCCCTCGCCGACGCGTACGGGCTGTCGCTCGTGTCGGTGCAGACGTGGGGCCTGCTGTGGGGCGTGATCAGCACCGGCTTCATCCTCGGTGGGCTGCTCGTGTCGCGTACCGGTCTGGGGTCTCGCCCGGTCCGGCTCCTGCTGCTGCTCAACGTGGTCCTGTGGGCGATCATCGTGGTCTTCCCGATCTGGGCGTCGATCATCCCGATGGCCGTCGGCATGTACGTGTACATGCTGCTCATGCCGTATGCGGAGGCCACCGAGCAGACCATCCTCCAGCGGGTCGTCCCCTACGAGCGGCAGGGCCGGGTCTTCGGCCTCGCCCAGAGCGCCGAACAGGCGGCGTCCCCGCTGACCGCCTTCCTGATCTCCCCCGTCACCCAGTTCGTGTTCATCCCGTTCATGAGCGACGGCGGCGCCGGCGCGGACGCCATCGGCTCCTGGTTCGGCACCGGCGCCGACCGCGGCATGGCCCTGGTCTTCATCCTCACCGGCCTGATCGGCGTGGTCGCCACGACACTGGCCCTGGCCAGCCGCCCCTACCGGGCACTGAGCCGCCGCGTCGCCGAGGACGCACCGGCCACCGAACCGGCCGCGGCGCCCGCCTGACCCGTTTCCCTCAGGCCGGGCGGGGCGCGGTCGATCAAATGTCGGACAACAGCCGGGCCGAGGAGAGGAACCCCCATGGGATGGCCGCGTGCCACGGCGCCCGCCTGGCCCGTGTACGCCGGCGTACTGGGGCTGTCGGCGGCCGCGGTCACGTCCTACGCGCTGACCGGCCCCGGCCCTCGGACCGTCGTCTTCGCGCTGGTCACCACCGTCCCGGTCGTCGTCTACCTGCTCGCCCTCTCGGCCCGGCACCTGACCGACCGCCTGCCGTGGCTGATCGCCACGACCGGCATGGCCCTGCTGACCGTCGCCACGCTGCGCTGGCCGGACTGGATCTCCGGCCACCACCTCGGCCGGGCCGAAGGCGCCGCCGCCGACCTTTCGATCGCCTCCGCGCACCTGCTCTTCCTGATCGGCACGGGCATCGGGCTGCGCCGGCACGGCCGCAAGGACCCCGGTGGCCTCATCGACGCCGCACTGATCGGCCTCTGCGCCGCCGGGCCGCTCTGGGAATGGCTGATCCGCCCGAACGTCGTCCCGGACGCCACCCTGCTCGGCAAGACGCTGCTGCTCTCCGACCTGCTGCTGCTCTCCGCGGTGGTCGGCTGCCTGATCCGGATCGGTGTCACCGCCCCGAAGGCCCGGGGCCCGGTCGCCTTCCTGATGGCCGCCGGGATCCTCACCATGGCCGCCGAACTCGTCGCGGTGCTCACTGTGCACGGCAGCCACGTCTGGACCGCCCAGCTGATGATGCTGGCGTACCTGTGCGTGGCCGCCGGTCCGGCGCTGCCGACCGGCCCGCACATCACCCAGCCTGCGCCCGGCCCGGCCACCGTGGGACACCCGCCGCTCGGCTGGCTCGGCGCCGCCCTCTGCGCCAACCCGATGATCGCCGCCGTCCAGGCCGCGCAGGGTGACAGGCCGGCCAGCGTGGTACTGCCGGTCGCCACGATGCTGGTGGTGCCGGTGGTGGTGCTGCGGTTGCGGCTGCTCTCCGCACAACGGTCCCGGGCCGCGCGCACCCTCGCCTACCAAGCCCACCACGACGGGCTCACCGGCCTCTACAACCGGCGGCACATCGTCGACCGGATCGACGAGGAGATCTCCGCTCTCGGCGACGGCTCGCTCGCCGAGGTCACCCTGCTGCTCTGCGACCTCGACGGGTTCAAACCGGTCAACGACCGGATGGGCCATCAGGCCGGCGACATCGTGCTCCAGGAGGTCGCCCGGCGGCTCACCGCCGCGGTGCGCGAGCAGGACCTGGTCGGCCGGATCGGCGGCGACGAGTTCCTGATCCTGCTGCGCGGCGAGTACCCGGGCGGCGGCACGACGGTCGCCGACCGGATCATCGAGTCACTGCGGGCGCCGATCGAGGTGGCCGGCACGCCCGTACGCGTCGGGGTCTCGATCGGAACGGCCGCCGCGCGAGCCGGCGCCGTCGTCGACCGGGAGGCCCTGATCGCGCGGGCCGACGCCGCCATGTACGAGATGAAGGCTCAGCGGCGCTTGACCGCGACCGCGGCATAGCCCATCGCCGCCAGATCCGGATCCACCCCGGCCGGCAGCTCGGCGAACGGCCACAGGTGCACCAGACCCGGTTCCTCCAGCGGCCAGTCCCCGAAGAACGCCCGGATCGTCTCCGGGTCCCGGGGCGTGAACGGCGAGTTCGCCCGTTGGTAGATCGCCGAGATCTTGGCCATGTGTTCGGGCCGGGCGTCCGAGGCGGCGTGCGAGACCGCCAGCACGCTGCCCGGGGCCAGAGCGTCCCGGATCGCGGCGACCGGGACGTGCGGGTCTTCGCCGTCCGGGATCAGGTGCAGCAGGAACATCATCAGGACGCCGGCCGGCTCGTCGAGGTCGATCAGCTTCCGCAGGCCCGGGTCGGACAGGATCGCCGCCGGATCGCGCAGGTCGCCCTGGACCATCGTGGTGTTCGCCGAGCTGAGCAGGGCCTGACCGTGGCGGCAGACCACCTCGTCGCGGTCGACGTAGACCACCCGCACCGACGGGTCGATCTCCTGGGCGATCTGGTGCACATTCTCCCTGGTGGGCAGGCCCGACCCGATGTCGATGATCTGGCGGATCCCGCGCTCGACGATCATGTGCCGCACCACGCGCTTGATCAGCTCACGGCCGGAGCGGGCCGCGTCGCGCATCTCCGGCGCCACTGACAGGACCGCGTCGGCGGCCGCGCGGTCGACGGCGAAATTGTCCTTGCCGCCCAGGTAGTAGTCGTACATGCGGGCGGCGTTCGGCACGGTCACGTCGATGCCGGGGGGCACAGTCATGTCCAGTGAGGATAATCGAGCCCGGCCGATCCGCATCGGCCGGGCTCGCACAATGGGATCAGGCGTCGACCTCGGGGCGGCCCTCCGCGGCCCACAGCGTGTGGAACGAGCCCGGCTTGTCCACCCGGTGGTAGGTGTGGGCGCCGAAGAAGTCCCGCTGGCCCTGGATCAGGGCGGCCGGCAGGCGCTCGGCGCGCAGGCTGTCGTAGTAGGCCAGCGCCGAGGAGAAGCCGGGCGCCGGGATGCCCTGCTGGGCGGCGGTCACCGCGACCCGGCGCCACGCGTCCTGGGCGCCGGCCACCGCGTCCTGGAAGTACTGGTCCACGAGCAGGGTCGGCAGCGCCGGATTCTTGTCGTACGCCTGCTTGATGAAGTCCAGGAACTTGGCGCGGATGATGCAGCCGGCCCGCCAGATCTTCGCCATGGCGCCCGGGTCGATGTCCCAGCCGTACTCCTTGCTGGCGGCCTGGATCTGCTGGAAGCCCTGCGCGTACGCCACGATCTTGGAGGCGAACAGCGCCTGCTCGACGTCCGCCACCAGGTCACCGGCGTGCGAACCGGCCGACGCCGACGGGCCCGGCAGACCCGCGCTCACCGCCGCCTCACGCTCCTGCACGCCACCGGAGATGGCGCGGGCGAACACCGACTCGGCGATACCGGACACCGGGACGCCCAGGTCCAGGGCGGCCTGCACGGTCCAGCGGCCGGTGCCCTTCTGCTCGGCGCGGTCCAGCACGACGTCCACGAACGGCTTACCGGTGGCGGCGTCCACCTGCTTGAGCACCTCGGCGGTGATCTCGATCAGGTAGGAGCCCAGCCGGCCCTCGTTCCAGCTCGTGAAGATGCCGGCGATCTCGGCGGGGGAGTGGCCGCCCACCTGGCGCAGCAGGTCGTACGCCTCCGCGATCAGCTGCATGTCGGCGTACTCGATGCCGTTGTGCACCATCTTCACGAAGTGGCCGGCGCCGTCCGGGCCGACGTGCACGCAGCACGGCTCCCCGTCCACCTTCGCGGAGATGTCCTCCAGCAGCGGGCCGAGAGCGTCGTACGACTCCTTCGGGCCGCCCGGCATGATGCTCGGGCCGTGCAGCGCGCCCTCCTCGCCACCGGAGACGCCGGCGCCCACGAAGTGCAGCCCCTTCGCCTTCAGCGCGGCCTCGCGGCGACGGGTGTCCGCGTAGTGCGCGTTGCCCGCGTCGATCAGCATGTCGCCCTCTTCCAGCAGCGGGGCGAACTCGTCGATCACGGCGTCGGTGGCCGGGCCGGCCTTGACCATGATGACCACACGGCGCGGGCGCTCCAGGCTCGCCACGAACTGCTCGGCGGTCTCGGCCGGCAGGAAGCTGCCCTCGTGACCGAACTCCTCGACAAGCTCCTTGGTACGGCCGTAGGACCGGTTGTGCAACGCCACGGTGTGTCCGTGCCGGGCGAAGTTACGGGCCAGGTTCCGGCCCATCACCGCCAGGCCGGTGACTCCGATCTGCGCCTTCTGCGACATCGTGCTACGTCCTTCCTCATTACCCGCCCATTACGGGCCCCGCGGTCATTCTTACGGGTTCGGAAGCCCGGCGGTTCGATCCCGTCCACGTGGTGAACACCGGTGCGGTTACCTCAAGTGCCCGCAGCGCCTACCGATCGCATCTGACGTGACCCGGAACCTCGGAATGGTGGCCTACATCAGCGCCGCGACCGCACTGACGGCCGCGATGCCGGTGGTGTCCGAGGGTGGCCGCGACCTGATCCTGCTGGCGATCTCGGTGCTCGCCGCGATCCCGGTCATCCGCCTCGTCGGCCGGGTGCCGGCCGGCGACCGGCGCCCGTTCGTGCTGATGGCGTTCGCCCTCTGCTGGCTGGTGGTCGACAACGTCATTCTGCTGAGCGGCCGGAACGCCGCCGTCGGGGACCTGATCGTCCTGGTCAGTAACCTGCACATGCTGGCCGCCGCCGTCGCCCTGGTGCTGCGCCGAGGCCGAGCCGACATCGGCGGCCTGCTCGACGCCGGCGTGCTGGCCGTCGTCGTCGCCGCCCTCACCTGGACCATCGTGCTGGAACCCAGCCTGGAACGGGCCGGCGTCCCGCTGGCCAAGCAGGCCAACCTCCTGGCCACGGTTCTGATGATCTCCGGCATCCTCGGCACCCTGATCCGGGTGCTGCGCACCAGCGAGCGGTTCTCCACCCCGCTGGCCCTGTTCATCCTGTCCGTCCTGGGCAACCTGGCCGGCGCGGTCGGCGGAATCCTCGCCACCGGTACCGTCACCGCCCAGTCCACCGTCCTCCGCGAGACGATCTTCGTGGTCGCCTACGCGCTGGTCGGTCTCGCCGCCATCCATCCCCGCGCGGCCGACCTGGCCAACCCCTGCCCGGTGCCGCCCGCCCGCCTCTTCGTCGGCCGGGTCATCGTCCTCGGCGGTGCGATCGCGGTCATCCCCACCGTCTCCGGCATCCGCGAGATCCTCGGCCTGCACGGCGACGCCGCCCTGCTCACCGTCGGCAACCTGCTGATCATCGCGCTGGTCGGCGTCCGGGTCGCCCGGATCAGCCTGCAACGCGAGCAGGCCGAACGGCGGCTGCTCCACCAGGCCACCCACGACCTGCTCACCGGCCTGCCGAACCGGGCCGAACTGTGGAACCGCCTGAACGCCGCGCTGCGCCGCGAACAGGAGGCCGGTCACCCGTCGGTGGTGCTGCTGTTCTGCGACCTCAACGGCTTCAAACAGGTCAACGACCGGCTCGGCCACCTGGCCGGAGACCGGCTGCTGACCGAGGTCGGCGCCCGCCTCGGCGGCCTCGGCGTGTTCGCGGCCCGCTACGGCGGCGACGAGTTCGTCCTGCTCGGCGAGGACGCCGAACGGCTCACCACCCTGGTCCGGGCGGCCCTGACCGAGCCGATCGTCGTTGCCGGAGAGCCGATCCGGGTCAGCGCCAGCATCGGCGCCGTCCACTCCGACGCCCGAACCTGCGCCGACGACCTGATCCGGCGCGCCGACCAGGCCATGTACCTGCACAAAGCCACCCGGCGGGCGGCCTGAACGATTGTTTCCGATGCGTGGGCGGGGCGAACGCGGGGGAGATCGGTGCGGCGGTACGCTTCCTGCCATGCCGATCCGGACCCCGCCGACATTTGGGCTGTCGCGGGCATGAGGCGCGGAGAGATCTGGACCATCGGTGACCGCGCCGATCTGCGCTACCGCGTCCTCGTCCTCTCCGGCGACAGCCACAACGAGCGCGGCAACGAGTGGGCCTTCTGCGCGCCGATCGTCCGGCAGCGGGGCGTCACCGAACTACCGCCGTACGCGGTCGCCCTCACCGAACAGGACCCGATCACCGGCGTGGTCGTCGTCAACCGCATGCGCCGCCTGCCGGCCGCCACCGGCGCCGAACGAATCGGCATGGTGACCGGCGCCAGCATGGCCCGCCTGGCCGAGGCGATGCGGGATCTGTTCGAGCTTTAGACCCCTTTTCCCGGTACGGCGTAAAGCGCGCGGTTCCTGATGATATCCCTCCGCCTTCACCCAAGTCGGCCGGTTTAGTAGGTTCTACGCTGCGTTAATTGCCAATGCCCGCCCTGATGGCTCCTCGGGCCGCCAAGTAGACCTTTTAAGCGACTGGTCTCTGCCTTCACGGGTTGGTCGTACGCAATTCGGCCATCTTCGCGGCTCCGCCATCTTCGCGGCTCCGCCATCTTCGCGGGTCGGCCGTTCCTGGGTCGGCCGTTCCTGGGTCGGCTGTCTTCGCGGGTCGGCTGCCTTCGTCGGTGGCCAGCCGCTGCCCCGATCGAGGGGTTGCCGCCGTTGCCGGCCGCCCGCTGTTGTTGCTTGGCGGTCATCGTTGGTCGGCGATCATCGGGTGCCGCCGCCGTTGCCGGCCGCCTCGCTGCTGCCCGGCGGCCACCACTATTCGGCGATGCTCCGCCGCCTGGCCGCGCTGGGCTTGACTGTGCTGGGCTTGACCGCACTGGGTCTGGGCGCGTTTCGTTGGTCGTTGGACCGCTACGAATCAGCCCGCCGCCCTGACCCGCGCGCTGAGTGCGTCATCGTTCCTGCGTGATTGCGCTGGGCTACGCGATGCGCGGTGAGCTGACGGAACTCGATGAACAATTATCCCTGCGCTGTTGCATGTCTGTCGTTGCGTCGTCGATGACGTCTGTTCTTCATATTTCCTTCGATCCGGAATTGGCATGATCGACTTCTTGGTCGGGCTTACAGTTCTTCTTCCGGACGTAGGAAAATATAGGTATGCGGCAGCAGCAGCTATTCCCCCCGAAGGTGATCGCAGCGATGCGCGTTCCGAGCAAACGGCGTAATCATTCGCCAGTCGCCGATCAATTCCGCCGCGACCATGAACGTCACCGCGAATGGGGCCTACGCCAGCGCAACGCCCAACGTTTGCGCCGCGCCCAACTCCGATGCGGCCAGTCCACTGCCACTGCCACTGCCACTGCCACTGCCGCGCCCGCGCCCGCCTCCGCGCCCGCGCCCGCCTCCGCGCCCGCGCCCGCCTCCGCGCCCGCGCC
>NZ_JAHXZI010000007.1:197969-386758 GCF_019429605.1 Actinoplanes hulinensis | reverse complement strand
AAGCCCTGCACTGATCCAGCACCACCCCACGGCGGGGAACTTATCTGGCCGCCAGCGGGGAGAAACCGTGGCCGCCAGCGGGGACAACTACTGGCCGCCTCTGGGGCGAACTGATTGGCCATTGACATTGAATCGCAGACCATGACGTTACGTGCCGGGCGTTCGGGTCGCTCGTATGCGCCGTGAACTGGTCAAATGCCCTCGCTGCGGGTTGCCGGGGACGTCGGTGGGTTGGTTCGCATGGTGCATCGTCCGGCCCACTTTGATCCTGTCTGCGAACCGCGGCCTGGTTGTCAGGCCGATGGTTTGAATGCGGTCATCCCGGTCGAGTCAGGTGCGGCCGTCGCGGGGTTGCGTCGCGATCTTCAAGCGATTCGAACCCGAGCACGGTCGCACCTCCTCGACGGTCAGCGGGCTATGTGGGTGAAGCCGCATGTCTTTGGTGTTGAGGGCGTTCGGTCAGGGGTGGGCACCTTCGTGTCAGGGCGCTCTTCCGGCGCCGCTCGGCTGCCCTGTCAGGCTCGCTTGGGCACCGCCCCGGGTTTGTCGACCAGGAGCCGGACGAGAAGCGAATTATCTCGTATTTCTCCTGGTGAGCAGGGTGGGCGGCGTAGCGTCGCGGTGATGGAGCGCAAGGTCGAACTGGGGTATGGCCGTGTCGGCGTGGTCTCGCTGAACGAGCCGATGCTGCGCTATCCGGACAATCCGGTGTTGACGGCGCAGCATGTCAACGAGGTGTGGACCGAACCGCATCGCCAGGTGGTCACGGTGCACAACGCCGGCGTCGCGGTTGCCGGCGATGAGACGGTGATGGTCTTCCGGTCGCATCTGCGCTGTGGGGTCAGCGTGATCGGAGTTGCGCGGAGCGCCGACGGGATCACCGACTGGCGGGTTGCGCCGGCACCGTTGCTGGAGCCGGCCACTCCGGCGGATACCTTCGCATCGGGTGTCGAGGAGTCCGCGATGGTGCGGATCGAGTCGGGCGGGGTCGAGGATCCCCGCATCAACGTCGTCGACGGCGAGTACGTGATCACCTACAGCGGCTACGATGCGCAGGTCCGTAACCAGGTGCGGGTCTGCCTCGCTGTCACCGACGACTTCACCAGGGTCGTGCGCCATGGGCCTGTCCTCCAACAGGACATGCGCAACGTCGTGATTTTCGGTGAGCGGATCGGCGGCCGGTACTTCGCGCTGTTCCGGCCCAACGACGTACTACCGGGCGACACCGGCGGCGCGTACACCCAGATCCGGATCGGGACCGCCGTCGACTACCGTGCGGGGCAGTGGGCGATCGACGACGAGCCGATCATGCGTACGGGCTGGGGGCCCAGCGCCTTCTCGGACAAGATCGGGCCAGGTGCACCTCCGGTCCGGACAAGAGCCGGCTGGCTCAACCTGTTCCACGGTGTGCGCACCACCATGGACGGGAATCCGTATGTCCTCGGGGTCGCGCTACACGACCTGGACGATCCCCGGCGGGTACAGATGTCCAGTATCCCGGTGCTGTTCCCGACGCGGGCCGACTGCCGGGTCGGGGAATCCGACTACGTGCATGTGCCCAACGTGGTCTTCTCCTGCGCGATGGTGCCTCGCACGGATGGCACGCTGCTGGTCTACTACGCGGGCAACGACACGGTGATGAACGTGGCCGTCACCCACGAGGACGTTCTGGTCGAGCTGTGCCGCCGGTACGGGCAGAACCCGTTGACCGGACAATTGCTTCACCCAGCCTGAATCGTCCATCGCCGTTACGGAGGATGACGGTGGGGTGGTTCGCATGGTGCATCGTCCGGCCCACTCTCCCCGCCTGGCGTTCTGCAGGCGGGCCGGACCGCGTCGAAGGCCGGTCCGGCGTGATTCAGTCCGCAAACAGTCCGCACTACGGCCGGTGACTGCCTGGTCAAGGCGGTCGGCGACCTGGTCGAGGTCGTCCTCGCAAGGTCCGCTGGGTTTCCGCCGGAGCCCAGACCGTCTACCCGAAGATCGATTGCTCTTTTCAGGTGTGCTCAGGCGCTCAACCGGCGATCATTGCGGGCCACGAGGATCGTGCCCATCACGCCCATGCCGAGTACCGTGCCGCCGAAGACCGTGGTCCCTGTCGCACCGAGCACTGATCCACGTGCATACGCGCGGCTGGCATCCCAAGGAAACACCGTTGCCTCCATGGTCGCGCCTACTCGGTCGGTGCCCTGAACGCTCACTGTGCGGGCCACTCCGTCTGAGGCGGTGAACACGCCCTCGCAGGCGAGACCGCCGCGGGAAACCTCCGCGCAGTACGCCACGGTCAGCATGCCGGCGTCTCCCGCTCCTGGCACCTGCGCGAGCAGGCCGAGGGCACCGTGCCAGGTCAGAAATGCGCCAACGACCGAGAAGACGGCCGAGACCACGAAGAAGAGCGCACGGCGAGGCATTTGGCCAGCGTAACGTCTGGTAAGCATTGCGCGAATCAGCCGCAAACCGGGCATGCAACCGGTTCAGCTCACCGGACCACTGATCAGCCTCGATCGCCGTCACGCACTCGACAACGAGCCGATCATCGATGCGTTCGCCTGTTGAGTGCCGTTGCGGTACTAGTCGGGCGCGCCGAGCACGGCGGCGACGCCATCGACGAACCATCGCTCGAACCGCTCGACCGGCCACCCGCGCTCGCGTACCAGCCAGTCGTAGTTGCGGATGTCCTGCGCGAGCCACAGCACATCGGCGGCTCGTTCCTGACTCACCCGAACCTCGCCGGTGGCCGCCAAATCGGCGGCGAACATCGCCATGCCGCGGCGGCGGTCCTCGACGTTCTTGCGCCAGATCGCCGCGGCGTCGGCGTCGGCGGTCGCCGCACCGGCCAGTGCCAACATCACGTGTACCTGCCGGGCATGGGTCTCGGTGAGATGCCGGGCGTACCGGGTCAGCTTCGCCCGCAGGCCGGTCAGCGCGCGGATGTCGGCGACGAACGACCGTTCCGCCATCGTGATCCGTTCGTCGTCGCCGACGAGGGTGACATCGACAAGGTCGGAGAGCAGTTGGCGCTTGTTGCCGAACACCGCGTACAGGGTCTGCACGGCGACGCCGGCCTCGGCGGCGACGGCGGTCAGCGGCGTGGCGGCGTAGCCCGGGTCCACGAACAGTTTGGCGGCCGCGTCGAGGATCGCTCGCCGGGTCTGCCGGGCTTGTTCCTGGCGTCGGGGGGAGACGTAACGACGGTTGACAGTCACGCATGCACCGTAGTGCACTATTAGATAGAGCTTCACTCTATTGGAACGACATCAGGGGACAGCTATGCCGTACGGCGTCGTGCAAGACATGCCCGGAGTCAGCGAGCAGGAGTATCGGCAAGTGGAGAAGCACCTCGGTCCGGACCGGCCGCCGGGCCTGCTGGCCCACGTGGCCGGCCCGTCCGACGACGGCTGGCGGATCATCAACATCTGGGCCGACGAGGCCGCGTTCCGCAGGTTCCAGTCGGAACGCCTGATCCGTGCCGCCGGACTGGCCGCCCAGGAGGAGGGCTTCGATCCGGCGAAGGCCGCCGCCTTCCGATCGGCGAGCGTCGACGGCGCCGAGATGCCGTTCTGATGGATGACACCGCCACGCTGCGCGCCCGCAACTCCGACTTCTGGGCCCGGACAGCGCCGGGGTGGGTCCATCAGGCCGACCGGCACGACGAGATCGGCCGGCCGATGGGTGCCGTGGCACTCGACTGGCTGCGACCCCACGCCGGTGAACGGGTGTTGGACGTCGGCTGCGGGTGTGGCGGCACGACCGCCGAAATCGCGCGGGCCGTCGCTCCGCTGGGCAGCGCAGTCGGTCTCGACCTCGCGGAGGCGATGGTGGCGACGGCCCGGGACCGGTTCACCGCGCCGGGCGGCGCGGGACCGCGGTTCGTCGCCGGTGACATCGAGACGCTCGATGCCGTGCCCGGGGCGCCGTTCGACGCCGTCTACTCCCGGATGGCGTTGATGCTGCTCGCGGATCCGGTCGCCGGCCTGACCACAGTCCGGCGGTCGATGCGTACCGGCGCCCGGTTGGCCGCAACGGTATTCCGCGACGGCCGCGTGAACCCGTGGCTGTCGGCGGCGCTGCTCGGTGCGGCGGCACACCTGGGACCGTTGCCGCCGCTGCCGATCGGCGACGAGCCGGGCCCCTTCGCGTTCGCCGATCCGGCCCGGGTGACCCGCCTGCTCACCGCCGCCGGATTCACCGACATCGGCATCCACCCGTACGACGTCGCTCTCGAGGCCCCGGACGACCCGGAAGTGGTCACCGAATGGCTCATCGAGATCGGTCCCGCCGGCGCGGCCTACCGGGACGCCGAACCCGCCGTTCAGGAGCGGGCCCGGGCCGGGGTGGTACGCCTGCTCGAACGGTTCCTCACCGCCGGCACCGGTTATCGGCTGCCGGCCGGACTTTGGTTGATCACCGCTCGCTCGGACGGGACCAGTACACAATGACCTCTCACCGGAGTCTTGCCGCCTCCCTCGCACTGATCATCAGCGTCGCCGTGCTGTCCGGCTGCGCCCCAGCCGATACCGGGCCGCCGTCCACCGATGCACCCGTGTCGGGCGGTGACGGAGCAACCCGGGCGGGCGGCTCCTATTCGGCGACGGACGTCTGCACCTACCTGCAGGGCGAGATCCCGGCGCTGAAGGAGATCGGCAGCCCGGTCGGGCGGCACGCCAACCTGGCCGGCAAACTGGCCACCTTCTTCGAGTCACACGGCAAGCCGGAGAACGGCGCCGCACTGGACGCCGCGATCAAGGCGGAATGCCCGGCCGTGCGTACCGAGGTGCTCCGCCTGATGGGCGTGGACAGCTTCAGCTCGTTCTAGCCCCGGACGGCACGTATCACCGACGATCTCTCGTACGGTGTCCGGCAGCTCGGCGCCGAATGCTCGCATCGACCAGCTCACAGCGCACCTGAGTCCGTGACGCCAAGCCGATCGAGGCCGCCGGCCGGGTCGATCATCGTCATTCCGGCCACCGTTGCGCGGTCGAAGAGGGGGAGCAGGCCGGCGGCCTCCTCGAGGCCGATGGTGCGTTCGATCAGGCGTTGGGGGGCCAGCGCGCCGCGCTCGATGAGGGCCATCATGGCCGGATAGTCGGTGGCCGCCATTCCGTGGCTGCCGAGCACGTCGAGTTCCCAGCCGATCACCCGGGCCATCGGCACCCGGGGGTGGCCGTCGACCGGAGGCAGCAGCCCGATCTGCAGGTGGCGGCCCTGGCGGCGCAGGCTGAGGATCGCGTCGGCGCAGGTCCGCTCGCTGCCTACGGCGTCCACCGCGACGTGGCTGCCACCGTCGGTCAGGTCCGCGACGGCGGCCGGGACGTCGGTGCCGTCCGCCAACAGGGTGTGTTCGGCGCCCAACTCCGCCGCGACGGCGAGCGCCTCCGGGTTGCGGTCCACGGCGATCACCCGGCCGCCCAGGGCACGGGCGATCATCACGGCGCTCAGGCCCACCCCGCCGGATCCGACGACGGTGACCCACTCGCCCTCGGTGAGCCGCGCGCGGCCGGCCAGAGCACGGTACGCCGTGGCGAACCGGCATCCGAGGCTCGCGGCCGCCGCGAAGTCCACACTGTCCGGTACGGCGACCAGGTTGGTGTCGGCGGCGTGCAGGGCCACGTATTCCGCGAACGATCCCCAGTGCGTGAAGCCGGGCTGCTGCTGGTCGGGGCACACCTGCGCCTGTCCGGAACGACACCACTCGCACCGGCCGCAGCCGCAGACGAACGGCACCGTCACCCGGTCGCCGACACGCCAGCGGGTCACCTCCGGGGAGACCTCGGCGATCACACCGGCCAGCTCGTGACCGGGTACGTGCGGCAGGGCGATCTCGTCATGGCCCGCCCACGCGTGCCAGTCGCTGCGGCACATTCCGGTCGCGGCCACCCGTACCACCACGCCGCCGGGCGGAGCCTTCGGTTCGGGCACCTCGCGGACCTCGGGCCGGCCCTCTATCGCATCGAAGATCACTGCGCGCACCGGGACATCCTGTCAGGCTTTCGGGTAGCGGTCAGGAAATGACCGCAATAGGCGGGAGGATCAGGTCATGACAGCGACGTGGAAGATCGAGCTCATTCCGGTGCCGGTGACCGACGTCGACCGGGCCAAGGCGTTCTACGAGCGGATCGGCTTCAACGCCGACCATGACTACACGGTGCGGGAAGGGTTGCGGTTCGTGCAGCTGACCCCGCCCGGCTCCGCGTGCTCCATCGCGATCGGTGAGGGTCTCACCGAGAGGACGCCGGGCACCCAGGAGATCCAGGTGGTGGTCGCCGACGCCGACGAGGCCCGCAAACACCTGCTGGACGCCGGTGTCGAGGTCGGCGAGGTCGACGAGCAGCCGTGGGGCCGGTTCGTCTACTTCCGTGACCCGGACGGCAACAGCTGGTCCCTCCAGGCGATCGAACGCCGCCCCAACGGCTAGAGACCTTTGTGGTCGAGGTCCGCGTCTCGCTTCCGGCTCTTTCTTCTTGTACGCGTGAGCGGGCAGCGAGATCGCGTGAACCGGACGGGACGGGGCGGATGAGGCGGGACGGCGTCGCGCGTACAGGAAAGGGGCCGGGAGCGAGACGCGGACCTCGGCCACAAAGGGGTCCATAGGTATACCTAGAGCCCCTAGTAGACCCTCCTAAATAGGTCTGAGCAGCGAAGATACGCAGGGTGCTGCCGATGTGCCAGGGCCTTCCACGACCGAGGATCTATGTATCAGGTCGACAGGGAGGAACCGATCATGTTGCTGCACCCCGAGATGATGCTGGATCTGGTGAACGCGCGGCACCGCGAGCTGGCCGCCGAGGCGGAACGTGGACGACTGCTCGGCCGGGCCCGGTGGTTCCGGACCCGGCGGGGCGGGAAAGCCCCGGCGGTACGCGGACGCCCCACCGGTACCCTGGCGTCGTGCGAACGATCCGTGGCGGCGCCAGCCCGATGATGGTCGGGCGGGAGAGCGAGCTGCGCCGGTTGGCGCGGCTCGCTTCGTCGCGTGAGCCGGCCGTCGCGATCATCGCGGGGGAGCCCGGCATCGGCAAGACGCGGCTCGTCCACGAGCTGTTGAACACGGTGCCCGCCGGCACGGTGGTGCTGGTCGGGCAGGCCGAGCCCGGGTCGCTGTCCCGGCCGTACGAGGTGTTGCTCGACGCCATCGACGGCCGTCCCGGCGTCGACGAGGAGCGGCTCGCCGCGCTCACCGACCCGAAACGCAGCCCGGTCGAGCGCCTGCACATCGGGCTCGCCATTCTGGACGATCTGATCGGTGAGGCCCCGGCCGTCGTCGTCTTCGAGGACCTGCACTGGGCCGATTCGGAGAGCGCCGCCCTGTTCGAGCGGACCGCCGACCACCGTGGCCCGCGGCTGGTGATCGGCACCTACCGGCCGGACGAGGTGACCCGCCGCCAGCCGGTCGCCGGACTGCTCGCCCGGATGGAGCGACGGCACGCCGTCACGTACGTACGCCTCGATCGACTGACGCCCTCGCAGACCGCGGCCATGCTGGCGGCAGCGACCGGCGCGCCCGCGCCGCTGCGCGCCGCGACGGCGCTGCACCATCGCACCGGCGGCAACCCGTTCTTCCTGGAGGAGTTGCTGCGGGCCCTTCCGGGGTACGACGTGGAGGCGCTCGTCGAGCAGCCGCTGCCGTGGAGTCTCGCCGACGTGCTGCGCCGCCAGGTCGACGACCTCGACCCGGTGAGCCACCGCATCGTCGAGGCGGCCACCGTGCTCGGCCACCGGATCCTGTTCGACCTGCTCGCCGACGTGACCGGCACCCCCGAGGACGAGCTGATCGCCGTGCTGCGCGACCTGGTCACCAGGGGAGTGCTGGTGGAGTCCGGCGCGGACGAGTTCGCGTTCCGGCACGCGCTGGTCCGCGAGGCGATCGCCGGGCAGCTGCTCGCCCGGCAGCGGCGCCGGCTGCACGAGACGGCACTCGACGTGCTGCTGCGCGGCGGCGCCTCCGATCCGGCCATGGTGGCGCACCACGCCTGCGGCGCCGGCCGGTACGAGGACATGATCGCGGCCGCCCGGCGGGGTGCGGCGCTGTACCTGTCGATCGGCTCGGCCTACCAGGCGCTGCAACTGGCCGAGATGGGCCTCGACGAGGTGCCCGACGACACCGAGCTGCTCGCCTCGGCGGCCCGTGCCGCGTGGCTGGCCGGGCTGCTCGACGACGCCCTGCGGTACGGGCGGCGCTGGCGGGACCTGACGGACAGCACCTCCGACCGGGCCGAGGCGCTGTACCTGCTGGTGCGGATCGCCTGGGAGTCGCGGGAACCCGAGGAGATGCGGGCGCTGACGTACGCCATCGAGGTTCTGATCGCGGAATTGCCGCCGGGCGCGGCACAGGCCCGGGCCATGACGGCGATCGCGCAGTCCGCCTATCTGCGTGACGAGCTGGACGCCGCGGTGCTCTGGGCGGATCGCGCGCTGGCGCTGGCCGACGAGTTCGACCTGCCGGCCGTGCGGCTCGCGGCGCTGCTGGAGAAGGGCTCGACGCTGATCGAGCGCCCGCAGACCGCCGCCGACGGCCGTCGGATCCTGCACGCGCTGGTCGACGAGGCGGAGAAGGCCGGCGAATGGGTGCTGGCCGCCCGCGCGCTGCACACCCTCGTGCACGGCGAGCCGCCGACATCGCCCACCGAGTACGCCGAGATGCTGGAACGGGCCCGGATCAGCGCCGAACGCGCCGGATTCGAGTCGCTGTCGGTGGCCGCCTACTTCCAGGGCCGGGCCCGGCTGGCCGTCCGGTCCGGTGACCTGCGCGCCGCCATCGCGGCCTTGGAGGAGGGCCGCGAACAGGACCGCGGCTACCGGCGGCGGGGCCGCTGGGCCGACTACCACGGCCTCTTCCTGGCCGGGCTCCACCTGGAGGCCGGTGAGCTGGACCGGGTCGAGCAGCTGATCGCCGACCTGGCGGCGCTGCCCAACAACCCGCCCACCGTCATTCCCGGCCTGGAGTTCCACCTGGCCTGCCGGCGCGGCGACCGGGCCCGCGCGGAAACCGCCCTGGACCAGCTGCTCACCGCCCTGGCCGCCCAGACGTGGCGCAACGGCGAGCAGGCCCACGACCTGATCTCCGCCGCCGTGGAACTCGGCCTGCCGCCGGCGCGGCTCGACGAGATGGCGGTCGCGCTGCTCGACGCCGAGGTGTGGGACGCCTACCGCACCCTCGTCGACGCCCAGCTCGCGGCCGTCCACGGGCGGCACGCCGAGGCGCTGGCCGGGTTCGAGACGATCGTCGAGGCGCACGTGCTGGGCCCGGCCGCCCGTGGCACGGTCCGGGTGTGGGCGGCCCGCTGCCTGCTCGCCCTGGGCCGCACCGCCGAGGCCGCCGTCCACGTGTCGGCGGCCGGCCCGCTGCTGGCCGGGTGGGGTGGCTGGCGGGTTGCGCACCTCGCCCTGGTCCGCGCCCAGCTGGGCATGGACCCGGCCGGCGCCGAACCCGTCGCGACCCTGACGCCGCGCGAGCGCGAGGTGGCGGTCCTGATCAGCGATGGTCTGACCAACTCCGAGCTGGCCCGGCGCCTCTTCATCTCCCCGAAGACGGCGGCCGTCCACGTCTCCAACATCCTCCGCAAACTGGGCGTCACCTCCCGCACCGAAGTGGCCGGCCTGGTCAGCCGCCACTGATACGATCGCCGGCACTCTCCTGCCGGCGAGATCGAGGCCTGAGCCAGGCGTATCGACGCTGATTGAGCGTGATTGGATAGGCGAGTGACGATCATGGTTGGCGACGCGCCCGAGCGGGAGCGTTTCGAGGCGCGCGACGAGTCCGGTGAGCTGGCCGGGGTGCTGACCTACCAGGTGAGCGGCAACATCGTCGTGTACACGCACACCGAGGTCGATCCCCGCTTCGAGAGGCAGGGTGTCGGCTCGGCCCTGGCGCGCGCGGCGATGGATGATGCCCGTGGCCGGAACCGCACCGTCGTACCGATGTGTCCTTTTCTCGGCGAATGGCTCGACGGCCACAAGGAATACGACAAGATCGTGGCCCGGTCGACCCGAAGGGTCAAATAGCCGTTCGCTGAAGGCGGGGTGCCAGCTCGGAGTCCGCGACGGGTTCGCCGCTGTGGGCGATCAGGCTCCGGGCCCAGGCGGTCAGCTCGGTCACCGCCACATCGTGCGGAGCGGCCTCGGCGTACGGCTCGATGCGATCCGCGGCGCGGGTGAGCAGCCGGACCGCGCCCACCGTGTTGCCCCGCCGCAGATGGGTGATGCCCACCGCGAGCTGCGCCAATCCTTTCCACAGCTCCCGGTTGTCGTCGTCGCACGCCTTCCACGCGGTCTCCAGAACCTCGTGGGCGTGGAACGGGCGCCCGGCGTCGAGCAGCCGTTGCGCCTCCCGCAGCGCCTCGTCCGGTGGCAGGACCAGGTCCTCCGGGGTCGTCGGCACCCCGGTGAGGCCGCGTGGCAGCGGGCGGCCGAGGCCGTCGCGGGGGCGGTTGTTGCGGGCCCGCCCGGACTCGTCGCGATCACGGGGGACAGGTGTTCCGGCGGTCATGGCTTCATCGTGCCGTGCCCGCTCAGGCGGGGCCGACGAGGGTGGCGATGCGGGCGGCGTCGCCCCAGGACAGGGTGAAACCGGCGCCGCCGTGGCCGTAGCAGGCGTAGACCGGCCGGTCGTGACCGGCGACCGCCTCCACCCGGACGCCGCCGGACCGGCCCGGCCGTAACCCGGTGGCCCGGGACAGCACCGGCTGCCCGGCCAGTTCCGGCACCAGGGCGCTGACCCGGCGCAGGATGCCGGCCTCGATGTCGGGGTCGATCCGCTCGTCCCAGGATCCGACCTCCCCGGTGCCGCCGCAGACCACGTCGCCGAGCCGGGGTACGACGTAGGTGAGCCCGTCCGGATTGTCCGAGTCGGTGATCCACTCGGTGAGCCCGGGATTGGCCAGCCGCACCACCTGGCCCCGGATCGGGAAACAGTCCGGATCGTCGCCGAGCAGCGCCGCCGACCGCAGCCCGGCCGCCACCACCACGGCGTCGGACGGCGGCAGGTCCGCCGGCGCCTTCACCTCGGTCCAGTCGACATCGACCCCGAGGGAGAGGACCGCGGCACGCAGCCACGTCAGATAGGTGCTGGTCTCGACCAGTGGCACGACGCAGCGGATCCCGCTGGTTCCGGCCCACTCGGCCGGTTCGGTGTGCGGCACGGCCCGGGTCCAGCTCAGGTCCGGGTCGGGGTGGCGGGACAGGACGGTGCCGGGGCGCATATGGACACCGGTGCTGGGATTGCCGGCCAGTTCCTCGAGCCGCCGGTAGGTGACGGCGGCCGAGTCGAGGACCGACGGGGAGTGGTCGACGTCGTGCGGGAACCAGATGGCGGCGGCCACCCCGGACACGCCGTCGACGGCCTCCCGGTCGGCCACGATCCGCACCTCGTGGCCGGCCACCGCCAGCTCGTACGCGACGCTCAGCCCGATGACCCCGGCGCCCACCACCGTCACACTGCCCACAGCCCCGACCATACCGGCGTTTGGCCGTCGATCATCGGGGCATGCGGGCGCCATGAAGTGCTGTTCGGCGCCCGCTGCGCGGGCCTGTGGGCGCGCGAGGTGCTGGGCTGCCGGTCGCGGGGTGAGAGTTCCCTACTCGGGTTCGTTTGAGCGGGGTGCGGGCGTCCGCCGGCCCGCCCCGGCCCGGAAACCGGCCGCCTTGTGGGTGCCGTCGCAGAACGGCGTGATCGCCGACTTCCCGCACCGGCACAGCGCCACCGTGGCCCGCCCCGGATCGATGATCTCGCCGTCCGGGGTGCGCAGCGTGAAGTCACCGCGTACCAGCGGCGGGCCGTCCTCGTAGACCACCACGGTCACGCCGTGCCCGTCCTCGCCGGGGATCATGGCGGCCGCCTCAGACTCTGGTGACGGTGAGCAGGACGAGGGCGATCCGTTCGGCGTGGGCGTAGGCCGGGCCGTCCAGCTCCTCGCCGTACACGTCCGGGTCCACCTCCCGGTACGTCCACGTCAGTCCGGTTCCGGCGAGGCGCTCGGCGGCGGCGTCGTGGAACAGGTCGCGGCCCTCGACGATGGCGATGCCGGAGAACAGCACCAGGGTGCCGCCAACGGCGAGCCGGTCGACCGCCGTGCAGGCGATGGCCAGGGACAGTTCGTGCCCGTGCGGGCCACCGTCGCGGTAGGCCCGCCCGGCCGGGTCGATCATGAACGGTGGGTTGGTGACGATCAGGTCGAAGTCACCGTCGACGGCGTCGAGCAGGTCGCTGTCACACACCCGCACATGCGGTGTGCCGGCCAGGAGGGCGTTGAGCCGGGCGAAGTGGAGGGCGACCGGATTGATGTCGACCGCCAGGATCTCGCCGCCGGGCGCCCGCTTGGCGACGGCGATCGCCCCGGCTCCGGTTCCGCAGCCGATGTCGACGGCCCGCCGGACCGGACGGTCACGGCTCTCGATCTCGGCGATCGCGGCGTCCGCCATCCGGTAGGTGTCGGGCCCGAAGAACACCGCGTCCGGCGCCGTCGTCGGAAACGCCGAGTGCACGAAGATCTCGCCGTCGTAGCAGGAGAAACGTACCCGGCTGCGCCAGACGTCCCCGTCCCGGTCCAGCACGCCGGCGAGGTCCATCAACTCCACGATCCGCTCCGGCAGCACGCCCGGCCCGAACGGCCGGCTCCAGCCGAAGACGTCGCGCGTGTTCCGGGCGCGCGCGTTGCCGGGCCGCCGGTTGACCCGCTCGTGCGTGGCCGGCGTGGTGGTCGTGAACCGGTAGCCGCCGGCCCGCAACGCGTCCCCGAGGTCCACGAGCGCGGTGTCGATCTCCAGCGGCGTGGTGGTGATCGTCATAGCGGCCGGGTGCCCAGCGGACGGCGTCTCAATCTCAGGTCGGGACAAAGGCTTGACGTGATCGACCTGCGGTCGGAGTCTGCATGACACGACGCCTTTACGATGCGGAGAGGTGAGATGCCGGACTTCGAAGTCGTCACCATGGGCCGCGTCGGTGTCGACATCTACCCCCTCCAGACCGGCGTCGGCCTGGAGGACGTCACCTCGTTCGGCAAGTTCCTCGGCGGCAGCGCGACGAACGTGGCGGTCGCCGCGGCCCGGCACGGCCGCCGGACCGCCGTGATCACCCGCGTCGGCGAGGACCCGTTCGGCCGGTACGTGTGCCGCACCCTGGCGGAACTCGGGGTGGACCACCGGTTCGTCGCCGCCGTGCCGGGTCTGCCGACCCCGGTCACGTTCTGTGAGATCTTTCCGCCGGACGACTTCCCGCTGTACTTCTACCGCCTGCCGGCCGCCCCGGACCTGATGATCCAGCCGGACGAGCTGGACCTCGGCGCGATCCGGGCGGCCGGCGTGTTCTGGTGCACGGTCACCGGCCTCTCCCAGGATCCGAGCCGGTCCGCGCACCACGCCGCGTGGCGGGCTCGTGGCCGCCGTCCGCTCACCGTGCTGGATCTCGACTACCGGCCGATGTTCTGGTCCTCGCCGGACGCCGCGCGGGCCGCCGTCCAGGAGGCGTTGCCGCACGTCAGCGTGGCGGTCGGCAACCTTACCGAGTGCGCGGTCGCGGTCGGCGAGGACGATCCGGACGCGGCTGCCGCCGCGTTGCTCGGCGCCGGGGTGTCACTCGCCGTCGTGAAGCTGGGGCCCGAGGGCGTTCTGGCCAAGACCAAAGATCATGGGGTACGGCTACCGCCCACCGAGGTGGAAGTGGTCAACGGCCTGGGCGCCGGGGACGGGTTCGGCGGCGCGCTGTGCCACGGTCTGCTGGCCGGCTGGCCCCTGGCCCGTGTCGTCCGGTTCGCCAACGCGGCCGGCGCGATCGTGGCGGGCCGCCTGGAGTGCTCCACCGCCATGCCGACCACGGCCGAGGTGGAGCGGGTGCTGGCGGCCGGCCGTGTCGGAGAGTCTGCGGCGTGATCAGGCGGGATATGAGGGGGCAGGTCATGGGCTTTGCGGACCGTATCGGCGGGGCGCCGATCTCCTGGGGCGTGTGTGAGGCGCCCGGCTGGGGGTACGAGCTGTTCGCCGACCGGGTTCTCGCCGAGATGGCCACGCTCGGGTTGCGTGCCACCGAGCTGGGCCCGACCGGCTATCTGGGCATGACGTCGGCGGACGTACGGGCGATGCTGGACCGGCACGGGCTGCGGTTGATCGGCGGTTTTCTGCCCGTACCCATGCATGTCGGAACCGACGCCGACCTGGCCGCGGCGGCCCTCGCGATGGACACCCTGGCCGCCGCCGGAGCGGAGGTGGTGGTTCTGGCCGCCCGGTCGGCTGACGGGAGCTACGACCGCAAGGTCCGCCTGGACGACGGCGAGTGGCGCCGGCTCTTCGCCACCCTGGAGGTTCTGCGGGAGATGGCCGCCGACCGTGGTCTGTGGCCCAGCCTGCATCCGCACGTCGGCACGGCGGTCGAGGACCGGGACGCGGTGCTGCGGCTGCTCGACGGCAGCGACGTGCCGGTCTGCCTGGACACCGGGCACCTGCTGATCGGCGGCATGCACCCCGCCGAGCTGCTGGAGCAGGCGGCCGACCGGATCGCGCACGTCCACCTGAAGGATGTGGATCTCGCGGTGGCGGCCACCGTGCGGGACGGTGGCCGCAGCTACATGGACGGCGTCAAGGCGGGCCTGTACACGCCGCTCGGCGCCGGTGACGCGGATGTCGCCGGGATCGTCGACCGCCTGGAGACCGCCGGCTACACCGGGTGGTACGTGCTGGAGCAGGACTGCGCGCTCACCGGGCCGCCGGCCGCCGGCGCCGGCCCGGTCGGCGACGTGCGCCGCAGCCTGGAGTTCCTGATGGAGGTGGCGCGGTGACGACCATGCTCCAGCCGGGGCAGATGCCGGCCGAGGCGGGCGGGCCCACGGTGACCCGGATCGGCGTCATCGGCACCGGCGTCATGGGCGCCGACCATGCCCGGCTGCTCACCGAGGCGGTGTCCGGCGCCCGGGTCGGCGGTGTCTTCGACGTCGACGGGGGCCGGGCCCGCGGGGTGGCGGCGGCCAGCGGTGGGGCGCGGGTCTTCGCCGACCCGTACGCGCTGATCGTCGACGACGGCATCGACGCCGTGCTGATCGCGTCGTCGGACGCCACCCACGAGGACTACGTGCTCGCCTGTGTGGCGGCCGGGAAGCCGGTGCTCTGCGAGAAGCCGCTCGCCCCGACCGTCGAGGCCTGCTCCCGGATCGTGGAGGCGGAGACCGAGCACGGCAGCCGGCTGATCACGGTGGGGTTCATGCGGCGCTTCGATCCGGGCTACACCGGCATGCGGGCGCTGCTGACCGCCGGCGAGATCGGCGCGCCGCTGCTGATGCACAACGTGCACCGGAATCCGGCCGCGGTCCCGGGCCTGCCCGGCTCCGCCCTGATCACCAACTCGGCGGTGCACGAGCTGGACATCGTGCGCTGGCTGTTCGGGGAGGAGATCGTCGAGGTGGCGGTGCACACGCCCCGGCCGAGCGGGCAGGCGGGCGGAACCCGGGATCCGCAGTTGCTGGTCCTCACCACCGAGTCCGGGGTGCTCGCCGACGTGGAGATCTTCGCCAACGCCCGGTACGGCTACGAGGTGCGCTGTGAGCTGGTCGGTGAGACGGGCACGGTGACGGTGGACGCGCCGCCGCCGACGTCGCTGCGCCGGGGCGGGCTGCACGCGCGGGCGCTGCCGGGGGACTGGCGGCCGCGGTTCGCCGAGGCGTACCGGCTGGAGTTGCAGGACTGGATCGACGGGGCGGCCGGTGGCGCGTCCGCCTGGGACGGGTTCGCGGCGACGTTCGTGGCGCACGCCTGTGTGGCGGCGCTGACGAGCGGCGACCGCCATGCCGTGGATCTGCCACCGGTGCCCGCTCTCTACCGGAGGTGAGGTTCTACCAGCGGACCGGCACCTCCTCCAGGCCGCCGACGAGCAGGCCCTGACGGCGGCGCAGCTCCTCGACCGGCACCGCCAGCTCCAGGCCGGGCAGCCGTTCCAGCAGGACGGCCAGCACGGTGCGCAGTTCGACCCGGGCCAGCGACTGACCGAGGCAGGAGTGCGGGCCCGCGCCGAACGTGAGGTGCGGGTTGGGGGAGCGGGCCAGGTCCATCTCGTCGGGGTGGTCGAAGACCCGTTCGTCACGGTTGGCGGACGGCGTCGACGACAGCACGGTGGTTCCGGCCTCGACGACGGTCCCGGCGATCTCGGTGCGTTCGGTGACCAGGCGGTGCATCCCGAATCCGAGGTTGGCGTCGAAGCGCAGCACCTCCTCGACGGCGCTCGGCACCAGGCCGGGTTCGGCGAGCAGGCGTTCCCAGCGTCCCCGCTCGGCGAGCAGCATGGCGGCCATCTTGCCGATCATGTTGGCGGTGGTCTCGTGCCCGGCGACGAGCAGCGCCTGGCCGGTGAAGACGCACTCCTGTTCGGTGAGCCGGCCGTCCTCGGAGTCGACGACCGTTACCAGTTCGGACAGCAGGTCGTCGCCCGGTGCAGAGCGTTTCGCCTCGACGTGGGCCAGCATGTACTGCCACATCTCCAGGCCGGACTGCCTGGCCTCCTCGGCGGTGTACCGGTTGAGGTTGAGGAAGTGGTCGGACCAGCGGGCGAATCGCTCCCGGTCGGCGGCGGGCACGCCGAGCAGGTCGCAGATCACGTAGACGGGCAGCGGGAAACCGAGGGCGGTCCGCAGGTCGGCGGGTGGGCCCTGTTCGGTCATCTCGTCGATGAGGTCGTGGGCGATCCGGGCGATGCCGGGCTCCAGGGCGGTCATGCGCTTGGCGGTGAAGGAGCGGCTGAGCAGGCGGCGCCAGCGCATGTGCTGGGCCTCGTCGGCCATGAAGGCGGCCTGCGTGCCGACGGCGTTGCTGCCGGCCGGCGTGTTCCGGACGAAGCGGCGGTCGGTGATGGTGGTGCGTACGTCGTCGTACCGGGTGAGCAGGAAAGCCTCGATTCCGGCGGGCGTGCGGACCGGCGCGACCGGGCAGGTGGCGCGCAGTTCCCGCCATTCGTCGGGCGGGTCCACGGCGGTCGGTGGCGTGAACGGGTAGTCGAGCATCTGCACCCTCTCCCTGAGGTAAACGCCTGATTACTTGGTACCGTACGCACGGGATGACCCGGTAGCAAACGGTTGAAAACGATCACCGGAGGAGCCATGAAGGTCACCGTCGACGAAGACAAGTGCATCGGTGCTGGTCAATGCGCTTTCACCGCCCCGCAGGTGTTCGATCAGCGCGACGAGGACGGCGTCGTCATCCTGCTGGCGGAGATCCCGCCGGCCGCCGACGAACCCGCCGCCCGGGACGCGGCCACCCTCTGCCCGGCCGGAGTCATAAAAATCTTGGACGATGATGTCGAGAACCGGTGACCGGCTCCGTCCCCGGTCCGAACGCCGACCACAATGGGTCGCACCCAGCACTCCGGGAGAACCGTCATGGCCAAGTACCTGCTGCTCAAGCACTACCGTGGCGCTCCGGCCCCGGTCAACGACGTGCCGATGGAGAAGTGGACGCCCGAGGAGATCTCGGCGCACATCGCCTACATGAGCGACTTCGCGAACCGGCTCGTGAAGACCGGTGAGTTCGTCAGCGAACAGGCGCTCCTGCCCGAGGGCACCTGGGTCCGCTACGACGGCGAGGGCCGCCCGCCGGTCACCGACGGCCCGTTCGCCGAGACGAAGGACCTGATCGCCGGCTACATGATCATCGACGTGGACAGCCACGAGCGGGCCCTCGAACTGGCCGGCGAGCTGTCCGCCGCCCCGGGCAAGGACGGCAAGCCGATCCACGAGTGGCTGGAACTGCGCCCCTGCTTCGCCGAAATGCCCACCATCACCGAATGACGCCGGAGGAACTGCGAAGCCTCACCCCGGGCGTGCTCGGGATCCTCGTCCGCCGCGGAGCAGACTTCGCGGCGGCCGAGGACGCCGTCCAGGACGCGCTGGTCGAGGCGCTGCGGGTGTGGCCGGACGACCCTCCGCGCGACCCGAAGGGCTGGCTCGTCACGGTGGCGTGGCGGCGGTTCCTCGACGCGGCCCGGTCCGAGGCGGCCCGCCGCCGCCGGGAGGAGTCCGCCGAGGAGGAGCCGCCGCCCGGCCCGGCGACCTCGGTCGACGACACGCTCCAGCTCTACTTCCTGTGCGCGCATCCGTCGCTGACCCCGGCATCCGCGGTGGCGCTGACGCTGCGGGCCGTCGGTGGACTGACGACGCGGCAGATCGCCGAGGCGTACCTCGTGCCGGAGGCCACCATGGCGCAGCGGATCAGCCGGGCCAAGCGGACGGTCTCTCGCGTGCGGTTCGACCAGCCCGGTGACGTGGCGACCGTGCTGCGGGTGCTCTATCTGGTGTTCAACGAGGGCTACACCGGCGACGTCGACCTGGCGGCCGAGGCGATCCGGCTCACCCGGCAACTCGCCGCCACGATCGATCACCCCGAGGTGTACGGGCTGCTCGCCCTGATGCTGCTGCACCACGCGCGGCGCGCAGCCCGTACCGGTGACGACGGTGGTCTCGTCCCGCTGGCCGAGCAGGACCGCACACGCTGGGACACCGCGCTGATCGCCGAAGGCGTCCTGATCCTGCAGGCGGCGCTGGCGCGCGACCGCCTCGGCGAGTTCCAGGCGCAGGCCGCGATCGCGGCCCTGCACGCCGACGCGCCCCATGCCGGGGAGACCGACTGGGTGCAGATCGTCGAGTGGTACGACGAACTGGCCCGCCTCACCGACAGCCCGGTGGTCCGGCTGAACCGGGCCGTCGCGGTCGGCGAGGCGGACGGCGCGCGGGCGGGCCTGGCGGCCCTGTCAGACCTCGATCAAACCCTTCCCCGGTACGCCGCGGTCGCCGCCTACCTGCACGAACGTGACGGAGACGGGAAACGGGCGGCCCGGCTGTACGCGGAGGCCGCCGCCCAGGCACCGAACCTGGCCGAACGCGACCACCTGACCCGCCAGGCCGCCCGTCTGCACCGTCAGCTGTGACGGGTCGCCGCCTCCTCGACCGGGAGCGCGGCCACGTACCGCCGCATGAAGGCGTTGAAGCCATCGACGTCCGCCGGGTCCGGCTCGGCGGTGTCCAGCCGGGCGCCGGCGAAGACGACGTCGGTCAGGAAGGCGTCGAGGCTCTGGCCGGGCGTGCGGGTGGTGAGGAAGGCGGCCAGCACCGCGATGCCCCAGGCGCCGCCCTCGGAGGCCGAGTCGCCGACCGTGACCGGGGTGTCGATGGCGGCCGCGAGCAGCCGCTGCGCCACGCCCTCGGTCTTGAACAGGCCGCCGTGCGCGAACATCCGGTCCAGCCGCACCGACTCGGCCTTCTGGAGCACGTCCATGCCGATGCGCAGGGTGGCCAGGGCCGAGTACAGCTGGGTCCGCATGAACGTGGCCAGATTCAGGCTGCTGCCCGGCTCCCGCAGGAACAGCGGCCGGCCCTCGTGCAGCTTGGTGATCGGCTCACCGGACAGGTAGTTGAACGCCATCAGGCCGCCGCCGTCCGGGGCGCCGTCCAGCGCGGCCTTGAACAGCGTCTCGAAGACCGCGTTGCTGTCCGCCTTCGCCCCCAGCGCGGTGGCGAACTCGGCGAACAGGCCGGCCCACGAGTTCAGCTCGCTGGCGCCGTTGTTGCAGTGCACCATCGCCACCAGGTCGCCGGCCGGGGTGGTGACCAGGTCGATCTCCGGGTGCCGGCGGCTCAGCTCGCCGTCCAGCACGATCATGGCGAAGATGCTGGTGCCCGCGCTGATGTTGCCGGTGCGGCGGGCCACCGAGTTGGTGGCCACCATGCCGGTGCCGGCGTCGCCCTCCGGCGGGCACAGGGCGGCGCCCGGCTGGAGCGCGCCGGTGGGGTCGAGCAGACGCGCGCCCTCCTCGGTCAGCGTGCCGGCCGCCTCGCCCGCGGGCAGCACGGCCGGCAGCAGCTCGGCCAGCTTCAGCGGCACCCGGCCGGCGGCCAGATCGTCGAACTGGCCCAGCATCCGGGTGTCGTAGCCGCCGGTGGCGATGTCGATCGGGAACATGCCGCTGGCGTCGCCGACCCCGAGCACCTGGCGGCCGGAGAGCTTCCAGTGCACGTACCCGGCAAGGGTGGTGAGGTGGGCGATCCGGCCGAGGTGCTCCTCGCCGCCCAGGACCGCCTGGTAGAGGTGGGCGATGCTCCAGCGGTGCGGGATGTTGTAGCCGAACAGCTCGCTGAGCGCCTCGGACGCGTCACCGGTGTTGGTGTTGCGCCAGGTGCGGAACGGGGTGAGCAGTTCGCCGTCGCCGTCGAACGCCAGGTAGCCGTGCATCATGGCGGAGACGCCGAGGGCGCCGACGGTGCGCAGCTCGGTGCCGTACCGGTTCTTGACGTCGGAGGCGAGGGCGGCGAAGCAGCCCTGGAGCCCCTCCCACACCGCCTCGAGGGAGTAGGTCCAGGTCCGGTCGACGAACTGGTTCTCCCAGTCGTGGCTGCCGACCGCGATCGCCGTGTGGTCCGGGCCGGTCAGTACCGCCTTGATGCGGGTCGATCCCAGCTCGATGCCCAGGGCGGTCCGCCCCTGGTCGATCGCCTCGCGCAAGTCAGCCATCGTGAAAGAGTCCTTCCGTACGTGTTTCCGACCTTCGCCCGACAGGGACACTACGCCCTGACACGTACGGCGAGATTTAGCGGTCTGCCCTCGTGGTGACCGTCTTCTCCCAGATCATCCGGACCGCGGGCAGCACCTCGGAGACCGCCGGGACGGCCGGGCCGTGCGCGCGGACGCCGACCGCGAGCGCCGGGGCGGACCGCTCCAGACCGCCGGCCATCCGTTCGATGTCGGTCATGATCGAGCCGGTGAGCACCAGCACGCCGGTGTCGTCGATCTCGGTGCGCACCTGCCGCAGCGTCCGCTGACGGGTCTCGCGCAGGTCGTTGAGCACCTGCTCCAGCTTGCCGGCGTCGGAGGCGTGCGCCTCGAACGCCTCGGAGACGGCGATCAGCACCTGGCCGAGGCGCTTCGGCACGGCCGGGGTGTGCGAGGTGGCGGCCGCGTCGAACATCGACCGGGCCACCGAGTTGAGCTGATGCACCCCGTGCTCCAGGGCACGGACCCGCTCGTCCAGCGGGGTGACCTTGGCGACCGGGGTGGTCAGCGACCAGCGGGCCTGCTTGGTCAGCTCCTCCACGGCGGCGATCGCGTCCCCGAGGTCCTCGTCCAGCTCCCGGGAGCGGGCCAGCCACTGCTCGGCCTGCTCGCGGTCGTACCCGTCCTGGACGCCGTCGCCGAGCCGGCGCAGCAGCCGGGCGATCTCGGTCGACAGCTGGGTGGCCTTGACACGGGCGCGCTCCAGCGGGGTCATGCCACCGACCAGCGGCGACAGGATCACGCCGACCACGATGCCGAGGGCCGTGGCGGCGACGCGCTCCCACACGAACGCCTCGGTGACGGCGGTGCCGCCGACCAGGATGCCCAGCGAGGTGAGCGGCACGAGCACCGAGGCGTCGCCGAGGCGCAGCACCCGGCCCACGGCCAGGCCGAGACCGGCGATCACCGCGATCGACCACGCGCTGAGGCCGAACACGCCCCACGCGGCGACCGAGAGCGCGATTCCGGCGACCGTGCCGATCAGGCGCTGGGCGCCCGCGCGCAGCGACGCGTGCGAGCTCATCTGCACCGACAGGGTCGCGATGATCGCGGCGGTGACCGGGCCGACCAGGTGCAGCATGTCGGCGGCGTTCCAGGCGATCCCGGCGGCGAGGGTGGTGACCAGGATCTCGCGGACGGTGGACGGCTCGACGCGGCCGGCCAGCCGGAGCAGCCCGGCGGGCAGGTGCGGTCGCATCCGGTCGAGGGCGGTGCGGCAGGCGTCCTCCACGACGGGCCGGACGGTGCGGCGTAGAAGGGTCACGACCAGCGCACAGAGCACGAGACCAGTAACGACGAGCGTGATCGGATCAAGGGCGGCAGTGAGCGAGCGCAGCACGATTCGGCTTTCTCTTCCACGATCGGGTTCGTCGGAAAACCTATCGGCGACGCTGAGAACAAATGAGGAAAATAGGGCCAATGTGACGGCCGTCGCCCGGTCCGGGCGATGCCCGGACCGGGGAGCAGCCGTCACACGCTGGTACAGACGTTCCCGTTGAGCGTGAAGACGGCCGGCAGCACGTTCGGGCCGCTGTAGTTGCCGACGAAACCGACGCCGGTGGACCCGCCGGCGGCCAGCGTGCCGTCGCTGGTCACCCGGACCGTGCGGCCGCTGGAGGTCCAGGTGGCGTTCCAGCCGCTGCTCACGCTCTGCCAGGTGGTCGGCCAGGTGAACGTCAGCGTCCAGCCGTTGACCGCGGCGGCGGTGTCGTTGGTGATGTCGACCTGGCCCACGTAGCCGTTGCCCCAGTCGTTGACGTCCCGGAACTTCACGGTGCACGCCGCCGTCGCCGGGGTGCCGGTGGTGAAGGTAAGCGGCGGCGAGGCGGCCGACGCCCGCCCGGAACCGGCCCGCGCCACCACGTTGACCGTGTACCGGCGGCCCGGCTCCAGGTTGTTCGCGGTCAGCGAGGTGCCGGTGGTCTCGCCGAGCAGCTCGGCGGCGCCGCCGTTCTGCCGGTACACCTCGTACTTGAGGCCGGATCCGGTCGACTGCCAGGAAATCGTCGCCGAGCGGTCGGTCACCGTCGCGGTCGGCTGGGCCGGCGCCTTCGGCGCGCCCGTCACGGCGTCGGCCGACTTCAAGGTCAAGAGCGAGATCGAGTACGGGGGAAGCATCTGCGATGTGGCGGTGCCCGCCGGTGCCGTGGTCACCGCGGCTGCGCCGTTGGTGTAGGTGGAGACCGTCGGCGTCCCCGCCGCGGCCGTGAAGCCGTGGTAGTTAAGCGACACGGTCCGTTCGGCGTCCGGGTCCTTGTTGATCATCAGCACCGCCACGTCACCGTTCGCCCGGCGTACCGCATGGGTGCTGACCAGCGCGTCGCCGGAGCCCGCGGCGATGAACCGGTCGCCCGGCCGGGCGAAGTCCCCCACCAGCGACAGCGCGTGGTACGGCGCGAACGGCGTGTTCATCGGCGGTTGGCAGGTCGTGTTGTCGGCCGTGCAGTTCCCGCTGGACAGCAGCCCGTAGTCGCCGTAGTCGGTCTGCCCGGCGACCGTGGAGACGGTGCCGAGGCCGTTGTGGACGTTCCACCAGTGGACCGTGAAGACGCCCTGGGCCAGCAGGCCGCTGTAGACGTCGGCCAGGAACAGCGCGCCCGGCTGGGTGTTGCGGCCGACCTCGACGTTGGTCTCGGTCATGCTGATCCGGATGCGGCCGGCGCTCGCGGCGGCGTACCGCTCGATCTGCTGCCGCAGCGTCCAGACGGCGTCCTGGATCTGCGCGGGTTTGGTGAGCGTCTCGGCCGGGGTGCCGCCGCCCGGGTACCAGTGCACGTCGACGAAGTCGATCACGTGGCCGGCGCGGGTGAGCACCTCCTGGTTCCAGGAGCCCTGGTCGCCGGCGCCGACGATGGCGTCCGGCCAGTTGCCCGGCATGGTCAGCACGGCGCCGATCCTGATGTCGGGGTCGACGGCCTTCATGGCCTCGGCGTACGCGATGACGGTCGCCGCGTACTCCTTGGGGCTCTTGTCGGCGTGGTCGTCGGCCTCCCAGGCGGCGCCGTAGTGGCCGTTGCCGTAGTTCTCGTTGCCGATCGTCCAGTAGGTGACGTCGTAGTCCTTCTCGACGTTCGCGTACCGGACCCAGCCGGCCGCCTCCTGCGCGGTCCCGGTGCCGTAGTTCGCGATGATCATCGGCTCGGCGCCGGTACGCTGGGCGCCGGCCATGAACGTGTCGAAATCGGTGTCGGGCGCCACGTACCCGCCGGGCGCGGTGTGGTTCTCCCAGTGGTAGATGTCGGCGTACGAGCCGCCCGGGTACCGCAGCATCCCGACCCCTGCGTCCTTGAGCAGGTCGGCGACGGCCGGGGTGCCGAGTTGTGAGTCCCAGATGGCGTGGTTGACGCCGACGGCCTGGTCGGCGACGGTGGCGAGGCCGGCCCGGACGTCGATGTCGACGCGGGTGGTGGCGGCGAGGGCGGTGGCGTGGGCGCCGGATGGCGCGGTGGCGACGCCGGCGAGCAGGGCGGTGCTCGCCAGCGCCTTCCACAACAGGGATGTGCGCACGGGGGTCTCCGGGAGAGCGAGGGGATGGGAGCGCTCCCAATAGTGATCCTCTGAATAGAAACCTGTCAATCAGCGAGGGCGGTCAGGTCGTCCGGCACCACGTCGATCCGGGTCATGTCGACCGGATCGGCGTGTCCCACGCCGGTCACCCGCCACGCGCGGTCCCACCAGGGCAGCCCGTCGAGGAGCCCATCGAGCAACGGCACCAGGACACCGGTGTCGACCGCCGGCCTGCTGGTGTGCGCGTAGCGCGGCCAGTGCCGCAGGGCCTCGATCTCCGCCTCGCTCAGCGGACGGTCCAGAATCGCATCCATCGATGGATGATCGCAGGCCGGCGGCCCGATGCGCGCGGCGGTGGCGAGGATCAGCCGTGGCCCTGTTTCTCGGCGCAGCGGTGGCAACGGGTCGGGCACGGGGTCATGGCGGCCGCCGCCGCGAGCCCGCTGACGTGCAGAATCGTCTCCACCGCCGCGTCGAAGCCGGTGGACTCCTGGATGACGTGCTCGCCCTCGACGCCGAGCAGATCGCGGTCGGCGTACCAGTCGCGCATCATGTCCGCGGTGACCGGGATCGGCTCGGCGCGACCGGTGTGCCGGCGGACCGTCTCCTCGAACGACACGTCGAAGTAGAAGACGCTCACCGGGCCGGGATGGTCGGCGATCAGCCGGCGCAGCACCGTGCCGTAGCCGCCGGTGTCCAGTATGCCCTCCAGCACCACGTGATAGCCGAGGCCGAGCGCCGATCGCACGGTGGAGTCGATGAACGCGGGCGCGACCGGATCGTGGCGGTTGCTGCCGTGCTCGCGCAGCAGGACACGGCGTAGATAGTCCTGTTCGACCAGGGCGGCGCCGCGGCCGTAGCGGCGGCGCACCTCACGGGCCGTGGTGGTCTTTCCGGAGCCGGAGTTGCCGCGGATGACGACCAGGGTCGGCTTCTGCATGGCGAATCCTAACGTCACAGCAGCCCGGCCAGCCTGTAGAGCACCAGCGACCCGGCCACCGCGACGTTGAGGCTCATCCCGGTGCCGACCATGGGTATCTCCACGGCGCCGTCGAGCAGATCGAGCGCCTCCGGCGGGATCCCGGTGGCCTCGTGCCCGAGCACCATGACGGTCCGGTGGCGGGCGGCGGGCAGGTCGGCGAGCCGGACCGCCTCGTCGGCGAGTTCCACCCCGACGACGTGCGCGCCCGCCCGGCGTTCCTCGGCCAGCCAGCGCAGCGGATCGCCGACCCGGTGCACGCAGGCGGGTTTGCGCAGCGTGTTGCCGCGGGCGAGGGCTTCGTCGACCCAGCGGAACGATGGCACCGCGAGGCACGCGCCGACGGCGTCACAGGTGCGCAGAAGGGTGCCGAGGTTGGCGCCGTGCATCGGCCAGAGGGGCGCCGCGACGAGGTGCCCCCAGCATCGGTGGCGGCGGGGACGGCGGGCCGACCGGATCTCGCCGGGGGTCCGGGTGCGGATCGCGGGCTTCACCGGGCGAGAGCGGGGACGCTCCAGGAATCAAAGATCATCTGGTACGTGCTTGTCGGCGCACGCGGGCCATCGACGAGGGATCTTCCGCCGAGCAGCATACAGCCTTTTTTCGCAGCGCTGACTACCGGCGGGTGTAGCGGTGCTTCACCCCGTGCGGGAAGAACTCCGGGTCGTCGGCGGGGCGCAACTCGATCCGCGGCGTCTGGTGCTCCGGCAGCACGTAGTTGGCGAACTCGCTGTTCAGGCGCAGCAGCTCGGCGCGGATCGATCCGGCGGCGAGCTCCGCACGGTCCGGCGTGGGCTCCGCACCCGCGGCGAGTTCCACCACGACCGACAGATGCCGGTCACGGTCCTCGTCCTCGATCGTACGGAGCACGAAGCGCCCGGTCGTCCACTCGCTGACCCCCGGCCGTTCCAGGCCCACGGTGACGTTCTCCGGGTAGATGTTGGCGCCGAAGAACGACACGGTGAACAGGGAACGGCCGAACACGTACACGAACGGCAGCTCCGGGCCGTCACCCGGATCGAAGCCGTGCTCCCGGCAGAGCGCGACCATCTCCGGGTACGACAGCAGCCCGCCCTCGTCCGCTATGTGATACCTGACCAGCGGCACCATGCCGTCGGCGCTGAACGCGAGCGTCCCGTCCGGCGCCGTCTCGAACAGGCGGGCCGCCGGGTCGTACTGAACAAGTGTCGGCAGCCGGGAATCGCCGAACAGCTTCGTGGCGACCTCCGGGCGGTCGGCGAGAAACCGCCTGATCCGTACGCTCAACGCCGTCTCGTTGCCGAGCACCCCGGCGTCGGCCGTTCCATACAGCGACGCCACCCCGGACACCGGGTCGGCGATCCCGGCCCGGGCGGCGACCAGATCCCGCCACTGCTCGCTGAACACCTCACCGGCCAGGACCAGCTTCACGTCGTACTCCGGCCAGTTCACGCCCCGGGCCGGACCGGCGTCCACGACGTTCTTCACGAACGGCGGATAGCCCAGCAGCACCACCTGCTCGAAGTGCCCGCCCAGTTCGCCGACCACCCGCAGGATCTCGCCGATGTCGTTGCCCGGGGCGGCCACCGTGACCGGAAACCCCGCGGCCGACAACTGCCGGCAGGCCGCGACCGTGTACATCCCGCCGACCCAGTTGCCCAGCGCGAAACACACCACCGCCAGGGTGCTGCGCCGGTCCGCGCCGAACCCGTCCCGGAACACCTGCGCGAACCGGGCGGTCACCGGCTCCTCGTCACGCACCGAGCGCGGCCACACCGTCGCCCGCCCCGACGACCCGGACGACAGCGCCACCATCGCGGCCGCGTCCAGCCGCCCGTCCCGGCACCGCTCCGGCAGTGGGAACCGCAGGTGGTAGCCCTCCTTGGTCATCAACGGGATCTGGCCGGGCTCGCGGACCGTCTCCGGGTCCACGCCCTGCTCGGCCAGAAACCGCCGATAGGCCGGAACACTGCCGGCCGCGTCCCGGAACAGGCCCAGAATCGTGGTGTCGAGCTGCATACCGCCAGACTGCCCTACCTACACTCACCCGGTGCCGCAAAGCCGTTTCGTCGACAGCGGGCGATGGCTGCCCTCGTTCGCCGGGGAGTTCCTCGTCCGCTGCCCGCGCTGCCCGGCCACCGCGACCGTCCGGCGGGACTGGGACCGGGACGCGCGCTGGTGGGAACCCGCCGCGGTGGCCTGCGGCGGCTGCGGCTTCGCCCGCCGCCAGGACCGGCGGGCCGGGTGCGAGTGCGGGCGCTGCCGCCGCCCACTGCCACCGGGCTGGTCCGGACCGGTACGGGTCTGCGTACGCGGGCACTGCGGCACCTGCGGCAGCCCGGTCCGGGTGTGGCGGCGGGAGGAGGCGGCGCCCGGCTACCGGACCGTCACCGTGGACTGCGCCACCTGCCGCGCCGGCTCAACAATCCGGGGTCCGGGCCGAGGCCCTCCGTGCGGTGCGGCGCATGGAACACCTGCTGCCGTAGGGTTCGGGGCATGCTGGTCGACAGCTCTTTCGAGGTTCCGGCGTCGTACACCGCCGGCGGGCTGCGGCTGGAACTTCTCGGACCCCGGCACAACGAGGCCGACCACGCCGCCTGGACGTCGAGCATCGACCACATCCGGGCGACTCCCGGATTCGATCGTGGCTGGCCGCCCGCGGACGGGATGACGCTCGCCGAGAACCTGGCCGACCTGGAGAGCCACGCCGACCGCTCGGCCCGCCGGGTCGACTTCGCGTACTCGGTCATCGATCCCGCCACCGGCGACGTGGTCGGGTGCGTCTACTTCAAGCCCACGACCGCTGGCGAGATCCAGGCGACCTCCTGGGTTTCCGCCACCCACGCCCACCTGGACGGCCCCCTCACCGACATCGTGGGCAGATGGCTGCGCGAGTCCTGGCCGTTCGAGACCGTCCACTACCGCACCCGCGACACCCCGATCACCATCCACGGGAGTCCCGGCTGACCCGGGTCACGCGGACCGTCGTACCTGAGTGACCGGACCTTCGCCGGCGAGCTCGTGTTGATCACCTTTATGGTGTGCGCGTGAACTCGCGGATCCGTTGGCTTCTCCTTGGTGCTCTCTCCGGCGTCGTCGTTGCCGGCTCGGTGGCCGCTGCCGGTGTCTGGGTGTCGCGTGACCAGGGCGGTTACCCGATCGACGCCATGGAACCTTCGGCGGTTCCATCTACGGCAGCGGCGTGGGCCGCTGAGGGCACGCAGAATGTGGCCCATGCCGGCCAGGGCCCGGCCTTTCCCGCCGAACTGACCGGATGGAAAGCCGGAGATGAATGGGACGGCGGCCTCCGCGCGAGCGGCGACTGGGTGTCGCTGTGCTCCGGTGATCAGTGCGGCGACATGTCATATCCGGCAACGATGAACGGATGCGCGAATCAGCGGTTCCTACTGCGATGGCGTACGAACGACGGGGCGCCGGTCCACTTCGGGTACGGCACTGTGGCCGCGGACATCGGAACGCTCGTTGAGGGTCAGCTGCCGCAGCCGGCCAGCATCGGTTGGGCCGAGCTGCACGGCTGCGGCTGGCCGTTGTGGAGAACGACCGGGTCGAACAGCCTTTCGGATGTGACTGTCGCCGTTCAGGTGTGGTACCCCGCAGCGTAATCGCGCCGTTGCACCATTGCTGCGGATCGTCCGTCTGGGCAGCAGCGAAGATCGATTAGCGGTGACACGACGCTGGACGGCCGGTTCCGGGCGATCAACGAGGCGAATAGATTCGCCGCTGTGCGTGCGGTGGGTGCGACAGCGCGGTTCTCGCGAGCGTCTGTTTCGGTGATGGTCGGCTTGTGGCTGACGGCTGCCTGTGGATTGCCAACGCGTTCCTCGAGTTCCTCGGACGGAACACCGCACATCTGGGTGGGCAGCAGCAGTGAGTCTGCAGTGATGGTGCAGCTGACCCGGCAGGACAGCTCGCTCACCGGCACCATCGACGAATCGTCGGCCGAATACGGCGAAACGGTGCTGAGGCCAACACATCTGCAATTCACCGGTACGGTGTCCGGGACAGCGTTGACCTTGACGTTCACCGGCCTGCTCGGATCGCAGGCCGCGCTGTCGGGAACCCTGACGAGCGATGATCTCACCCTGTCCGTGCCCCAGGAGGACGGATCGGTCGGCCAGGTCACGCTGCGACCGTCGACCGTCGAGCACTACAACGAGCTGGTCGTCGCCTTGCAGGCCACGGTGCGGACGGCCGCGGACGTGAAAGCGTCAGCCGACGCCGCCCAGGCCGCCTCCGTGGCCGCGGAGACGGCCTTCGGCAAGGTTGCCGATGGCATGGAAGTCGTACAGAGGGTGGTCAGGGAAGCACCGGACCTGAAATCACTCGACACCCACCTCTCTGACGCCCGTACCTACCTGGCGAAAGCACGATCGGAGGCGGTTGCCGCCGGGTCCGAGAATGACGCCATCGCGGCTTGCGACCGGGTGATCGCGGCCGCCGACAACTCGACGGCGGTTCACGACGCCGATTTCGCGCTCCAGGAAACCGTCAATGAGGTCGATGCCGCGATCGCGGCAGTGAACGAAGCGCTCGCCACCTTGGCTGCCGACCTGAGCGACTATCGTGACGCGCTCGCGCAGGCGCCGGGCTACACCAGCGGCGGTGCCCTGGGCGACGATGCCATCTCCGAGTTGCGGACTCGCGCTCGGGAAACCGCGGCCTCATGGAAAACGAAGTCCGACACTGCGAAGAAGACGATGGCCGAACTCGTCTCCGATGCGGAAGCAGTCGTCGACGCCGCGGACCGGAAGTACTGTCAGTAGAACGCGTTGCGCCAGCGCCAGGTGTTCGACAGGGATCGCGGGCCTCGCATCGCTCGGCGCCCGCGTCCCGGCCAAAGGTCCCGGGGTAGCCGATCGTGGATTTGATCCGCTTGGCCGCCTGGAAGTCGCCATCCTCGGCCATCGCCCGGCATCGCCAGAACGGCTGGATGCGGCGGGGCGATGCGGTGGGTCCCGGCGCGGAGCGACGCGACGGCGGGGCGGTGGCGACGCGATCGTATCCGGGTCACGTGGCGGAACGTAGCCGTCTGACCACGACACCGCCGACGTCGGTCAGCGGGACGAAACCCCAGAGGCGGGAGTCGATGCTCTCCGGATGCTCGCCGAGCAGCACGCCCATGCCGGGCGGCACGATCGGGCCGGCATGGGCCACCGCGTCCGGCGCCGGGTCGCCGGGGAGCGCGGTCAACCGTTTCACCAGCCAGGTGGTCAGATGGGTGCCGTCCGCACGGTCGCCGCCGGGATGGCGGGCGATCACCACGTCGCCGCGCCGGAGCCGGCGCGTACGGCGTACCAGAAGGCGGTCTCCGGGTTGGAAGACCGGCGACATGCTGTCGCCGACGACGTCGATGAGCAGCAGCCGCCGTCGCGCCACGGCGAGCGCGCCGATGGCCGCGAGCATGGCCAGAATGCCACCCACCATGCCGAATCGGTCCCTTTCGATGGCGGGATGGTGGCCGGCCCGGCGGGGCCGGCCACCCGGGGTGTCAGCAGCAGCCGGCGCGCGAGCTGTAGTACGGCCCGGAGCAGCTGCGCTGCTGGGAGGCGTAACAGCGGGGCGAGCCGCTGACGATCCGGTTGTAGTAGTAGGTGCAGACGGGGCCGCCGCAGCCGATGTAGGCGAGCGTGCAGTTCGTGCACGCGGACGCCTTCGCCTTCGGCAGCACGGCGCTCAGCATCTTGTCGCCCAGCCGGGCGATGGTCCTGGTCATGCGAGTCGTTCCCTTCTCGATGAGCCCGACGTCGTGTCGGCGCGGACCGAGCCTCGCAACGGCCGCTAACGAGCCGCTAACGATGCGCCGTCGCCGACCGGCCGCGGACGGTGTCGATCAGGTGGGCGATCCGGTGGCCCGGCGCCACGCCCAGGCCGGTGGCGAGAGTGCGGCTCAACCGGTCGTGAACCGCCAGGGCCGCCGCGATGTCACCGCGTTCGAGATGTGCCGCCATCAGGTGCTCCCAGGCCCGTTCCCGGTACGGGGCCTGCCGCACCAGCGATTCCATGGCGTCGATGGCGGCGGCCGGATCGCCGAGCGCCAGCTCCGCCTCGGCGAGGTCCTCCATGACCCGCCAGCGGCGCTCGTCGAGCGCGTGCGTGACACCGGCCGCCCAGGCCGACCGGAGGTCCGCGCACGCCGACGCGCCGCGCCACATCGACAGTGCCGCCCGCAGCAGTTCGGCGCGCTCCGGCAGGCCGGCGTCACGGGCCCGCCGGATCAGCTCGTCGTGCCGGACCAGGTCGGTGGTGACCCGATGCCGGCACAGCACGTACCCCGGAGGTTTGGTCTGCAGGGCGTCGGCGGCGCCGAAGCCGGCGAGAGTCTGGCGCAGCGCGCAGATGTGGCCCTGGAGTTTGGTCGTGGCGGTCATCGGCGGGCGGTCGTCCCAGATGGCCTCGAGCAGTTCCGGCACGCTGAGGGTGGTGCCGAGGCCGAGGCTGAGCGCGGTCAGCAGCGCACGCCGGCCGGGTCCGCCGATGGCCGTCATCGGGTGGCCGGCCACCGTCACCTCGAGCGGGCCGAGCAGGGACACCCGGACCGTCGCGGTCATGGCGTCGCCCCGGTGACGAGCACGTCGTAGCCGGAGGCCTGCAACCGGAACAGTTCGGCGTAGCGGCCGTTCGCCGCCATCAGCGCGGCGTGGTCGCCCTGTTCCAGGATCGTGCCGTCGCGCAGGACCACGATCAGGTCGGCGTCCCGGACGGTGTTGAGACGGTGCGAGACGAGCAGGCTGGCGCGGCCGTGCCGCAGCGACGACAGCCGCCGGTGGATCTCGTGTTCGGCCTCCACGTCCAGCCCGGACGACGGCTCGTCCAGGATCAGCAGGTCCGCGCCGTCGCGCAGGCAGGCGCGGGCCAGGGCCATCCGCTGCCACTGCCCGCCGGACAGCACGACACCGGCGGACGGGTCGGCGTCGTCGGTGAACGCCCTGGTCAGTACGGTGCCGTAACCGCGGGGGAGGGTGCGCAGGGCGTCGTCCACCCCGGCGGTACGGGCCGCGGCGACGATGCGTTCCGGGTCGTCGCCGGCGGTCACGTCTCCGACGGCGATGTTGTCGTGGGCGGACAGCTCGTAGGACATGAAGTCCTGGAACGTCGCGGAGATCCGGGCCCGTAGCGAGGACGGGTCCAGTCCGGTGATGTCGGCGCCGTCCCAGCGGATCACGCCCCGCGTCGGCGGATAGAAGCCGCAGATCAGCTTGACCAGAGTGGACTTGCCCGCCCCGTTCTCGCCGACGACCGCGAGCGAGCTTCCGTACGGGACGGTGAGCGTGACGCCGCGCAGCACCCAGTCGTGGTCGGGGGAGTAGCGGAACCAGACGTCGTCGAACTCCAGCCCGTGCCGCAGCGGCGGCGCCTCCGGCAGCGGTCCGGCGGGCGCCCGCCCGGCGGCGGTGACGTCCACGTAGTGACCGAACATGATCATCGTTTCGCCGGCCATGGCGAGCTGCTGGACGAGACCCGAGACCGACATCTGTACGGCGGCGAGCGCCGCGATCACTACGACCAGGTCGCCGACCGTGCCGTGACCGGCCAGCACCTGCCGTACGAAGACGGCCAGCGCGACCAGCGACACCACCCCGGTCAGTGCGGCCAGGGAACCGTCCACCCACAGGGCGATCCGGTCCTGCCGCCGCTCCTGAGCCTGGGCGGCGTGCAGCTCACGCATCATCCGGCCGCGCAGGAACCCGCCGAGCCCGAACAGCCGGATCTCCTTGGCGGCGCGCATGTCGAGCAGCAGCCCGGCGTAGAACGCCTGCCGGCGGAACAGTGGCGCGGTGCGTTCCAGCATCTCGCCGCGCAGCCGGGCCAGCCGGATCTGGGCGGCGAGCGTGGGGGCGGCGGCCAGGAACACCAGGGCCGCCACCGGACCGGACCAGACCATGAGAGCCGCGGCGAACGTGCCGATCGTGATCAGTTCCTGGCCGACCCCGAGGAACATGGTGCTGAGCTGGGTCGGGGCGTACCGGCTCGCCTCGCCGGCCAGGCGCAGCCGGTCGTGGTAGCCGCTGTCCTCGAGTTCGGTGAGGCCCGGGTGCGCGGACACCGCGGTGAACAGTTCGGCCTGGGTGCGGACGAGGACCCGTCGTTCGGTCTCCCGCTCCACGTAGTGCGACACGTGCGCGATGAGCGGAGTGAGCAGGCCCAGGAGGCCCAGCCCGGTGACGCCCAGGACGATCTCGGAGGTGTCGTGTGCGGACAAACCTTCGATGATCGCCCGGGTGAACCAGGCGACCGCCACCGGCGTGAGACCGCCTACGACCATGAGCACGATGCTGAGCCCGGCCGCCCACGGCGCCGCGCCCACGTGGATGGCGAGTGCTCGGCGGATCAGCGTTGCCGCGCGCCGCACGTCCGGCAGCCCGGCCGGCCGGCTCGTCGCGTCAGCTCCGGGGCCGGGTGCGGCATTCGCCAGCTCGCTCATGACGCCACCTCCGCTGCGCTCCGGCGTCGCCATGAGTTCGAGACTGAGCCGAATGATTCGCTCGCAAGCTCGCTCATCGGATGCCTTCCGTGGAAACCCCCGGGTTTAGCCGTGGGGAGGAAACGGATCGTCTGCGGAGCAGGTCAGGGGTAGCCCATTCGCCGTCGAGGCGGATGGGCGTCTGGTCGGACGTTGTGCTGGTTCTCCACATGCCTCTTCACGATTTCCAGGGTCGTTGGGCTTCGCGGGTATGGTGTCCGATGTGTCCGAGACGGTGCGTTACACCTACCGCCTGCGGCCCGGCCGCACCGCGGAGGCCGCACTTCTCGGTGAGTGGGGTCGCTGCCGGTGGCTGTGGAACGAAGCCGTCCACCAGCAGAGGACCGGCCGCAAGCCGACGTTCGGAAAACTGTCCAAGCTGCTGACTGATGCTCGCGGCCGTAACGCCTGGCTGCGCGCCGGTTCCCAGGTCGCCCAGCAGCAGACATTGCGCACCTACGGCACCGCCCTGGGTCACTCGTTCACGGTGAAGGGCCGGGGCCGTCCGAAGGTCAAGAGGCTCAAGGACTCGCTGCCGAGTTTGGAGTACACGACTCGGGGTTTCTCGATCAAGGGCGGCCGACTTCGCCTGCCCGGCAAGGTCACGATCCCGGTCGTCTGGTCCCGGGAACTGCCGTGCGACCCGTCCAGCGTGCGGGTCTATCGCGACAGCCTCGGCCACTGGTATGCATCGTTCGTGGTCCGTCGAGACAGAATCACAACGCCCGAGGCGGATCGGCCCGGCATCGGCATCGACTGGGGCGTGAAGGTAACCGCTACCACGACCGATCCGGCGTTCGACCTGCCGCACCTCGGGCATCGCCGACGGTGCGCTGCTGAACTGGCCAAGGCACAGCGCAGGATGGCCCGCCGCCGCCGGCCGAAGGACCGGCCACCATCGAACGGCTACCAGACCGCGAAACGCCAGGCCGCCCGGATCGCCAAGAAGGCCGCCCGGCAGAACACCCACGACGCCCGGGTCTGGGCCAAGAACGTCACCGAGCATCACAGCCTGATCGCCGTGGAGGACTTCAGACCGAAGTTCCTTGCGAAGTCCCGGATGGCCCGTAAGGCCGCCGACGCGGCGATCGGCGCGTGCAAGCGAGAACTTGTCGAGCGTGGCATGCGGGCGGGCCGGAAGGTGGTGCTGGTGCCGCCCGCCTACGCCACGATGACCTGCTCCGAGTGCGGCGAGAGAGCCAATCACCGCCTCGGACTGGGTGTCCGCATCTTCGAGTGCACGGCCTGCGGCTACACCGCAGATCGCGACCTCAACGCCGCGAGGACGATCCTCGCCACGGCTGAACGCGACCGTGCCAGTGCCGACGACGTCAGACATCTGATCGCCTCCTTCCGGGATGGTGGATCAGGTGCGGTCCGAGCTGGGAATCCAGGGCCTGGCCCCGGAGGGAAATCCCCCGGATTCATCCGTGGGGATCGTTAATGGCCGCCCAGCACGTCGTCCAGGCCGTGGTCGCGGTTCAGCAGGACACCGGCGTCGTCGAACAGCAGGAACGTCGGCGTCGCCTCGGCCCGGAAGGCGGTCATCATGTCGCTGGTGCCGGTCTCGACGATCAGCCGCCCGGCCTTCTCGAGCCGCGGCGACAGTTCGTCGGTGTCGCCGCCGGCCACGGTCAGGACGCTGACCACGGTGATGCCCATGGCGGCCAGGTCGTCGGCGCGGGCCGCGAGCCGGTCGGCCTGGGCCGGGCAGTGGTGGCAGCCGGCCGAGAAGAATCCGATGAGCGCCTGTGTTCCGGCCAGGTCGGCGCGGGACAGCCCGCCGTCCGGTGACGTGAACTCGGGCATCGGGTCACCGGGACGCATCCCGGTGTCGGGTGGTGTGGTGATCTCGATGAGTCTCTTCTCGGTCTCCCGCAGCCGCCGGATGACGGCGCCGGTCAGGACCAGGTCGAGCAGGACGAGCGCGGTGAGGACAGCAACCGCTACGGACAGCAGGGCCATGGGTCTCTCCGGTGTGGTCGGTGGTGCCGGACGAGTCAGCGGGCGGGGGTCGCTCCGCGGAAGAGCCAGACGATCTCGTCGAGCCAGGCCAGGGCGGCCACGCCGATCGCCGCGACCGCGCCCGCGGCGAGGGCCTGCGGGGCGCTGATCCTGGTGAGCGGATCGGCGGGGCCGGCGAGCGCGCCGGTGGCGACGGCGCAGAGCAGCGCGGCGCGCAGCACGTGCCGGCGGGACACCGGGGCGCTGGACGCCCCGAAGCAGTGGCAGCCGGCCCGGGAGCCGCGCCGGACAGCCGTGGCCAGAGCGGCGGTGAAGACCGCGAACAGCGCCGCCGCCAGGGCCAGGCCCACGGTGGCGCCGGACGGCCGGAGCAGGGCGGCCACCACGATCACCTCGGCGGCCACGGCCGCGGCGGCGACCGGACGGGCCCAGCGGCGTGGCGCCAGACCGAGATCCACGACCGCGCCGGCGAACGCGGTGAAACCGGCGCGGCTGCGCAGTTTGCTGATCAAGGAGATGGCGAGAACGCCGGTGAGCAACAGAATGCCAATGACGGTGACGACGCGCATGAGGCCCCCGATGACCGCGTGTCGATGTCTTAACAAGTGCGAATCAACGGTTAGGAAACTACGGCCCTCGATCGACGCTAGTCAACTGCTTCGGTGAAGATTCCGGTATTCGATGTGAGCGCTCACAGCCGTTCCAAGATCGTTGATCTTCCTAGTCACCGCGGATCAGCGGAACGGAGGGTTTGATCTAGGATTTCCCTTGTTAGCGCGTCACTCGGCCGAAAAGTCTGCTGAAACAATCGCTTCCCGATCCGTTTTCCAGCCATTCCGTGGGCGCCGGTAGCCTTGGCCCCGTGCTCCGGATGATCTCGCTGGCGGCGGTGATGGCCGCCCCGCTGCTGGCCGGGCCGCTCAACGAGGGCCTGCCGGTGTGGATCACCCCGCTCAGCCTGCTCCTCGTCGCGGCGGCCCTGGCGCTGCACCGGTCCCGGCCGTCGGCGGCGGCGCTCGGTCTGCTGGCCGCCAGCGCCGTCGACTGGCGGCTCCTCCCCGCCGCGGCGATCCTGTCCTACCAGGCGGGCCGTCGCGAGCCGCCGGCCACGAGCGTCCTGGCCGGGCTCACCGGTGTGCTGGCCTTCGGCACGGCGGTGCCCCTGCTGCGCGGCCCCAACCTCTACGGCTGGCTGGTCTGGATCACCGGTGTGATCGTTCTCGGCCTGCTCCCGGCCCTGATCGGCTCGTTCCGGCGTCTCCAGGCCGAACTCGTCCAGGCGGGCTGGGACCGGGCCGCCCAACTGGAACGCGAACAGCGGATCGTCGCCGACCAGGCCCGCCTCCAGGAACGCGCCCGCATCGCCCAGGACATGCACGACTCCCTCGGCCACGAGCTGAGCCTCGTCGCACTGCGGGCCGGCGCTCTCGAACTCGACGGCACGCTCACCGCGGAACAGCGGGCCGCCGCCTCCGAGGTCCGTGCCGGGGTGACCACCGCGGCCGACCGGCTCGGCGAGATCATCGGCCTGCTCCGCGACGACGACACCCCGCCGCGCCCGGCCGGCGACCACATCGGGGCACTGGTCGACCGGGCCGCCGCCTCCGGCGTGCCGGTGGTGCTGACGGCCACCGGCGACCACGGCGACGTGGCGCCCATGCAGTACCGCGCCGCTCAGCGGGTGGTCCAGGAGGCGCTGACCAACGCCACCAAACATGCCCCGGCGGCCCCCGTACGGGTGCTTGTCGACCGCACCGGCGACGAGATGACGGTGACCGTCCACAACGGGCCACCTCCGTGCCCGCCGGCCGAGCGTGTGCCCCACGGCGGCCGGGGCCTCACCGGGCTCGGCGAACGGGTCGGCCTCGCGGGTGGTGTCCTGCGTGCCGGACCACTGCCGGACGGCGGGTTCCAGGTGGTCGCCCGGCTGCCGACACGGCCCGGACCGGTGCTCGAAGCCGGCCCGGACCCCCTCCCGCCGGTGGGGCCGGAGACCGCCCGCCGCCGGGCGCGGCGTGGACTGGTGCTCGCGGTCGCCCTGCCCACGCTGCTCACGGCCGGGCTGGCCGGCACCCTGATGGCGGTCTACGCCCACGACAGCCGCACCTCCCACCTGCCGCCGGAGCGGTTCCGGGAACTGGTGGTCGGCGCCGGCCGGGACGAGGTGGCCGGCCGGCTCCCCGAACGGCAGGCGCCCGAACACCGCGACGAGAACGGCCCGCCACCACCATCGGGCAGCGCCTGCGAGTACTACCGGTCCACCGCCGGGTTCCTGCCCACCCCGTTCGACGTCTACCGGCTGTGCTTCCGCGACGGCCGGCTCGTCGCCAAGGACGTGCTCCCACCGAGCCGCTGAGAGGACCGAGTTGATCCGCGTGATGCTCGCCGACGACGAGGCGCTGATCCGTGCGGGCGTCCGCGCGATCCTCGCCGGAGAACCGTCGATCGAGGTGGTGGCCGAGGCCGCCGACGGCCGGGAGGCGGTGGAACAGGCCCGCCTGCACCGCCCCGACGTCGCGTTGCTCGACATCCGGATGCCCGTCATGGACGGTCTGGAGGCGATCGCCGAGATCCGGCGGACCGTGCCGTCGACCGCCACCGTCGTGCTGACCACCTTCTCCGAGGACGAGTACATCGCCCGGGCCCTGGACGGCGGCGCCGGCGGGTTCGTCCTCAAGACCGGCGACCCCCGCGAGCTGATCGCCGGGGTGCGGGCCGTGGCCGAGGGCGGCGCCTACCTGTCGCCGCGGGTCGCCCGCCGGGTCATCACCCACTTCCGCGGCGGGCACGTGACCCGGGGCGCGGCGGCCCGCGAACAGCTGGAGGTCCTCACCGAGCGGGAACGCGACGTCCTGCGACTGGTCGGCGAGGGACTGTCCAACGCGGAGATCGCGGCCCGGCTCCACCTCGTCGAGGGGACCGTGAAGGCACACGTCAGCGCGATCCTGGCCCGCCTCGGACTGCGGAACCGGGTGCAGGCCGCGCTTCTCGCGTACCAGGCTGGAATGATCGGATGAGCGGGAGCCGCGGCAGCAGGGTGACCACGAGGGTGGTGGCGACCGCCCCGATCAGGAAACCCGCCACCACGTCGTGCGGGTAGTGCACGCCGACGAACACCCGGGAGAATCCGGCCAGCAACCCGACCGGGAGCGCCAGCAGACCCGTCCGCCAGGAGACCAGCAGGATCGCCACGACCAGGGCGGCCGCGATCGTGCTGTGGTTGCTCGGGAACGACCAGTCTCCGGTGGGTGGGCAATCGCTCGCCACGATCGGTAGATCCGGGAAGGTACGGCAGGGGCGTTCCGCGTCCAGGTAGGTCTTCGACCACTCGCTCAGCCCGTACGCGAGCACCACCCCCACGCCGCCGGCCAGCACCCTCGTCAGGGCCGGGCTGCGGCGGGCGCGCCAGAGGGTCAGCGCCCACATCCCCGCCAGCAGCACCACGCCCAGCTCGGTGAAGTGCGCCATGAAGCCCTGCACGAACTCCGGAGTGGTGGCCGCCCACTCGACGATCGCCCGGTACCAGCCACCGGCCACATCCGGAACATTCTCGATCCGCGTCTCGATTGCCATGCCCATGAACCGTAGGCACGGCCGGGCCTTCCGCCATTGAACGTCGGTCAGGACCGGCCCCTGACGAAAGTGAGTGTACTGGAGTGAGAGATTCAACCTCTGGAATGTCTCACTACGTCTGGTTACCGTCCGGTAACCCGCGCGGGATGCATTGGAAACAATCGATGCGTGTGCGGGCTCACCCGAGGGAGGCCGGACATGTCCGTACGAACCCGCATCGCTGCCGCACTGCTCGCCGGAACCGTCGCCGGTGTGACCGTCCTACCGGCCCAACTGGCCGAGGCCGTCACATCCCGTCGTGTCACGATCCCGGCCTTCTACACCCCGCCGGCGGTGCTGCCGGCGTCGAACGGCACGCTGATCCGCACCGAACCCCTCAAGCTCGCCCTGTCGCTGCCCGGCATCACCGGAACGCTGCCGGGCAAGGCGACGCGCATCATGTACCGGTCCACCGATTCCGCCGGTGGGCCGGTCGCCGTGACCGGCGCCTACATCGAACCGTCCGCCGCCTGGCGCGGTCCCGGCGCCCGCCCGCTGGTCGTGCTCGCCCCGGGCACGATGGGCCAGGGCGACCAGTGCTCCACCTCGCTGGCACTCCAGAAGGGCCTGGTCATCGGCCTGGGCACACAGACGACGGTCTCGATCGGCTACGAGGTCCTGGCGATGTACCGGCTTCTCGCCAAGGGCATCGCCGTCGTACAGACCGACTACCTGGGACTCGGCACCCCCGACCGCGTGCACACCTACGTCAACCGGGTCGATTCCGGGCACGCCGTGCTCGACGCCGCCCGGGCCGCACTGGCGCTGCCGAACACCTCGCTCACCGACCGGTCCAGCGTCGGCCTCTACGGTTACAGCCAGGGCGGTGGCGCGGTCGCGTCGGCCGCCGAACTCCAGGCCACCTACGCCCCGGACGTGCCGTTGAAGGCCACCTACGCCGGCGCGCCCCCGGCGAACCTGGCCGACGTCACCGCGGCCATCGACGGCAGTGAGCTGCTGGGCGCGGTCGGCTGGTCGGTGAACGGCTTCGCCCAGTCCGAACCGGCCCTCCAGCCGCTGCTCGACCACTACCTCAACGACGCCGGCCGGTCGACGCTCAGGAAGTTGTCCACGATGTGCGTCGGCGACGCCATCCTCACCTACGCCAACAAGCGCAGCACGGCCTGGACGACCACCGGCCAGTCGGTCTCCGAGATCATCAAGGCGGAGCCGGCGATGCGCGACTACCTCGCCGGGCAGACCATCGGGACGCTCAGGCCCACCGGCGTGGTCCGGGTGGCGACCGGCGTCAACGACAACCTCGTCCCGTTCGCGCAGGCCCGCGCCATGGCCGCCGGCTGGTGCCGGCTCGGTGGCAATGTCGTCTACGCCCCGATCAGCCTGCCCAAGCTTCCCAGCCCGGTGATCAACCACTTCGGACCGCTGGTCAAGGATCAGGGCACCGCGATCGGCTGGCTCCGAGACCGGCTGGCCGACCGTCCGGCCACCACCAACTGCTCCGGCTTGAACGGATCGTAAAAGCTGTCAACAGGGGGTTGTCACTAGGCTGACGGCATGACGCCGCGCATCGGAGTGATCTTCCCGCAGACCACGCTGGGCGCGGACCGCATCGCGGTCCGCGCCTACGCACAGGCCGTCGAGGAACTGGGCTACACCCATCTGCGGGCCGCCGATCACGTGCTCGGGGCCGACCGGGCGGCCCATCCCGGCTGGACCCGCCCCTACGACGTGGACAGCACCTTTCACGAGCCGTTCGTCCTCTTCGGCTACCTCGCCGCGATCACCTCGCTGGAACTGGCCACCGCCGTCATCATCCTGCCGCAGCGACAGACGGCCCTGGTCGCCAAGCAGGCCGCCGAGGTCGACCTGCTGACCGGCGGCCGGTTCCGGCTCGGCATCGGCGTCGGCTGGAACCATGTCGAGTTCGAGGCGCTCGGCCAGGATTTCGACAACCGCGGCCGCCGCTACGACGAGCAGATCGCCCTGCTGCGCCGCTACTGGACAGAGCGGTCGATCACCCACCGCGGCGAGTTCGAGACGGTCACCGGCGCCGGGATCGCGCCGCACCCGGTGCAGCGGCCCATACCGCTCTGGTTCGGCGCCGGCTCCGTGCCCGCCTACCGCCGCATCGGCCGGCTCGGCGACGGCTGGTTCCCGCAGCTGGCGCCCGGCAGCGCCGAACTCGAGGCGGCCCAGCGCGTCATCAACCGGGCGGCCGTCGAAGCCGGCCGCGACCCCGCCGCCATCGGTCTGGAAGCCGGCGTCCCCTGGACCGGCTCGGCCGACGAACTGGCCGAGAAGGCGCAGGCGTGGCGGGAATCCGGTGCCACGCACCTTGCCGTCAACACCACCCAGCCCGGCATCACCACGGTCGACCAGCACATCGACGCCCTCACCCGGGCTGCCGCCGCCCTCGACCTCAAACCCGCATAAACCCTCACCCGTACCGAAAAGGGTCTATTGGAGGCCGGAGCGGACTGAGGTGATGCGCTGGGTGTTGAAGCCGAGCCAGTGCATGCGGCCGACGTAGCGGGCGTGTTCGACCTTCAGGCAGCGGTCCTCGATGACGGTGAGGCCGCCGGAGGAGGCGATTTCCGCGCCCTCAGGGTTGATCACGCCGAACTGGGTCCACAGGGTGCCCGCGCCGATCGCCACCGCCTGCCGGGCGATCTCCGGCAGCGCGCTCGGGGCGCGGAAGACGTTGACCACATCGACCGGTACGGGCACCTCGGCGAGACTCGGATGGGAGGTCTCGCCGAGGATCGCGGACTCGCGCGGGTTGACCGGAATGACCCGGTAGCCGTGCCGCCGCATGTAGTAGCCGACGAAATAGCTGGCCCTCAGCTCGTTTCCGGACAGCCCGACGATCGCGATCGTCCTCGCCGTGTTGAGCACCCGCTGGATGGTCAGCGGATCCTGGTATCGCGTGGTCACGGCTGCGCCACCTCCCGGAAGCCCTGCTCCAGGTCCCAGATCAGGTCCTCGACCGACTCGGTGCCGACCGACAGCCGGACCGTTCCCGGCCCGACCCCGGCGGCCCGCAGCTCGTCGTCGCTCAGTTGCCGGTGTGTGGTGCTGGCCGGATGGATGATGAGGCTCTTCGCGTCGCCGACGTTGGCCAGGTGTGACCACAGCCGGACGCCGCGGATGAGGTTCTGGCCGCCGTCGCGGCCGCCCGCGCAGTCGAACGAGAAGACCGCGCCCGGGCCGAGCGGCAGGTACTTCTCCACCAGCGGCAGGTAGCGGCCGCCGGGCAGGCCGGGATAGGTGATGTTCGAGGCCAGCGGGTGGGTGGACAGGAATTCGGCGACCCGGCGGGCGTTCGCCACGTGCCGTTCCATCCGCAGCGACAGCGTCTCCAGGCCCTGGAGGAACAGGAACGCGTTGAACGGCGACATCGCGCCACCCAGGTCCCGCAGCGTCTCGGCGCGCAGCTTCATGAGGTAGCCGTAGGTGCCGAACGTCTCGTGGAACTTCAAGCCGTGGTAGGCGGGCGAGGGGTCGGCGACCACCGGGAAACGGCCGTTGGACCAGTCGAACGTGCCGGCCTCCACGACCACACCGCCGATGCTGGTGCCGTGCCCGCCGATGAACTTGGTGGCCGAGTGCACCACGATGTCGGCGCCCCAGTCGATCGGCCGGCACAGGTACGGCGTGGCGAACGTGTTGTCCACGATCAGCGGCAGCCCGTGCTCGTGGGCGATCCCGGCGATCGTGGCGATGTCCAGGACGTTGCCGCCCGGGTTGCCGATCGTCTCCCCGAAGAACGCCTTCGTGGAGTCCCGGACCGCCTTGCGCCACAGCTCCGAGTCGTCCGGATCCACCCAGGTCAGCTCCACGTTCATCTTGCGCAGCAGATGTTTGAGCTGGTTGACGGTGCCGCCGTAGAGGGCCGACGACGCGACCACGTGGTCACCCGGCTCCAGCAGGGTGAACAGAGCCGCCGCCTGGGCCGCGATGCCGCTGGCGAAGGCGACCGCGCCGCTGCCGCCCTCCAGGTTGGCCACCCGTTCCTCGAAGACGGCCACGGTCGGGTTCATGATGCGTGAGTAGGTGTTGCCGTACTCCTGGAGGTTGAAGTAGGCGGCCGCCGACTCCGGATCCTCGAAGACGTAGCTGGTGGTCTGGAAGATCGGCACCGCCCGGGCTCCGGTGTTCGGATCCGGCCGCTGCCCGGCGTGCAGCTGTCTGGTCTCGAACCCGAACTCGTGCGGCTCCTCCACCCGGCTCATGAATTCTTCTCCTCCAGGAAGTCGCGGACGATGGGGGTCTGCCGGGCCTCTTCCAGCAGGAAGCAGTCGTGTCCGTAGGGCGCGTCGATGACGTGGTTCTCCACCGGCTTGCCGAGCCCGGTCAGCACGTCGGCGATCTCCCGGGAGGCGGCCGGCGGGTAGAGCCAGTCGGAGCTGAAGGAGATCAGCAGCGTACGTGCCTGGACCTTTTCCAGTGCGCCCTCCAGCGAGCCGTGGTCGCGGGCCAGGTCGAAGTAGGTGAGCGCCCGGGACGTGTAGAGGTAGGTGTTGGCGTCGAAGCGGCGCACGAACGAGGCGGCCTGATGGCGCAGGTAGCTCTCCACCTCGTACTCGGGTTCGCTGATCGTGTAGCGGATGTCCGCACCGGATTGCAGGCGGCGCCCGAATTTCGCCGCCAGGCCCGGCGCCGACAGGTAGGTGATGTGCCCGACCATGCGGGCCACGCCCATCCCGGCGTCGGGGGAGCGGCCGGTGCCGTAGTAGCGGCCGCCCTGCCAGTCGGGGTCGCGCTGGATCGACTCGCGGGCGATCGCGTTCCACGCCACCCCCTGCGGTTGCAGCGCGTGCGTGGAGGCGATCACCACGATCGCGCCGACATCGGAAGGGTGGTCGATGGCCCATTGCAGGGCCTGCATGCCGCCGAGGGAGCCGCCGGCCACCGCGGCCAGCCGGTCGATGCCGAGCTGGGCCAGGAACGCGCGTTCACACCGGACCATGTCGGCGACCGTGATCACCGGGAAGTCCGGCCCGTACGGCTCGCCGGTGGCCGGATCGACCGACGACGGGCCGGTCGTGCCACGGCAGCCGCCGAGAAGGTTGGTGGAGACCACGAACCAGCGGTCGGTGTCGAACGCCTTGCCCGGCCCGATCATGCCGTCCCACCAGCCGAGGCTCTTCTCGAAACCCTCCCGGGTGCCCTCCTGCGGGGGAACCGCGGCGATTCCGGCGGCGTGTGCGTCACCGGAGAGCGCGTGGCAGACAAGAATGACGTTGTCCCGATCGGGGGCGAGGGTGCCGTACGTCTCGTAGGCCACCCGGACCGACCGCAGCTCGCGCCCACAGTCGAGCGGCAGTGGTTCCGGCAGGTCCAGGAACCGCGTTTTCACCACACCGACTGTCGTCATCAGGAAACAACGCTAGGCCAGGCCAAGATCATTGTCTAGCATCCCGATGGGTGTTGTAGAAGAGTGGATCAAGCGGAAGGATTCCAGCCATGACCACCACCGATAACGGCGTCAACGTTCAGGCCCTGCTCGATGCGCGCGAAGCCCTCAAGGGCGCGCCGGAGGCCGCCCAGTTCACCTGGCGTGCCACCTCCACGTGGAAGAACGGCGTGCACAGCACCACCACGATCCAGAACTTCTTCGGCCTCGGCCAGGAGCAGTCGCACAAGACGAAGACCGAGTTCACCGCCGACCACCCGGAGATCTTCGCGGCCGAGGACAACGGCATCACCCCGATCGAGTACCTGCTGGTCGGCCTGGCCGGTTGCCTCACCGCCGGTGTCGCCTCGGTGGCCCAGAACCGGGGCATCCAACTGCGTTCGGTCACCTCGACGGTCGAGGGCAACCACGACATCCGCGGCATCCTCGGCGCCGACAGCGACGTCCGCAACGGCTTCAACGACGTCAAGGTCACCTTCAGCATCGACGCCGACGCCAGCCGCGAGGAGATCGAGGCCCTGGTCGCGCAGTCGCAGAAACGGTCCGCCGTCTACGACGCGCTCACCAACCCGACCAGCGTCACGGTCGAGGTCGCCTGAGTGTCGCAACGGGTCACCACGGTCGTCATCGGCGCCGGGCACGCCGGCCTCGCCGCCAGCCACTTCCTGAGCGAGCGGTCGATCGACCACATCGTGCTGGAGCGGGGCCGGATCGCCAACACGTGGCGGCGGGAACGCTGGGACTCGCTGCGCCTGCTCACGCCGAACTGGCTGAACCGGCTGCCCGGCCACACGTACGGCGGGCCGGATCCGGATGGGTACATGACGGCCGGCCAGGTGGCCGACTTCATCGGCGACTACGCGACGGTCACCGCCGCGCCGGTCCGGGAGAACACCACTGTCACTTCGGTACGGCGTACCGATGGCGGCTATCAGGTCTCCACCGGCGAGGGTGACCTGGACTGCGCGACAGTCGTGATCGCGTCCGGCGCGTGCAACGCGCCGGTCGTGCCGGAGTGCGCCGCCGGCGTGCCCGACGGGATCACGCAGCTGACCCCGTTCGAGTACCGCAACCCCGGGTCACTGCCGGAGGGCGGGGTGCTCGTGGTCGGGGCGTCGGCGACCGGCGTGCAGCTCGCCGCCGAGGTGCGCCGCTCCGGGCGGCCGGTGGTGCTGTCGGTGGGCGAGCACGTACGCCTGCCACGGACCTATCGCGGCCGTGACGTGCTGTGGTGGATGGACGCGACCGGGGTGTGGGCGCAGCGCTACGACGAGATCGAGGACCTCGCCCGCGCCCGGCGGCTGCCGTCGCCGCAACTCGTCGGTGAACCGGGCACCACCATCGACCTCAACGCGCTGACCGGGCTCGGTGTCGAACCGGTCGGGCGGCTCGCGGTGATCCGGGACGGGCAGGCGCTGTTCTCCGGCGGCCTGCGCAACGTGTGCTCGCTGGCCGACCTCAAGATCAGACGGCTGCTGGCCGGATTCGACGAGTGGGCCGGGATCGGTGACGGCCCGGCCGGGTTCGAGCCGACCTGGATTCCGGCGGCGCCGAGGCTGCGGCTCGATCTGCGCGGCGGTGAGATCACCACGATCATCTGGGCGACCGGGTTCCGGCCCGACTACCGCTGGCTGGACGTGCCGGTCGTGGACGAGAAGGGCCGGCTGCGCCACGACGGCGGTGTCGTGGACAGTCCGGGTCTCTACGCGCTGGGCCTGCCGGTGTTGCGCCGTCGCCGGTCGACGCTGCTGCACGGCATCGAGGACGACGCCCGCTTCGTCGCACGGCATCTGGCCGAGCGGCTCACGCCAAGGGTAGTCGCATGATGGTCAGGTCCAGCCAGCGGCCGAACTTGGTGCCCACCTCACGGATCGTGCCGGCGTGCTCGAAGCCGAACCGCTCGTGCAGCCGGATCGACGACGTGTTGCCCGCCTCGATGCCGGCCACCATGACGTGGTGCCCGGCCTCGCGCGCGGCCGCGATCACCGTCGTCATCAGGGCCGATCCGATCCCGAGGCCGTGCCGGTCCTCGCGGACGTAGACCGAGTTCTCCACCGTGTGCCGGTAGCCGTCGAGCGGCCGCCACGGCCCGTAGGTGGCGAAACCGGCCACCTCGCCGCCGGCTTCCGCCACGAACGCCGAACCCCGCGCCAGGTGGGCGGCCAGCCACGCGGTCGCCTCGGCCGGGGACTGCGGCGTCTCGGTCCACAGCGCCGTCGTCTGCTCGATGGCCCGGTTGCGGATCGCCCGGATGCCCTCCATGTCGCCGGCGTCGGCCGCCCGGATCGTCGTCTCGTATATTAGATTCATGTCCAATATCGTAGACCCGCTGGTGGGACGGATCGCAACCCGTATCCGTGCCGAGCGGGAAGGCCGCCGGTGGACCCTCGCACAACTCGCCGACGCCTCCGGGGTGTCCTCCGCGATGATCAGCCGGATCGAGCGCGGCGAGAGCAGCCCCAGCGCCGTCATCCTCGGCAAACTGTCGGCCGCCTTCCAGCTCAGCATCGCCGCCCTGCTCGCCGAGACGGATCCCGAGCCGGCGAGCGGGGTCCGCCGCCGGGACGAGGCCGTCGAGTGGCGGGATCCCGGGACCGGTTACCGGCGCCGCCAGATCACCGGCCCGGACTTCCCGGCCGAGATCGCCGAGATCCACCTGCCGGCCGGCGCCCGGGTGCCCTACCCGGCGGCCGCGTTCGCCTTCATCCGGCAGGTCGTGTGGGTGCTCGACGGCGAACTCACCTTCCACGACGGCGACACCGTGCACGTGCTCGGGCCGGGCGACACCATCGAGCTCGGGGAACCGGCGGAGCGGGCCTTCGTCAACGCCACCGGCAGCGAGTGCCGGTACACCGTGATCCTCACCCGGCACACCGCGCCGTGACCGTCGTCCGCCTGCTTCTCGCCACCATCGCCGGCACGGCCATCGCCAACAACTACGCCGTTCAGCCCGCGCTGGCCACCGTCGCCGCCGACCTCGGGGCCGGGCTCACGCTGATCGGGCTCGTGCCCACGGCCGCGCTCGCCGGGTGCATGGCCGGATTCGCCCTGCTGCTGCCGCTCACCGACCGGATCGCCCCGGACCGTCTCGTCGCCGCGCATCTCGCCGTGCTGGCCACCGCGCTGACCGTCGCCGCGATCAGCGCCCACCCGGCCGTGCTCCTGGCCGCCTACCTCGTCATCGGCGCCGCCGCGAGCGTGGCGGCGCAGGCCGGTGTCATCGCCGGGCGGCACGCGCCGGCCGGGCGGCGGACGGCCGCGATCGCGATGGTGGCCGCCGGGATGTCGGCCGGGATCCTGCTCAGCCGCCTGGTCGGCGGAGTGCTGACCGACCTGCTCGGATGGCGGTGGATGCTGCTCGTCTTCGCCGCGGTCGCGCTCGCCGGAGCGGTCGCCGCCAGGCTGCTGCTGCCCCGAATCCGGCCGAACGCCGATCAGGATCGCGCCGCCGGGGCGGCGGCGCTGCCCGGTCAGGAGCCGGGCGCCGGCCAGTCCTGTGCCGCCGCGCTCGCCGCTTTCCCCCAGCAGTTGCGCCGCCACCGGGCACTGCGCTGGGCGGTCGCCTCGGGCGGCCTCTGGTATCTCGCCTTCCACCTCGTCTGGGTCGCCCTGGCGCTGGCGCTCGCCCCACTCGGCCCGACCGTCATCGGCCTCTACAGCCTGGCCGGGCTCCTCGGTTTCGTCGTTCTCCCGTACGCCGGACGCGTCACCGACCGATTCGGTCCGCCCCGGGTCATCGCCGCCGGCCTGCTCATCGCCGCGGCCGGCGCCACCCTGCTCACGACCGGCCTCGCCCACCCGCCGGTCACCGTGCTCGGACTGGCCCTGCTCGACGCCGGCCTGTTCGCCGCCCAGGCCGCCAACCAGAGCCGCGTCCAGGCCCTCGACCCGCGGCACTCGGGCAGCCTGAGCAGCGTCTACCTGGTGCTGTACTTCGCTGTCGGTGCGGTCGGCGCCGCGCTCGCCGCGCCGCTGCTGCACAGCGCCGGCTGGCACGGCGCCGCCCTGGTCGCCCTGGGTGCGTTACTGGCGGCTCTCGCCGTCGACCAGGCGGCCGTACGAGGTGAGCGTCCTCAGCGCCTGGAACGTGACGAACCCGCGCCACTCCAGACGTGACGCCTCGCTCGGCGGCTCCCAGGTGACCGGCCACCCGCCGTCCGGTAGTTGCGCGGCGGCCAACTGGTCCAGGTGCGCGTTGATCTGCGTGTCGTCGAAGAGTTTCCGCCACGGCGAGCCGGCGGTCGGCGCGACGTGCAGGGGAGTGAGCCCGTACTCGCCGGGCTTGGGGGTGGCCTGGAACATCGACGTGTCGATCATCTGATCCAGAACGGTCCGGGCGTGCTTCTCGGCCCGCTCCCGATCGGGCACGTGTGCCAGGAACGCCATCACCTCGGACAGACCGTGCACCTCGTCCGGCAGGGTGCCGCCCTCGACGGCGTCCCAGCAGAAGCGGGTCGCCGCCTCCCGCCACGGGTGATCGAAACCGAGCGCGTACAGGTGCCCGGCGAGCCCGGCGGTCGGATTGACGCCCGGCTGATAGGTCCAGTCGGTCCAGTGGGCGGCCCGCGGAAACTCCTCGATCACCGGGAACGCGAGCGGCACCGCGCCATCGGTGGAGACTCCGGCCAGGAAGTCGCAGGCCTCTTTCAGCACCTGCACGTCGTGGGCGCCGGCGATCGCCATCGACTGGAAGGCGATCTCCACGTCGACCGGCAGACTGGCCGGGCAGCGCTTGTCGGGTTCGAGGCCGTGCCCGAACCCGCCGTCGGGGTTGCGGTAGGCGCGCAGGGCGTCCACCACACCGTCCGGCGGCGCGCCCTCGAAGCAGGTGGCGAAGAGACGGCGCTCCAGCGGGCGGGCCTCACGGTGCAGGAAACGGGCGGCTGCCAGGAAATCGGTCACGCCCCGAACATAGGCAGCGGTGCCCGGCGGCGTCTTGTAGGAAACGGACACCCGGCGATACTGGGAGCCATGGGCTACGAGGAGTGGGCGCCGCCGCCTTCGCTGCGTGGCTCCGTGGTCTGCCTGTGGCGCCGGACCGCCTCCGCCGGCGGATCGTCGGTGCTGGTGCTGCCGGACGGCTGCGTCGACCTGATCTGGGAGCAGGGGCGCGGGGCGTTTCTCGCCGGCCCGGACACCGGGCCGATGCCGGGCACGATGCCGGCCGGGAAGACCATGATCGGGGTACGGCTGAGGCCCGGCGCCGGAGGACCGCTGCTCGGCATGCCGCTCGACCCGTTGCGGAACCTCCGCGTCGACCTGTCCGACCTGCGCCCCGATGCGGCTCGGCGACTGCCCGACGACCTGCCCCCGGCCGAGGCGCTGCACCGGCTCGTGACGATCTCCGGTGGGTTCGCCGAGGAACGGCCACCGGACCCGGCCATGCTGGCGGCGGTGCGGTGGCTGGACGATCCGCGCGCACAGGTCCACGACCTCAGCGGGCGGCTGGACATCGGCGACCGCCAGCTGCGGCGCCGGTTCACCGCGGCCGTCGGCTACGGCCCCAAGACCATGCACCGGGTGCTGCGGTTCCGCCGTTTCCTGGAGCTGCTGGACTCGGCGGGTGGGCTCGGCGAGCTCGCGGTCCGGGCCGGCTACGTGGACCAGGCCCACCTCAGCCGGGAGACCGTGGCCCTCGCCGGGCTGCCGCCGGCCGCGCTCGCCCGGGACCGTCAAGGCGCGGCCCCGTCGGTCCTGACAGACCCGGTGGGGGCCAAGAGATCCCGGATCCTGAGGAAGCAACCTGTGCAAACGGTTGACTCTCCCACTGTGTGAGGCCCGAGCCTGGCTGCTGTGACTGACTACATCGGATCCGGGCCCTACTGTTACGCCAACTCGCTGGCCATGATGCTCGGTGCCGAGGCGCCATCACCGTCGGTGATCGAGGTGCTGACCGGCTCGCCGTTCGGGTTCGAGATCCTCGGCGGGCGGCTTCCCCTCTTCGATCCGTACGGGTGGGATCCCGACCGTGGCCTCGACGAAGCGATCCGGCTGCTCGGCTGGACCTGTCACCGCACCGGCGCCGAGGATGACGATCAGGCGCTGACCATGCTGCGTGATGCCCTCGAAACGGGGCCCGCCATGATCGGGCCGGTGGAGTTCGGGCTGCTCCGGCACCTGCCCGGGATGACCGGGCCGATCGGGTCCGACCACTTCGTCGTGGTGCTGGAGGTCGACGGTGACCTGGTCCGCTTCCACGATCCGCACGGCTGTCCCTACGCGACCCTGCCGGTGCCGGACTTCCTGGCCGCCTGGCGCGCCGACACCATCGGCTACCGCACCACGGCGTACACGATGCGTGGCTCGTTCGAGCGGGTCCGCCGGGTCTCCGCCGACGACGCGCTGCGTGCGGCGCTGCCCGGGGCGGCCGCCTGGCTGCGCGGCCGCGAGGACCTGCCGGTCCCGCCCGGGACGGTCGGCGGCGAGCCCGGCGTCCACCTGCTCGCGGATCAGATCACCCAGAACCTCGATCCAGGGGTACGGGATCACCTGGCCCACTTCGCGATCCGTGCCGGAGCGCGGCGGCTCGCCGACGCCGCCGCCGCGCTCAGCCGGCTCGGCCACGACCGGGCCGCCGCCGTCGCCACCCGACAGGCGCGGCTGGCCGGCGCCCTCCAGCGCGACATCGTGGCCGGTGACCTCAAACCGGCCGTGGAGACGCTGCGCCGGCTCGCCCCCACCTACCCCGAACTGGCCGGCGCCCTCGGTCACCGCGAATGACGGGTCATCGGCGCACGATCTCGGCGAGGGCCTCGACCTGGGACGGGTCCTCGTCCTAGCAGTAGAGGAGGCCGAAATCCATGTGAATCTCCGTAAGGCAGGCAGCGAACATCGAGTCGCCACCTCCTCCCCGGTCAGCGGGGGTCCCGGGCTCGTCTGCGACGTGTCTCCTGAGCCGGAAGCGGAGTGCCGCCGACTTATACGCCCGCGACGCAGAACTCGTTGCCCGAGGGATCGCGCAGGACCGTCCAGCGGACGCCGTACTCGTCGTGTTCGGCCTCGTGGGTCGCGCCGAGGTCGAGCAGGCGCTTGACCTCGGCCTCCCGGTCGTCGGAGGAGAAATCGAGATGGCAGCGGTTCTTCGCCGCCCTCGGCTCGCCGACCTGCAGGAACATGATCGTGGGGCCGGCGTCGGCCGAGCCGATGGTGGCGTGGAACCGGTTGGCGCCGTCGTCGACCGGCCGTTCCAGCGCCCGTGACCAGAATCCGGCCAGCTCCGCGGCGTCGGCGCAGTCGAATGTGATGTTCTCCAGCTTGAGCATCATTTCTCCGTCAGGTGTAGGGGCCAGCAGATGTCGGTGCGATAGCGGTCCTCGGGCACACCGTCGCCCGGGCCGATCAGGTAGGACTCCCGGACCGGGCCGGCGATGGCCATCCCGGTTCCGGCCAGCCACGCGCCCAGCGAGCGGTATCCGATGGTCATCTCCCGGTACGGCCCGGTGAACTCGAAGACCGCGAACCGTCCGCCCGGCAGCAGGGTGGGGCCGTCGTCGGCGGGCATGTAGGCGGTCACCGGCACCGGTTCGTCCCGGTACTCGGCCGGGAAGACGGCGCCCGGCGGCCCCACCGCGGCGACCGCCGTGAGCTGCCGGAACGCCTCACCGAGGAACCCGGCGAAGTCGTGCTCGGCCACCTCACGGGTGATCGTGAACGCGCGGACCGGCGGCAGGACCCGCTCGATGACCGCGGCCGGGGTCACCATCTCCGGCGCGTCCAGCAGTTCGCCGGTGGTGCGCAGCACCCGTTCCAGGTGGGCCGCCCGTTCGAGCGTCCGGTCCCGGTGCTCGGCCAGCAGCCGCCGGGTGACCTCCGGATCGCGGGCGGCCAGGATCTCCCGGATCGCGGCCAGCGGCACGTCGAGCTCCCGCAGGTGCCGGATGACCGCCGCGTCCCCGAACTGGGCGACCCGGTAGCCGCGATAACCGGTCCGCGGGTCGACCACGGCCGGTTCCAGCAGCCCCGACTCGTGGTAGGCCCGCAACGTGTTGGCCGAGATCAGCGTCGCCCGGGAGAACGCGCCGATCGGCAGGAGTCCGTCCATGCCGCCAAGTCTCGACCTTCACCCGGGGCGAAGGTCAAACACCGGGTGAAGAGCGGGCGTCAGACGGCCGGCACACCCAGACGGTCGAGCAGGTGGCGGCGCAGTCCGCCGAAGCCGGGGTCGTCCTGGTGGCGCGGGCGCGGCAGGACGATCGGCAGCTCCTCGGCGATCCGCCCGCCCTCCAGGACAAGGGCCCGGTCGGCCAGCAGCAGCGCCTCGTCCACGTCGTGGGTGACCAGAAGGGCGGCGAAGCCGTGCCGGTCGCGCAGGCGTTGCAGCAGCTGTTGCATCCGCAGCCGGGTCAGCGCGTCGAGGGCGCCGAACGGTTCGTCGAGCAGCAGCAGCTCCGGTTCGCGGACCAGGGCGCGGGCGACCGCGACCCGCTGGGCCTGGCCGCCGGACAGCTCGGCCGGCCAGGCGTCACCGCGGTCGCCGAGGCCCACCTCGGTGAGGGCGGCGAGCGCGCGGGCCCGGGCGCCCGCGCCGGGCACACCGAGCGCCACGTTGTCGGCGACCCGCTTCCACGGCAGCAGGCGGTGCTCCTGGAAGACGACGCCGTAGTGGTCGGGGACGGTGATGTCGCCGGTGGCCTCCGGGTCGAGTCCGGCGAGCGCCCGCAGCAGGGTGCTCTTGCCGGAGCCGCTGCCGCCGAGCAGCGCGACCACCTCGCCGCGGCCGACGGTGAGGTCGGCGCCGTCCAGGACGACCGTGTCGCCGAAGGCCCGGCGCAGGCCGGTGACCTGGACGGTCAGGTCGCCTGTAGGCCGCGTCGCCATGCCAGGGTCCTCCGTTCCGCGATCCGGATCAGGGTGTCGGAGAGCAGGCCGAGAGCCGCGTAGACGAGCAGGCCGAAGACGACCACGTCGGTCTGCGCGAACTCGCGGGCCTCCATCATCAGGAAGCCGATGCCGGTCTGGGCGTTGACCTGCTCGCCGACGACCAGGCTGAGCCAGCCGGCGCCGATCGCCAGCCGTAGCCCGAGGAACAGCGACGGCAGGGCGCCGGGCAGCACCACGTGCCGCAGCCGCTCCCACTGGTTGAGGCCGCACGTCTTGGCGGCCTCGACGAGCCGCTGGTCGATGTCGCGGATCCCGGCGTACGTGTTGAAGTAGAGCGGGAAGAAGCTGCCCAGCGCGGCGAAGATGGGTGGCGCCTCGCCGGTCTGGCCGATGTCGATGGCGCCGGCCTTGAGCGCCTCGGTGAGCGCCGGCCCGCTCTCGAACAGTGACCATTCCGCGTCCGGCGCGTCCCCGCGTGCCTTCGACAGGCTCAGCCCGCCGAAGCGCTGGTAGCCGATGCGCAGCGTCCCCGGGGCGCTGCCGGCGCTCGCGCCGGATTCCGTCCCGCCGCAGCCGGCGAGGAACGCGGCGCCGGCGGCACCGATCAGGAGACGACGGCGAGAGGTGGGCATGGGGAGATCTCCTTTTCAGCGGTACGGGGAAACGCGCCCGAAGGCGGAACGGTGGAACACCAGCGGCCCGCCGCCCTGGTCCGTGCTGTGGTCGGCGGCGTGCAGGCGCAGCAGCACGATGGTGTGGTCGCCGACCGTCACCTCGCGGTAGATGGAGCAGTCGAACCGGGCGAGCCCGTCGTCGATGGTCACCGCGCCGGTCTCGGTGGCCGACACGGCGGCGCCGTCGAACCGGTGCTCGACCGGCCCGGCGAGCCGCCGGCACAGCTCGCCGTGATGGGCGGCCAGCACGGTCACCCCGACGTGGCCGGCCCGGCGCAGGTCCGGCCACGTCTTGGAACTGTTGGCGATCGACACCGACACCAGCGGCGGGTCCAGGCTCACCGAGGTGAACGAGCTGGCGGCCAGGCCCACCAGGATGCCGTCGACGGTCGCGGCGACGGCCACCACGCCACTGGGGAAGACCCCGAACGCCTGACGCAGGCGTACCGGATCGAGGTCCTGATCGGTGGCGAACGAGGTCACCGCACGGCTCGTCCCACGGCGGCGAACGGCACGGTGGGGCTGCTCCGGCGGCGTGGCCGTTCGTCCTTCCACAGCCCGCGTGCGGCCAGGATCGGCAGGACGCCCTCGCCGAACCAGTAGGCGCCTCCAGGTGCGGGTACGCCGACAGCACGAACTCCTCGATGCCGAGCGCCGCGTACTCGGCGATCCGGTCGGCGACCTGCTCGTGGCTGCCGACCAGGGCGGTGCCGGCGCCGCCGCGGACCAGGCCGACGCCGGCCCACACGTTGGGGTAGATCTCCAGGTCGGAGGTCTTGCCACCGTGCAGGTTCAGCATCCGCCGCTGGCCCTCCGACTCGGACAGCCGCAGCCCGGCCTGCACCTTGGCGATCGTCTCCGGCGAGATCCCGGCGAGCAGCCGGTCGGCCTCGGCCCACGCCTCCTCGGCGGTGTCGCGGGTGATGGTGTGCATCCGGATGCCGAACCGGATCGTCCGGCCCTGCCCGGCGGCGAGTTCGCGGATCCACGCGATCTTCGCGGCCACCGCTTCCGGCGGCTCGCCCCAGGTCAGGTAGACGTCGGCGTGCTTGGCGGCGACGATCCCGGCGGCCGGCGAGGAACCGCCGAAGTAGACCTCCGGAATCGGGTCCGGGATCTGGCTGAGGGTGGCCGCCTCGACCGACAGGTGCTCGCCCCGGAAGTCGACGGTCTCCCCGGCCCACAGGCGGCGCACGATCTCCAGGAACTCGTCGCAGCGGCGGTAGCGGGCGTCCTTGTCGAGGAAGTCGCCGTACATCCGCTGCTCGTGGCTCTCCCCGCCGGTGACGACGTTGAGCAGCAGGCGGCCGCCGGACATGTTCTGGAAGGTGCCGGCCATCTGCGCGGCCAGGAACGGGGAGATCACGCCGGGCCGGAAGGCGACCAAAAACTTGAGGCGGTCGGTGGTCTGGCTGAGCATCGCGGTGCTCAGCCAGGCGTCCTCGCACCAGGCGCCGGTCGGGGTGAGGGCGGCCTCGAAGCCGTTGTCCTCGGCGGCGCGGGCGACCTGGGTGAGGTAGGCGACGTCGGCGGGGCGGCCGGAGCTGCCTGCGGAGACGCCGTGACCGCCACCGACGACGTGCCGTCCGTCGCCGCCGTTGGTGGGCAGGAACCAGTGGAACTTGAGAGACATGCGAGCCCTTTCAACGCAATACCTATAGGCTCGCTAGATTTTGTGGGTTAGGCAAGCCCGGTGATGACCGGAGACGCCGAACACCCCTTCGGCTACGTCGAACGGGCGAGCCGCACGATGGTCTCCTCGAAGTCCAGGATCGCCGGCGGCACCCGGTCGAACCGGCGCCGCAGCAGCACCATCATCACCGGCGGCACCTCCTCGGCCAGCGGCCGCATGGTGATCAGCCCGGCCATTTCGAGGGGGTCGCCGGCGATGCTGTAGTCCGGCAGGATGGCCGGGCCGGTGCCACTGGCCACCAGCGACTTGCCCATCTCGGCGCCGTCCGCCGAATACGTCTCCGGCGGCGGATCGCCACCGAACAGCCGCTGCGCGAGCCGGTGCATCAGATATCCCGGCCGCATCCCGACGAAGGCGCGTGCCCGCAGGTCGTCGACGCTGATCCGGGCCTGGGCGGCGAGCGGGTCGTCGGTGCGGCAGCAGACCGCCGGAGTGCCGTGCAGCAGCGTCGTCCGGTGCAGCACCGCCGGGATGTCGTCACCCGGGAAGACGTTCACCAGGCCCACGTCGAGGCGGCCCTCCAGCAGGCCCTCCTCGATCTCCGGCTGGAACATCGTGGCGACGTCGACCGACGTGTTCGGGTGCCCGGCCCCGAACTCGCGGACGGTCGGCACCAGCAGCACCGACGTACCGGCATTGACGGTGCCGACCCGGATCGCCCGGCTGGTCCGCGCGTGATCGCGGGCCGCCGCCTTGAGCTGCGTCACCCCGGCCAGGATCTCGGTCATCAACGGCAACAGGTCACGGCCCTCGCGGCTCACCCGCGCCCCCGACCGGTGGCGCTCCAGCAGGGGGACGCCCAGCTCCCGCTCCAGGGTGCTGATCGCCTCGCTGAGCGCCGACTGGGACACGTGCAGGTGCTCCCCGGCGCGGCGCAGAGACCCGTGGCGAATCACCGCCGTCAGGTACTCCAACTGTTCGAACCGCACCGGCCCGACCCTATAGTCATCTCGATGAAGCGGCCCCGGCTCCCCGAGTTCAGTCGACTCACCTGGCAGGACGTCGATCCGGCCGGCCGCGACTTCGATCCGGCCACCATTCGGGCGCTGGTGCGGTCACTGCCGCCGGTCGCCGCGATGCCGCCCGCCGATGCCGACCGGCGGCTCGCCAGTATCTGGTTCGACCACATGGTCGCCGCACTGGTGGAGCGGCTCGGCGACTGGGTGGTGGGCTGGCGCTACACCCTGGAGTTGCGGGACCACGAGGGCCGCGGCCGGATCCCGATCTGGCTGACCAGCCTGCCCATGGTGACGACGCCGGACGACACGCTCGACCGGCTCGCCACGGGGATCGTCGCCTTCCACGAGCTGACGGTCGAACTGGCCACCGGCACGCCGGGCCGGTTCGCGGCCGCCGCGCCGGGACCCGACACATGGCAGGCCGTGCGCGCTCCCGGCATCACCCGGTACGTCGGTGACTGGCCGCCACCGCGTGTACCCCACCCGACCAGCCTGACCTGGGCCGACGTCGACGTGACCGGCCGCGATTTCGACCCGGCGACGGTTCCGGGCTTGGTCGCGGCCCTGGTCGCGGCGTCCGAGATCCCCGACCGCGACGACGACTCCCGCCTCCGGGACCTCTGGCTCGACATCGTCGCCGAGGGGATCGTCGAGCGGTACGGGCCCTGGGTGACCGGCTGGCGCTGGTCGGTCGGCGAGGGCGACTTCGACGGCGGCCCGGTCGGCAACTGGTGCTGTTTCGGCCACTCGGTGGGCACTCCGGAGGCGACCACCGCCACGATCGTCGCGGCCGTGCTGGAGTGGCACGACTTCCTGGCCGATCTGGCCGGGCGGTTCGACCGCTTCCTGCCGATGCCGGACGGCGACCCGGAACCCTGGGAGCGTGCGGTCGCCCACCTGATCACCGCGGTCGGCGACCGGACCGAGTACGAGTCCGGCTGGTACTCGTGCTGCACCACCGTCCTGCGCTGGTTCCTGGAGGCGGCCGGTGTCGAGGAGTCCCGGCGGGGCCCGCTGATCGGGCACGCGGTCGGTGGCAGCTTCTCGAGCTGGGTGGAGCCGAAACGAAAGGACGTCCGGGCGGTGGCGGAGCGGTTCGCGGAACGGGTGACCGGTGACGCCTGACCACCTGGCGGTGTGGCGGCGGGTGCGGGAGCGGGTCGCCTGGCGTGACGCCGTCCCGCACCTGGTCACGCCGGTGCCCGCGCTGCGCGACGGCTTCGCGGACTTCGCCCGGGGCAGCCCTCTCCTCCAGGCCGCATACGCCGACGTTCGGCGGGAGGCGGCCACCAGTGACCTCACCTTGAGCCTCACGTCCCGGTGGAACCGCATCGGGCGCGGGGTCACGGTGGCGCGGTTCCGCGCGGGCCCGGCGTTCGCCAAGAACGGCCGGGAGCGGTACGGGCTGGACGCCGGCACCGAGCGGGATTTCGCCACCTGTCTGGCACAGGCCACCGACCCCCTGGTGCCGGTGACCGCCCGCGCCGCCCGAGCCTACCTGGACGTCGCGTTCTTCCACCCGTACGACGACGGCAACGCCCGTCTTGCCGGGATGGTCCTGCACTTCCTGCTGCTGCGTGGCGGCATCGAGCTCGACGAGGTCGCGCCCATCCTGAGGACGGTCCGCCGGGCCGACGACGCGGAGGGCGCCGCAGACCTGGCACGCATGGTGCACGGGATCGCGGCCGCCACCGGACGACGGTGGCGGCGCGCGCATCCCTGACCGTCAGTGGCGGTGTGCCTGCTCGTGGGTGGCGGAGATCTTGGCCCAGGACTTCGGCTCGGACGGGAGGCTCAGCGTCGAGATGCCCAGGTCGGGGCGGCCCGGGGTGTAGAGCCACGTCGCCAGGAACGCGTCCAGGTCCACGCCGGAGATCTTCTCGGCGAGCGCCTGGAACTCCGGGGTGGTGCCGTCGCCGTCGCGGTTGGTGCTGGTCCACGCCTGGACGATGGCGGAGAAGTCCTCGTCGCCGACCAGTTTGCGCAGGTGGTGGACGGTGAGGGCGCCACGGTCGTAGACCGCGCTGTGGAACAGGCGAGCCGGGCCGGGGTCGCCGGGCAGCACCTGCCAGAACGGGTCGTTCGCGGGGTGGGCGACCGAGTAGACGTAGTCGGCGATCTCGTCGGCCGTGCCCTCGTTCTGGTCCTCCGACCACAGCCACTGGGCGTACGACGCGAAGCCCTCGTTGAGCCAGATGTCCTTCCACTGGCCGAGCGCCACCGAGTCGCCGAACCACTGGTGCGCCAGTTCGTGGACCACGAGCGAGTTGTTGGTGCCGCGGGTGAAGGAGACTCCGTCGTACACCGGACGGGTCTGGGTCTCCAGGGCGAAGCCCTGATCGTTGATGCCGGTGACCACGCCGCCGCGGGCGGTGAACGCGTAGGGCCCGAACTTTCCGGCCGCCCAGTCGGTGATCTCGTCGCTGCGTTCGATGCTGGCCCGGGCGGCCGCCGCGGTGGTCGCGTCGAGCCGGGTGTTGTACGCCGTGACGATCGGGCTGCCGTCGGCGGAGGTGTCCCGGTACGTGTCGAAGTCACCGATCGCCAGGAACGTCAGATAGGTGGCCTGCGGCCGTTCCTGCCGCCACGACCAGCGGTCCCAGCCGACGAGCGCCTGCTGCGCCCACCGGGTCGGGGTGCCGTTGGAGATCACCTCGACGCCGTCCGGAACCAGCACCGACACGTCGAAACTGGCCTTGTCGGTGGGGTGGTCGTTGCTCGGGTACCACCACCAGGCGATCTCCGGCTCGTTGACGGCGAGCGCGCCGTCGGCCGTGCGGTTCCACGAGGTGAAGCCGGACGCCACGACCTGTGACGGGATGTCGTCGTACTGGACCACGATGGTCACCTGGCTGCCCTTGGTGATCGGGCGGGCCGGGGTGACGACCAGTTCGTGGTCGCTCTGCCGGGCGAAGGTGGCGGCCCGGTTGTTGACCCGCACCGACTGGGTGGCCAGGGCGAAGTCCAGGTTGAAGGCGGACAGGTCCTGGGTGGCGGTGGCGAGGATCGTGGTGGTGCCGGTCAGGCGGTCGGTGTCCGGGTGGTAGCGCAGGCGGATGTCGTAGTGGCCGACGTCGTAGCCGCCGTTGCCGTACTCCGGGTAGTAGACGTCGCCGATGCCGGGGCTGCCGGGGGTGGGGGCGGCCTGGGCGCCGGCCTGGATGCCGAGGACGACGGTGAGGACGGCCGCGGTGACGGCGACGGTCCTGCCGAGCATGGGTCTCATGCGGGGCAACGTACCAATGCATTTAAAACGATCTATTAACGTTCGTCAGGCCCGCCGGTCGTACGCCGTGCGGGCCTCGTCGATCTCGTCCATGTGGGTGAGTGTCCAGTTCAGCAGCGTCCACACGGTTTCCAGCAGGGTCAGCCCCAGCGGTGTGAGCGTGTAGTCGACCCGGGGCGGCACCGTCGCGTGAACGGTCCGGTGGACCAGGCCGTCGCGTTCCAGGCCGCGCAGGGTGGCGGTCAGCATCCGCTGGCTGATCCCCGGAATGGCCCGCTTGAGCTCGGTGAACCGCCGGGTCTCGGCGCCCAGTCCGTCGATCACGGTCAGCGACCACTTGTCGCCGACCCGGTCGAGGATGTCGCGCACCCGGCAGGTCGCGTCGTCGTGCCGGGACAGGACGGTCATGGTGACCTCCAGGTAACCGAGGCAGAAAAAGGTGCCGTCTTCCGTACCCGGCCCATGGTTCCCGACGATGGGGTCAGTTACCAACCGAGACCGATAGGAAATGTAGAGATGACGACCCTGTCCCTGGACGAGTCCTTCGCGGTCGCGGCCGACGGTGAGCGGATCGAACGGACCGCCGCGGCACTGCGCGCCAACGACTTCACCACCCACGTGGTGGACGCCCCGGAGGACGCCCGCCGCCTGGTGTCCGAGCTCGTGCCCCGCGACCGCGGCGTCTTCACCGCGCAGAGCGAGACCCTGCGTACCGCCGGCATCACCGCCGACCTCGACGAATCCGGCGCCTTCACCTCGATTCGCGCCGGCGCCCCGGCGCCGTCCGGCGACATCTACGACGTGATCCGCCTCGGCGCCCTGCCCGACGTGGTGGTCGGCAGCGTGCACGCGATCACCGAACAGGGGCACCTGGTCGTCGGGTCGGCCAGTGGCAGCCAGTTCGCCCCGTACGCCTCCGGCGCCCGCCAGGCGATCTGGGTCGCCGGCGCCCAGAAGATCGTGCCGGACCTGGACACCGCCCTAGGCCGGCTGCGCACCTTCAGCCTGCCCCGGGAGAACGAGCGCCTGCGGGAGCGCTATGGCCAGACCTCGTTCATCGCCCGGATCCTGATCCTGGAGCGGGAGGCGTTCCCGGACCGCGGCACCGTGATCATCGTGCGCGAGCCGATCGGGTTCTGACCCGTCACACTCGGCGGGGGACGCGGCCCGCCGTCCGGGCGGGCCGCTAACCTCGGGGTTATCGAGGACGACCTGCGCCTGCTGCGCGCCTACGAACCGGTGGCCCGGTTCACCGAAGGGGAGTACTTCTTCCCCGTCTCGGTCGAACGTTATGTGGGCCGGGCCAGCCTGTGGCGTGCCCGGCCCGGCAGCGGCCCGGCACAGGAGGCGCCCCCGGGCGGGCTCACCCTGGACCGGCTGCCCGCCGACAGCGGCTACTCGCTGTCCGGCATCGGCGCCAACGACAGGCACGCGCACATCCCGCTCCGGGAACGCCCACCCCACCTGCGCCGGTCCAGCCGGCTCGCCTCGGTCGGCCCGACCGCCCGGCTCCTCGACGCCATCAACCGGTTCTCCCTGCTGTTCCGCGGCAGCGTGCCCGGCGGCAGCGCCGCCCAGTCCTTCCTGCTGCAACGCGACCACCTGCGGCCGGACCGGCCCGCCTACTACGGCCGGGTGCTGCGCGACGACCCGTGGATCGTCTGTCAGTACTGGTTCTTCTACAGCTTCAACAACTGGCGGTCGGCGTTCGGCGGCGTCAACGAGCACGAGGCCGACTGGGAACAGGTCACCGTCTACCTCGACGGCACCGTCACCGGCCCGGACGGGCTGCCGCCGCCCCGCTGGGTGGTCTTCTCCGCCCACGAGGAGACCGGCGACGACCTGCGGCGCCGCTGGGACGACCCGGACCTCACGGTGTACGCCGGCCGGCACCCGGTCGTGTTCGTCGGCGCCGGCTCGCACTCCGGCGCCTACCTGCCCGGCGACTACCTGATCACGGTCAAGCCGCCGAAACTGCGCGGCCTGGTCGGGGCGCTGCGCTGGTCGGCCCGGCTGTTCGCGCCCTGGCACCACGAACCCCATCCGTCGGTCGGCATCCCGTACGTCGACTACGCCCGCGGCGACGGCCGCGCCGTCGGCCCCGGCCACGACGAACCGTGGAACCCGGTCCTGATCGGCGACGACACCCCATGGGTCCGCGACTTCCGTGGCCTGTGGGGCCGCGACACCCGCGACCGGCTCGGCGGCGAACGCGGCCCGGCCGGCCCCCGCTACAGCCGCGACGGCACGGTCCGGCAGCCCTGGGCCGACCCGGTCGGCTGGGCCGGCCTCGCGAAGGTCGCCCCCAATCCGGAGGCCGAACGCAAACTCGCCGAGATCCGCCTGCAACGCGACCAGGACCGCCTCACCGCCCTCGACGACCAGATCACCACCCTGCGGCAGGAACTCGCCGTCGCCGCGGCCGGGCTCCCGGCCGGCTCGGCCGAGGTCCGCGGCCTGCTCCCGGACGAACGCCGGCTGCTCAACCTGCGCATGGAGCACACCCGCCTCGCCGACGAACTGGCCGGCGCAGCCACCGCCGCGCCGTTGACCGACCACCCGCACGCCCACCTGCTGCACCGCCGCGTCCCGCTGGAACCCGCCATCGGCCTCCGTGGCCGGATCATGTCGTGGTGGGCGGTTCTGAGCACCCCGCTGATCCTGGGCGCGCTCGGCGCCCTCGCCTTCCCACTGGGCACCGGTGGCAGCGACATCGCCCTGGCCCTGCTGCTCGGCCTGCTCGCCGTGGAGGGCCTGGTCCGCGGCAAGTTCCTGGCCGTCCTGCTGCGCCTGATCCTGGCGGCCGCCGCGATCGGGGCACTCGTCCTGCTCTGGTACGACGGCCGCTACGTCGTCACGTTCACCTTCTTCGCCGCGGCGCTCCTGGTCCTGCTGATCAACGTGCGCGAGGCGATGCGCAGATAGGCTCGGGGTGTGGACCAAGAAGAACGCATCGCCCTGTTCCTGGACTACGAGAACCTGGCGATCGGCGCCCGCGACCACCTCGGCGGCATGACCTTCGACCTGCGGCCGGTCACCGACGCCCTGGCCGAACGCGGCCGGGTGGTGGTGCGCCGGGCGTACGCCGACTGGTCCTACTTCGACGAGGACCGCCGCCTGCTGACCCGCTCGCACGTCGAGCTCATCGACATCCCGCAGAAGATGGGCGCCTCCCGCAAGAACGCCGCCGACATCAAGATGGTCGTCGACGCCCTGGAACTCGCCTTCGAACGTGCCTACATCTCCACGTTCGTCCTCTGCACCGGCGACAGCGACTTCACCCCGCTCGTCCACAAACTGCGCGAACTCAACAAGCGGGTGATCGGCGTCGGCGTCGAGCGCACCACCTCGGCGCTGCTGCCGCCCGCCTGCGACGAGTTCCTCTTCTACGACCGCCTCGAAGGCGTCGAGATCCCGGCGGCGCCCGCCCCCAAGAAACCCGCCGCGGTCCCGGAAACCGTCGTCGGCGCCCCCGCCCGCGACCCGGAATCACTGGCCACCCTGGTCGCCCAGACCGTCTCCGGCCTCCAGCACAGCGCCAGCGGCACGGTCACCGCCTCCACCCTCAAACGCACCCTGCTGCGCAAGGACCCGACGTTCAGCGAGGCCGACTACGGCTTCCGCGCCTTCGGCGAACTGCTGCGCCACCTCGCCGGCCGCAACGTCGTCGAGCTGGGCGACGGCCAGGCCAAGGGCGACCCGGAGGTCTCGCTGCCCGAACACGGCGACCGCGAGGCGGCGTTCATCCTGCTCAAGGCGGTGGTCACCGACGCCGGGCCGGTCGCCCTCTCCGGGCTCAAGAACCGGGTGCGCAAGGTCGCCCCCGACTTCAGCGAGAAGAAGCTCGGCTACCGCAGCTTCCTCCAGTTCGCCAAGGCCGCCGCCACGGCCGGCGCCATCGACCTCGCCTGGAGCCCCGAAGCCGACGACTACCTGCTCACATCCGTCCAGGAATAGGGACGGCCGGCCCGTCACGGCGGGTACAGGTAGATCTCGATGTTGGTGATCCCGCCGGTGGTGTGGAAATTCCGGTACACGGCGCCGCCGAAGAGTTTCGGGTCCACCCCCGGCAGCTTGCCGTTGACGCCCGCGGCCACCGCCTTGCCGGTCGCCGGGCCGCCGCGGCCGAAGGTCAGGACCATGCCGGCGCGGCGCCCGGCGAGCTGTGGGGCCTCCTGCCGGATCGTCCGGCGGATCGCCGCCACGCTGGAGGTGTCCGGCAGGTCGATCTCGACGGGTTCGAGCTCGAGGCCGAGTGGCGCGCTCCGCGCCGGTGCGGGTTTCCGGCCGGCCGGGGCCGGCGCGGACGACCCGGGCGCGGCCTTCGTCACCGGCGGAGTGGGGATCTGTGAACCCATGGCGATCACCAGGAACGCGGCCATCAGATCCGCGAAGATCCAGCCGGCCAGCACACCGGGGGAGAGTTTCAAGCGCCCGCGCCGTTCCAGACGGCCACCGCGGTCCGGTCGTCCGGATAGGCCTGGTGGCCCGCGCCGAGCTGGGAGAGGAACGCGGCCGGCCCGGGCGGCTCGTCGTCGGACCACAGCTCGGCGAGGCGTTCGCGGACCTGATCCCGGCGCAGGTATTCGGCCGTGCCCGCGGTGCAGGCGATGACGGTCTCGCCGGGCGCGGTCGTGAACGTCTGCCAGGAGACGAGGTCATGGCGCTGGGGCAGCCGGGGAACATCACCCACCGCGGTGGCCGGCCGGAACACCTCCTCGAAACCCGTGCCGGCGGTGACCCGCAGGACCGGCGAGGCGCCGACGCCGAAGGCGAGGTGTGGCCGGTCCCGCATGTCGCCGAGCCGGGAGAGGACACAGGTCAGTTCGGTGGCGACGGCGGATTCCGGCTGGTTGCGGCCCTGCGCGGTGAGGGTCAGCGAGTCCCGTAGCGCGAGAGCGACCTCGCGCAGCAGCTCGGTCAGCTCGGCGCCGGCCGCGGTGTCACCCTGCTGGACCGCGGTCCAGGCGGTGTCGATGCCGTACGCCCGGTCGGAGATCTTGACCTGGACGCTTCGGCACACCTGGGCGGCTCCCACCTGCGAGCGGGCGCCCCGCGGGTCGCCGGCGGCGACGACCGAGAGCAGGACCGGCGGGCCGAAACGGCTGAGCAGCGCGATCGCCGTGCTCTGCCGGCGCAGCCGGGCGTCGCGGCGGGCCAGATCGCCGCGGATCGAGGCGGCGCGCACCACGACACCGCCGAACCGGGCGCCGTCGAAGACGGTGTCGTGCACCGCGTCGGGAACGTCGGGCAGAGCCTGGGGTTCGGTGAGGTACTCGTTGGGGCCGAGGGCGATCTCGGGCTCGGAGACGATGGCGGCCGACGTGTAGACGGGCACCGGCACCTCCTTGACCACCTCTTTGATCACCTCGACCTCTTTGATCACCTCCTTGATCTGGACGACGGGCACCTCCTTGATCCGGACGATCTCCTTCGTCACGGTGCGGACCTCGGGCGGACGGCGGCGCAGGACCAGGGCCCAGCCCAGCAGGGCGAGGCAGGCCAGCGACAGCACGACGACCAGTAGAACCTGCCCGTTCACGGCGACTCCTGAGAGGTTGGCTCGGCGGCCCGCGCCCGGCCGCGGCGGCGGACGGGTATCCCGGTGACCGGCCGGCTCCGGCGCGGCGTCGGGGCGGTACGGATGCTGGTCAGCCGGATCACCGTGGCCTGGGTGGCGGTGGCGGCCTCGGCCATCGTGGCGGTGAGGCCGGCATAGGCGTCCTGTACCGAGCGGACCGCCTCCGCGTCGCGTTCCGCGCTCGCCCGCGCCGTCGCGACGGCGTCGTTGAGCCCGGCGCCGATCTCGGCCATCCGCCCGGCCAGGCTGACCGCGGCGGTCGCCACCGCCTCGCCGTAGAACTCACCGATCTCCACCGAGGCGCGGCGCGCGGCGTCGCTGATCGTGCGGGCGTACTCGTCGCCGGCGGCGCGCAGGGCGCTCGTGCTCGCGTCGATCCGGTCGGCCACGTCGCCGAGCGCACGATCGATCCGGGCGGACGCGTCCCGCAGGGTCGCCTGGGCGCCCGCCTGCAACGCCCTGACCTGGGCGGCCGCCTGTTCGCTGGCACTGTCCAAACGCTCCGCGGCGGCCGAGGCGCGCACGGTCAGGTCGTCGCGGAGCACGGCGGTCGCGGACTGGAGGACGGTGGTCGCCTCGCGTACCTCGGCGCCGGTCCGGTCGAGGGTGCCGACCGCCTCGCGCAGGCTGTCGATGGAGACGGCGAGACGTTCGGCGGCGTGACTGTTGTGCTGTGCCAGATTCGCCGTGTCCCGCTGGGCCTCACTCGTACGGGTGAGAAGCTCCCCCAGAAGATGCGCGGCCTGGGAGAGTTCGGCCGCGAACCGGGCCGGTGAGGCGAGCCTCCGCCGGTTGAGCTCGATCTGGCAGCGCACCAGGATCGACCGGAGCCGGCTGCCGACCTCGGTGGTGCGGCGCGCCTGGCGGGCCTCGTCGCCGCGCCGGACCATGACCGAGCCGAGCGTGACCACGATGAGCAGGCCGATCACCGCGAGCGCCAGCATCGCGGCGTGCCCGAAGCTGAGGATCGACGGGAGCCGGCCGGCGAAGCCCTCCTGCCAGAGCTGGAGGAAGCTGCGCCCTTCGGCGAGTTCGCGGCCGGCCGGGTCGGCGAGCATCCGCCCGTAGGCGACGGTCGCGGCGGCCAGGCCGAGCCAGGTGACCAGCACCGGGAAGAAGACCAGCAGCGCGGGGGCCTCCTCCAGCGCCGACCGCCACGACCGGGACCGGCCCGGCGAGGTGCCGATCGACTCGGGGCGTGCGTAGATGCCGACCACGTCGAGGTCGGCCCACCCGCCGTCGGGTTCGGCCGATCGCAGCGCGTTGGCGAGTTCGAGCAGGTCAGCACGGATCGGATGCAGTTCGGGCGTCCGTTCCGCGAGGGTGGTCAGCTCATCGGCGAGGGCGCTGCCGGATCTCCGGCCGGACCCGGCGGATGAGGCGTGCGAGGTGGTCGGAGGCGAAGCCGCGGTCATAGTCCACCGATACGGTCGTCCATCTTGGATGCGTCGAGATTTCCAGTCGCGCGACCAGTGCCACTACCGCGAATCGGTGGGTCTTCCCGAACCCGCGGCGCGCCTGCGGCGGCTGGACGGCGATTGTAGACAGACCGATGTGGCGGGTGCGCATCACCGGATCGGATGGTTGTCGGTTCATCGAACGCTACGGGAGCATCGGTCCACGCCGCCCGCCTCACTGTGAGGAGCGCAATCGATCGTGTCCGTTACAGAACTGCTCCGGGACGCGAGAGCCGTGATCACGGCTCTCAACGCGGAGCCATTCGACGACAACGCCGCCCTCCTCAAATGGCGCCAGGAACTGGAACAGCACGCGAACGACCTGATACAGCAGGCCCAGGACCCGATCGCGATCGGCGTCGTCGGGGAGTTCAGCGTCGGCAAATCCATGCTCATCGGTACGTTGCTGGGGCGCCCCGACCTGTTGCCGGTCGAGCAGCGGGCGACCACCGGCAACGTGACCGCGCTCTACCTGCGCCCGGCGGAGCCCGGTACGCGTACCGCGATCGACGGTGACGCGACGGTCCGCTTCCTCTCCGAGCCCGAGCTGAGCCGCTGCGTCGAGTACATGCTCTCGGAGCTGGCCGCCGCGCTGCGCCAGGTGCACCGGGTCGAGGCGCTCGAGCAGCTCGCCGGCTACGACCCGGTGGCCGACGGCTGGGACCGTTTCGACGCCTGGTGCCGCCGGCACATCTGGCCGGGCCCCGACGCCGAGGCGATCGGCAACCTCGAGGTCCGCAAGATCGCGGTGGAGCTGGCGGCCATGCGCGACGGCCATCTGGCCGGCCGTGATCTCCTGAAGGCCCAGGTCAGCGTCAGCCATGCGATCGTCCGCGCGGCGCTGGACCTGGGTGACGAGGCGCCCGACCTCGACGAGTTCCCGAGACGGCCGGGGCTGCCGGCGCTGACCCTGAACGGCATCCAGACCGACAGTGCCCAGTTGCAACGGTCGTTCTCGCTGATCCGCCGGGTCGAGTACCGGGTCCTGGTCGACCCGGATTTCTGGCCGCTGGACGGGCTGCGCGGCGACAACGAGGTGCTGCTGCTCGACTTCCCGGGGCTGACCGCCCGGCGGTCGGCGAAACGCGACGAGTTCCTCTCCCGCAGCGTGCTCCGCGACATTCACACGATCATCACGGTGTACGACAGCGGCAAGGCCGGCACCGACGTACCGGACAAGTTCTACACCATGCTGGAGGAGCACGGCCGTCCGCGAACCGAGCTGCGGGAGTCGATCCTGGCGGTGGGCAACGCGTTCGACCGGGTGAACGAGCCGGACCTGCCGCCGTCCGGCCCGATCACGCTGGAGCGGCTGCGTGGCGCGTCGCAGCAGTACAACGACCTCTACAACGGAGCCCTGCTGCTGGTCGACAAGCGGGACGAGCGGATCGTGCTCACCTCGTCGGTGGTGGCCATCGAGAAGCGTGGCATCCCCACCTCGTTCACCGGTCAGGAGGCGGCCAAGCTGGCCACCGCCCGCGCCGGGGTGCCGGAGGTCCTGGTCCGGTGGCGATCCGTGGCCCGGCGGCTGGTGGAGGCCGAGCCGGACAGCCCATGGGTCTCGACGATCGAGGGGTTCGTGGCCGACGGCGGCTTCGACCACCTGCGCCGGTTGATCGAACGCCACGCGACCGAGCACGGCGTGGCCAACAAGCTGAGCACCATGAAGCGGCAGCACGCCCGGCTGCGGGAGGCGCTGGAACGGCTCTGCCGGCTGTTGCCGCACCATGACCTGCCCCGGGGCGCGAACGCCATGGAGCAGGCGCGGGCGAAGCTGCTGGAGCTCACCGACGACATGCGGCGCCGGCACGAGGCGCTGTTCCGGGCGCTGGGCGACTTCCGGGATCCGCTGACCGTCGGCATGGCCGCCGGCGAGCCGCTGATCGAGGCGGTGCAGAACGACGCCACCACCGCGGTCGCCTCGTGGGAGGCGTGGCGGACCGTGCTCCAGCGCGCCGACGGCGGCCTGATCCGCAAGGACGCGCCGGCCGCCCAGGGGCCCGCGGGTGGTCTGCGGGCCAGGTTCCCCACGGCGCCGCGGGCCCGTTACGACTCGACCGGCGCCTTCCGGGAGCCGTACCTGGAGACGTGCGGCCGGTACATCCACGCGGGACGGCGCGCCTTCGCCGAGGCGGTGCGGGTGTGGGTCGAGGAACAGAGCGCGGAGACCTCCGAGCTGCGGCTGAGGATCAACGACGACGACATTCAAGACCTTCTGCGTACGGGTCTGCTGCGCCTGACCGGGGACGCCGACACCGTCGAGACGCGTATGCAGGGGCTCGGTCTGCTCGCCGACCTGGAGTGGTTCGTCATCCCGGCGCCGACCGAGGCCGAGGCGGTCGACGGCGAGGCCGCGGCCGCGGTGGAGTACGGCTTCCCGGCGGAGCGGGAGCGGGCGCTGCCGTGGAACGTCTCGGTGCCGGAGAAGGCCGGCGACCGCCAGCAGCAGATGGTGCGCCATCAGCTCTACCTCTTCCGGCAGCGGCGCGAGCTGGACAACGCCGTGGTCAGCGTGGTCACCGCCGAGCTCGTCCGTCAGATCGAGGCGTTCTACGAGCTGCGGCGCGACGACCTCGCCGTCGTCAGTGAGCAGATGCTCACCCGTGACGAGATCCGCCGGATGTTCCCGGTCGACCGTCCGGCCGGGCAGGAGGAGGACGCCGCGGAGCCGGACCGGTCCGAGTCGCCGCTGAGGAGTCTGCTTCGGCAGTGGAGGGAACGCGATGATCAACCTGGTGTTTGAGGAGCCCGGCTCACAGGCGGCCAGCCCCGACCCGTACGTGCAATCGGTCGGCGCCCAGAAGTTCCGGCTCTTCGAGTACGAGGGCCGCTACCCTCTGCCCGACGTGGTGCTGATGGTCGAACCCGGCATGCCGACGCTGCCGGTGCGGGAGGCGCGGATCGCGGGCGTCGCCTACGACGAGACCGACTACGGCGAGCTGCGGCGGGCGCTGCACACGGCCTGGGACGCGGGCGCCCGCAACACCGAGTGGGTGGCCGGCCGGCAGGAGATCAGCCACCGCCGCAGCCTCCAGGCCGACCTGCTGGACCACACCCTGGCCACGAAGAACGGCGAGTACGCCGAGGTGATGGTGACCTGGCGGCTCGAGTACACCGACCGGACCGGAGCGCCGGCCACCGGCCGGGAACACGTCAAGCTGGAGTTCGCGCCGCGCGGAGTGCGGCCGGAGACCGGTCGTGGCCGCCGCGGCGACCCCGAGTCGCGCCGGCTCGGACTGCCCGGCCCGTTGCGCCACCGCCGGGCCACCGAGCCGGCGTACAGCGGTTTCGCGGCCGTGGACTTCGGCACGTCGGCGTCGACGGTCACGCTCTTCGACAGCCGCGGCAACGTGATCACCGGCCTGGACGAGGGGCAGCTCGCCACCCTGCGCGGGCAGCTCGCCGGCCTGCTCACCGGGAAGCCGCCGCAGCATCTGGGCCAGGCCTGGTCGGTGACGCTGGCCGGGCTGCTCAAGGAGGTCGGCACCGTGGCGCCGGAGGTGGCGGCGGGCGGCGCGGCGGCTCTCGCGGACCAGCTGGCCGGGCGCGGCCGGCGCCAGAACGGTGCGCCGAACGCCGCGGAGCGCCTGTTCGACGCCGTCTGCGTCGCGTTCGAGAACGCGCTCGTCGCCGCCGAGCCCGAGCTGAGACGGTGGCTCGCCCCACGGCTGCTCGGCGCCTACGACCAGGCGTTCCGGGTGCCGCCGCTGGCCGACTACCAGTTACAGCAGGTCGAGTTCACCCGGGCGCAGGTGACCACCAAGGAGATCGCGAGCCGGTTCCGCGTCGTGCGGGACAACCCGATCGAGATCGAGCTCGGCGCCACCACCGGCCCCAACACCCGCCAGCGGCTCAAGAGCAAGCTCCTCAAACGGGAGGAGCTCACCGGGATGACCGGGGCGGACGAGCGGGAGGCGACGACCGACGACCTGATCGCCCACGTGTACCTGCATCTCGTCCAGGACACCGAGGCGTTCGCCCACCGTGATCGCGAGGGCCTGCCGAAGATGATGGACACGGTGGTCGTCACCTATCCGACCACCACGCCGCCGTTCGCCCGTACCCGGTTGCGGTCGCTCGTCAAGCATTGTCTGGACGTCACCACCGTCGTCACGTCGTACGACGAAGGGGTTGCCGCCGGCCTCTTCTTCCTGATGTGCGACTTCGGCGGCAACCGCCGGGAGTTCGGCGCCGAGACGCTGCGGGCCCGGTCCCGGCGGGTCGCCGACGACCCGCCGACGTGGCGGCAGAACATGCTGGTGCTCGACATCGGCGCGGGCACCACCGACATCGCCCTGATCCGGCTGACGCTGATCGACCAGACCGAGCCGATCGACGGCGTGGACCCGGCCGTGCAGGGCCGCTACTACGTGATCCGGCCCGAGGTGATCAACTCGACCGGGCACGCGCAGCTCGGCGGCGACTACCTGACGCTGCGGGTCTTCTACTGGATCAAGGCCTGCATCGTCGACGCGCTGGTCACCGGAAGCGACCACGAGGAGGCCCGGGCGCGGCTGCGGGACACGGTCGACTCACTGCTGCCGGACCTGGGCACGGACGGGCCGCTCGGCGTCCGGGTCGCACACGCGGGCGTGAACGATCCGGTGCCGGCCGAGCTGATCGACGTGCTCCGGGAGATCCTGCCCACCCACTATCCGCCCGGCCCGGACACCCCGGAGGCGGCCAAGCTGGCCTTCCAGCAGCTGTGGGAACTCGCCGAGGCGGCGAAGATCCAGCTGGGGGCGGACCCCGGACCGGACGGCAAGGAACACCACCGGATCAGCCGCGAACAGTTGCAGTCGGTGCTCAACCCGATCGACCAGCAGAACCGCAACAATCTGGCGTCGCTGCTGCCGGCGAAGGGCATCCGGCTAGCCCGGGCCGACTTCGTGGCGCTGGCCCGGCCGGTGCTGTCCCAGGCGGTGGCCCTGGCCCGCTGGCTGGCCCGCACCACGCTCGGCGACGACCCGGAGGAGCGCCTCGACCGTGTCATGCTCTCCGGGCAGACCAGCAAGATGGAGCTGCTCCAGCAGGTGGTGGTCGAGGACCTGCCGGGCGCCGAGTCCGACGACCGGCTCCGCTGGAACCCGGCGGCGCTGACGGTCGAGGCGACCTACGCCAAGCAGGCGGCCGCGATCGGCGCCTGCTGGGGGCACTCGCTCGGTCAGCGTATCGGTGGGCAGAAGCAGGAGCGGTCGGAACTGGCCGCCGGCCGTACCCTGATGAGCATCGACGTGGAGAACCTCTTCCACACCCTGCCGTGCAGCTTCACGCAGTTCACCCTGGGTGTGAACCGCGTCGAGCTGATCGAGGGCGGCGTCCGGATGGCCGAGCTGACCGAGAACACGGTGGGCGTACGGTCCGCGTGGCGACCGCTCGTGCCACTCTTCGACGTGCACCGGCCGATCGACGACCTGGCCTCGATCCAATGGGGTGTGTTCCGGTTCGAGACGTACGCCGAGGAGAAGGAGAACTTCTCACCGGACCCGGCGATCTGGCTCGCCAAGCCCAGCATCGGGCGTGAGTCGCTGGTCTCGATGCAGCTTGAGGTCGACCAGAACCTGAGCCCCCGGGTGAACATCTGCCAGGGCGACCCGCACTACCTGGTGAGCGGCGGTCTGGAGCTGCGCGGGGACCTGCGTGACCAGTGGGACGAAACGGAGATGCGGCTGCGGTCGATCCCGTACACGCTGGTCGTCGACACCGTGGACGGCCGGCGCCCGGTCTTCGAGCCGTGGGACCCGGCCACCCCGGTGACCGAGCGGTTCCCGCTGCTGCTGCACGAGGTGGACGAGCTGGACAGCCCGGCGGTGCACGGGTGGCTGTCCGAGCTGCTGCCCTCCCCACAGGAGAACGGCGACTACTTCTTCCATCTGCGCCGGCCGGACGGGAGTGACATACCGCTGGGACCGCTGAGCGCGAACGGTCCCCGGGACGCCGCCTCGGCCCGTTACCGGGTCACGCTCGACGTCCGCGGGCGGCTCAGCCTGCACCGGGGTTCGCCGCGGTACTGGAAGGCGGCGAAGCTGCACGATGTCGAACGGACGCCGGGCGCGGTGTTCTCGACCGACATGGACCGCAGCGAAGTGGAGCTGCGTGACAACTGGGACCCGTTCAGCGGGAAACACTGAGGTGCCGGCATGAGGGGAACAAGGGTGTGCCGATGAGCGACGAGGGACCGCGATTGGACGAGGCACTGCTCGCCATCCTCCGGTCTCCGGAGAGCGAGCACACCGAGGCGCTGCGGCGTCACCTGGTGGAGCTGCTGAAGTGGCTGACCGGTGTGACGCACGAGCGGGACCGGCCCGCGCGGGTGGACGAGGCGTGGCAGGCGCTGGACTCGCTGCTCAAACGTGCCCGCGAGCCGCAGGCGCCCGAACCGGTGCGGGCGGCCGTCGTGGCCGAGGTGGCCGAACCCGAGCCGCAGGACGCCGAGGATCAGGTGACCACCGAGGATCTGGACACGGGGGTACGGGAGAGCCGCCCACCGTCGGCCGATCCCTTCCGGGACGAGCTGGAGTCGCTGTGGCGGGAGCTGACGTCCACCGAACCGGCTGCCGCCTACACCGGGTATCTCGGTGCCGGCCCGGCCGAGGATCCGATCGCCGACCTGTGGAAACGAATCCACCTCCTCCTGATCCGCCTGCCCGAGGAGGAGGCGAAAGCCGTTCGGCAGCAGGCACGGGAGATCGCGGCGGCCCATGTGGACCTGCCCGTCGAGTACGACCCGTACCTGCCGGTGCTGCCCGGATATGACGGCGGCGGCCCGGAGCTGGCCCTGGAACACCGGCCCGGGGCGGCCGACCGCCTCGGGGATCTGCTGCCCATCGCGCGCCGGTTCGCCTGGCTGGCCGCGAACGATCCCGCGGTGTGGATCGGTGATCGGCGCCTGATGACGTCGGTGATGGAACGCGCCGATCCGCAGAGCGCGGGGATCTACCGCACCACGATGGGCCAGCAGATCGACAACATCCTCGTCCACGAGCCCGGATCGGCTCAGGAGCTGGACGGGCTCATCTGGCTCGACGAGCTGATCCGTGGGCTGGTGCCGCGGCCGCTGCCACATGAGGACAGCTGGTGGTCGTTGATACTGAACGACATCCGCGACTCGGTGCTGGCCCGGCACCAGATGGCGAGCCGCTACAGCATGTCGATGCGCCCGGGGATGGCGTTCAGCGGGGTCCGCAAGACGTTGCAGGAGGACAAGAACATCGCCCTCGCCGAATCCGGATGGGTCCGCGACGAGGCCGGGCTCCGGGGCAAGGTTGTCTGGATTCTGCGGTTCCCCGGCCGGGCGCCCGGTATCAGTCCGGGACGTGTCATCTACCTGCCGGAGTGAGCGTGCGGCCACACCTCGACCGGTGGGCGGCCACGGCGGGCTTCGTCATGTCGCTGCCCGCCGCGGTCACCCGCGGTGTGCTTCCGGAGCGCCTGGCCGGGGACATCACGGCGTTGCGGGACGGCCGTCCGCCGGATCCGCGGGTGGTCCTGCTCTGCCGTGACGCCGACGACGGCGAACCGGTGGCGGCCGCGTTGCGGGACGGCACGGCCGGCACCGCGGTCCGGCCGGAGTTCGGCGTCATGGTGGCGCCGCCGCTGGACGACATGGCCGGTTCCGGGCGCGTACGGGCCGCGATCCTCGACGCGGACGTGGTACTGGCCGTGGTCCGGTACACGGACGTCGTGTCCTCCCCGGGCGCGGGGATCGCGCCGCTGGCGCCGTGGACGGCTCTGGCCCTGGAGGTCGTCGGCCCGCACCGGCTGACCGTCGTGGTCGACGGCATCGAGGACTGCCGGTCGACGGCGAGCAACCGGCGGGACTGGGTCGCCCGATCGGTCCGGCGCGGTCTGCTGCTGGGGGAGCGCGTTCCGGATCGGGCCATCGCCGAGGTCGGCACCCGTGCCGGCACCGGTCTCGCCGGCCTGCTGGAGCGGGCGCTCGGCGGCTGGCTGCGGGATGCCGAGCGGGCGGCCGTGGACGCGGTCGGGTGCCGTCTGGCTCGTACGGTCACCGATCTGCGGCACTGGTGCCACACGATCCTCGACGGCGACACCCGGACGGCTGTCACCGGAGCGGCCCTCGACCCGGCCCGGGTGCTCGACCCCGGATACGCCCGCGAGCGCGAGACCCGCCTGCTGGCCCGCGGCACGCTCGTCCTGCTGGACGCGGCCGACCGGCGTTTGACCGCCGTGTGACCGCACCGCCGGCGGTCCGGCCTGCCACTCAACCGGGCGGTCGATGTGCCGATGGGTGATAGGTGAGCCCGATACCGACCGGTCCGGTCACGGTCGGCGCCCGCCTCGACGTGCACTGCGTCTATCAGCCGTTCGTGGACCTCGACACCGGGGCGGTGCTGGCGTTCGAGGCGCTGATGCGTGGCCCCGGGGGGACGCCGCCGTTGGCGCTTCTGGAAGCGGCCCGGGCCGCCGGGCAGCTCGCCGAACTGGAGCGGGCCTCGCTGCTAGCCTCGCTGCGGGACGCCGCGCGGATGTCCGGCGGGCGGCCGGTGACGCTCTTCGTCAACCTGGAGCCGAGCACCCTGACCGAGCGGCTCGACGTCATCCTCGACGCGCTCGGCGAGCGGGCCGACCATGTGCAGATGGTCGTCGAGATCACCGAGCGGGCGCTGTTCGAGGACCTCGCCGGGGTGCTGACCGCGGCCGAGCGGCTGCGGGCCGCGGGCTGCGCCATCGCCCTCGACGACGTCGGTGTGCATCCGGAGTCGCTCGCCTTCATTCCGATCGTGCGGCCGAGAGTGGTCAAGCTCGACCTCAAACTGCTGCGGACGATCAACGATCCGGCCACCGTCGCCGTCGCCGGGGCGGTCCGGGCGTACGCCGAGGAGGCCGGAGCCGAGGTCGTCGCCGAGGGTATCGAAACGCCGGAAGACCTCACCCGGGCGCTCGTGCTCGGGGCCACCATGGGGCAGGGCTGGCTGTGGAGCCGGGGCGAGCGCCGTTTCCCGCCCTCGACGTTCCAGCCCGAACGGTTCAGGCCCCGGCCGATCGGCACGGCGTTGCAGAAGTCGCCGTACCAGCTGGTCGGCGCCGCCCGGCGGATCCGGCACGCGCCGAAGCACCTGCTCGTGCCGCTGTCGAAGACGCTGGAACTGATGGCGCTGCAGAGCGCCGTGCCGCCGGTGCTGCTGGCGGCCTTCGAGCACGTGCGGTTCTTCGGGCCGTCGACGATGCGCCGGTTCAGCGACCTGGCGGCCCGGCTGCCGTTCGTCGCCGTGCTCGGCGTGGACATGCCGCCGGAGCCGGCGCCCGGGGTGCGCGGCGCCGGCCTGCACCCCCGGGATCCGCTGGTCGACGAATGGACCGTCGTGGTGCTGGGCGCGCACATCTCGGCCGCGCTGATCGCCCGTGACCTGGGGGAGAGCGGGCCGGACGAGGACCGGCAGTTCGAGTTCGTCGTCAGTTACGACCGGGCTCTGGTGACCGCGGCCGCCCACGCGATGGTGGGACGCCTCACCCGCTGATGCTCCCCGGCCGTCGCCCAGCCGTGATGCCAGGACGACCAGGCCGGCGCCATCGCCGACCGGGACGGTCCTCCGGCCGGCCGGAGGTGGTGGCGCCGGGCCTCGGCGCGGACGGCCGCGGCGTTCGCCTCGCGGCGCAGGCTGTCCCTGGCGGCGACGGCGAGCTGGGCATCGTGCCAGGCCGTCGCCTCGGTGGCGGCGGCCCACCGGTACAGCTGGTTACGGACGGCGGCGATCGCCCGGCCCAGGACCAGCTCCTGATCGACCGGGTGCAGCTTCGGATTCCAGCCGCCCTCGCCCGCGGCCAGATCGGCCAGCACCGTGGCGGGCAGGTCACCGCGCTCGACGGCGGCCGCGGCGGCGCGGTGCAGGAAACGGGCGCGGTCGGCGAACTCGGCAACGGTCCGCCGGGTGCGCGGTGTCCGGAACGCGGTCGCCGCGCGGACCCGCGCCAGCCGCTCTTCGGCGTCCTGCCAGCTCTGCCAGGCCTCGGTGGCGGCCTGATCGGTCTGCCGCCAGTGCTCCCGCCAGCGCTCGGCGGCCTCGGCGGCGCGGGTGGCCGCGACCAGCACCTCGACGGCGTAGCGCTGGGCCTCGATCGCCTCGGCGTGCCACCGGGCGAGAGCGTCCCGGCGGCGGCGCACCGTCGGGATCCGGGCCAGCAGCAGGTGGAGTCGTCGCCACGCGTCCTGAGCGGTCGCCACCAGCAGGCCGGGAATCCGGGGCAGGAACAGCCGCAGGCGGCGGGCGACCCGGGCGCGGGCCGCCAGGGTCCGGGCCGGCAGACGGCGGAGATGCCGCTGCGCCCGGCGGCGGGCCGTTGCCGGCAACGCGGCCATGTGCGACAGGGACAGACGCAGATGCCGTCGCGCCCGGCGGCCAGTCGCGGCCGGCACTTCCGCCAGCCGCCCCTCAGCGCTCCGGTGGAGCGCGGTCAGACGCGCGGGGATGCTTGACAGCGACCGGCGGAGGCGACGGCCGGCCACCAGGAAGAGCGGGGACAGGCTCAACACGAGCGATGTCAGCCGGCGCATGTGGGTGAGCCACGCGGACGATCGCGGCCAGGTGCGCGACGGGTCCTTGGGCATGTGTCCGACCGTACCCGCAGGTCGTGGTCACCTCATCCGCCCCAGAGGGTGATGTGAGGCTCTTCGGAGAAACTGGGCGGGGGGGGGGGCGCCCGGACAGGGGGGGGGGGGGCGGGGGCGCGAGGGCGGCGGGGTGGGGGTGGGTGGCCCGCGGGGGGGCGCCCCCCCCCCGCCGGCCCCGCCCCCCCCCCGGCCCGGAAGGCGATCGGCGACTGGTGCGATCCCGCTTCGCTGCTCGCCGACCCGGACGTCACCCGGCTGATGGCGCCGGCGATGGGCCTCGCCTGAATCCCGTCTAGATCTTGGCGCCGACGGCGGAGCCGTTGGCCGGGACCAGGAAGCTGGACGACGGAATGGAGCCGTCGGCGGCGCGTGCCCCGGTGATCACCGACTGGTCGGTGCTGAGCAGGGTCCACGTGCCGCCGATGTTCCACGAGTTGCCGGAGGCGGTGGACGAGCCGAGGGCGACCGCGGTGGCGTTGCCGACGGCCAGGTCGGCGGTCAGTTTCGAGGTGGAGCCGCCGTCCACGTCGAAGCCGGTCTTCACGTTCTTCCAGGCGGTGCTGCGGTTGATCACGATGGCGCCGGTGTTGCCGTTGTCGGTGAAGCCGTGCGCCGCGTTGCTGAACGAGAACGTGTTGCCGACCGTGTGCGCGGCCGCCGGGCCGGTGCCGCTGCTGCCGCCCAGCTTGAAGCCGTTGCCGTCGCCGGAGAAGTTGGGGATGCTCCAGCGGTTGTAGCCGTTGCCGTACGCCACGCTGTTCTGGATCGTGATCGGCGAGGTGAAGAGCCACGCGTCGAAGCCGTCGTCGACGTTGTTCCACAGCCGGGCGCCGCGGACCACGTTGCCGGTGCCGGTGCCCTCCTTGATGCCGAGGCCGTCGGCGCTCTCGCCGTTCTTGCGCGGGTCCCGGTTGCCGTAGCTGTCCAGGTTCAGGATCAGGTTGTTCGCCGAGGACCCCTGCAACTGGAAGCCGGTCTCGTAGTTGCTCCGGGTCACCAGGCGGTCGAACGTGTTGTTGTTGCAGCCGGCGCAGTAGAGCCCGTACGGCCCGTTGGCGATTTCCAGGCGGACGAGCTTCCAGTACGACGCCTCCATGTGGATGGCGCCGCGCTGCGTGCTGGGGATGGTGGAGCCGACCGCGCCCGGGGTGTAGCCGAGGGCCTCGCCGTCGATGATCACGCGTTCGCTGCCGTACGCGGTGAGGGTGTAGGGCGCGCTTGCCGTACCGCTCTTGGTGATCTGGATGTTGGTGGTCAGCGTGTAGGTGCCGCCGCGGACCGAGACGGTGCCGCCGGCCGGGACCAGACTTATCGCTTTCTGAATGGTGGCGAGCGGCGCGGACAGGGTGCCGGCGTTGCTGTCGCTGCCGTTCGTCGCCACGTAGAGCGTGGTGGTGGCCGCCGATGCCGACGGGATTCCGGTGATGATTCCGGTGGTTACCGCGATGCCCGCGACAGCCGTGGCCAGCACATTCCGGGATTTCATGGGGATCTCCTTTGCGGGAACGCGCCGACGTGGGGGAATGCGCTTTCCCGCCGGGAACCTACAGCAGGGTTCGAGGTGGGTCAATCCGTCATGGTTCGCAGTGGGTGCGACTGCAACATTCCTGCAAACGGAAAGCATTGACGGCCTCGGATGCGCGATTTTAGGGTCGGCCACAAGGTTTCGCGGAGGTTTCACAGCCGCGGACGGTCACATTCCCCGATGCGACCGTCCACATCCCCTCGACGCTGTTTCCGCTACCCGTCCCCGTTCCCCCGGGAGTAGCCATGCGCAAGATCGGATGGCTCGTGGGCGGCGCCGCGATCACCGTGCTCGCCAGCGCGGTGATCGGCGGCCCCGCCCGGGCCGACGCCCTGTTCACCGACGATTTCGACGACGGCAACGCCGACGGCTGGAGCCGCAACGGCGGCGCCTGGTCGATCGTCACCGACGGCACACCCGCCTACCAGCAGACCAGCACCGGCACCAGCGCCCGCGCGCTGGCCGGAACCACCACCTGGACCGACTACTCGGTGCGGGCACGGGTCAAGCAGATCGGCCCCGGCACCTCCGCCGGGGTGGCCGCCCGCGCCCAGTCCACCAGCCAGTACTACACCCTCGTGATCGCCGGCGGCGCGGCCCAGTTGCAACGGGTGTCCGGCGGCACGGCCACCACCCTCGCCACCGCGGTCGTCGGCGGCAGCGCCGGGACGTGGCGGACCCTCGCGCTCGACGTGCGGGGCAGCGCGCTCACCGGCTACGTCGACGGGACCGCCGTGGTCCGGGCCGCCGACAGCACGTTCGCGCGGGGCAGGATCGGGCTCGTCACGTCGTACGCCGCCGCGGTTTTCGATGATGTCGCGGTCGACACCGCCGCGCCGGGCCCCGGCCCGTCGCCCACCTCGCCGTCACCGACCACCCCGCCGCCGCCCGGCGGATGCGCCGTCACCGGCGCGGCGACCGGCTTCGCGGCCGGCACCACCGGTGGCGCGGGCGGCCCGACCGTCCAGGTCGACACCGCCGCCGAGCTGCTCTCCTCGATCGCCACGCCCGGCCCGCTCACCGTCTGCGTCGCCGGCACGATCACGCTGCCCGCCGGCATGTACGACGTGAGCAGCGACAAGTCGATCGTCGGCGTCGGCGCCACCGCGGGCGTCACCGGTGGCGGATTCAACATCGGCCTCCCGGTTTCGGACGTCACCTCGCCGCCCGCCGACGCGGTGCACAACGTGATCGTCCAGAACCTGACGTTCCGCAATGCCAGTGACGACTCGATCAACGTACAGATGTACTCCCATCACGTATGGATCGACCACAACGATCTGGCCCAGGGCTACGACGGGCTGATCGACATCAAGCGCGGGTCGTCGCTGGTGACGGTGTCGTGGAACCACACCCACCACCACACCAAGAACATGCTGCTCGGCCACGACGACGCGAACGGCGCGCAGGACACCGGGCGGCTCAAGGTCACCTACCACCACAACTGGTTCGACGCGACCCCGCAGCGCAACCCGCGGGTCCGCTTCGGAGAGCCGGTGCACGTCTACAACAACTACTACTTCTACAACACCGACACCGGGGTGGCCTGCCAGAACACCGCCGGGTGCGTGGTCGAGGGCAACTACTTCGAGGACGTCGAGGAGCCGGTCACCAACACGTACGCCGGGCCGTCCGGCCGCTGTGTGGCCCGCAACAACGTGTTCGTGGGGGAGTCCGGCGCACCCGATTGCAGCGGCACCGTGCAGGAGCCGTCCGGTTACTACGGCTACACGCTGGACGACCCGAACCAGGTGAAGGCGATCGTCACCGCCGGCGCGGGCGTGGGGAGGCTGTGATGCACACGCTGCTTGCCCTCATGTTGGTCTGGCCCGGCCCCTTCCTCTCGACGTCCACCGCGGACGGTTTCGCCACCGGGACCACCGGAGGCGCGGCCGGGCCCACGGTCACCGTCACCAACTCTGCCGACCTCGCCCGTTACGCGGGCGCGAACACGCCGTACACGATCATGGTCGCTGGCCGGATCTCGGCGGGCGGCATGATCACGGTCGTTGCGAACAAGAGCATCCTCGGCGTCGGATCCACCGCCGAGATCACCGGCGGCGGCCTGCAACTGGGCACCACCACCCGGCCCGGCAACAACGTGATCATCCGCAACATCCGGTTCGGCAACGCCTCGGACGACTCGATCAGTGTCACGAACAAGGCGCACCACGTGTGGATCGACCACAACGAGTTCCTGCCCGGCTACGACGGATCGCTCGACATCAAGCGGCAGTCCACCAACGTGACCGTCTCCTGGAACCGGTTCCTCGGCACCGACAAGACGATGCTGCTGGGGCACTCCGACACGTACACCGCTGATGTCGGATATCTGCGGGTCACCTACCACCACAACTGGTTCGAGGGCTCCAACCAGCGGCATCCGCGGGTGCGCTTCGGTGAGCCGGTGCACGTCTACAACAACTACTACGACAACATCGGGCTGTACGGCATCGCGTCCACCGAGAACGCCGGTGTGGTAGCGGAGGGCAACTACTTCGAGAACGTGCCCTACCCGTGTCATTCCACCGGTGGTTACGCCGAAAGTGCCCCGGGGCGGCTGGTGCAGCGCGGCAACGCGTTCGTGAACTCCGGCACCTGCGAGGCGGGCGGGTCAGTCTCCGAACCGTCGACGTTCTACTCGTACACGCTCGATCCGGCGTCGTCGGTGCCGTCGCTGGTCACAGCCGGCGCCGGGGTGGGGAGGCTGTGATGCACGGAATCCTGTCAGCGCTGCTGTTCTCGTCGACCCTGTTCGTGGCGGCGCCCGCCGCGGCCGCGGACGGGTTCGCCGCCGGGACCACCGGCGGGGTGGGCGGGGCCACCGTCACCGTCGACACCACCGACGAACTGCTCGAGGCCATCGACACGGTGGGCCCGCTGATCATCCAGGTGTCCGGCACGATCGCCATCACCAGCAAACAGGGGGTACGCCCCAACAAGACGATCGTCGGCCTCGGCACGAACGCGACGATCACCGGCGGCGGGTTCGACATGTACCGGTCGTACAACGTCATCATTCGCAACCTGACGTTCGTCGACGCCGAGGACGACGCGATCAATGTGGGTCAACAGTCACACCACGTGTGGATCGACCACAACACGTTCGTCCGGCCGGTCGACGGGTCGATCGACATCGTGCGCGGCGCCGACTACGTCACCGTGTCGTGGAACCACTTCGCCGGCACCGACAAGAGCATGCTGATCGGCCACTCCGACGGGGCGTCCGGCACCGACGTCGGCCATCTCAAGGTGACCATCCACCACAACTGGTTCGACGGGTCGCGGCAGCGGCATCCACGGGTGCGCTTCGGCGAACCGGTGCACGTCTACAACAACTACTTCGACGGCAACGAGCTGTACGGGGTCGCGTCCACGATGAACGCCGGCGTGGTCGTGGAGGCCAACTACTTCAGCGCGGTGCCGTACCCGTGCTACTCCACCGGCGGTTACGCCGACAGCGGCCCGGGCCGCCTGGTCCAGCGGGCCAACATCTTCACCGCCTCCGGCACCTGCCAGGCCGGCGGGACCGTGGTGGAGCCGCGTACCTACTACTCGTACACCCTGGATCCGGCCTCGGCGGTGCCGTCGCTGGTCCAGGCGGGCGCGGGAGCCGGCCGGATCTGAGATCCGTCCGCCGGCCGGGCGGCGAGGCCGCGGCAGCCTCGCCGCCCGGCGAATCAGGCGGGCGCCTGGAACAGGACCGACGACTGGCCGTCGCGTTCCCCGGGGCGCGGCTGCCGGACCATGCGGGCCACCTCGCGCAGGCCGACCGTCTCCGCCCGCGCCGCCACCTCGTCGGCCGTGTAGTTGTAGCGCTCCAAGTCGACGTCGTAGCCCATGCCGCGGTAGATCTCGCCGACGTCGCGGCTGCCCAGGCCGTGCTGGAAGCCGACGAGCAGGTGCCCGCCCGGCCGCAGCACCCGCGCCGCCTCGGCGAAGATCCGGTCCTGGCCGGCCGGCGGCGTGTGGATGATCGAATACCACAGCATGACGCCGGGGAACGCGTCGTCCGGGAACGGCAGCCCGGTCAGTGACGCCACCGAGAAGGCCAGCTCGGGGCTCTCCTTGCGGGCCCGGGCGATCATGCCGGGGGAGAGGTCGACACCCTCGGCCAGAATGCCGCGGCCGACCAGATACCGGCTCAGCCGACCCGAGCCGCACCCCGCGTCGAGAATCCGCGGCTCACCGCCGGCGATCACCGCGGCGGCGAAGGCGTCGACCATCGCCAGATCGAGCGCATGTTCGGCGCTGGTGTCCGGAAAATAGTCGGCGTACGCGTCCGCGACCGTGTTGTAGGCCCGCTCCACACCGCGATAGTCCATTGAGTCCGTCACGCCCGGCATCATCGCACCGGCGGCCCCAGCCGCATGCCGAGGACGTGTCCGCTCTCCGGCGGCCGTTCGCGCTGTGGTCGATCTTGCTCGGCTGGCCGTCAGTGCTGTCTCGCGGGCGTCGAGACAGCACTGAGCACCAGCCGGGCCAGCAGCCGCTATCCGGACAGTCCCGTGCCGACGGCCAGGCCGGGGGCCTCCATGCCGTTCGCGACGGTCAGGAGGCGGTCGGCCAGGGCAGGGTCGGCGGCCCGCACCGCGGTGAGGTCGGTCCGGGTGTCGAGCTGTTGTGTCCACAGGACCGCCCGGCCCACCTCCAGCAGGCACAGCGCACGTGCCGGGTCGCCGGCCGCGCAGGCGCAGGCCGCCGCGTTGTCGGTCAGGTGCCGCCAGTCGAGCAGCAGCAATTCGCGGCTGGTCCGGTTCAGGCCACGCCAGGCCAGCAGCGGCAGCAGGTCGACGGCGGCCGCGAACCCGTCGGCGGCGTCCGCCCAGTCGGCCATCGCCGCGGCGCTGCGGCCCCAGTGATGTGCCGCCTTCACCCGTTCGGCGACCGGGGACGACCGCACCGCGACACCCTCGTACGCCGTGTCGCGGGCCCGTCGGCCGTCCAGCGGCCGGTTCGACAGCGCGTGGCGGGATTGCAGTGTGCCGCTGAGATTCGACAGGTACATGACCCGGTCGGGGTGCCCGTCCGGGGTGCCGTCGACGGCCGCCTCGAACAGGCGCACCGCCTCGTCGAGATCTTCGGCCGCGCCGGTGGCGTCGAACCGGTGACACAGCGCGAGGCCGAGGTTGGAAACATACCCGGGAAGTTCCGGATCGTCCGGCGGCAGCAGCGTGATCGCCTCCCGCAGCGCCTCGATCGCCTCGGTGAGGTCCGGCAGCCGCCGGTGCGCCTCGAAGCGGATCTGGAGGACCACGCCGAGGTTGCTGAGCAGCTCGGCCCGGCCCAGCAGGGTCGTGCCCGCACCGCCCGGGATCACGGTCGCGGCCCGGCAGGCGTCGACCGCCGCGTCGAGATCCGCGGGGTTCCGCACGCGGTCGTACCGGCCCCGCAACGCCACTCCGAGCGCCGACAGGGTCGTGGGCCGTGCCGGGTCGCGGCGCCGCAGCGCGGTGAGCGATCGCCGGAGGACCTCGATCGCCTCGTCCACGTCGTAAAGTTCGCCGAGGTGGCCGAACCGGATCGTCAGCATGGTGCCCAGACCGGACAGAACGATGCCGTGGGCCAGACGACGGCGGCGCCGGGGCAGCCGTTCCAGCACGTCGCGTTTCAGGTCGATCGCCTCGTTGAGGAACCGGATGTCGCCACTGAGCTCGAACCGCTCACGCAGCCGGCCGGTGAGCAGGTCATGGGTGGCGAAGTCCGCGTCCGGGGTTCGCGCCAGCCGGTCCCGCAGCAGCGGGAGCTCGAAATCGATCCGTTCGAGCTCGGGCGTGTCGCCGATGCGGTCGACCCGGGCCGCGGCGCCGTCCCACCGCTCGCGGGGGATCTCGTCGATGTCGCGGCGCGCCCGCTCCGGCACGATCTCGTCGCCCTGCCGGTGCAGCAGCAGCTCGGAGAAGTGGTCGAGCGCGGCCGCATGGTCGTCGGCCGGCGACGGGCCGGCCAGATGGCGGCACCAGTGCAGCCATCCGGACAGGGCCAGCAGCTCCCACTCGGCGGGCCCGCCACCGCCCTCCCACAGGGCGGCGTAGACGGTGGCGAGCCACAGCCGCCGGACCTCCTCGACCGCCTCCGGGGCCAGCACGGCGGCGGCGTCCCCGGACCGGCGGTAGGCGCCGATCCGGGCCGCGATCGTCCCGGCCAGGGCGATGGCCTGCTCGGACGCGGTCGGCATGGCGGGTCAACCTCTCAGGGCGTACAACTCCACCAGGGCCTCGGACAGGGCGACCGGATCACCGTCGCCGAACGGGATCCGCCGTGCGGCGCCGAAGTGGTCCGATTGCGCTTCGTCGACCCAGATCTCGGTGATCCGGTGCTCGCTACCCGGATCGTACGACGAGGTCGACACCGGCTTGTCCAGCTCGGCCAGCAGGGTCAGCCCGCCGGGAAGTTCGGTCCACAGCCGGGTGTACGGCGAGTACGAGGTGCCGTGCCCCTCACCGTGCCAGCGGCCGTTGACCGGCTCCTCGAACCGGGTGTTCCGGACCGGCCCGAAGCCGGGCAGGCTGGTCGCCGCCCGCTCGGCCTCGGTGAGCACCACCGCGGGCCGGTTCACCTGCGGGAACGGCTGCATGATCTCGTAGTCGGCGAAAACCCGTGCCCACGACGTCAGATCGTCACCGAGTTCCGCCGGGTGCACGATGCGCAGCCGGGCGTCGCCGTCGAGGGTCACCGTGTCGTCGTCGAGGTCGGCGAGACTGCCGTCCTCGGCGACCCGTACCGCCCGGATCAGGCGGTCGCCGGCGTCGTACTCGCCCCACAGAAGCCGGCGCGTGATCGGGCCGAGGATCGGGTGCGGCAGCAGGAAGCCGGGCAGGTCGCGGGCCGGCCGCTCGTAGCGGGCGAACATGTCGCGTTCCAGGCGGACGAGCTGCGCCGCCGCGGCCGCCCGCAGATCCTTCTTGAACTGGAGGAACCACGGGTACGCCTCGGGCTTGGTGTCCTTCACGCCGGGCTTGGGCGGCCGGGCCAGCAGTTTCCCGGTCGGCCCCTGCACGAAGGCGGTCAGGTGCTCGTCGGTGACCACCGGGAACGAGCGCGGTCCGTAGTCCAGTGTGATCCCGGCGTCCAGGCCGAGCGCCGGCGCCAGCCGGTCGGCGACCTGCGCCACGGTCATGCCGCGGCTCGCGGCGGCCTGGGCGAGGTAGACGCGGAGTCGCTGGTTGCGGGATCCGGGTGTCATGCGCTGCTCGATCGCCAGCAGATGCCGCATCGCCGCGTCCGAACCGATCGCGCACAGCACCGCGTACCCGTCGATGGCCCGCTGGTGACGGCTGTCCTGCGGCCAGGCGCGCACCTTGGGCGCCAGATAGTCCACCGTGGCATCGTCGCCGAGGTGCGCCTGCGCCACCACCACCCACGCCTCGGACGGCGGAAGGCCACCGGCGATCCACGCCTCCACCAGCGCCCGCCCGAATTCCGCCACACTCTGCCGGTCACACTCGGCGATCAGCTTCTGCGCCTCCGGGCTGGGCGGCGCCACCATCGGCTGCGCGGCCTCCCACGACTCGACCACCACCGGCCGGCCGAACGGCCCCTCCGGAACACCGGGCGCCGGCTCCGGCGGATCCGCCAGCCGCGACGAGGTCAGCGCCAGGATCAGGCGGCCGGTGTCCTCGGCCGGCATGGTCCCGCCCGCGGCCAGCAGGACCTCCGGCAGTTCGCCGAGGATCAGCCACGGCGGAACCTTCACCCTTCGCGTGGCTCGCGCCGGCGTCGAAAACAGCGAGGGTACGGGAGTGAGCACGCCGTCGTCCGCTCCCACCAGGGCGATGACCGCGGCGTGCACGCCTGCTCCGTACCCCTCGGCGGTCTTGATCAGCATCGGACCGTGACCGATCGACGCGAGATGGCGCACCGCGTCCTCGGCGTTGCGCCGGCCCGCGCCGGCCCGCCCGATCGTGGCCGGAACCAGTGCCCGCGCCGCGTTCTCGGCGTGCCGCTCCAGCCACAGCCGTGCCCACATCCGGGCCGAGCCGAGCTGGCGCAGCCATCCCGCCGCGAGACGGGCCGGCTCCGGACCGCGGAACGGCAGCAGCAGCACGCCCAGTTGGTCGGCGGAGTGGGCGGCGCCCGCCACGGCGAGCGGCAGCGCGTCCACTCCCAATCTGGCCACCGCGACCCGGCTCAGGTCGATCCGGTGCGGCACCCGGTACCGCATCTCGTCGGTCTTGCCGAGCAGCTTCCGCGCGGTCGCCTCCGGGCCCTCGGCGAGCAGCCACGACACCTGCCGGGACTTCAGATCGGTGAGGTCCTTGGCGGCGTCCACCGCGTCGGCCCAGCCGGGTTGCTCGGGTCCGTGGCCCAGCGCCGCGGTCCGCGACAGCCACCGCTCCCGCTCGCCGTCCTCCCACGCCATGACCGTCGCATCGTCCGTCACCGGCACACCCCCGTGCTCGTCCCTGTCTGTAGCCGGAGACCGTATCCGAGCGCCGCTCAGGCCGCGCCGGCGGAGGAACGGACGTGGTGCCGGCCGACCGGCGCCTGATCATTTCGCGTTGTTCATGATCACCTCCCTGGCTGGGGGGACCGATACCTACCCGATCTCCGGGCGTTTCCGGGCAGTGCCGAGGCGATCCCGCTGCCGGACGGATCCGCCGACGCGGTGCTGGCCGGAAACGCCCTGCACTGGTTCGACATGGACACCGCCGGGCCGGAGATCGCCCGGGTCCTCGCACCCGGTGGTGTCCTGGCCGGACTGTGGAACGTCGTCGACGACCGGGTCGACTGGGCCGCCGGCCTGGCGGAAGTCAGCGGCAGCGCCGCTATCGGGCCACGGGACACACCGGACAACTGGCGTGCCGAGGCCGCCCGCCTGCCGCTGCCCGGCTTCGGTGTGCCCGAGGTGGCCGCGTTCCCGCACGGGCAGCGGCGCACCGCCGACTCGCTGGTCGCGACGCTGGCCACCCGGGCGGGCATGCTGGTCATGCCGCCGGCGGAGCGGGAGGCCCTGCTCGGACGGATCCGCGCCTACCTGGCGAGTCGTCCGGAGACCGCGGAGGGAGAGTTCACCTTTCCGATGCTGACCTGTGTGCTGACTTCGCGGCGCCCAGGGACGCGGCCGCTGCGGATTACACCGAACGCCTCTCCTGCCGGATGACTCGCGGGCGCCTGTAGGGAAGCCGACAACTGGCCCTGAACAACCTGGTCATGCTCTATGTAGACGTCGTGGACGGCGGTGAATACCGGTTCGGGCCGCAGGCGTTGATCATCTATTCTCGGGGGGATTTTGGAGCGACGAGGGCGGAACGATGCGTAAGCAATTGACGACAGTGGCGGCGATCCTGGCGGTGTGTGTGCTGGCCGGATGCACGGGCGGCAGCGGGACGCCGAAGTCCTCGAAGACCACCAGGCCGGGCTCGAAGACGACCACCCGGACCACCGTGAAGACGACCACGAAGGCGAGCCCCAACCCGGTCGTGACGGCCAGCGGCCCGAGCCGGTTCGTCCTCGTGGTCAAGCAGGAACTGCCGGAGATCGCCAAGGACCGTACCGACCAGGACATCCAGGCCATCTCGGACACCGCCTGCGCGGCGCTCGCCGCCGGTGATCCCGCGGACGAGATCGTCGCGGTGACCCGCTCGCTGGGCACTCTCGACGCCGAGGCGACCGACCATGCCACCGCCCGCGAGCTGATCAAGCTGGCGATCGACAGCGACTGCCTGAAACAGGCGCCCCGCGTCGACGAGTTCTGAGCCGTCTGGCCGAAGCCGGTGACCCGCCGAGCAAGGCCCGGCGGGTCACCGGAACTCCGTCCGCTGCCGGTCATGGCCGGGCGTCGGCTTCCTTCCTCTCCGGCCGGTCACGCAGGTCGCGCTGGGTGGTGGCGTGTGCGCGGGCCAGGTCGTGGAAGCGGTACCGCCCGGCCGCCGGTTCGAGCAGCAGGTTGGCGTCCATCAGCTGGTGCAGCACCTGGGTGGCGGCGACCGGGGTCACGCCGAGCAGTTCGGCGGCGGCGTGTTCGTCCAGTTCGGGGCCGGGGTGGCCGGCCAGCGCCCGGTAGGCGTGCCGCGCCGGGAGGCTGAGCCGCTGGTAGGACAGGTCGAAGGCGGCGGCCACACTGCGCTGCCCGGCCTCCAGTTCGGCGAGCCGGTAGCGCGGGTCGCGCAGCCGTTCGACCAGGTGCGCCAGTGTCCAGGTGGGATGGGCCCGTAACCGGGCCGCCGCGATCCGGATGGCCAACGGCAACCGGCCACACAGGTCGACCAGTTCGGTCACCAGCTCGGGCGGATGGCCACCGGCGCGGCGGGCGAACAGTGCGATCGCGTCGGCCATGGTGAGGGTCTCCAGCGCCAGCCGCCGGGTGTTGTCCAGGCCGGCCAGCTGCCGCCGGCTGGTCACCAGCACGACACAGCCGGGCGCGCCCGGAAGCAGCGGGGCCACCTGGTTCTCGCCGGCGGCGTTGTCCAGCAGGATCAGCATCCGCCGGCCGGCGAGCCGGGTGCGGTAGAGGGCGGCCCGCCCGTCGAGGCCGTCCGGGATCTGTGCCGACGGTACGCCGATACCGTGCAACAGGTTCCCGAGCGCCTCGGCCGGCTCGACCGGATCGGCGTCTTCGCTGTATCCGTGCAGGTCGAGGTAGAGCTGCCCGTCCGCGTAGCGGTCGGCGATGCGGTGCGCGGCCTCGACGGCGAGCGCGGTCTTGCCGGCGCCGGCCATCCCGTCGATCACGGTGATCAGCACGTCGGCGCCGTCGCTGGGCGAGGTGAGGCGGGCCAGTTCGCCGTCGCGGCCGGTGAAGGCGGGCGGCGGTGCGGGCAGTTCGTGGGGCGTCCACCGGGTGTGCGCCTCGGTGGCGGCCGGGGTGAGCGCCGGGTCGGCGGCGAGGATCTGCCGGTAGAGCTGTTGCAGTTCGGGGCCGGGGTCGGCGCCGAGGCGCTCGGCGAGATGCCGGCGGATGACGGCGTACTGGTCGAGGGCGTCGGAGGTCCGCCCGGCCGCGTACAGGGCCCGGATGTAGGCCCCGGCGAGAGGCTCGTCGGTGACGCGCTCGGCGGTCAGCCCGGCCAGCAGGGGCAGCACCGGGCCGGTCTCGCCGGCCTGCACCGAGGTGGCCGCCCACTCCTGGACGGCGTCGAGGTACTGCTGCTGCCACGCCTGCCGGACGGTGGCCGCCCACTGGCCGGGCAGGTCGGACAGCGGCGGACCGCGCCACAGGTCCATCGCCTCGGCGAGCAGTTTTATCCGCTCCAGGTCGGTGCGGTGACGTTCGTGGGCCTGCTCCACGAGGCGGCGGAACCGGTGCGCGTCCACCTGGTCCGGTTCGACGTCCAGCTGGTAGCCGCCGGAGCGGCGCACCACCCGTACCGGTGTCTGGTCGTTTGATTGAGCGGTGTCCAGAAGCCGCCGCAGACGGCTGAGATGGACCTGGAGCGTGCGCCGCGCCCCGTCGGGCGCCTGGTCCCACACCCGGTCGATGAGGGTCTCGGTGCCGATCAGCCGGCCGGCATCGGCGGCGAGCGCGGTCAGCACGAGCCGCTGCTGCGGCGGGCCGGCTTCCAGTGCCCGCCCGTCGTTGATGATCTCGACCGGCCCTAGAAGCCGAATCAGCATCCCGTGCACCCCGACGATGCTCGTCCCGCGGATTCCGCGGGCCGGGCGATCTGCCCGTTAGCTTTTCAGCAGCAATCTATACATCGATGGGGCTCACCCTCTATCGGATACCGGCGCTAGTTCACTTTAAGTCGGTTTTCCGACTATCTACCGCGTATCGGTCGATGACGAGGGATTGGAGACGGGATGCCGGCGGAGACGACCTATCCCGGGGTGTACGTCGGGGAGATCTCCACGAGCACAGGCGGCGTCACACCGGTGTCCACCGCGACGGCCGCGTTCGTCGGTTACACCCGGCGCGGCCCGGTCGACCAGCCGGTGCGGATCGGCGGTTTCGGCGACTTCGAGCGGTACTTCGGCGGACTGAGCCGGCACGGCGCGGTCGGATACGCGGCCCGCCAGTTCTTCGCCAACGGTGGCACCTCCGCCGTGATCGTCCGGGTGATCAAGGAGGGCAGCGCCGAGGCGGCGTCGGTCACCCTCACCGCGCGCGATCACGGCCACGATCATCACCCCCACGACAAAGACGATCGAGGGGTACGCGAGACGCGCGCCGATGCCGAAGTCGCTGAGGACCGCGGCCGCCCCGACGACCATGACCACCGTCCGCGCGAGCGGCCGGTGCTGGAGGTCCACGCCAAGGAGCCCGGCTGCTGGGGAAACGACCTGCTCGTTCGCGTCGACCACGGCACCCGCGACCCGCACGAGACGTTCAACCTGCACGTCGCCAACGGCCCGGCCCGCGAGTCCTACCACGACCTGTCGATGGACCCGGACTCCAGCCGGTACGCCCCCGAGGTGATCAACGAGGCGTCGAGGCTGATCCGGGTCGAGGCGGTCGGCCAGGACCGGCCGGACCCCAACGGCACCGTCTCCCACGAGTTCGACCACGACCTGCCGGCCTGCGACGACCTGGAGATCACTGTCCGGATCGGTGACGAGGAGCGGCGTTTCCGCCTCTTCCACGGCCACCACGACGGCCCGCCGCCGCGCCGCCTCTCCGAGCTCGCCGCCCTCCTGGAACGCAAGCTGCGCGCCCAACCGGACTGCCCGGGAAGCACCGCCTTCTCCGGCGCCCGGGTGCGCGCCTTCGGCCGCCGGCTCCAGACCGTCGCCGGGTCGGTGGACCCCGACGACATCGTCCACTTCGAGGGGCGCGACGCCGAGCGACTGGGCCTGGAGGCGTACGCCGGACCGCCGGTGTTCACCCTCTCCGGCGGCGACGACGGCGACCCGCCGCAGCCCGGCGACCTGATCGGTGCCGAGTCCGCCAAGTCCGGCCTGCACGCGCTGACCGATCTCACCGACGTCAACCTGCTCAACCTGCCCGACCTGGCCGGCTGGGAGTCGATCGAGGACGCGTCGACCGTGCTGTCGGTGGCCGACCGGATCGCCCGCGAGCTGCGGGCCCTGCTGCTGATCGACGCGCCCGCCGCCTGGACCGGTGTGGACGCTGCCCGCAGCGGCATCGAGCAGCTCGCCGCGGTCCGCAGCGACCACGCCGCCCTGTACTTCCCGCACCTGCTGCTCGACGACCCGCTGTCCGGTCGCCCGTGTGCCGTCCCGCCGTCGGGTGCGGTGGCCGGGGTCATCGCCCGTACCGACGCCGAACGCGGCGTCTGGAAGGCGCCCGCCGGGACCGCGGCCCGCCTGATCGGGGTGCGCGCCCTCACCGTGCCGCTCACCGACCGGGAGAACGGCCTGCTCAACCCGCTCGCCGTCAACTGCCTGCGCACCTTCCCGGGCGGCGGCCCGGTGGTCTGGGGCGCCCGAACCCTGGACGCCGGGGAGCAACCCGCGGAATGGCGATACGTGCCGGTCCGGCGCCTGGCCCTGCACATCGAGGAGAGCCTGCACCGGGCGCTGCGCTGGGTGGTCTTCGAACCCAACAACGAGCAGCTCTGGCAGGCGATCCGCCTCGAGGTCGGCGCCTACCTGGACACGCTGTTCCGGCGCGGCGCCTTCGCCGGTCTCACCCCGCGCGAGGCCTTCTTCGTCAAGTGCGACGCCACCACCACGACCGGGGCCGACATCGACAACGGCGTGGTCAACGTGGTCGCCGGGTTCGCACCCGTCGAGCCGGCCGAGTTCGTGATCGTCACCATCCGGCAGACGGCCGGGCAGCTCGCCTTCTGACCTAGGGACGGAAATTTTCGATGGCCGAGTTCGAAGTCAACGCGCACCGGTTCGACCCGTACAAGAACTTCAAGTTCCTGGTCCGGTGGGACGGGCGTACGGTAGCCGGGATCAGCAAGGTCAGCCCGCTCAAGCGCACCACCGAGGTGGTCAAGCACCGCGACGGCGGCTCGCCGAGCACCCCGCGCAAGTCGCCGGGCCGCACCGAGTTCGAGGGCGTCACTCTGGAACGCGGCGTCACCCACGACCCGGAGTTCGACCGGTGGGCCAACAAGGTGTGGCAGGTCGGCGCCGGGCTGGGCGCCGAGGTGTCGCTCGCCGACTTCCGCAAGAACATCATCATCGACGTGCTGAACGAGGCCGGGCAGGTCGCCGTCTCGCACAAGCTGTACCGGGCCTGGGTGGCCGAATACCAGGTGGTCGGCGAACTCGACGCCAACGCCAACGCCGTCGCCATCCAGAGCCTCAAGCTGGAGTTCGAGGGCTGGGAACGCGACTACGAGGTGCCCGAGCCGGTCGAGCCGTCGTTCACCAACCCGGCCTGATGACGGTGCACGGATCGGCCGGCCTGCTGGCCGCCTGGGAGGATGGGCTGGCCCACCGCGGGCCGGCCCGTACCCTGGCGCTGCACCGGGCCGCCCGGCCCGGAGCCGGCCCGGACGATCTGTTGCGGCTTCCGGTCGGCGAGCGCGAAGCCGATCTGTACGCGCTGCGCCGCACCCTGTTCGGCGACCGGATGCCGGTGCTGGCCGACTGCGCGCACTGCGGCGAGGCTCTCGAGTTCGACCTGGACGCGGCCGCGCTGGCCGCGCCCCCGGAACCCGGCGACGAGCCGCTGCGGGTGACCGAGGACGGGTGGCAGGTCGAGTTCCGGCCGCCCACCGTGGGCGATCTGACGGCCGCCGCGTCCGCCCTGGACCCCCGTGGTGAACTGCTGCACCGGTGCGTCCTCACCGCCCGGTACGGCGACCGGGAGGTCGATGCGGGTGACCTGCCGGAGGCGGTGCAGCGGCGGCTCGCCGAGGCGGCCGAGCGGGCCGACCCGGCCGCCGACATCACGCTGCGCACTGCCTGTCCCGGCTGTGGCGCGGCTACCCCGCTGCGGCTGGACATCGCCGCCCACCTCTGGGCCGAACTCGACTTCTGGGCCCGTGACCTGCTCACCGACGTGCACGTGCTGGCCCGCGCGTACGGCTGGACCGAACCCGAGATCCTGGCGTTGAGCCCGGTGCGGCGCCGCTACTACCTGGAGTTGTGCGCGGATGCCTGAACCGGACTTCTTCGACCGGCTGCTCGCCCGGCACACCGGCCTCGGTGACGCCGTGACGGCCCGGCCGCGGCTGCCCGGCCCGTTCGAGCGTGCCGAACCCCGGTGGGAGGAGGTGGAAGCACCTCCGGAGCCTCTGCGTTCCGCGTCTGAACCCGGCGCTCGACCGGCGCCCGCCGCCCCGGCCCGGATCGAGCGGCGCACTGAGATACGGCACACCGAACGGTTCACGCCGCGCGTTGCCGACCCAGAGCCGGACACGCCGATTCCGTCCACCGAGCCCACCCTCCCGGCCGAGCCCGCCGCGCGGCCGCCCCGGGACCGGGTGATCGTCTCCCGTGTCACCTCCGAGCCGCCGGTCCGGTCCGCCGCCGTCCCGCCGCGGAGTCCCGCGCCGACCACGGCACGGGCGGAACACCCGGCGGCCGGTCCGGCGCCCCTCCCGCGGGCGGCGGCCCGGGAAGCGCCGGCCGCGCCCACCCGGCCCGAATCCGCGCGGCCGCCGGTGTCCCACCGCCGGGCGCGACCGGCCGAGCCGACCGTGCGCGTCACCATCGGCCGGCTCGAAGTGCGTGCCACCGCACCCGAGCGCACGCCCGCCCGTACCCCGCGGCACGGCCGGCCCACGCCGGTGGTGAACCTGTCCGACTACCTGTCCGGGGAGGCGCGGTGAGCAACGCGCTGGCGATCGCGACCGTCACCCAGGCGCTGGCGATGCAGATCGAGCGGAACCTGCCGCCTGAGATCGACTTCGCGGTCAACGTGCAGACCCGGCGCCCGCACAGCGAACCGCCGACCGAGCCGTCCATCACCGTCTTCTGCTACCAGGTCACCGCGAACGCCGCCCTGCGCAACGCCGACCAGCCCGTCCGCGCCTCCGACGGCACCCTGCTCAGCCGGGCCGCCGCGGCCCTCGACCTGCATTACCTGATCAGCGCGTACGGCGAGGAGAACGAACTCGTCGGCCAGCGGCTGATCGGCAGCATCGTCCGCACCATGTACGAGAATCCGGTCCTGCCCGCCGACGTCATCACCGAGGCGGCACAGCGCCCCTATCTGGACGGCAGCGATCTTGCCGCCGCCATCCAGCGGGTCCGGCTCACACCGACCGCCATGGACGTCGACGAGACCTCCAAGCTGTGGGGGATGTTCCACCAGACCCCGTACGTCCTGTCCGTGGTCTACCAAGCGGCGCTCGTCCTGGTCGACGGCCGTGAGGTGCCGCCGCAGCGACCGCCGGTCCGCGAGCCGACGGTCCGGGTGGCCGCCCGTGGGTGAACCAGCGGCGCTCGCCGCCGCCGTCCGCTCCGTACTCGCCCGCCTGGACTCCCACGCGGGCGAGACGGCCGTGGACCCGACACCGCCGTCCACCGGCGACCCCGCCCCGCTGCGGGCGCTGGTGGACCGGTTCGGGCTCAGCCCCTTCGAGCGGGCCGTTCTGCTGCTCGCCGCCGCGGTCGAACTCGACCCCACCACCGGCAGCCGCTGCGCCGCCGCCAGTGGCGACCCGGAACGTGCGTACCCGACGTTCGGCCTGGCCCTGGCCGCGTTGCCGGAACCGCACTGGGACGCGCTCACCCCGGTCGCCCCGCTGCGCCGTTGGCGGCTGGTCGAACCGGCCGACGAGGGCAGGCTGACCGCCTCCCCGCTGCGCATCGACGAGCGGGTCCTGCACTTCCTGGCCGGATCGCCCTACCTTGACGCCCGGCTGCACGGCATGCTGCGCTCGGCAGCACCGCCACCCGACCTGCCAGCCGGCTACCAGGTTGCCGCCGATCGGGTCGCTGCCGGGCTCTCGGTGAGCCCGTTGCGGGTCGAACTGACCGGCGGCGAACGGCGGATCCGCTCCGACATCGCCGCCGCGGCGGCGGACAGCCTCGACCTTTCGCTGTACGTGATGGCAGCCGACGACATCCCCACCGACCCGATCGAACGGGACCGGCTCGCCCGGCTGTGGCAACGCGAGGCGATCCTCCTGCCCGCCGCCCTGCTCGTCGAAACGGGCCCGATGGACCGGGAGCAGACCGTGGCCGCCGATGCGTTCGTCGCCACCGCCGCGGTGCCGCTCGTGGTGGCCGGCGACGACGCACAGCAGTGCGGCCGGCGGGTCACCGTGCCTCCGCTGTCCGACGCCGAACAGCTCGAACTCTGGCGGGGCGCCTTCCACGCCGTCCCGGAGCTCGCCGACGACCAGCTGCGGGGGCTGGTCGCCCAGTTCCAGCTGCCCCCGCACACCGTCCGATCGGTGGCCGCCGCCGTCTTCCGCGACCTTCCCAAAGCCGAGACGCCCGCCGTCGAGGTGGCCTGGCAGGCCAGCCTCGCGGAGGCCCGGATCGGACTCGATGGCCTCGGCCGCCGCATCGAACCCGATGCGGCCTGGACCGACCTGGTGTTGCCCGACCGGCAGATGGTCATCCTCAAGGAGATCACCGCCCACGTCCGGCAGCGGGCCGTCGTCCACCAGGAGTGGGGCTTCGCCCAGACCCTGCGGCGCGGGCTCGGCGTCACCGTGCTCTTCGCGGGCGGCTCCGGCACCGGCAAGACACTCGCCGCCGAGGTGATCGCCGGAGAGCTCGGGCTCGACCTGTTCGTCATCGACCTGTCCCAGGTGGTCAGCAAATACATCGGCGAGACCGAGAAGAACCTGCGTGCGGTCTTCGACGCCGCCGAACAGGGCGGGGCGGTGCTGCTGTTCGACGAGGCAGACGCGCTCTTCGGCAAACGCAGCGAGGTCAAGGACAGCCACGACCGGTACGCCAACCTCGAGGTCAGCTATCTGCTCATGCGGATGGAGGCGTACCGGGGGCTGGCCGTGCTCACCACCAACATGAAGCAGGCCCTCGACCCGGCGTTCATGCGGCGCATCCGGTTTGTTGTCGACTTCCCGTTCCCCGGCGAACGGGAGCGGGCCGAGATCTGGCGGCGCGTTCTGCCGCCGCAGACCCCGTCGCGGGGGCTCGACCCGGAGCTGCTCGCCCAGCTCACCGTGGCCGGTGGGTCCATTCGCAACATAGCGCTGTCCGGTGCGTTCCTCGCCGCTGACGAGGGCGGCAAACTCGAGATGCGGCATCTCCTGGCGGCCGCCCGCACCGAATACCTCAAGCTCGAACGTTCCCTCACCCCGGGGGAGGTGCGCGGATGGGTCTGACCGGGGACGTGCACGTGGAGATCGGCGAGCTGGTGCTCGACGGTTTCGGCCCGCACGTCGACGTGGAACTCGTGTCGGCCGCCTTCACCGCCGAACTGGTGCGGTTGGTGCGCGCGCACGGCGTACCCATCGGGGTGGGAAGTGACCGTGAGTGGGACGCCCTGGCCGGGCTGCCTCCCGTCTCGCCTTCGGCTTCGCCCGCGCGGCTCGGCGTCGCTCTGGCCAGGTCCGTGCATGCGGGCCTTTCCGGACAAGGGCGAGAGGTACGGGGGGAGCCGCGATGACCTCCACCCGGGCCACCGAGGACCGGCAGCCGAGCCAGGCCGACCGGCGGCGTAAGCGGAACCGGGCCACGGCCGCGCCGTCGCCCAAGAACATCGTCAGCGGGGCCGGGCAGCCGCTCGACGTCAGCGTGCGGCGGGAGGTCGAGGAGCGGCTCGGATACGACTTCGGGCAGGTCCGGCTGCACACCGACCGGGACGCGGACGCGCTCGCCACGCTGGTGGGGGCGGATGCCGTCACGGTCGGGACGGACGTGTTCTTCCGGGCCGGGGCCTATCAGCCGGACGGTGTGGACGGTCAGCGGCTGCTCGTGCACGAGTTGCTGCACACCGTTCAGGATCCGCACGGGCTCGGGGTGTTGCGGGTGGGCCGCGGTGACGGGGCGGTCAGCCTGCCCGCCGATCCGGCCGAGCGGGCGGCTGAGGAGGGTGCTTCGCATCCGGAAGGCGCCGCCGACGTCGAGCCGGAAGCGCCGCTGCCCGGGTGGATGCGGTTCGCGACCGTGACCGCTGACCGGATGCGGGTGGAGCGGCTGGATCCGGCCACGTTGCCCGACCGGTTGACGGCGAGCATCGTCCGGTCGCTGCGCGGCGATCCGGCGGACTGGTCGCGGCGCACCCGGGTGCAGCTGTCGCGGCTGCCCTCAGAACTCGTCGAACCGGTCCTCGAACGGCTGGAGAACCGGCTGCTCGGGCCCGAGTACGAGCGGGTTCTCGACCTGCTCGGCGAGGTCGAGGGGGAGGTGCCGGAGCCGGAGGCGCACGCGGCGCCGCTGCCCGAGCCGGATGTGGCCGAGTGGCTGCGCAACGAGCGGGAGCTGGCTCGGCGACGGGCGGCGGAGGAGCGTGCGCGGGCTCAGCGTCCGGCTCCCGCGCCCGGTCCGGAGTTGGAAGGGCACGGGGATTCCGGTGCCGCCGGGAGTACGCCTCGCAACGGGGGCGAGCGGGGCGATCAGGTGACGCCGCAGACCGGGGCGCAGGTCCCGGGGCCGGCGGCCGCCCGGCCGCCCGCTGCTACCGCCGCGCCTGGCTCGACCGCTTCTTCCTCGCCCGGCTCGGCCGCGGCCTCCGGGCCCGCCTCGACCGCTGCTCCGACGGCGGCCTCCGCACCTGGCTCGTCCGTACCGGCGGCGAGTGCCACGTCGGATTCGTCCGCCGCCGCTACTCAGGGTGCGGGCGGTGGCTCGAAGTCCGCGGCTCCGGAACAGCCCGCCAAGCAAGAGGTACCGGTGGCGAGCCCGGAGGCATCCGCGGCGAAGAACCGGCCCGAGGCAGCCGACACCGAGGTCGCGGGCGTGCGGCTGAAGCCCGAGGACAAGCTCGAACCCGGGCGACCGGCCGGCAGCCCGGTCACGTCCGGCAAGGACACCCAGCTCTTCTCCGCGGCCGCGACCCTCGATCCGGTCCGCAACCAGGACGTGCCCGAACTCGCCGAACCGGCGGCCGATCCGTCGCCACCGACCAGCGTGTCCGAGGTGGATCCCGGCGGGGAGCCGGAGAGCGCCTGGGACATCACCCTCCGGCCCGAGGACTTCCTTCCGGCCCAGGATCCCGACGTGTCCGCGATCCCGACCGTCGACATGATCGATCCGGAGTCGAAGGCCGTTCCGCCGATGCCGTCGTTCCCGGCGCCACCGGTCACCCGCGCCGACCGGGTGCAGGCGGAACGCGACGCCGAGGACGAGGCCGCCGAGGCGGAGGAGGCCGAAGAGGAGCCGGTCGAGCCGGAATCGTCGCTTCCGGAGACGGAGGCCGCCGCCGAGAGCCCGGCCGAACCCGAACCGGAAGCGGTCGTCGCGGCGCCACCCACTCCGGGCCTCACGCTGCGGGATCCTGCGAGCGGGACCGATCCGAAGAGCGGGCCGGTCGAGGCGCAGACCACGGTGCAGGAGGCGGGCGGCCGATCCGACGGCAGCGGTAGGGAGACCGAACAGGCCGCCAAGGAGGAGAAGGGAACCCCGGCGGCCGGGGACAAGGCTCCGGCCGCGCCGGAGAAGGCGGCTCAGCAGCCGGCCGGCGGCCAGGCGGCCCCCGCTCCGACGGACGCCGGCCCCACTCCGGCTGAGGCTGCGCCCGCTCCGGCCGAGTCCGTGCCCGGTCCCGCTTCGGCCGCGCCCACCGCCGCGCCCGCTTCGGCCGCGCCCACCGCTGCCACCCCCGCTTCGGCTTCGGCTTCGCCGGGGTCGGCGGCGCCCGCGTCCGCCAACCGGCGATCGGCCGCACCCGAGGGCGCGGAACCCCGGGCTGCGGAACCCGCACCCCGTACCGAGCCGGGTAGGAGCGGCGGCACCGCCGCCGCCCCGGTCGAGCAGAAGAAGCAGTCCGAACCCGCCCCCGACCTCTCCACCGCCTCCCCGGAGGCGGGCCTCGCGACGGCCGCGAGACTCAAACCGCATCGGGCGTTGGAGGCCATGACCGGCGTGGGCCGGGCCTCGGACCGGGCGGTCGGCGACGAACACAAGAATCTGGCCACCGCCCCACCCGCCATGCAACGCCCCGCCGGCGCCCCGCAGACCCTCTCCGGTGACCCGAAGACCGACGCCCCGGTCCAGTACTCGAAGGATCCGGCGGCCCGTTCCACCACCCCGGAGAACCAGAAGGCCGAGGTCGCGGGCGCGAAGGAGCCCGAGGGCCAGATCGAGGCGGAGAAGGCCGAGGAGCCGAGCGGCTGGGACACCTTCAAGATGGCCCTCGGGTTCGGCATCGGCAAGGTCGCCGAATGGCTCGGCTTCGAGGTGGACGCCCAGGAACTGGCCGCCAAGTTCGCCGGACTGCCCACCAAGGACGAGGCCCTCAAACAAGCGATGGCCGGGAACGCGCCGGGCGTGCAGATGACCGGCGCCGCCGACCAGACGTCGAACGAGCAGGGCGCGGCCGTCGACACCAAGGGACAGCAGACGGTCGGCGCGGCCCGCGACGACACCGGCCGGGGCATGGGCGAGGACCAGGTCTACCCGGACGTACCGCCGGAACAGATGGAGGCGCAGGTCCCCGGCCGTGAGGGTGGGCCACCACCGCCCGCGGGTAGCGCGCCGACCGGAGTGGTGCCGGCCGAGGCCGCCTCGAAGGTCGCCGAGCACGACAACGGCCCGCGCATCCAGACGGCGTTCCAGCAGGGCCGCCAGGGCATGGCACAGAGCCGCCAGGACAAGGACCGGGGCTTCCGCGACTCGCAGGCGACCCATCGCTCCCGGGTCGACACCGAGATCACGATCAACACCAAGGACCAGGCAGGGGTACGCGGTGACGCCCTCGCCGACGTCGAATCCGAGCGCGCCACCTGGCGTTCGGAACAGGACGAGGAACTGTCGAAGCTCGGCACCAAGAAGACCGACCGGCAGGCGAAGGTACGCAGCGACGTCCAGGACCGGGAGAAGAAGGCCGACGACGACGTCACGAAGGAGAAGGGCGCCAGCGACAAGAAGATCCGCGACGAGGCGGCGAACGCCGAGCGCGACGCCGAGCGGGAACGCGAGACCGCCGTCCAGAACTCGGGGAACTGGGTCACGAAGGCCTTCGAATGGCTCAAGCAGAAGGTCATCGAGATCAAGAACGCGATCGTCCGGGTCATCCGGGCGGCGCGGGACGCGGTGGTCGGCTTCATCAGGAACTTCAAGTCGGCCGTCGAACGCTGGATCAACGAGGCCCGTACGTTCATCGTCGACGCGATCAAGAAGCTGATCGACGAGCTGATCGAGTTCGCCAAGGCCATGGTGCAGGCGATCATCGACCTGGCCAACCGCATCCGAACGCTGATCACTGACCTGATCAATGCGGCGATCGCCCTGGTCAACAAGCTTGCCACGATGCTCAAGCAGATCATCAAGGACCTGCTGGACGCTCTCGGCAAACTGCTCAAGGATCTGTTGAAGATCCTGTTGCGGGCCCTGCTGGACGTGATCAAGGCGATCGTGGACGCGGTCAAGCAGGTTCTGGCCGCCGCCTCCCATCTGCTGGGCGCGCTGGGCAAGTTCATGTTCGTCGCCATCGACTTCCTGTCCGATCCCGGCGGCTGGCTCGGCGGCGCCAAGAACTCGGCCGTGGACGGCGCGAAGAACCACCTCTTCCGCGAGGTCAAGTCCGCGGTGAAGGCGTGGTTCCAGTCCAAGATCGAGGAAGTTCTCGGCATCGGCAAGGCCGTCTTCGACACCCTGGTCAAGGGCGGCCTGACGCTGGAGAAGATCGTCAAGGAGACGTGGGACGCCATCGTCCCCATGCTCCCGATCATCATCGGCGAGATCGTCATCACGAAGGTCATCGCCAAACTGATCCCCGGCGCGGGCTGGGTGATGGCCGTGATCGACGCCATCCGCACGGCGATCGGCGCGATGGGCGAGATCCTCCGAGCGTTCGGCGCGGTCCTCACCTGGCTGATGTCCGTCCGGCAGGGCGGTGCCGGCATCCTCTTCGCCAAGGCGGTCGCGGCCGGCATCGTGGCCCTGCTCGAACTCGCCTACGAGGCCCTGATCAGCGGCGTAGGCAAGTACGTCGCCAAGGTAGGCAAACGCCTCAAGGCAGTGGCCCAGCGCATGCTCAAGGGTAAGAAGCGGGGCACCCCGGGCGAGTCCCCACGCGACGACGATGGACCGGACCGCACCGGCGAGAGGGCCGGGGAAACCACCACCGGGCGGCCGGACACCGCAACCCCACCGGCAGTGCCGCGGTCGGGCTTTCCCGGACGTCCCGGCACCATCCCACGACCGCGTCCCCCCGCCGGCCCGCGACCGGACGGCCGTCCCCCCGCCGGCCCGCGACCTGACGGTAGGCCTCCCGCAGGCCCCGGAACGAGGGCGGCAAGCGTTCCCGGCAGGCCGTCGGGTGACCGGGATACACCGCCACCGGCAAGACGGCCGGCCTCCGTACCCCCGCGACCGACCCCTGCCGCGACGGCGAAACCGTCGGTGCCTGCCGGCTCCAAGGACAGGAGCGGCAAGCCGGGGACGTCCACGGATCAGAAAACGGGGACCCGCCCGGCCTCGTCGGCGGCTCCGACGCCCGTGCCTGGTTCGACGCCGGACCGTGCGCGTCCGAGACAGGACGAGCGGGCTGCGGCCGATGCCCGCCCGAAGCCCGACGGAGGCACACCGAAGACCGACGGAGGCGCGCCGAGGGCCGACCGTGGCGTCAGCGACAAGCCTCCATCGACCAGACACGATGACCCGGACAAGACCGCCCGTGACCCGGACGGTGGCCGGCCCAGGCCCGACCGGGACAAGCCGTCGAAGCCGGAACGCGACGGTGACGGCAGGCCGTCGACCCGCGACAAGCGCACCCGGCGGGAGGACCAGCGGGACCAGAGACGCCGGGAGGAGGACTCACCCGCCGCGAAATCGAAGCGGCTAGCGCTCATCGTTCCGAAGATCAGGAAGATCATCAAGCAGAGGACAGAGCACGGCATGCAGGATCGGCTGTTCCGGGCGATGCTGGTGCGCCTGCGCATGTACTACCGCTTGAAGGTTCTGGTCGGGTTGGGCCAGCCGATCACGATGGTCCATGCTGGTCTGAGCCCGCTCGTTCCGGTCGAGGACGTGAACCAGGTCCCGAACTCGGTGAACGGCACCGTCGAGGACTGGGACGACCCACAAGACGTGGACGAGCTGCCGCCGCCGGACTCGCTACCGTTCGTCGACAACGAGCTGCCGCGAAGCTTCTACATCCGGTTCATCAATCCCAAGTTCGCCAAGGACAAAGGTCGCTATCCGCCCAGCAACAGGCACAGCTCCAGGGGTATGCGGTACATCATCGCCAACGATCTGCAGAATCCGGACAGCGGTGACACCTGGGACCTCATGCACCTGCTTCCCCGGCAGCTGGGCGGGAACGCGGCCGGCACCAACTTCATACCGGCGCGAAATTCGATCAACAAGGGTTTCTACCACTCCTTTGAGAAGTTCCCGGTGCCGGAGTTCGGGCACGATCCGCGATTCACCCCGCCGCATCCGCCGTTCCCCGGGTGGTACCGGATCGGATTGCAGCTGCGCTCCGGCCCGGCGCGTGGCTATCCCGGAGACAGGTGGCCGGAGGGTTTCCCGCAGGGCCTTGTCGCGGCATGGGGCGTGTACCACCGAAAGGGCCGCGAGAATCCGCGCCTCAGATCCTCGTGGGCTCCCGAGCAGCGCGACTCCGCCGCGTTGACCTTCCCGCCGCCACCGCAGGTGCGGGGCCCGGTCAACCTGAGCACCGAGAAGGACCGGAAGAAGATCGGAAATGCGATCAAGCGGAAGGACGGGACGAGGAGGCGAGACGCTCTGATCACCGCGCTGATCAGTTGCCAGCCGTACGTCGGGGCGGATCCCTTCGAGGACATGCGGGTCAAACTGACGGCGTACACCAGCACCGGGGCGAAACTTCGCGGCCTCAACGCGATCTTGGCGGATCTGGAAGTGCGATACAAAGACCGCCTCTTCACCTTCTAGGCGTGAGGAACAAGTGTGTGAAGCCACTGAACGACATAGAGATCAAACTTTCGGTCGCGGTCGAGAAGCTTGAGCAGGCGGACCGGATCGACATCATCGAACAGGTGGAAGGCGCGGTCGACAGCTCCTTTCGGGAACTCATGCCGCTGTCGAGGTATCCGGCGTGGAAGGACATCGAACTGGATCGGTACATGCTGGACGCCGCCCCGCGATTCCGTGGGATGGCGGTCTGGTGGGAAACCGAGAAGCCGCTCCCGGCCGTCTCCGGCGAGTTCCGCCTTCCCGGGGCGCTGGGCCTGCTGCGGCAGAAGCCAGACCCGGTGATCGGCTCCATGCGCGATAGATTCCAGCGAGATTTCGTCGCCGGTCTCCGTTTCATAGATCACTCGTTCGCGTCCTCGCGCGGGATCAAGACCTGTATCCGGCTGTCCTCGGAATCCTCGTCGTTCGAGTTGTGGCACAACGTGCTGGAGGACATCGAGGTACCCCCATACCCGCCCGGATATCTGCGGTTGACTCTCACCTACGAGGAGTACCTAGAGCAGTTGTCGCTGACGAAGGGCCTGCACGGCTGGCAGTACCTGTTTACCGACCTGGACTTCTTCTCCGGGCCGTACACGGGTCTCCTCGACAACGTCAGGACGGGCCTGGAAGTGTTCACCGAACACTTCCCCGACGAGGACTACTCGCTGCTCCAGCGGCAAATGGAGGAGCGGTCGTGACCTTCCCGGACATTCCCCGGGCTATTCGGGCGGCGATCGTCGTCGTGGATCCGGATACCGCCACGCCGCAGCGGGCCATCGTCATGCAGTTCAATCCGGACTCTCTCGAACGGTCGATTCAGCCGCAGGCGGCCGGGGGGACCGCCGACGCGAGTGGCAGCGGGACCGATGGGGATCGGAACGAGGCGCTGCGGTTGAAGGGACCGGCCGAGGAGCAGTGGAAGTTCACCGCGGAGATCGACTCGACTGATCAGCTGGATGTGGCGGCGCCGGATGGGATTCATCCGCAGCTGGCGGCGCTGGAGATGCTTCTGCAGCCGACCACGGCGCAGCTTCGGGAGTCCATCGAGGCCACTCGGCGCGGGGTCATCGAAGTCAATCCGATCGAGACGCCGCTGACGCTGTTCACCTGGGGGAACAAGCGGATCATGCCGGTCCGGCTGACCGAGTTCTCGGTCAACGAGCAGGCGTTCGACGTCAACCTCAACCCGATCCGGGCATCGCTGAGCATCGGGATGAAGATCCTGACCGTCAGCGATCTGCCGTTCGGGCACCCCGGCGCCGACCTCTACCTCGCCCACCTGGCGATGAAGGAACAACTCGCCGCCCGCGGCAGCAGGATCGGAGGCTGACGTGCCCGAGCCGTACCAGAGCGTCTATGACGGCATCCCCGGCGCGGGGCCGTACCCGCGGACCAGCCGCTACGCCGGCACCGAGATCGCCGTGCACACCCGGCCGGACGGCACCGAGGTCCGGTACGCCCGGCACCGGCTGCTGCCGCCGCTGCCGGACGGCGACGACACCATCGTCCACACGGTCACCTCGGGGGAGCGGCCCGACCTGCTGGGGCGGCGCTTCTACGGCGACCCGGAGCAGTGGTGGCGGATCGCCGACGCCAATCCGGTGCTCGACCCGCGGGAGCTGACCGACGAGCCGGGCCGCGCCATCGGCGTACCGGAAACGAGGTTTTGATCTTGTCAGACGAACCTTTCGGGCGCGGACCGCTGCACCTCGACCTCAGCATGGGCCGCGACCTGCCCCGGCCGGTGCCGCCGGAGATCGGTGACGCGCTGCTGTCGGCGCAGATCACCGCGACCGCGGGCGAGCGCAGTGGCTTCCAGTTGGCCTTCGACCTCACCAAGAACGGGCCGATCGCCCGGCGCTACCTGCCGGAGCGGTTCTTCCATCCGAAGACGCGGGTGGTCATGAGCACCACGCTGCGCGGGGTCACGACGGTGATCTTCGATGGGCTGATCACCCGGCAGGAGGTGGGCGCCAGCAATCGGCCCGGCCAGTCCACGCTGACCGTCACCGGTGAGGACCTGACGCTGGTCATGGACCTGGAGGAGCGTGCGGAAGGCTTCCCCAACCTGGCGCCGTCGCAGCGGGCCGAGCTCATTTTGCGCCGCTACGCGAACTACGGGATCACGCCGCGGGTGATCACCGAGCAGGTGCCGCAGCCGCCGGACGCGGCCGAGCGGATCGACTACCAGAGCGGCACCGACCTGCACTATCTCAACCGGCTGGCGCGCGCCAACGGCTACACGTTCTATCTGGAGCCGGGGCCGGAGGCGGGCCGGTCGACCGCCTACTGGGGGCCGCAGATCCGCGCCGGCGTCCGCCAGCACGCGCTGTCGGTCAACATGGACGCCAACTCCACGGTCGACCAGCTGACCTTCGCCTACGACGGGCTGGCCCGCGAGGAGCCGACCGTGCTGGTGCAGACTCCGGCCACCCGGGAGATCATCCAGCTGGGCCAGCCGACGATCGACCCGCTGCGCCCGCCGCTGGGCCGCGACCCGACCGAGGCGCTGAAACGGCCCAGCGTGCGCACCACCGCCAAACTCAGCACCGCCGAGGCGCAGGCCGAGCTGCTGGCCCGCGCCGCCACCTCGGCGGACGCCATCGCCGGATCCGGGTCGCTGGACGTCACCCGGTACGGCTTCGTGCTGCGTCCCCGTGAGCTGGTCGGCGTACGCGGCGCGGGGGTCGCGTACGACGGCGACTACTTCGTCACCTCGGTCACACACACTCTGCGGCCGGGGCAGTACCTGCAGAACTTCACGATCTCCCGCGAGGGAATGGTGGCGCGCGGCGACACCGTGCGGCCCTAAGGAGCTTTGGACATGCCGGAACCGAACAACCGTTTCCTCGGCAAGTACCGGGGCCGGGTGGTCGACAACGCCGACCCCCGGCACATCGCCCGGCTGCGGGCCGAGGTGCCCGACGTGCTGGGCCGGGAGTGGTCCACGTGGGCGATGCCGTGCCTGCCGTTCACCGGCGAGCAGGCCGGGCACTTCAACCTGCCCGCGGTCGGCGCCGGGGTGTGGATCGAGTTCGAGCAGGGCGATCCGAGCCACCCCATCTGGTCCGGCACCTGGTACGGCGAGGCGGGCGAACTGCCGCCGGACGCCCGTACCGCCCAGGAAGCGGAACCGCCCACCCAGCCGGTCGTGATCCAGACCCGGGCCGGCCACAAGGTGGTCGTCTTCGACACCGCCGGTGGCGGGATCCTGTTGCAGGCCGGTGGCGCGTCGGTACGGATCGACGGCGGCGGCGTCCGTATCGAGGACGGTGCCGGCGGCGTGCTCACGGTCTCCGGCGGCCGGGTCGACGTCAACGGACAGATCTTTCCGGGGAGGACCTGATGCGCACCGACATCGCTGTCCCGTTCCGGATCGGGGTCCGTGGCCGGACCGCCACCGCGACCCTCGACGAGCACGCCCGTGACCTGATCGAGCAGCTGCTGTTCACCAGCCCGGGGGAGCGGGTGATGCGGCCCGACTTCGGCTGCGGGCTGCTCGACCTGGTGTTCGCCCCGACCGCCCCGGAGTTGGTCGCGGCCCTGGAGCTGACCGTCCGGGCTGCCCTCCAGCGGTGGCTCGGTGACCTGATCGAGGTGCGGGCGCTGGACATGACCGTGTCGCGCGGCGTCGTCCGGGTCGAGTTGACCTACACCGTCCGGCGTACCGGCAACGAGCGTAAAGACGTCTTCGAGGGGAGATCATGAGCGACCGGAGGCGCGCGGCGATCCGGGCGGCCGGCCACAACGGGGTCGACGAGGTCGAGGTCAGCGACGACGGGCTGCGGCTCTCCGTCACCTTCCTCGGGCGGGCCCCGGACGATCTCGAACCCGGCAACGTACGCATCGACGGTGGCCGCCGTATCACCGGCGTCACCGCGGTCGCCGTCGAGGTGGAACACGCCGACGACCCGGAACTCGACGACCGGCTGCACGTCACCGTGGACCGGGCCGGCGACACGTCCCGCTACCGGCTGTCGATCGTCGAGCCGGACCTGTACGGGCGGCCGGGCGACACCCCGTACCCGGGTTTCGACCAGCGTTACCTCAGCGCCACGTTCCGGTTCCGGCCGCAGTGCCCGGCGCCGTTCGAGCCGCCGGAGCCGGAGCCGATGAGCCCGCCCGCGCCGGTGATCGACTACACCGCCCGGGACTACGACACCATACGGCGGCTGCTGCTGGACCGGATGGCCCTGACCATTCCGGCGTGGGTGGAACGCGGGCCGGTCGACCTCGGCGTCGCCCTGGTCGAGTTGCTCGCCTACACCGCTGACCAGATCTCGTACCAGCAGGACGCGGTCGCCACCGAGGCGTACCTGGACACCGCCCGCCACCGGGTGTCGGTCCGCCGCCACACCAGGCTGATCGACTACCCGATGCACGACGGCGCGAACGCCCGGGTGGTCGTCGTGGTGGACGTCGCCGAGCCGGTCACCCTGCGGCCGGGCGAGTACCGGTTCGCGGCGGCCGGCGGGCACCGGGGAAGCGTCATCGAAGACGAGAACGCCTTGATCTTCGAACCGCTCGACCGGCGGCCGGCGCGACTGTGGCCGGAGCACAACGCCATCCGGTTCTGGACGTGGGAGGGCGACCAGCCGTCACTGCCGGCCGGCGCCACCGCGGCGACGCTGCGCGACGACGACCGCTGTCTGCGGCTGCGGCCCGGCGACGTGCTGGTCCTCGAGGAGACCCGTGGCCATCGGCAGGCGGTCCGCCTGCTCTCCGCCACCCCGGGCACCGACCGGCTCTCCGGCCAGACGATCGTGGAGGTGACCTGGGCAGACGAGGACGCGCTCACCCACGGACTGGACCTCGACGAGAGTGTGGCACGCGGGAATGCGATCCTCGCCGATCACGGCCGTACCGTGCCGGTCACCACTTCGGGACCACGGTGGGTGACGCAGGCCGTCCCGTACCCGCTGCCCGCCCACGTCTGCGCCGGCCAGGCCGCCCACCTCGCCGGAATCCCGGACCGGGCCCGGGAGCGGCTGACCGCACTGTGGCGCAGCGCCGGCGACCGCACCGGGCTCTCCGACACCGAGGTCGACGAACTGACCGTCCTGTTCGACCTGTCCTACGGTGTGCGCACCGCCCTGCGCGAGGAACCGGTGCGCACGCTGCGTCACCTGCTGCACCGTGCGGACCGGCTGCTGGCCGCCAAGCGCCGCCGCCTGGACGTGCTCGCCGCCCGGGCCCGCGCCGGCACGATCCTCGGTGACCACGTCGCCGAGGAGATCGCCCAGACCTGGGGCGACCGGTACGCCGACGGCCTGCGCCCCGGCGACCCGGTCCTGGCCGGTCCGATCAGCGCCCTGGCCGGCGACCCCGCTCAGGCCCTGCCCGCCCTGCGCGGCGACTGGAAGCCGCGCCGCGACCTGCTGGACAGCGGCCCCCGCGACCGGCACGTCGTCGGCGAGCTCACCGACGACGGCCGCCTCCGGTTGCGCTTCAACACCACACCCCCACCCGGTACGGAGATCGGCTACCGGATCGGCGGCGGCACCGCCGGCAACGTCGGCGCCGAGGCGATCACCCACCTGGTGACCTGCCGTGACGATGGCGGAATACCGGCGGTCACCGGCGTACGCAATCCGTTGCCCGCTGTCGGCGGCGCCGACCCGGAACCGGTCGACCGGGTCCGCCGCCTCGCCCCGCTCGACCTGCGCCGCAAGAAGCGGCGGGCGATCACCGCGGCCGACTACGCCGAACTGGCCTCCGCGCTGCCCGGCGTGCAGCGGGCGGCCGCCGAGATCCGCTGGACCGGCGGCACCGCCGAGGCACACGTCGCTATCGACGCCCGTGGCTCCGCCGACCCCTCCCAACGACTGCTGGACGAGGTGGCGGACCGGCTGGAGGCGTACCGGCGGATCGGCCACGACCTGGTCGTCACACCCGCCCGCCCGGTCCCGCTGGACATCGTCGTCGAGGTGTGTGCGGCGCCCGGCCACCAGCACGGCCGCATCCTCGCCGACCTGCACCGCAAGCTGCTCGCGGCGTTCCGGCCGGACGCGCTGACCTTCGGCGACCCGGTCCGGGTGAGCCGGCTGACCGCACTGGCCGCGTCGGTTCCCGGGGTGCGCACCGCCCGGGTGACCCGGCTCCGGCGGCTGTCCGCACCGGACGCCGGGGAACTCGCGGCCGGGCTGCTGCGCCTCGGCCCGCTGGAGGTCGCCCGCTGCGACAACGATCCGGACCGACCGGAGAACGGCCGCCTGGAGACGGTTCTGACCGAGGAAGGCGACTGACATGGACCACGGCACGTTCCTCAGCGACATGCTGGACCACCCGGCGCTGCGCCGGCTCACCGTGCGCACCACCGACGACCCGGCGATCGCCCTGCTCGACGCCGCCGCCGTGGTCGCCGACCTGCTCACCTTCCACGGCGACCGGATCGCGGCCGAGGGCTACCTGCGGACCGCCCGGGACCGGCGCTCGCTCGGGCTGCTGGGCAGGCTCGTCGACTACCGGCCGCGGCCGGGGCTCGCGGCGGACACTCATCTCGCGTACCGGCTGGATGCCCGCTCCCAGCCCGCTGGCGTGCTGATTCCCCGCGGCTCACGAAGCCGTAGCGTGCCCGCGTCCGCCGGGGAGCAGCCGCAGACCTTCGAGACCGATGCCGACCTGCTGGCCCGCGCCGCCTGGAACGAGCTGGCGGTCCGGCGGCAGCGCCCCGATCCGCTGACCGCCGACGACCTCACCCGGCGCGCGGAGATCCTGGTCGCGGGCACGAACACGCTGCTCGTGGTGGGGGACCGGCTGCTGTTCGAGTTCGGCGACGACCGGCGGTTGATCCCGGTCGCCCGCCTGCGCGCCGACCGCGAACGCGACGTCACCGCGATCAGCCTGCCCGGCTCGCCGCCACCCAGCCTGCCCGAGCTGATCGCCGAGTTGCGCCGCCGTCTCGCCGAGCCGCGCCCCAGCGCCCCGCTCGTGGCCGACGTGGACCGGTTCGTGCTGGCGCCGCTGGAGGCCGATCTCGATCAGATCAACACCCCCGAGGGGTACGCGGAACGCCTGGCCGGGCCGATCCAGCGGCTCACCGAGGCGGCCGCGCTGGCCGGTCCCCGCCAGGACGCCGCCGACTGGTTCGACCGCCTCGCCGCGGTCCTGGCCGACCTCGCCGACCGCGCCCTCGGCCTGGGTGGAGTCGACGTCGACACCTCCGTGTCCGCGCTGGCCTCGACCGCCCTGACCGGCCTGTTCGCGCTGCGGGTCGTCGCCACCCCGTTCGGCGCCACGGCACCCCTGCAACCGGTACGCGACCAGCAGGGCCGGGTGATCAACCTGACCGACTGGCCGCTGCCCGGCGCCACGCTGACCACCACCCGGATCGTCTTCGACACGGCCGGGCGCGCCGCCGTACGGGCCGAGTTCATCCACGCCCAGCCGGAGGGCACCGTCCAGCACAGCGAGAACCTGCCGATCGGCGAGACCACCTTTGACCTCGGCCCCGGCCAGGTCGCCGTGACCGGAACCGCCACGGCGGTGACCGTCAGTCTGCGGGCCGGCCTGCCCACACACGAGCTGACCGTCGCTACGCCCACCGCGGAGCGCCGGGTCGCCGTCACCGTGGACGGGCAGTCGTTCGAGCTGAGCCCCGGCGACACCCGGCCGATCACCGTGGACGGCCAGGTGGTCACCGTCCGGCATGCCCCCGCCACCCAGCCCGCCTCGCTGGAGATCGTGGTGGCGACGGTTCCGGACCAGAGCCGCCGCGCGGTCCTGTCCCTGAACGCGGTCCACCAGGCGATCACCGTGGGCAGCCCGATCGTCGTCGAACGGGCGGGCCGGCCCACGATCGTCACCCGGGTCGCCGAGGCCCGCCCCGCCACCTTCGCGATGTTCGGCATCACCGGCCGCGGCACCCAGCTCACCCTGGACGACGACTGGCTCGACGAACGCGACGTGCTGCTCTCCCAGATCCGCGACACCACGGTCTACGCGGGCGGCGAGCCGCTGACCCCGGCCGGGCAGCCGCTCGCCGAGGACGTGCACGGCGACCGGATCGAGTTGGCCGACCGCCAGGACGGCCTGCGCCCCGGCCGGATCCTGGCGGTCACCGGCGCGCACACCGAACTCGCCACGATCGCCGCGGTCGAGCACGGGCCCGCGAACACCACGATCGTGCTGGCCGACGCCTTGGCGCACCGCTATCCGCGGGACACCGTGCGGATTCTCGGCAACGTGGTGCCGGCCAGCCACGGCGAGACCCGCGACGACCCGCTCGGCAGCGGCGACGCCACCGCCGTGCACCAGAGTTTCACCCTGTGGCAGGAGCCGCTCACCTGGCTGCCGTCCGAAGACCCGTCCGGCGCACGCCCGGCCCTGGAGATCCGGGTCGACGGCTTGCTCTGGCAGCCGGTCGACAGCCTGGACGGGCGCGGCCCGGCGGAGCGGGTCTACGTGCTCGGGAACACGCCGGACGGCCGGACCACGGTCACCTTCGGCGACGGGGCGCATGGTGCCCGGCTGCCCACCGGGCAGGAGAACGTTCGCGCCCGCCACCGGTTCGGGGCCGGGCCGGAGGGCAACCTGCCGGCGGGTCGGATCACCCAGCCGGTGACCCGGCCGCTCGGCGTCATCGGCGTCACCAACCCGGTTCCGGCCAGTGGCGGCGCCGACCCGGACGGGCCGGGACTGGCCCGCCGGCGGATCCCGCTCGCGGTGTCCACCCTGGACCGGCTGGTGTCGGCGCGGGACTACGCCGACTTCACCCGGTCCCGGGTGGGGATCGGGCGGGCGGCCGCGTGGGAGATGTTCGACGGCCGCCGGCGGGTCGTGCACGTGACGGTGGCCGCGGTCGACGACGTACCCCTCGATGAGGGCTCTGACCTGGTGCCCGCGTTGCGGGCGGCGCTGGCCGCCCACGGTGACCCCCGCCTGCCGGTCCGGGTCGACGTGCGTGACCTGGTCGCGTTGCGGCTGGTCGCCGGGGTGAAGGTGTCGCCCGGGCACTCCTTCGAGATCGTCGCGCCACGGCTGGAGCGGGCGCTGCTGGCCCGGCTCGGCTATTCCGGCCGGGATCTGGCTCGCGACGCATACCTGAGCGACGTCTTGGCGGTGGCCGACCGCACGCCTGGCGTCGACTACATGGACGTGGCCGTCTTTGCCCCCGTCGACGGGCCTGAGCAACCGCTCCCGGTCGTGCCGGCCCGGCCCGCCAGCTACACCGAGCAGGTCCACCGGGTCACCGCCCAGGACGGGCAGACCGTCACGTCGGTCGCCGTGGCGGCCGGCATCCCGCTGACCGAACTGGCCCGGCTCAACCCCGGCATCACCAGCGTCCGGCCGCTTCCGGCCGGAAGCACGGTGACCACCTTCCGCGGCATCCGGCCGGCGCAGTTCGCCGTCCTCGCGGCCGGCAATCTGACTTTGACGGAGATCGCATGACCACCGATGAACTTGCGGGACTGCTGCCGCGCTGGCTGCTCGCCGACGAGGAGGCCGGCGACCATCTGCGCGGCCTGCTCGCGGCCATCGAGGAACAGATCGACCGGGTACGCGACGCGACCGCCCGCCAGTACGAGGACTGGTTCGTCGAGACCGCCGACGCCCGGGCCCTGCCCCTGATCGGTGACCTGGTCGGCTACCGGCCGCTCGCCGGCTACCAGCGGATCCTCAGCGAGGGGCTGCGCGACGGCGGCCCGGCCGCGGAGTCGATCCGCCGCCTGGCCGAGGCGCTCGCCCCACGGCGCGACGTCGCGAACACGGTCGGATACCGCCGTCGCAAGGGCACCCTGTCGCTGCTGGAGGAACTCGCCGAGTCGGCCGCCGGCTGGCCGGCCCGTGCCGTGGAGACGTCCCGCCTGCTGGCGCACACCCAGCCGGTGCGGCTCTACGGCGCTGCCACGGCCCGGACCGACACCGTACGCGCGTCCCGCGGCCGCCTCGCCGACCTGCGTGACGGCAGCACCCTGGACCTGACCGGCACCGCGTTCCAGACGGCCGCCCGTACCTTCGACGTCCGCCGCCCCGGGGTGGAGCTGTACGTGTGGCGGCAGAAGGCGTACCCGGTCACCGACGCCCCGGCCTACCGTGTCGAGGGCGCCCGCGACCTGTTCACCTTCGACGTCCTCGGCGCCGACACCGCCCTGGTCACCAAACCCGAGCCGGAGCCGTCCACCACCCACCTCGCCACCGTCGACAACGTGCCCGCCCGGCTGCGGCGGCGCCTGTTCGCTGACCGCCTCGCCGACTTCTACGGGCCCGGCAAGTCGGTGGCGATTCGGCGCGGCGACCGGCTCGTACCGGTGTCCGACATCGTGGTCGCCGACCTGAGCGGCTGGCGCTACGAGCCGCGCCGCGATCGGGTGGCCGTCGACCCCGAGCTGGGCCGGATCGCGTTCAGCCCGCGCGCCGACCTCGACGAGGGGGTACGGGTCACCTACCACTACGCGTTCAGCGACGACCTGGGCGGCGGTGAGTATCCGCGGGACCTGTCCACCCCCGGGCACGTCTATCGGGTGGGGCCCGGTCACCCGTACCGGCGGATCGCCGACGCCCACCGCGAGTGGCGCGCCGACCGCCCCGCGGACGCCGTGATCGAGATCACCGATAGCGGTGCCTACCAGGAGGAACTCGCCTTCCAACTGGACGACGGGCAGCGGCTCACGTTGCGCGCCGCCGACGGTGCCCGCCCGGTGCTGCGGCTGCTCGACTGGTCCAGCGACCAACCTGACGCCCTCGTCATCGAGGCCGGCGAGGACTGCCGCGAGTCGTCGATGACCCTGGACGGGCTGGTGATCGCCGGGCGCGGCATCCGGGCCGGCGGGCCGCTGGCGGCGCTCACCCTGCGGCACTGCACCCTCGTCCCGGACGGCGAGGAGCCGAGCCTGTTCCTGGAACGCGCCACCACGGCGGTCCACATCGAGCGCAGCGTTCTCGGCCCGATCGTGGTGCTCGCCGACGAGGTCGGCACTGACCCGGCCCCGATCCACCTGCGCGACAGCATCCTGGACGCGACCGGCCACGACCGGCCCGCGCTGGGCGCCCCGGACGGCCGGCACGCGCACGCCGTCCTGCACGCCGAGCGGGTGACCGTCGTCGGCGAGGCGCGCGTGCACGCTGTCGAAACCGCCGCGGACAGCATCTTCACCGGGATCGTGAACGTCGCCCGCCGCCAGCGGGGCACCCTGCGGTTCTGCTACGTGCCGCCCGGCTCGCGGACACCGCGCCGGTTCCGCTGCCAGCCCGACCTGGCCGGACCGGACGCGGCCACCCGGGTCTGGCCACTGTTCGACAGTCTGGAACACGGCGCACCCGACTACGGGCGGCTCGCCACGCGCTGCCCCGCCGAGATCGCCCGTGGCGCCGAGGACGGCTCCGAGATGGGCGTCTTCCACGACCTCTACCAGCCGCAACGCGAGGACAACCTGCGTGCGCGGCTCGCCGAGTACACGCCCGCCGGCACCCGTGCCGCCATCAGCTTCGTCAGTTGAAGGGGAACCCGCACATGCACGCAGATCTGTCCCGCGACACTTTCCGTGCCGGCCGGAACTACTCGATGGTGCTCGCCCAGCAGGGCCGGGTCCAGTTGGACGCCGACCTCAACGAGCAGGCCGCCATCCAGAACCACCGGCTCCGCACCGTCGTCGCCGACCTGATCGGGCCGGACGGCGGGCCCCGCGACGACGCCGGATTCGCCATCACCCACGTGCCCGGCGAGGGCGGCGCCCTCGACGACCTGACCATCGGCGAGGGCCGCTACTACGTCGATGGTGTCCTCATCGACGCCACCCGCCCGGTTCCCGCCATCGCGGTGCCCGACGAGGGCGCCCCGCGGGAGCCGGAGGACCCGCGGCCGTGGACCTGGTTCACCCAGCCCGACGGCTTCCGCGACCAGGAACGCACCGGCGACCGGCTGCCGGGCGCTTACCCGTACCTCGTGTATCTGAAGGTGTGGGAACGGGCCGTGACCGCCGTCGAGGAGCCCTCGTTGCGCGAGGTCGCGCTGGGTCCGGCGATGCCGGACACCGCGGCGCGGATCCGGGTGGTCTGGCAGGTGCACACGGTGCCTGAGGCGGAGCTCGGCCTCTCCGGAGACCCCGACCCCGGCACGGTACGGGCGGCGCTGGCCGACTGGGCGAGCCGTGACGACGAGCCGCGCCTGGCCGCCCGTGCCCGCCGCCCCGAGGACACGACCGACGATCCGTGCCTGATCCGGCCGGAGGCCCGGTTCCGTGGGCGTGAGAACCAGCTGTACCGGGTGGAGATCCACGACGCCGGCCCGGCCGCCGGGGCGACGTTCAAGTGGTCGCGGGAGAACGGCTCGGTGGTGTTCGCCGTGCACGACGTCGACGGCGCCTGGGTGGAACTCGACACCGTGGACAAGGTGCAGCTCAGCGCGGGGGAGTGGGTGGAGGTGGTGGACACCGCCTACACCAGCCGCCACGAGCCGCTGCCGCTGCTGCGGGTCGAGGAGGTGGACCTGCCGGCCGGCCGGGTGCGCCTGTCCGCCGAACCCGCCGCCGGTGTGGGCCGCCGTCCCGAGTTGCGGCCCTACCTGCGGCGCTGGGACCACACCGCCGGCACCCCGGAGGGTGTGATCCGGGTGGAGGAGGGCCGCTGGCTGACGCTGGAGGACGGCGTCGAGGTGTATTTCGCGGCCGGTGACTTCGCCTACGCCACCGGCGATTCCTGGTTGATCCCGGCCCGGACCGCCACCGGCGACGTCGAGTGGCCCCGCGACCGGGCCGGCCGCCCTCTGCTGGCCGAACCGTCCGGCGGCACCGTCGCGCACGCCCCGCTGGCGTGGGTCACCGGCCCCGGCGAGCAGACCGACCTGCGCCTGCTCTTCGACCCGCTGGCCCGTGCGGTGCGGCCGGCCGCGGAGGAGGGCGCCACCAAGGCCGCCCGGCCGGCCGCCAAACGCCGCACCCGCCGGACCACGGGAGACAGCCGGTGACGCCATCGTGCGCGGGTGTTCACCCGGCGTGGCCGTAGATCACGATCACCAATCTGTCTAGTGGTCGTTAAGGTTCTCTTATGGAAGTGCCCGCTACGTTCTCGCCATGGCGGTCATGTCTTCCCCACAACTGGCGGCGCTGACCGGGCAGCGGCTCACCAGTGTCCTGCTCGGGGACGCCGTCTCCTTGCGGTTCACCGGCGGCGACGAGGTGCTGTTCGAGGGCGTCGCGCACCTCGACGGTCACGGCATCCGGCCCGGCGACGACTCGGTGGACACTCTCGTGACGCTGCTCGGTGACGTGGTCCGGGACGCCCGCACCGGGGCCGGTGGAGAGTTGCTGATCAGCTTCGGCAGCGGGGCGCGGCTGGTGGTCGACGCCGACGCGGAGACTGAGTCGTGGGCGATCGCCGGGGCGGACGGCCGTCTCATCGTGTGCCTGGCCAACGGGGAACTGGCCGTCTGGGATCAGGCCGGCAGGAGGCCCTGATCACGTAGCCACCGCCCGGTTCGCGCCATCCCCTCGGCGAGATCCACCCGGGGCCGGTAGCCGAGAAGCCGCCGGGCCTTCTCGATGGAGTAGGTGCCGGTCCGGGTGAAGTAGCGCATCGAGATCGCGTTCACCTCGGTCGGGCCGCTGACCAGCCGGATGGCGGCGCCCATGATTCCGGCCACGGCGACCGCCACCGGGGTGGGCGCCACGACCGGGCCACGCTTGCCGAGCATTCGGTAGTAGTGGCCGAAGAACTCCCGGCACGGCACCCCGGCGCCGCCGGTCAGGGTGAAGATCTGTCCGGTGGCCTCGGGCTTCTCGGCGGCGAGCAGTACCCCGTCGATCAGGTCGTCGATGTAGACCGGGCTGAAGATCCCGTGGCCGCCCGCCGGCAGCAGGAACCGGTTCTTGCGGATCAGCTCGACCGGCAGGACCGTCCACGGACGTGAGCCCGGCCCGTAGACGTCACCGGGCCGCACGATGGTCACCGCGACCCGGCCCTCGGCGTGCGCCTGCAACGCCACCTGCTCGCCGGCGATCTTGGTGTCCACGTACGGGTTGCCGTCCGTCCGGACCGGATGGTCCTCGCTCACGCCGTCCGGGAAGCCCAGGTCGGAGAACGCCCGGATCGACGAGAACTGGACGAACCGGCTCGCTCCGGCGCGGACCGCGGCGTCCAGGGCGTGGCGGGTCCCGGCGACGTTGACCCGCCACTGCCCGTCCAGGCCGACCGCGTTGGAGACCACGGCTGCGGTGTGGATGACCAGATCCGCCCCGGCGGCGGCTTCCTGCCAGGCGCCCTCCTCGCCGATGTCCCCGGCGGCCACCCCGGCGGCCTCGTCGGCGCGCAGATCCACGCCGGTGACCGTGTCGCCGCGGGCACGGAGCCGGGCCGCCAGCGCGCGTGCGATGAACCCGTTGGCGCCGGTGATGAAGACTACGGACACTCGACCTCCTCGGCGGTGCGCGTCCGGCGTACCGAAGAAGGGTAAGAGATCAGCCCACCGGGATGGCCGATGCCGGGCGACGGGTTTTCGCCAGCACGCACATCAGGACGAAAGCGGCCGCGAAGAAGCCGCTCATGGCGATCGCCATCGGCGTCAGCGTGTCGTGGCCGAACACGCCGGTCAGCGGCGTCACCAGGGCGGCGGTCAGGAAGGTGAGGCCGCCCTGGAGCGCCGACGCGGTGCCGGCCGCCCGCCGCCCGGCCTCCTGCGCCAGCGCGGTGCTCGCCGGAATCGAGAAGCCCATCCCGGCGACGACGGCGCACAGCAGCGCCCACGGCACGGCCAGCGGAACCGCCTCCGGCCCGGCGAGCGCCACCGCGGGCAGGCCGGCCGCGCCGAGCGTCGACACGGTGATGCCGACCGCCCGCAGCCGGACCGCGCCGGCCCGCGCCACGAGCGCCCGGAAGAGCAGGCTGAACAGAGCCATCCCGGCGGCGTTCGACGCGAAGACGATCGTGTACTGGGTGGGGCTCAGGTCGTACACCGAGCGCAGCACGAACGCCGAGCCGCCGATGTAGGTGAAGAAGCCCGCCGCGGCCAGGCATTGCAGCGTGACGTGCCGCATGAACGACCAGTCCCGGGCCAGGTCGGCCATCCGGACGCCGAGCGCCCGCAGGCCGGTTGGATGCCGCTGCGGCGGTGGCAGGGTCTCGGCGATGCCCAGTGTCACCGCCACGGCCATCGCCGCGCCCAGCACGGTGAGGGCCGCGAAGACGGTCCGCCAGGTGCCGTGCGCCAGGATCACGCCACCGATCGCCGGCGCCACCACCGGCCCGAAGAAGGTGACCGACGAGATCGCGCCGAAGGCGGCCGCCGCCCGGTCCCCGCGGTAGGTGTCGGTGACCACCGCGCGGCCCAGTGCCACGCCGCCGCCGGCCACGAAGCCCTGCAACAGCCGGGCGGCCACCAGCACCGCCCCGGTCGGGCTCAGCCCGCACACCACCGACAGCACCGCGAACAGCACGCTGCACCCGATGAGCAGGCGGCGGCGACCGTACGAGTCACTCAGCGGCCCGATCAGGAACTGCCCCGCCGCCAGGCCGACGATGAACGCGGTCAGCGTCAGCTGCGCCACCGTGGCGCTGGTCTCCAGGGTGCGCCGCAGCTCCGGCAGCGCCGCGATGTAGGTGTCGGTGGCGAACGGGCCGACCCCCATGACCAGGATCAACGCGACCAGGGCGGGGCGCCGGGGCGGGGTGGACAAGACGGTTTCCCTCCTGCCCGGCGGCACCGCGCCACCGGACAGGGTGAAGTCTGCCCAATCCGCCGCGGGGGCGCTGTGATCGGCCGTACGTTCTATGCGGAAACTGTGCGGTCGATAGCAATATCGCGTGCCCGCCCGTCGATTCTTGACAGCGCCTGACCGGGATTCCTAACGTTTCTCGCAACAGCCGGGATTCTCTTCTTCGGAGGGTTTCATGTCTACCGCCGTCCGCAACGCCATAGGTTTCATGACCCGCCTCCGTCGACCCGCTCCGGCCAGCCCGGACAGGCGTGCTGACCCGCAGGTGGGCTTCGACTTCGACTTTGATTTCGACGACGCCGACGACGACCGAGAATTCGAGGACGCGGATTTCGATCCTCATTTTCCGCGCTCATGACCACGGCGCTGTTCTGGCGCTGTGAAATAGCCGCGAATCACCTGTGGATCGCATCCCATGACGATGTGGCCGTGCTGAATTCGGCGTTCCTCGCCCGGGCTGTCGTCCTCGTCGAGATCCTGTTGGCCGCCGCCTGTGTCGCCGTCTGAGCACCACGGTGTTCATCGGGTTTCCAGGTCCTGCTCGGGGCTCGGAGCCTGTCCACCTGGAAGATCGACAGCACCTTCCTGGCCCGGGTCATCCAGGAGTACGCCGACCACCCCGAACACCGGCCCGCCATCGGCACCGAGGCCGAACTGCGCCGCCTTCTTGACGAGCCGGCCGGTATCGACGTCAGGGGGCGGTGACCCGGTAGACGGCGCCCGCGTGGTCGTCGCTGACGTAGAGGGCGCCGTCCGGGCCCTGAACCGCCATCACCGGGCGGCCCCACCGGGAGCCGTCCTCGTTCTGGAAGCCGGTCAGCAGGGTCTGCTGCGGGCCGAGCGTCCCGTTGCGCCAGGCGAAGAAGGACACCTCCGGCGGCCGGGGCGGGTTGCGGTTCCACGAGCCGTGGATGCCGACCAGCGCGCCCGGCCCGTACGACCCGGCCAGGCCCGGCGAGACGGCGAAACTCAGGCCGAGCGGCGCCGAGTGCGCGCCCATGCCCTGCTCGACGGGCGCCAGCTTCGAGCAGTCCAGCTTCGCGCCGTCCGGATTGGTCTGGAGGTCCCGCACGAACGGCCGCCCGGTGTAGCTCAGCGCCGACTCCGGGTCGCCGGGCGACAGGTCGGGTTCCGAGTTGCAGTACGGCCAGCCCAGCTCACGGCCCTCGGTCAGCCGGGCCAGCTGCTCCATCGGGTGGTCGTTGACATACGACTGCATCACCTCGCCGCGGTCGCCACGGCCGTCGCCGTCGTAGTCCCGGTCGTACGGGAACTCGATGTTGTCGCGGTGATTGACCGCCGTCCACACCGCCCCGCCCGGGTCGACGGCCAGCCCGGTCCCGTTGCGGACACCCCGCGCGAACACCGTCGGCTCACCACCGGCGGCCGGCGCCTTCAGGATCGTCGCCCGCTCCGGCGAGGCGTCCCGGTCCTCCTCCGAGATGTTGCCGGTCGACCCGACCGAGATGTAGATCGTCCCGTCCTTGCCGATCGCCACGCTCTTGAGCGCGTGCGAGTAGGCGCCACGCAGCTCCGGGCTCTTGTCGTCGGGCAACCCGCCGACCACGACCCGCTCATCCGAGACCTTTCCATTCCGGTACGTGTACGCGTTGACCTGGTCGCTTTCGGCCACATAGAGCGTGTCTCCGTTGAACGCCAGCCCGTGCGGCTGATTGAGCCCACTGAGCAGCGTCTCCTGTCGCGGCGCCCCGTTGCCCGGCACGAGCGCGACGACGTCCCCGAACTTCGGCCGCGACACCAGCAGCCGCCGGTCCGGTGCCCACGCGAGCAGCCGTGCGCTGGGGATCCGCGCCCACACGCTGACCGTCCAGCCGGGCGGCGCCTGCACCCGCCGTTTCCCGTCGAACGGCGCCGTTCCGGCCCCGTCGAGGACCCGCACGTCGGTGGCCGCCAGGTCCGGCACCCGCGCCACGGCCGACGACGGCGGCGGCACCGTCGGCCGGATCGGCGCGACCGGCTCCTCCGACGAGCATCCCGCCAGCCCGACCAACAGGCTCATGCCCACGACACCACGCGTGATCGTCCTCATCGCAGCATTGCTACCCATTCGCCCGCCGCGCCGCAAGTCGGCGTGCTGTGTGCCGGACCGGCGACCACAACGCCATCCCGATCCTTCGCCGGACCGGCGACCAGGGCGCCGCCCCGATCAGGAACAGCAGCGTCAGCAGGGGCAGCCGCCACCACCAGGACACGGCCGGGTCCGGGGCGGCGGGTGTCTCGACGGTCCACGGGCGGGCCGTCTTCGACCAGGCGAGAAAGGCGTCACCGATCGGTACGAGGCCCAGCGCGTACCGTTTCGTGCCCGGTGTGGAGAACGGGATCCCGGCGAACTCCCCGAACCCGGCGAGCGCCTCGGCCAGCGGGTCGTCGCCCTGGCTGCGGGCGGCCCCGAGCGCGACCACCGTCGTGGACAGGCTGACCCCCAGGAGCAGCGGCCCTGAGTCGACGTCCCCGGCGCCGTTCACACCGTGCGGATACTCCCGGATCGCCGGGGTGATCCCGAGCGGCCGGGCCAGGAACTCCTCCCGAAACCGCAGGTACTGCTCACGGGCGAACACCGGGTCCACGTCCACCAGGAACCGCTGGATGAGCGCCTGCGAGGTGCCGCGCGAGCCGTCCACCGTCCAGCCTGCGTAGAAGACCCCGTACGCCGGGACCGCGCCCGCCTCGAACGGCGCCCGCCCGGCCGGCGACTCCACCCGCGCCAGGGCCCAGGCCGCTTCGTCCGCCGCCCGCTCCGGCTCCACCCCCCGGTGGCCCAGGTCCACCCAGGTCAGCCCGTACAGGACGTTGAGAAAGTAGTAGCCCTCCGGAAACAGTGCCTGCGCGTCGGCGTCCGCGCCGCCCTCCAGTTCCGCGCGCAGAAAGGCGAGCTGACGCCGTACCCCTGAAGGGTCTGTCGCCGAAACGACCAGCCGCACCGCGCCGATCAGCGCGAGCACCGTGACGACCGAGGCCAGAACCCTCAGGAGTACGCGCATCGCGCCACCCTATCGAGCGTTGGCATCCGGACATCGATGAGGAGATGGCACAGCTGACCGCCGCGCTGCGGGCGCGCGTGGAGGCGGCCCGTGCCGGTGATCCCGCGCCGGTCCTCGACGGCACGGCCGCCGCCGCGGCCGCCCGGCTGGACGAGCTGCTCCGGGCGATGGCACACGACGTCCCCTCCAGCTGCTCACCATCGGCGAGCGCCTGGTCCGGCACGTGGAGGAGGAAGACGACCCGGGGGCGCTGACCGAGGCGATAAGCGTGCTCCGGTCCGCGGCCGGGGCCTTCCCTACCGGAAGTCCCGGCAACCGTGTTGGCCTGTCGAATCCGGGGTACGCGCTGTGGTTGCGATACGAGCGGGCCGGGGACGACGCGGATCTCGACGCCGCGATCTCGACCATTCTCCGGTACGGGCGTGACGGACCGTATGCTTCGAAGGCGTAACCATCATGATCATCGGGGCTGGAAAATGAGTGACCTGCTCAAGACGCACATCGAGAACGTTCTCGAAGCCAACTTCGCTGCCGTCTCCAAGACCATGCAGCGCGTCGAGGAGTACGAGGAGCAGGGCCGCCGCGTCATCACCGGCGGCCAGATCGGCGAGGACTCCTGGGACATCATCGACTGGCGTACCAACGAGATCCTCGCGGCCGGCACCGACGGCCTGGCCGGGTACGCTGCGGCCGGCACCGAGCTCGATCCGGAGGGCACCTGGATCCACCTCGACCAGATCCTCGAGGACGAGGAGACGGAGTACGTGGAGACACCCGGCCTGCCCGAGGGCCTGGCCGCCACCATCGAGGACTGGGTCCTGACCGGTGACCCGGAGGAGATCGCCGAGTTCATCGGCTGGCCGCTGGAGAAGGTCGAGGAGTACCAGGCCGAGGCCTAGCCAATTTCGCGAAACAGCCACAGTGGTGCGAACCTGGACCGATGCGTCTCCTGGTGTTCGGCGCGGCCCTGCTTCTCCTGCTGCTCGCATTGCTGGTCCTGGCCCTCGGCATCGCCTCCGCCCTGGGCCTGATCGAGTTGCGGTTCGGCGCCCCATCCTGACCTCTCCCGCCGCCGGCTGAGGCAGCCCTCGTGCCCGTGATCCGCCAGACCATCCGGCCTGGCGGATCATCCCGTGGTGACCGGGAGAGTGGCGTAGCCGCGCAGAACCAGGCGGTCGCGGTGTTCCGGGACGCCGGCCAGCGCCAGGCCGGGGAGCGTGGCCAGGAGCAGCGGAAACGCCACCTGCGCCTCCAGACGGGCCAGTGGGGCGCCAAGGCAGTAGTGGGCGCCACCGCCGAAGGAGACCGGCTGGACGTTGGGCCGGTCGGGGTCGAACCGGTGCGGGTCGGGATAGCGGGCCGGGTCGCGGTTGGCGGAGCCGAGCAGCAGCGTCAGCGCCGAGCCGGCCTCCAGCTTCCGGCCGTCCAGCTCCACCGCCGTCGAGGTGAACCGGGACGCCAACTGCACCGGGGAGTCGTACCGGAGCATCTCCTCGACGAACGCGGGCGCGAGGCCCGGATCGGAGCGCAACCGGGCGGCCAGATCGGGATGGTCCAACAGGATCCGCAGGCCGGTGCCGAGCAGGTTGGTGGTGGTCTCGAAGCCGGCGACCAGCAGCAGCACCAGGTTGGCCAGCAGCTCACTCCCGGTCAGGCCGGATCCGGCGGCGGCGAGCGCGCTGGTCAGATCCTCCCGCGGGTGGCGCTGCCGTTCGGCGATCAGACCGATGAAGTAGTCCTCCAACTCGCGGGCGGCGGCGTCGGCGGCCCGCATCTCCTCCTCGGTGCTGATCGGCTCCAGCACCACGGTCAGGCCGGCGGCCTGCCGCCGGAACCACGGCATGTCGGTGTCCGGAACGCCGAGCAGCGCACAGATCACGCCGATCGGCAGCGGGTAGGCGAACGCCGTCATGAAGTCGGTCTCGCCCGGCATCGCCTCGATCAGCTCTCCGGCCTGGCGGGTGATCACGTCACGCATCGCGGCGACCCGGCGGGCGGTGAACGTGGACGCCGCCGCCCGGCGCACCCGGGTGTGATCCGGCGGATTGTTCTGCAACATGGATCGCACGATCGCGGCCACGCCCCGGTTCTCCCGCCAGTCCGGCCAGAACACGTCGTAGTCGCCGGCGTCGGACACCCGCATGCCGGGATCCCGCAGGATCCGGCTGGTCAGCTCGTGGGTGGTGACGAACCAGCGATCGTCGATCGCCTGGAAGACCGGCGCATGGCCGCGGAGCACGTCATAGGCGGGATACGGATCCTGACGTCCCTCGGCGGAGAAGAGTGAGGTAAGCGCGCTCTGGAAATCCATGCCGCCCATCATGGCGCGGGCGGGCCAGTGCGGCGACGGCGCTGGCGCGGATCCTTCTCAGACCATTTCGGGGGTACGCGGCGCGGCGCAGTGGGCTACCAGTTGTCATGGCCGGCCGCCACGATGGCGGGATGACGGATTCGCAGCGCCTCGTCGAGAGCCTTCGCCGGCGGATCCGTGCCTGTCTCGACGACGGCGACCGGCTGGGCCTGTTCGAGCCACGGGCCAGCGCCGACCTCGCCGAACTGCACGAGTTCTGCCTCAGCCACGCCGAGTCGGTGCCGGTGGAGGTCGTGGAGACGCTGGCCTGGCTGCACTGGACTCGCTGGCAGGCGATGCCCGATCCGCGGGATCTCGACATCGCGCGCGCCCTGTTCACCGAGATTCGCGACACGTTCCCCGAGCTGATCCCGCCCGAGCTCCGAAATCCGGACCGGGCGCGCTGGCCGTATGCCGGTGCCCGCGTCCTCGCCGACCTCGCTGCCGACGCCGACCCGGCCCACCTCGACACCGCGATCGAAATGCTGGAGCAGGGCCTCGCCGCCGTCGCGCCCGACGATCCGCATCGTGGCGTGCATCTGAAGAACCTGGCCAGCGGATATGTCATGCGGTTCGACCGGGCCGGGGCGCCCGGCGACCTCGACCTGGCGGTGCAGGCCGCGGTGGCGGCGCTGCGTACCGGCAGCTTCGCCGAGTCCGGTGCCGACGCGTTCCGGGAAACCCTCGAACACGCCATTACCAGGCGTTACGACCTGCACCATCGCGCCGAGGACCTGGACAGGATCATCGACGTCAGTCGTGCCCGGTGGCAGACCACGGCATCCGGCGATCCCGGCCGGTTCCGCCATGCCGGCACCCTGGCCGAGGCCCTTTACAGCAGATACGACGAAGCCGGTCGGCGCTCCGATCTGGACGAGGCGATCGCCGTCCGGCGCGCCGAGATCACCGGGGATCGCGCCGACATCGACGAGGCGCTCGCGGCGTTTCGTGCCGCGCCGGTGCCCGAACCGGGGGATCACCTGGATCGCGCCGCTTTTCTGTCGCGTCTCGGCACCTCGCTGACCTACCGGTACACCGTCGGCGGCGTGGCCGCGGACCTGGCCGAGGCGATCGCCGTTCACCGCGTCTCCGTCGAGATGGCACCGGACCGCCCGGCCGGGCTCCGCGGCCTCGCGATCACCCTGCGCATGCGTTTCCTGACCGCGGGAGACCCCACTGACCTGGAGGAATCGGTCCGGCTCGCGCGGGCGGCAGGTGCCGCACTCCGGCCCGGAGACCGGGAGTACGGGGCACATCTGACGGTGCTGAGCCAGTCCCTGCGGCACAGGTTCGAACACACCGGCCGGGTCGCCGATCTCGACGAGGCGGTGGCCACCGGCCGATCCGCCCTCGAGAACCTGCCGGACGACGAGCCGGAGCGGGTCCTCTGCGCCGTGAACCTGCTCAGCGCGCTGCGGTCCCGTGCCATCCAGCGAGGTGAGCTCGCCGACCTGAACGAGGCGGTCGAGATCGGCCGTGCCGCGCTGGCCCCGCTGCCGGACGGGCATCCGCACCGGCCGCTCTGCCTCTCGAACCTCGCACTGGCGCTGCTGGACCGGTTCGACGCCGTCGCCGACCGGGCCGACATCGACGAGGCTGTCCGGAACGGCCGCGCCGCCGCCGAAACGGTCAACCCGGCCGACCCCGACCGGCAGGCCTACTTCTTCGGCCTCGCCCGCGTCCTGCGAACCCGGTACCAGGACACCGAACAGCCGGCCGATCTGGACGACGCCGTCGAAGCCGCCCGGACCGCCGTCGCACTGACCGGCACCGACCTGCCCACCCGCCTGTACGCGCTCGGCGAGCTGAGCCTGACCCTCCACGAACGGTGGCGCGCGACCGACGGCGAGGCGGACCTGGACGAGGCCGCCGGTTTCGCCAGGCTCGCCATCGACGCCTGCCCGCCCGGCAATCCCAACCGGGCCGGCTACCTCTACCTCCTCGGCCGCGTGCTCCAGGCGCAGGAGAAGGTGGACAGCGCCGTCGACGTGTGGCGGGACGCCGTCGAGACCGCTTCCGGGCCGCCACGCAACCGCATCGCGGCGGCCCGCGCCTGGGGCGCCGCGGCGGCGGGCCGGGAGCACTGGCCGTCCGCCCGGGCCGGGTACGCCGCCGCGGTGGAGCTCATCCCGCTCCAGGCCGGGCGCGGCATCAACCGGGCCAGCCAGGAACTCCTGCTGGCCGACTGGTCCGGGCTCGGCGCCGACGCGGCGGCGTGCGCCGTGCACGCGGGGCCGCCCGGCGAGGCGGCCCAGTTGCTGGAGATGGGCCGGAACGTGCTGTGGGGGCAGCTGCTGGAGACACGTACCGCCCTGACCGACTCGCTGCGGGACCGGGCCCCCGACCTGGCCGAACGCCTCGACACCGTCCGCGCCGCCCTGGACCGCCCGCTCTAGGATCCCCGTCGTGATCGGACCGGTGGACATGTCTCCGGCTGGGAAACCTCGCCCTGCGTTCTGACGCGGTGAGGTTCATGGCCGCCGATGCGACCTACCGGTATAGTCGCGCCGCCCGGTTGATTGATCTTGAGGAATCCGCATGAGAAGCACCCTCGCCGTCCTGGCGCTCGGCGCGTGCCTGCTGACCGCCGCCTGCGGTGAGACCGCGGAGCCGGTCCTGGTGTCGCCGGGCACCTCGGAGATCGCGGTCGCGGCCCCGGTCACCTCGACGCCGCCGTCCCCGTCGGTGTCCTCGCCCGAGCCGATGACGTCGAAGTCCAGGAAGGCGTCGGCGTCCCCGTCGGCTTCGAAGCGCAGCCCGTCGCCCAAGCCGGCCACGGCGGACCCGAAGAGCGACCCGAATGCGGCCTGTGACGCGACCGGGAAGGCCGAGGACCGCCTCTACGAGGTCGCTGCGGCCAACGGCCCGATGGCGGTCGGCGACGACGCCACCCCGGCCGAGGTCACCGCCGCCGTGGCCGCATTGCGTAGCGGCTATCAGGCCAATGTGCGGGCCGTGGCCAAGGCCCGGGGCCTGACCACCGACAAGGATGTGCGGGCCGCCCTCGCCGACCAGATCGCGGCGCGCAAGGCGGTGATCGCGCTGCTGGACAAGGCCGGCGCCGACGTCGACAAGAAGAACGCGGCCCTCTACACGGCGGCCGACGCGCAAGCGAGCATGAACCTCTGGCGGTACCCCGAAGGACTGTGCCTGCCCTACGTGGACTGACCGGGAAACCGTTTGCGCGGTTCGGGCCGGTTGTGGAGGATCCGCCCGTGACGAATCCTGAGCAGACCCGGCCGACGGCACTTGTCACCGGGGTCGGCCGTACCGTCGGGATCGGCGCCGGCATCGCCGCCCGCCTGGCCGCCACCGGGTGGAACATCGCTTTCACCTACTGGACGCCCTACGACGACCGGATGACCTGGGGCGTGGAGCAAGGCGCCACCGAGACGATCACCAAAACCCTCATCGGGTACGGCGCGGCCGTCGCCGCCATCGAGGCCGATCTCGCCGACCCGGCGGCGCCCGCGGCGGTCTACGACGAGGCCGAGCGCCGCCTCGGGCCGGTCACCGCCCTGGTGATGTGCCACTGCGAGTCGGTCGACTCCGGTCTGCTCGACACCACGGTCGAGAGCTTCGACCGGCATTTCGCCGTCAACACCCGGGCCAGCTGGCTGCTGATCCGGGAGCACGGTCAGCGGTACCGCGGCCGCCACGGAGACGGCCGTGTCATCGCGCTGACCAGTGATCATACGGTCGGGAACCTGCCGTACGGGGCGAGCAAGGGCGCCCTCGACCGGATCACCCAGGCCGCCGCCCACGAGCTGGCGCACCTCGGGATCAGCTGCAACGTGATCAACCCCGGTCCGATCGACACCGGCTGGATGTCCGGCGAGGGCCGCGATCTGCTGCTGCGGCAGACGCCGCTCGGCCGCCTCGGCACCCCGCGGGACACCGCCAACCTGGTCGCCTTCCTCTGCTCACCCGAGGGCCAGTGGATCAACGGCCAGTTGCTGCTCAGCAACGGCGGCTTCGCCTGACACTCGGTGGGCGTGGACGGATCGGTCTGAAGTACGGGATCCGGACGGCACTTCAGCACGGGCCGGTTCCGGACCTCGCTCCGATGAACCGGCGCGTGTCCCTCGCGACGATGGGCACATGCGAACATCGAACTGGCTCGTTCCGGGTGCGTTGCTGCTTCTAGCCGCGGTTCCGGGGATCGCCGGAAGTCTGCGGCTGGCCGAGTTCGCGGGTGGCGCCCAGGTGCTGGCGGACAGCGAGCGGATCACCTCGGCGCCCCTGCCGGTCATCGTGCACATCGTCAGTGTCCTGGTGTTCAGCGTGCTCGGCGCGTTCCAGTTCGCGCCACGGCTGCGGCGGCGGCGCGGCTGGCATCGGGTGGCCGGGCGGGTCGTCGTCCCGGCCGGTCTGGTCGCGGCGTTCAGCGGGCTGTGGCTGAGTCTGTTCCTGCCGCGTTCGCCGATCGACGGTGACGCCACCGCCGCCGTCCGGGTCGTGGTCGTCGTATACATGGCGGTGTCGCTGAGTCTCGGGCTGGCGGCCGTGCTGCGGCGGGATTTCGCGCGGCACCGGGCCTGGATGATCCGCGGTTACGCGATCGGGATGGGGGCCGGCACGCAGGCGTTCACCCAGGGATTCTGGCTGGTCACGGCGGGGCCGCTGACGATGTGGGGCAAGACCGGGACGCTGGCCGCCGGGTGGCTGATCAACATCGTGGTGGCGGAGTGGGTGATCCGGCGAACACGGTCTTGAGCATCTGCTCAAAACTGCTAGGGTTTGAGCACTCGCTCAAAGGGGGTGCCGTGGCCCGGGTCTACGTCGAAACGATCATCAGCGCGCCGCTGGAGGAGGTGTGGGCCGCGACCCAGGACCATCGGCGGCATGCCCGGTGGGACGTTCGGTTCGGCCGCATCGACCCGGTGCCGGGCAGCGTTCCGGAGGCATTCACCTACGCCACCGCGGTCCTGCCCGGTGTCGAGATCGCCGGGCACGGCGAGCACAGCGGGGAGCGGCGGCAGGCCGACGGTTCCGCCACGTCGGCGCTGCGGTTCGGCTCCGCCGACCCTCGCTCGCCGATCCGGGACGGGTCGGGCTACTGGCGCTATGTTCCGGTTCCCGGTGGGGTGCGCTTCCTGACGGGGTACGCCTACCGGACCCGCTGGGGGCGCACCGGCCGCCTGGTCGACCTGGTGTTCGGGCCGGTGTTCGGGTGGGCCACCGCCTGGTCGTTCGATCGGCTGCGCCTGTGGCTGGAACACGGCGTGTCCCCGGAGAGCGCCCGCCGCCGGGCCCTCGCCGAGCTGTCGGCACGCGCGGCTCTGGTGACCGCCGCCGTCACGTTCGACGGCCGCCCGCTCGTCGTCCTGATCGCGCTCGGGCTGGCGCTCGGCGTACCCCCGCATCGGCACACGCCCGCGGCCCGACGATGCCGCCGCCGACCCGGCAAGAGCGACCCACTCGATTCGCGTGTCCCGCTCGGAAGTCGTCGGGCTCGAATCGCGTGCCCGCTCGTGAGGCGCCAACCGCTATGAAACGCCAACTGCTTGTGAGTCTTCTTCTTGGGTGTTCGCGGTTCCACGTCAAGCGCCGGTCGGGCGAATCGCCGCATGGGGGCGCCGTCTGCCGGGCTAGGCGGAAATGGGGCTTATATCGGAAACATGCGCCCGTTTCGCCCGCTTTGCATGCCGGGTTTATGCGATCTTGAACGACTTGCCACCAGAAACTGTGGTAAATCGACCAAGATCGCTCCGGGTGACGCGTCCACTGGCGAGGGATTGCGGATCCACGCCGTGGGCAGCCAAAGAAGGCTCTTGTGAAGCGCCGACCGCTTGTGACGAGTGGCCTGGCCGGAGAGGAAGACCCCGCGATGACCTCGGTTTTCGAGCACGCTCTGCGTGCGGATTTCGGGCGGCTGCACCCGCGGCTGCAACGGCGCTTCGGCGTCGACGGCGACCGCGACCAGGGTTGTGTCGGCACCGGCGTGATGGACCGGGTGTGGCGCGGTGGCGCTTTCACGGTGCCGTTCCTGCATTTCGGCACGCTGCGGCACATCCTGTTCCCGGAGACCGGCACCGGCATCCCGTTCACCATCGAGAACTACGCCTACCCGGACACCTACGGCCGGCCCACGCTGACGTTCGTGCGGACCTTCCAGGTGCGGCCGCACCGGCGCCGCCGGTTCGACGCGACCATGGTGTACGACGGCGGCCGCGACACGGTGATCGACTACCTCGGCACCACCCAGCACCTGGCCGTCGACCTGGACGTGTCCGTCGACGGCCGGGGCGGCCTGCGGATCCGCAGCGGGCCGCAGACGATGCGAGGTGGGGTGCGCTGCCCGTCGTCGGTGACCGGTGAGGCCGAGGTGCACGAGTGGTGGGACGAGCGGGCCGAACGGTTCCGGATCCGGGTGACCGTCACGAACCGGCGCTTCGGGCCGCTGTTCGGCTACCACGGCAGTTTTACGGCGGCCTATGTCCCGGCCGGTTCGCCGGTTCCGGCCGCCGTCCGCCCGTTGCGGGAGAACCCGAGCAGCGGCCTGGCCCGGCCCGCCGCTCTCTGCGCGGTGGACGCCCGATCAGGATCAACCGGCCGCGGACGCCGGGCGGCGTAGCCCCGGCGGGAAGGACCGCCGCCGTGCCGTACGGGCCGGTCTCGGTCTCGCGGGCCGCTCCCGGCGGGAAGGATCGTCGTCGTGCCGTACCGATCGGTCTTGGTCTCGCGGGCCGCTCCCGGCGGGAAGGATCGTCGTCGTGCCGTACCGATCGGTCTTGGTCTCCCGGGCCGCTCCCGGCAGGTGGGCCACCGGATAGAGTGCCGCGTGTGCGGGTTGTGGTGACGGGGGCGTCCGGTTTCATCGGCGGGCATCTCGTGCACGCGCTCACCGGGCAGGGCCACGACGTGGTGCCGGTCGACGTGAACGGCCCGGACCGGTGCGATCTCGCCACCGGCGACCTCACCGCGCTGGCCGATGCCGACGTGGTCCTGCACCTGGCGGGCCGGCCCGGGGTGCGGGCGTCGTGGGGTGACGGCGCGGCCGCCACCTGGCGGGACAACGTCACCGCCACCGAACGCCTGCTCGCCGCCTGCGCGGCCACCCGGCCCCGATTCGTGCTGGCGTCGAGTTCGTCGGTGTACGGCAGCGCCGACCGCCCGTGCGCCGAGGACGACCCGATCGACCCGCGCAGCCCGTACGCCGCCTCGAAAGCCGAAGCGGAGCGGCTCGCGCAGAAGGCCGCGGCGGACGGCCTGCCGGTCGTCATCCTGCGCTACTTCTCGGTGTACGGGCCCCGCCAGCGCCCGGACATGGCGTTCCACCGGTTCATCGAGGCGGCCCTCGACGGCTCACCCGTCCCGCTGTACGGCGACGGCGCCCAGAGCCGTTCGTTCACCTACGTCGGCGACGTCGTCGACGCGACCGTCCGCGCCGCCGGGACGCCGCTGCCGCCGGGGACCGTCCTGAACATCGGCCACCCCACGACGACCAGCCTGCGCGACGCCCTCGACCGCATCGCCGACCTGCTGGGAACCCCGGCGCCGACCGTCCCGAAGGACGCCGCGCCCGGCGACGTGGCCAGAACATGGGCGGGCACCACCCGGGCCGCCGAACTGCTCGGCTGGACGGCGACGACCGGCCTGGACGAGGGCCTGGCCGCACAGATCGACTGGCATCGGGGGAGACGCCGTGCATAGGGCCGCGTATCTGGCGTTCGACCGGTTCCCGTCGGCCAAGGGCTCGGCCGTGCACATCCGGCACATGGCGGCGGAACTGTTCGACCGGTACGGCGGCGGCCTGCTCTGCGTGCTCGGCGGTGGCGAACTGCCCGCCTACCAGCGCGAGGGCGACGTGGAGATCGTCCGGTTCACCGACGTGGTGCCGAACCTGCTGGACCGGGCCGCGGCATTCTCGCGGTGGGCCGCCGACCGGCTCGCCCCGCACCGCGACACCCTGGAGATCTGCCACGTCCGCGACCCGTGGGGTGCGCTGCCCGCCCTGTCCACCGGCGCCCGGCTGGTCTACGAGGCGAACGGCCTGCCGTCCATCGAACTGCCGTACCACTGGCCGCTGGCCGCACCCAGCACCCTTGCCAAGATCCGTGAGCTGGAGGAGCACTGTCTCCAGGAAGCGGACGCGGTGGTCGTACCATCGCGGGTGATCTTGAAGGCGGTGACCGACCGCGGCGCCGAACCGGACCGCGTGCACCTCGTGCCGAACGGCGCCGACCCGGTGCCGGCCGACGTGCCGCGACCACCCACCGCGCCGGGCCGTTACGTGATCTACGTGGGCGCGCTGCAACCGTGGCAGGGCGTCGACGTGCTGCTGCGCGCCTTCGCCCGGCTCGCCGACCTCACCGACCTCACCCTGGTCGTCTGCTCGTCGGTGTCGCCGGCGCGCGCCCGCCCGCTGCGCCGCCTCGCCGAACGCCTCGGTGTCCGGATCCGGTGGGAGCACCAGCTTCCGCACGCCGACGTGGCCGCCTGGCTGGCGCACGCCGAACTGTCGGTGGCCCCGCTGACCGCCGGCCCCCGCAACCTCGACCAGGGATGCAGCCCGATCAAGGTGTGGGAGTCGATGGCGGCCGGAACCGCGGTGGTCGCCTCGGATCTGCCAGTGATCCGCGAGGTGCTCGGCGACCACGGCCGGCTCGTGCCACCGGACCGGCCGACCGAACTGGCCCGCGCCATCCGCGTGCTGCTGGAGTACCCGGACGCCTGCCGGGATCTGGGCGAGCGCGCCCGCCGCCACGTCGAGGACGGGTTCACCTGGAAACACGCCCGCGCCCGGCTGGCCGGTGTGTACGACCGGGTCGAAGCCCACTGATACGGTCCGGGTCATGTTCTGGCGCAAGCAGAAGGCGGCCATCGCGGGATTCCACCCGCTGCACCAGGCGCTCATCCTCGAACGAGGGTTCGCCGCGACCCACCCGGCCGCCGAATGGGCCGCTCTGGCCGCCAGCCTGCACCGGCACGCCGGATTGATCCGCCGTTCCAAGTGGGCGCTGCCGCCCCGGGCGATGGACGTGATCCTGCCACTGCTCACCGAGATCTGCGAGGACCTCGGCCCGAAGGGCGTCCTCGCCGTCACGGCCGACCTGCGCGGCATCCACGTCCCCGCCAAGTCCCATCCGGCCCGGAGCATCCCGGTGCGGCCGCCGGCCCGCTCGGCCACCGAGACGTGGTCGATCGACCCGTGGCTGCGCCTGCACGCCGGCCTGCGCGACGGCAGCGGCCTGGACATCCTGATCGTCGACCGGCAGCGCCTGCGCCGCGTCACCAGGCGCGGCAGCAGCGGCAAGACCAAGATCAAGCGGAAGACGCAGCTCACCCAACTGATCAAGGTCCGCCGCCGGCTCCCTCGCGGCGTGGCCGGGGCCCGCCCGCAGACCGCGCCACCGGCCTGGATCGGCGTGACCCTGCGCGACGGGGAGCGCCGCAGCGTGCTCGCCGCCGCCAAACTGCTGCGGCTGCCGCAGTCCGCCGACGAGCAGCTCGACCGGATCCTGACGGTCGCCACCGAAACCTTCCGCTGGACCAGGTGAACAACATGACGCCCTGCGCGGTCACGACCGGCTTCTTCACCCTCGGCAAGTGCGGCCAGATGGCGGTCGCCGGCTGTCCCGCCTGCGGCCGCGCCGTCTGCGCCGACCACCTCGCCGACGGCGGCCTGTGCCCCGAGTGCGCGGCCGCCCGCAACCGGTTCGGCCACCCGGCCGCGGCCGCCGCCGCCCGCCGTCGCGTCTACCGGCAGCGGCAGGCCCAGTACTACGGGGACACCGTCTACTACAGCAGCTTCGACGACTACGACCGGGCCGCCTTCGAGCCCGGCGCCGCCGCCGACCAGGACTACCTCGACGACGGCGACGACGCCCTGGTGGACAGCTGAATGCGGCTGCTCTGGATCACCGAGAACTTCCCGCCCAGCCCCGGCGGCATGGCCAACTCCTGCGACCGCATCGTCCGCGGCCTGCGCGGCGCCGGTGTCGACGTCGACGTCGTCCACCTGAGCCGCCGCAGCACCGCCCAGCGGGTCACCGGCGTACGGACGGTGCCGCTCACCGACGACCCGGAACACGCGCTGCGCCTGCTCTGGACCAGCCTCGCCCCGGTGATCGGCGACTACACCCACATCGTGGCGTTCGGCGGCACCTACCCGCTGCTGTCCGCGCCCGTCTACGCGGCCTGGTCCGGGCTGCCGCTGATCACCCTGCTGCGCGGCAACGACTTCGACACCGGCATGTTCTCGCTGCGCCGCCAGCCGGTCGTCCTCGAGGCGCTGCGCTCGTCGGCCCACGTCTGCGTCGTCGCCGCGAACACCGCGCCGCTGGTGTCCGCGCTGGCCCCGCACACCCCCGTCACCTGGGTGGCCAACGGCATCGACACCACCGAGTGGCGGATCCTGCCGTCCGAACGCCGCGACGCACAGGCGTGGCGGGACGCGCACGTGGCGCCGGGAAAACGCACCGTCGGCGTCATCGGCCAGCTGAAGAACAAGAAGGGCGTACGGCTGCTGCTCGACGCCATCGCCGCCGGCCGGCACGACCTGCACGTCATCCTGGCCGGGGAACTCGAACCCGGCATCGGCGAGTTCCTGGCGGCCCACCCGGAGATCGCCCACACGGCGCTGCCGTTCCAGGACCGCTACCAACTGCTGTCCGTCTACGCTTCCTGTGACCTGGTGGCGCTGCCGTCGTTCTACGACGGGCTGCCCAACGTCGCCCTCGAGGCGGCCGCCCTCGGCATCCCGCTGCTCGCCTCCGACGCCGGTGGGCTCGCCGACCTGGTCGACGACACGATCGGGTTCCCGTTCCCGGCCGGTGACCCGCACGCCGGCCGGGCCGCAGTGCACCGGGCCGCGCACGCCACCGCCGACCAGCTGGCCGTCCTGGGCGCGGCCGCCGAGCGGCGGGTCCACGACCGGTTCGGGGTGGCCGCCGAGACCGAGGGCTACCTGAAGGTCCTGGCCACCGTGTCGTGATCGTCTGCTATGCGCAGGGTGGCGGGCTCGGGCATCTCACCCGGATTCGCGCCTACCTGCACACCTGCCACGGCGACGAGCCGGCGACGATCCTGAGCACGTCGCCGTTCACCGCCGACCCGCGGGTGCTCGGCCCGCACCGGCTGCTGCCCACGTCGGCGCTGCACACGCTGCGCCCGTCGTTGCTGGTGGTGGACGCGTTCCCGGCCGGTATCGACGGTTCGCTGTCGGCCGCGTCGGTTCCGCCGGGGACGGAGACCGTGCACCTGGCGCGGCTGCTGCGCTGGGACGTCTACCGCCCGTTGATGCCCTCGGACCCGATCCGCTACGACCGGATCTGGGCGGTCGAGGACCTCGGCGACTCCCCGCTGCCCTTGACCGGCCCGCTGTCCCTGGCCGACCCGCCGGCCGCCGGGGACCCCGATCCGTCCGGCGTCGCGGACGGCGCCTGGCTCATCGTTCACTCCGGGCCTTCGGCCGAGATTCAAGAGCTCATCGGGTACGCCCGTGACTGCGCCGACCTCGAAGGCGCCCGCCCCCGGTTCGTGCTGGTCGCGCCGCACCGCCCGGCCGGGCTGCCGTCCGGCGTCGGCCACCTCGACCCGTACCCGGCATTGCCGCTCTTCGCCCGCGCCGAGAGGGTCGTCACCGCGGCCGGATTCAACGCGGTCCGCCAGATGCGGCCATGGCGTGACCGGCACCTGATGCTGCCGTTCCCGCGCCGCTTCGACGACCAGTTCACCCGAGCCGCCCGCGCCCGGCCTTGATCGGTCAGCGGTTGCCGCCCCGGAAGATCCGCAGGAAGAAGAGGAACACGTTCAGGATGTCCAGGAAGATCGACGCCGCCAGCAGCGGGGCCGAGTCGATGTCCCGCGAGCGCCGCAGCCGCTGGAAGTCGAACATGATGAAACCCGCGAAGATCACCAGGCCGAGGATCGAGTAGATCAGCGCGCCACCCGGGATGTTCACGAAGATCAGCACGATGCCGAAGATCAGCAGGCCGACCAGCGCCCAGAAGCACAGCCGGGCCAGCGCCGACAGGTCACGGCGGGTGGCGTATCCGGCGGCTCCGAAACCGGCGACGAACAGCGCCGTCGCCGCCCCCGCCTGCCACAGCGCCTGCGGGTCGGTGTTCGCGTAGTAGACCAGCGTCGGCGCGAGCGCGACCCCCATCAGCAGCCCGAACCCCCCGAGCAGTGCGACCGTCGTCTCCTTCGACTTGCGTACCGTGAACTGCATGGCGATCAGGGCCGCGAACGACGCCAGATAGGCCATGAACGCGGCGAAGCCCGGCAGGTTGCGACCGAGATAGGCGCCGAGCGCGAACAGCGCGGTGGTGCCCGCCACGTACCCCATGGTCTGCGCGAACAGGGTGTGGGCGCGATCCCGGGTGGCCATCGCGGCCGGACGGTACGGATAGGCCTCGTCCATCGGAAGTCCTCCGCGGTCGTAGTCGTCTGGCCCTCACTCTGACGCCGCGCGATCATCCTGACTTCCTTCGCCAGGGATGAGATCCGGCGTCACATCCGGTCGGGGACCTTCGTGTGCCCTGCCCGCGGTGGGCCCCCGTAGGCCGGTTCAAGCGGTCAGAGATCCTTCGGGGGAACGAGCCGGGCGTAGAAGTCGAGCAGCGCCGGGTTGCCGACGGCGTCGCTCTGCGGTCATGCGGTTGCTCCGGTGAGGTCGGGACCGAGCTTCGCGAGTGCTGGGGCCAGTTCGGTGTCAGACCGGCCGACGGCGTACACCGTGCGGTCGGGGCGGATGAGCGTCCAGGAGGCGTTGACCTCGCCGAGCCATGCCGCGAGCCGGCGCTCGCCCGCGACCGGCGGGGCGGGATCGATGAACACCCGGGTCAGCGGCAGCCTGCCGGCCTGGTCCGGAAGGTCGGTCCCGATGGTCGCCAGGAAGGAGAATCCAGGCCCCAGGAGCCGGTCGACGAGGACGCCGTCGGGGCCGATGCGCGTCAATGGCAGCAGCGTGCCGCGGGCCTTGCCGGCCAGCCGCTTGTCGACCAGCGGCCCCTCGAGTCGAGGTGAGGTGGCGTCGAGGACCTTGGTGGCGACGGCGGGTACGTGCCTGACCACGGTCAGAAGTCGCGCGTCTGGCCACGGCGGCCGCCGCTCCGCCGCCGGTCATGGCCCGCCCGAGAACGACGGCGAGGTTGATGAGGGCTTCGGCATGCGGTCGGCGTTCGGCCTGGTAGCTGTCCAGCAGGGTGGCGGAGGCGTGGCCGTCGATGACGGCGTCGAGCGTCCACGCCAGGTTCATGGCGTCGCGTACGCCCGCACACATGCCCTGGCCGATGAACGGCGGCGTCGAGTGCGCGGCGTCGCCGGCGATGAGGATGCGGCGGTCACGCCAGGTCTCCGCGATGCAGGCGCGGAAGGTGTAGTCGGTGGCGCGCAGGATCTCCAGCTGGTCGTCACGTGCGGCGCCGGCCCAGGGGTCATTCGTGGCGCTGCGCGAACCGTCTCGGTCAGATATGCCGCAGGTCCCTCGGCTGGTCAGCCCTCCGACGGCGACCTAGGCGGCCAGACGGCTCGCCCGTACTGTCGTCAACAGTCGGGCGATGGTCAAGTCCGGCGTCCAATTAGCAGCGTGCGCGGAAGTAGCGTGCCGTCCATTGAGGAACGGGGCGGCGGGCGCGCGGTTGGTCAGCGAAACTGTTTCCGCTCCATCCAGCGATGCCGAGGGGAACCATGGAACCTGCGACTACTCAGTCCGCGGATGTTGACAGTCATGACGTGGCGGGTCGGCCGGCAGCGCTGCGGCTGACCGGGCTGCACAAGGAGTTCGGCGCGAATGTGGCGGTGGACCATGTCGACCTCGTGGTGCCGCAGGGTTCCTTCTTCGGGCTGGTGGGCCCCAACGGTGCAGGCAAGACCACGTCACTGTCCATGGCGGTCGGATTGCTGCGGCCTGACGCCGGTGACTCGAAGGTGTTCGGGGTCGACGTGTGGACCGATCCCGTCGAGGCCAAGGCGCTGATGGGGGTGCTGCCCGACGGGCTGTCGATGCCGGAACGGCTGACCGGGCGTGAGCTTCTGACGTACATCGGAGAGCTGCGCCGCATCGACGCGGGTGTGCTGGCGGGTCGTGTGCAGGAACTGCTCGACGTCATGGAACTCGGATCGGCCGAGCGGACGCTCGTAGTCGACTATTCGACCGGCATGCGCAAGAAGATCGGGCTGGCGACGGCGTTGCTGCACGGGCCGCGGCTACTGGTGTTGGACGAGCCGTTCGAGGCGGTGGACCCGGTGTCGGCGGCGGCCCTCAAATCGATCCTGAACGGGTTCGTGGCCGGCGGCGGATCGGTGGTGCTGTCCAGCCACGTGATGCCGCTGGTGGAGCAGCTCTGCGACACGGTGGCGATCATGGCGCGGGGGCAGGTCGTCGCGGCCGGACCGCTCGACGAGGTGCGCGGCGACACCACATTGGAACAGACGTTCGTGCGACTGGTCGGCGGCGGCGAGCACACCCGGAAGGGCTTGTCGTGGCTGGCGTCCTGATCCGGATGAAACTGGCGGTCATCAAGAACTCGATGACCGGTGGCCGAGCCGCGTGGATGCTGGTCGGGGCCGTGTTCGGGTTGCTGTTCGCGGCGGCGACCATCTGGCTCACGCTGGTGGACGTACCGAATGAGAAGGTCTTGGGCGATCTTCTGGCGTGCGTGTTCGTGATGTGGACGCTCGGCTGGCTGATCGGGCCACTGTGGGGTGGATCGGCGGTGCTGCGTGCCGACCATTTCGCCCTGCTGCCGATGCCGCGCCGCAAGCTCGCCGTGGGGCTGCTGGGAGCGGCGTTCGTCGGCGTCACCACCGCGGTGACGGCGGTCGGGTTCCTGGCCTTGGTCACGTACGGCGCCCGGCAGGGTTTCGTCCCCGCGCTGGTCGCGGTGCCGGCGGCGGCGCTGCAACTGGTGTTCGTGGTGTTGCTGTCCCGGGTGGCCTACGCGCTGTTCGGGATGGTCGCGGCGTCCCGGGTGGGCGCGGCGGTCACCGGCCTACTGTTCGCGGCGATGCTCGTGCTGACCCAGTCCGGCTGGATGATCGTCGTCGCGATCATGTACTCCGACGTCCTCACCACCGGGTTCTCCAGCACGATGACGACCACGCTGCGGGGGATCCCGTCGAGCTGGGGTGTGGTGGCCGTGGACGCCGCCGGGCGCGGGGACTGGCCACTGGCTTTCGCCGCGTCCGCCGGGCTGGCCGTCCTGTGCGGGCTCCTGCTGCTGATCTGGTCGGTCGAACTGGGCAACCCACGTCATGGCCGCGTCACCATCCGGGGCAGCGCCGATCAGCCTCCCGCGGCCGGTGGCCTGCTCGCCGGCCCGACCGGCACGGTCGTTCGCAAGGAGCTGCGCACCTGGCTGCGCGATCCGCTGCGCACGACCACCGCCATCGTGCCGATCATCTGGGCGCTGGGCACCGTGCTGTTGCCGCTGACGTTCGACGCCCGGCTCCTGCTGCCCTGGGCCGGTCCGGCGCTCGCCCTGTTCGCCATCACGTCGGCCTGCAATCTGTACAGCCAGGACGGCACCGCGCTCTGGCAGACGCTGACGATCGGCACCGAACGAGCCGACATCCGCGGCCGGCAGTGGGCGTACCTGATCGTCTTCGCACCTCCCACGATCCTGCTGAGCGTCGGGTTCACCTGGTGGAGCGGCTACACCTGGACCTGGCCGTGGGTGGCCGCGATCGTTCCGGCCCTGCTCGGTGGTGGCGCGGGGCTCATCGTCTACTCGTCGGTGTTCGGAATGGTCCCCGGCCCGGACGCGCACAAACGCCCGAGCAACCCGCTCGAACGCGCCGACACCACCGGCCAGTCCAACGTCCTGTTCTGGGTCGGCATGCTGCCCGCCGTGCCGGCGGTCGCTGTCGTGCTTCTCGGCGAGCGCCTGGACGTGCTGTGGCTGGCGTGGGCGGGGCTGGTGGTCAGCGCGGTGACCGGCGTCCTCGCCGGCCGCTGGCTAGGCACTCTGGCCATCGGCCGGCTCATCACTCACGGACCCGAGATGCTGCACACCATGCGCACCGGCCGGGCCGCCGCCGCCCGAAAAGCGGAAACGTCGAAGCAGGGCGGCGCGATCAATGGCCTGTACTGGACCCTCGGCGCGATTCTGCTGATCCCTCAAGGGCTGATCCCGCTGGTCTTCATCCTGACCGGCGTCGACACCAAGTCGTGGTTCCTGGCCATGTACCTGCCACCGGCGTACGGCATCGCGGCCGCCGTGATCAGCATGCTCGGCGGCGTCTATCTCCTCGCCAGAGCCCTGAGGAACACGGTGAACAACCGCGTCGGAGCAGCCGGGAACGCGAGTGCGACGCCCGAACCCGCAAACGACCACGAACTCGAATCCGTCTGACCGACGACGCGGAGCCCGGGGCCGGGAACATGCCGGGCCCGTCCCGTTCCTACCAGTCCCTCGGAGTACTCGGAGGAGACATCCGTGGTCGTAGGCGCCGCGGCGACAAGCGGGATGGCGATGCACGCGGGATGAGTGGCGAGCCGGTCAGCGTGTGCGTCGGCCTACGTGTCGCACGTATCGCTGGCGCGTGGGGAACCTTGGCCAGCCCGTTCGGCGCACCGGCCGAACGGCGCTGGTCGCTGTCGGCGCTGAGCCTCGCCAGCGTAGCGATGACGTTTCTCGAACCCGACCCGGACGCTGAGTGGGGCGATCGTCAACTGACGCACTTGTATCAGGCTGTCGACGAATGGGCGGCGAGAGACGGTTGACGGCAGGCCACGAGGATCGTGCCCATCACGCCCATGCCGAGTACCGTGCCGCCGAAGACCGTGGTCCCTGTCGCACCGAGCACTGATCCACGTGCATACGCGCGGCTGGCATCCCAAGGAAACACCGTTGCCTCTCTGGTCGCGCCTACTCGGTCGGTGCCCTGAACGCTCACTGTGCGGGCCACTCCGTCTGAGGCGGTGAACACGCCCTCGCAGGCGAGACCGCCGCGGGAAACCTCCGCGCAGTCCGGCCCTGAAGGGCTCCGTCGTAGATCATCGGTATCTTTGCGTCCGTGACCGGAACATTGCTGTTCATCGTCGGACCGCCGGCCGTCGGGAAGATGACCGTGGGGGAGCGGATCGCGGCCCGGACCGGATTGCGGCTGTTCCACAACCATCTGGCGATCGAGCCGGTGCTGCGCTTCTTCCCGTTCGGCAGCCCGCCCTTCCACCGGCTGGTGGAGGGCTTCCGCCGGGAGATCGTCGAGGAGGTGGCGGCCAGCGACCTGCCCGGCCTGATCTTCACCTACGTGTGGGCGTTCGACGAGCCGGCGGACGAGCAGGCGATCACCCGGTACGCCGAGCCGTTCCGCGACCGCGGCGGCCGGGTGCTGCACCTGGAATTGGAGGCCACTCAGCAGGAGCGGCTACGGCGTAACGAGGGCGCGTCCCGGCTGGCCGAGAAGCCGTCCAAACGGGACCGGGAAGCGTCCCGGCGCAATCTGCTCGCCCTGGACGAGCGGTACGACCTCAACTCCGGTGGCCGCTTCGACGACCGCCCCGACTACCTGCGGATCGACAACACCCACCTCGAAGCCGCCGAGGTGGCCGAAACGGCCATCACCCACTTCCGTCTCGCCACGATCTGATCAGGGTGCGGCGGGCAGCCCGCTCCGGCACAGTTCCAGCACGTCGTCGGCGCCACGCAGCGCGGCGACCACGGCGGGTGACGGCGACACGTGCACCTCGGGCAGATCCCCCTCGTCCACCGGGAAGGCGAGCCGCTCCTCGCCGAGCCGGAACTGTGCGTCGATGCCGGGCCGGTTGCCGCGCGGATCCTGCCGGTGCCAGCGGCCGTCGAGGTGCACGGCGACCAGCCCGTGCAGCACCGGCCCGGACTCGCCGGGCAACTGCTGGTAGCACAGTCCGGTGGGGACGCCGCCCGCCCGGGTGACCGCCGCCAGCAGGTGCGACTTGGCGTAACACAGCCCGACCCGGGCGTCGAGCACCTCACCGGCGGTGAGCGTGACCCGCGGATCCCGCGCGTCGATCGAGTGCTGGACGCGGTCCCGTACCCATTCGAAGGCGGCCCGCGCGAACTCCGCGTCCGAGGGGTGGGCCGCGCGTAGGCCGGCGGCCAATGCCCGTACCGCCGGATGGTTTGTCTCGACGATGTCGTCGGCGCCGAGATATCGCGAGGGGTCGCCAGCTCGAAGATCCATTTCTAGAGTGTCGGCCATGGGTACGACTTCCACATCACCCGGGCCGAGAACGGGTTCGAGAGCGAGACCGACCCGATCAGCCGGCTGGACTGGGAGGAAATCGCTGACGACACGCCTGAGCTGCGGTTTGCCGGCTATGTGGTCTGGAGCGACATCGGACCGCGGCGAGGCCGTCGGCTTCAGCTGGCGCGAGGACAAGGTCGACATCAAGGGCGTCTACTCGGACGGCACCGAGCGCCTCGCCCGCCGCGCTGGGCGGCCGGGTCCAGGGCGACGACGAGGACTAGGTCGTGTGTAGTGGATCTTTGGTGAGGTCGCGGAGCCAGATTTTGATGGTGGCGATGTCGACTGTGGCCAGGTACATGAAGGCCCGTTTGTCGTAGCGGGTCGCGACGGCGCGGAACTGTTTGAGTTTGGAGACGGCGCGTTCGACGGTGTTGCGCTGCCGGTAGCGGTCGGGGTCGAATGCCGGTGGCCGGCCGCCGCGGGAACCGCGTTTGAGTCGGTTCTTCTGCTGGTCGCGGCGTTCGGGAATGGTCGCGGCGATGCCGCGTCGGCGCAGGCCGGTGCGGATCGCGGCGACCGAGTACGCCTTGTCGCCCAGCAGCCGGTCGGGTCGGGTGCGGGGTCGTCCACGGCGGCGGGGCATGCGGATGCCGGCCATGACCTGGTCGTAGCCGATGCGGTCGTGGCGTTGTCCGGCGGTCAGGGATCGGGAGATGGGCCTGCTGCGCAGGTCGGCGGCCAGGTGCAGCTTGGTGCTGAACCCGCCCCGGGAGCGGCCCAGGGCTTCGGGTTCGGTGGCGGGGCCGGTCGCCGTCAGGGTTTTGACTGGTCAGCCGGTGGCCGGTGACGGGCGCCGGCGGCGTGCTGGTGGGCGCGGACGACGGTGGAGTCGATGCCTACGGTCCAGTCCGGGTCGCCGTCGTCGGCGCCCAGGCGCAGCCGTTCGGCGATGCGCTGCCAGGTGCCGTCCAGGGCCCAGCGGCGTTTGCGCTGGTAGACGGTCTGCCAGTTCCCGAACCGAGATGGCAGGTCACGCCACTGGATGCCGGTGCGTTCGCGGAACAGGATTCCGGAGATGACGGTGCGGTGGTCACGCCAGCGACCACCGCGGGGCGGGTCCTGCGGCAGCAGCGGCTGAAGCAGAACCCACTCAGCATCGGTGAGTTCAAATCTTGCGCTCATAGCGCCTCGATCAACATCGAGACACATCAAGATCTTCCCTCAAGATCTACAACACACGACCTAATGCGGGTAGGAGCGCGGGATTCGTGGTGACACCTCGTTGCGGAACGCCTCGATGCGGGTGATCACCTGCCGCCTGCCGATGGTGTTCTCCAGCCGGTCGAGGTAGAGGCAGCGGGCGGCGAGTTTGTCCAGGTCGACGGTGAAGTAGATGGCCATCAGCGGGTTCACGAAGAGGGTGCTGCCGCTGGTGCGCCGGGTGAACTGGACGTCGCCGAACTCGCCGCCGACGGCCGCCGCGATCTGGCCGTTGACGATGCTCGGCCGGTCCGGGGTGGCGCGCTGGGCGTCGGCGACCGCGTCGCGGTACAGCACGGCCTCACGGCTGGTGCCGGGGATCGACAGCGCCCCGAGGTAGCCGCCGTCGCGGTCCAGCGCCGCGATGTTCTCCAGCACCTGCACGTGGTTGACCCCGTGGTACGCGTCGATGCCGAAGCCGAGGCAGGTCACCAGCTTCACCGGCAGGTCGATGCCGGCCACCGCGCCGACGCTGGTGATGTCCTCGACCGGGGTGCCGAGCGCGTTCTCGTCACCCCGGCACAGGATGTCGGTCCCGCCGTCGACCAGCACGATCGCGTCGATGTCCAGGCGGTCGATCAGGAAACGGTAGCCCTCCCGCAGCGTTTGGACGCCGAGCGGAGGGAAGGCGTGAACCGTCGACGGCAGGTCGTTTCTGGCCAGCCAGCGGGCCAGCGTGCCCTCCGGGAAGTACCAGTCCGGGGTGGTCGTCTCGTGGGTCACCGCGACCACCTGCTCGGAGACCCAGTTCTTCCGGTCGATCAGCTCCAGTTCGGAGAAGGACAGGTTCGCGAGGTGCACCTCGGTGCCGTTGTTCCACAGCGCCAAGGCCAACGGCAGCCCGGCGTAGATGTCGAAGCCGCCGCCGGCGCCGGCGATCAGCACGCGGCGGGCCGAGGAGAGCGCGGCGAACATGGGAGGGGTGGCCAGCGATGCGGCGAAGTCCGTCACCCGTCCATGATCAATGATGGGCCCGCGGTACGACTTCCCGTACGGACGGCAATCTGGCGACCCGATCGGGCGGCCATATCGGCCTGATCGGCCTACTTCCTCACGGACCGCCTGATCGTTGGCCCATGGCGTACCGTCGATGTCGGTGGCCGGTGTCTTGCGGCCCGGCCGCCGCCCCCTGACCGCAAGCAGGGATGTGACGCTTTGACCGAGTTCGCTGGTGAGCTTCGCCGACTCCGCGACCAGCGCGGGCTGTCTTACCGGCAGCTCGCCGCACTCTCGACCGTGAGTTCCAGCCAGATCAGCGACCTGGAGAAGGGCCAGCGGCGCCCCACCCGGGAGATCGCCGCCGCCCTCGACCGGGCACTCGACGCCCGCGGACGGCTCGTCACGAGGCTACGCACTCCGGCGCCCGATGACGTCGAGGGCGAGTTCGAGGCGCTGGAGCTGGCGCAGCGAGCCGCCGCATCCGACGTCTCCGATACCATCCTGGACCGGCTCGACGGGATCGCCGACCGGATGGCGATGTCCTACGCCACCACCCCACCCGCCGAGCTACTCCCGAAGGTGCGCCGCCACCTGCGCTACATCGACCAACTGCTCGCCGGCCGGACGACCCTGCAGCAACACCGGCGTCTCCTGGTCGCCGGCGGTTGGCTGTCGCTGCTACGCGCCACACTGCACATCGACCTACAGCAGCGGGCCACGGCCGCCGCGCACCTGAGTACGGCGGCCGCTCTCGCCGACCAGGCGGAGCATCCCGAGATCGCCGCCTGGTGCCTGGAGACACAGGCCTGGGACCATTTGACCCGCGGCGGCCACCGACGTGCGGTGGAGCTGTCCCGGCACGCACAGGCGATCGCCCCGGCCAGCGGGTCGGCAATCGTGCAGGCGACCGCCCAGGAGGGCCGGGCGTGGGCGCGGCTCGGCGACCAGGGCGCGATGCGCGACGCGCTGGGCCGGGTCGAGCGGATGGCAGAGCACCGGCCCACGCCGGAGCATCCGGAGCACCACTACCAGTACGACCCGGGGAAAATGCACGCCTACACGGCCACGACCCTTTCGTGGGCCGGCGACCCGGCCGCCGAACGGGTTGCTCGGGAGGTGCTCGCCGAACTGGAAGCGGAGGGTGCGCGGCCGCGGCGGATCGCGTCCGCCCGACTCGATCTCGGCCTGGCGCTGCTTTCCGGCCCGCAAGGCCGCCCGGACGAGGCTGCCGCGGAGGCACGGACGGCGATCGAGTCGGGGCGAATCGTGCCATCGAACTGGTGGCGCGTCGACGAGCTGGTGGGCGGTGTGCTGGATTCGGGGGCGCCTGAGGGTCGTGAGCTGAGCGAGCGGGCCGAGGCAGCCCGGCCGGGCGTCGCCGACTGACTTGTCCGCAGGGCTGCGGACGCCGCCTCGTGACCTGCGGACGCACGGATTCTCTCAGCGGACCATCGTTCCGCCACTCTCGGCACATGGCCGTGAACTGCCGGTGGGTTGTCCCCTGCGGTGGCGCCACGGTATGACGGCAGCGGGCGCGGGGCCGTCAGGTGAAGTTTCGCGCATGCCGCCGTCCCCCGACACTGCATGAGGGGACCGACGAGATGGTCGTCAAGATCGTGCGACACCTGCTGTGGAGACGCCGGGTCGCTGCCGCGCACGCGTGGCGGAATGTCGAGCGTGCCGAGTACGAGCGGGCGGTCGGCCGCATCATCGAGCAGCCGCCGACCGGATCCGGCACGGTTCGGCGGCCGCGGTCATGAGGTGGTGGGAGGTGCCCGGCACCGACCAGTCGACTGTTCCAGATGTAACAGTCGAGCCTGAGCGCGAGCCGTCGATCATGCGCGAGCTGCTGACCGGCATACTGCCGCCCGAAGAGGTCGACCGCCTGGAGATCACACCGGGTCAGTGGTACCTGCCCGGCATTCCCCCGTGAGCCTGCCCTTGCCGGGGCAGAGGCGCAAGGTGATCCCGTCCATGATCACATTCTGGTACGCCGGTGCGGAGCCGCCCGCGACGAGGATCGGACGGTCCCTACGACAGCCCTGAGGCGATCAGTCGGATCCGCAGATGACGTCGTCCATCAGCCGCTGGGTGCGCCGGTGCACGGCGGCCCCCGCCTCCGCGTCGGCGAGCTGCGTGTGCAGCGCGATCACCGCGACCCGGTCGCCGTCGGCGCTCACCCCGTTGACGGTGCTGACGCCGGGCACGTCGCCTCCGTGCGCCCAGTACCCGCCGCACCGGTTGGGGATGAACATGATGCCCAGCCCGTACCGTCCTCCGGGAATGAAGTCCTGGTAGGTGGTGGCCAGGACGGTCTTGTGCATCTGGGCCATCTGCCGTGGCTCGAGCAGCCGCCCGTCCTGCAGCGCCTGCCAGAACCTCGCCTGGTCCGACGGCGTGCTCACCATGGCGCCGGCGGCGCTCGCCGCGGTCGGGTTCCACCGCGTGACGTCGGTCAGCGCCGCGCCCGGCGTCCACTGTTGGTAGGCCTTGGCGTGCGGCCGCGGCAGCGTCGACCGGTCGCCCGGCGCCGACGTCTCGGACAGGCCGAGCGGGCGCAGGATCCGCGAACGGACCTCGGACTCCCACGGCCGCCCGGTGACCTTCTCGATCACCATCCCGGCGAGGATGTAGTTGGTGTTGGAGTAGTCCCAGCTCGCGCCCGGCGCGAAACCCGGCTCGTGCCTCATGGCGAGGGCGACCAGATCGGCGTCCTCCCAGTGATCGAACCGGTGCTCCCGGAAGCCCTCCTCGGTGAAGAGCCCGGCCATGTCGCGGGTGTAGTTGTAGAGGCCGCTGGTGTGCTGCAACAACTGCCGGACGGTGATCCGGCGGCCGTCGTTGCCGTTGCCGGCGACCACACCCGGCAGCCACCGGTCGACCGTGTCGTCCAGCGACAGCCGGCCCTCACCGACCAGCTGCAACACGACCACGGCGACGTACGTCTTGGTGTTGCTGCCGATCCGGAGATAGCCGTCCATCGGCACCGGCGTGCCGCGCTCGAGGTCGCCGACCCCCGCACGCGCCCGGCTGACCACCCCGTCGACCCGGGTGAACCCCTGCACCCCGGTGATGCCCAGCTCGTGCAGATCGTCGACGGCGGCCGGCAACGGGCCGGGCCGGGTGGCGGCCGAGACCGGTGCCGCGGCGGCCCCGACGGCGATCGCGGTCAGAGCGGCGGCCGCGCCGAATCGACGCAGGTGTACGCGCATGTTCATGCCCTCCATACGGATGCGGGAAATGCTGCCCACCGACCGTATGAAGGTTCATGAATCATTCCCATCCGGCTAGCTCCCGGACAAAGGTGGTGCTGACCCCACCCGGTTACCCTTACCGGGGTGAGTAACTGGGCCGATCACGCCATCTGGTGGCACGTCTATCCGCTCGGCTTCACCGGCGGGCTGCACCGGGGTCCCGGCCACCGGTTCGGTCACCTCGTCGACTGGCTGGACTACGCCGTCGAGATGGGCGTCAACGGTCTGCAACTCGGGCCGGTCTTCGCCTCCGGGACGCACGGCTACGACACCGTCGACCACTTCCGCATCGACCCGCGCCTCGGTGACGACGCCGACTTCGACGAGCTGGTCGCCGCCGCCCGGTCGCGGGGTGTGCGGGTGATGCTCGACGGTGTCTTCAACCATGTCGGCCGCGGCTTCTCGGCACCCCGTCACTGGTTCCGGCACACCGGCCCGGGACCGGACGACTTCGAGGTGTTCGAGGGCCACGACGCGCTGGTCGTCCTCGACCACGACGAACCCGAGGTCCTCGACCACGTGGTCCGGGTGATGAACCACTGGCTCGACCGCGGTGTCTCCGGCTGGCGGCTGGACGCCGCCTACGCGGTGCCGCCACGGTTCTGGCGGGCCGTCGTCGACCGGGTGCGTTCGCGCCATCCGGAGGCCTGGTTCACCGGCGAGCTGATCCACGGCGACTACCCGGCCTATCTGCGCGAGAGCGGCCTCGACTCGATCACCCAGTACGAGCTGTGGAAGGCGATCTGGAGCAGCCTCAACGACCGCAACCTGTTCGAGCTGGTCTGGGCCCTGGAACGGCACGGTGAGATCCTCGGGGCGGGGCTCCCGTTCACGTTCGTCGGCAACCACGACGTCACCCGCATCGCCAGCCGACTCGACGACGTACGCCATCTCGGCCATGCCCTGGCCGTGCTGTTCACCACGGGCGGCGCGCCGAGCGTCTACTACGGCGACGAGCAGGCCTACCGCGGCGTGAAGCAGGATCGTGCCGGGGGCGACGACGACGTCCGCCCACTCTTTCCGGCCAAACCCGAGGATCTTTCGGCGTACGGGTGGCCGACCTACCGCCTGCATCAGCGGCTCATCGGGATGCGCCGTCGCCACCCGTGGCTCACGCATGCCCGTACCGAATCCTTGTCGTTGACCAACACGGCCGCCGCCCTGGTCTCCACCGCACCCGGAAACCGCCTGATCACCCTGCTCAACGTCGGTGACACCGAGACGACGTTCGACATCGACGTGGCCGGGCTGCGGGTGCTGGAGGGTGATGGCGGCACGCCCGGGACCGTTCCCGCGCACGGCTGGCAGATTCTCGGCTGAGATTTCTCCGGGGAGGACGTCAAGACGACGGGGGCGGCTCCGACTACCGGGCGGAACCGAACCCCGAAGAGGAGAAGGACGATGCGTTTCCTGATCAGCCTGCACATCAACCCGGCCGTGCTGGACGCCCTGACCGACGAGGAGAAGGCGGCCATCGGCGACGGCCACGGAAAATTCATGGAGGAGATCAAGGCGTCCGGCGAGCTGATCACCACGCTCGCCCTCGCCGACCCTTCCAAATCCGCGGTCGTTTCGGTACGGGGTGAGGCGCCCGTCGTCACCGACGGCCCGTACGTGGAGGCGAAGGAGTTCCTCGGCGGCTTCTACCTGGTCGACTGCGAGGACCGGGAGCGCGCCCTCGCCCTGGCCGCGAAGATCCCGGACGCCGCCATCGAGGGCCTCGGTGTCGAGGTGCGCCAGGTGATGTTCGCCGACGGCAACCTCGACGCGTGACCGAACCGGCCATCGAGGACCTGTTGCGCGAGTTCGCGCCACAGGTCCTCGGCGCGCTGGTCCGTCGGCACGGCCGTTTCGAGGACTGCGAGGACGCCGTACAGGAGGCCGTTCTCGCCGCGACCACGCAATGGCCGGCCGAGGGTGTGCCGGAGAGCCCGCGCGCCTGGCTGACCACGGTCGCGTCCCGGCGGCTCGTCGACCAGGTGCGCAGCGAGCAGGCCCGCCGTGTACGGGAGGCGGCCGTCTCCGCCGAGACGCCGCCGGAGGTGCCGGACACCGACGACACGCTGTTGCTGCTGTTCCTGTGCTGCCATCCGGCGCTGACCCCGGCGTCGCAGACCGCGCTGACGCTACGGGCGGTGGGTGGCCTGACGACCGCGGAGATCGCCCGCGCGTTCCTGGTGCCGGAGGCGACCATGGCGGCCCGGATCAGCCGTGCCAAGCAGCGGATCCGGGCCGCCGGAAGCTCGTTCCCACCGCCCGCGGGCGCCGAACGGCTGACGGTCGTCCTGCACGTCCTCTACCTGATCTTCAACGAGGGCTACACGGCGTCGGCCGGTGACCGCCTGATCCGCGCCGACCTGGCGAAGGAGGCGATCCGGCTGACCCGGCTCGTGCACACTCGGCTGCCCGACGACAGCGAGGCGACCGGGCTGCTGGCGTTGATGCTGCTCACCGACGCGCGCCGGGACACCCGCACCACCAGCTCCGGTGACCTGGTGCCGCTCGACGAGCAGGACCGCACCCGCTGGGACCGGGCTCAGGTGGCCGAGGGCATGGCGCTGGCGAAGGCGTCGCTGGCCGGGTCGGCGCTCGGTCCGTACCAGTTGCAGGCGGCGATCGCGGCCACCCACGCCGACGCGCCCACCGCCGCCGGCACCGACTGGCGCCAGATCCACGCCCTCTACCTGATCCTGGAGCGGATAGCCCCCAACCCGATGGTCACCCTGAATCGGGCCATCGCCCTGGCCGAGATCGACGGCCCCGCCGCCGGCCTGACCCTGCTGGCCACCCTGGACGGCGACGACCGCATGGCCCGCCACCATCGCCTCCTGTCGGTCCGCGCCCACCTGCTGGAACGCTCCGGCGACCGCACCGCCGCCCACGACTGCTACCACCGGGCCGCGAAGGCCACGGCCAGCCTCGCCGAACAGCGTCACCTGGTGTCCCGGGCCCGCCGCCTGCGTCAGGCGGGGCCGCTGTAGAGGGCCAGGACCTGGTCGGCGAGGCAGGCCGGGCGGGTGGAGCCCTCGATCTCGGCCCGGGTGCGGACCACCAGGCGGGCGCCGCCGTCGATGCGCCGGGACTCGCGGAGGGTGACCAGGCCGCGCAGGCGGGCGCCGGCCGGGACCGGCGCCTGGAAGCGGACCTTGTCGAAGCCGCCGTTGACCACCAGGGAGACGCCGTCGACCTGGACCACCTCGGTCAGGAACGTCATGCACAGCGACAGGGTGAGCGCGCCGTGGGCGATCGTGCCGCCGAACGGGCTCTCCCGGGCGGCCCGCTCCGGGTCGGTGTGGATCCACTGATGGTCGCCGGTCACCTCGGCGAACCGGTCGATGCGGTCCTGGTCGACCAGGTGCCAGCCGCTCACCCCCAGGTCGGTCCGGCCGAGCAGATCGTCGATGTCGGTGAAGCGGGTCATGCGGCTCCTCAGAACAGTGGGCAGATTGTGCAGTGATCCGGGCTCCAACCTAAGGGATCTGGGCAGGTTGCTCGTCTCCGGATGGACTTGTTGCGCAGCCCACTGCCCTTGAGCAGGCTGCGAGTCAACAGCAGCCCGCGGTGAAGGGAGCAGGATGTCTGTCAACGACACGCTGACCGATGAGGAGAAGCTCGCCGAGCTGGACCTCGCCACCCTCAAGCAGCTGGTGGGGCTCGTCGAGTACGACTCCGCCGGCGACCCCTTCCCGGTCACCGGGTGGGACGCGATCGTGTGGGCGGTCGGCAACGCCACCCAGACGGCGCACTTCTTCCAGTCCGCGTTCGGCATGGAGCTGATCGCGTACTCGGGGCCGGAGACCGGCAACCGTGACCACATGGCGTACGTGCTCAAGAGCGGCGCCATCAAGTTCGTCATCAAGGGCGGCGTGGACCCGGACAGCGAGATCATCGCCCACCACGCCCGCCACGGTGACGGCATCGCCGACATCGCGCTGACCGTGCCGGACGTGGACAAGTGCGTCGAGCACGCCCGCGCACAGGGCGCCACCGTGCTGGAGGAGCCGCACGACGTCTCCGACGAGTTCGGCACCGTGCGGATCGCCGCCATCGCCGCGTACGGCGAGACCCGGCACACCCTGGTCAACCGGGAGCACTACACCGGCCCGTACCTCCCGGGTTTCGTGGCCCGGACCTCGGCGCACCGCAAGCGTCCCGGCGCGCCGAAGCGGATCTTCCAGGCGCTGGACCACATCGTCGGTAACGTCGAGCTCGGCGCCATGGACCAGTGGGTGGACTTCTACAACCGGGTCATGGGCTTCACGAACATGGCCGAGTTCATCGGCGACGACATCGCCACCGACTACTCGGCGCTGATGAGCAAGGTGGTGGCGTCCGGCAACCACCGGGTCAAGTTCCCGCTCAACGAGCCGGCGGTCGGCAAGAAGAAGTCGCAGATCGACGAGTACCTGGAGTTCTACCGCGGCCCGGGCGCGCAGCACCTGGCGCTGGCCACCAACGACATCCTCCAGGCGGTCGACGCGCTGGTCGAGGAGGGTGTCGAGTTCCTGGCGACGCCGGACTCCTACTACTCCGACCCGGAGCTGCGGGCCCGGATCGGCAATGTCCGGGTCCCGATCGAGGAGCTGCAGAAGCGCGGCATTCTGGTAGACCGGGACGAGGACGGCTATCTGCTGCAGATCTTCACGAAGCCGATCGGCGACCGGCCCACCGTCTTCTTCGAGCTGATCGAGCGGCACGGGTCGCTCGGGTTCGGCAAGGGCAACTTCAAGGCGCTGTTCGAGGCGATCGAGCGCGAGCAGGCCAAGCGCGGCAACTTCTGACCTGATCGGGAGGGTCCCATGGCGCACTACCAGAGGGCGGGCGACGTCCCGGCCAAACGGCACACCCAGCACCGCGACGGTGACGGCCGGCTCTACTACGAGGAGCTGATGGGGGAGGAGGGGTTCTCCTCCGACTCGTCGCTGCTGTATCACCGGCACGTTCCGTCGGCGGTGATCGGCGCCCGCCTCTGGCAGTTGCCCGACCAGTCGACCGAGCCGAACCAGCCGCTGCTGCCCCGGCACCTCAAACTGCACGAGCTGTTCGACGGCGAGGAGTGGAAGTCCTGTGACGCGATCCGGGACCGGCGTCTGGTTCTCGCCAACGCCGATGTCCGGATCGGGTACGTGGTGGCCGGCGCCGCCTCCCCGCTGTACCGCAACGCGACCGGCGACGAGTGCGTCTACGTCGAGGCGGGCTCCGGCGTCGTGGAGACGATCTTCGGGGACCTGACCGTCGGGGCCGGCGACTACGTGATCATGCCGCGGGCGACCACCCACCGGTGGGTGCCGTCCGGCGACGTTCCGCTGCGGCTGTACGCGATCGAGGCGAACAGCCACATCGCGCCACCGAAGCGCTACCTGTCCCGGTACGGGCAGTTCCTCGAACATTCGCCGTATTGTGAACGCGATCTGCGTACCCCCGAGGCTCCTCATGTCGTCGAGGGGGAGAACGTCGAGGTCTACATCAAGCATCGCGGCGACGGGCCGGGTGGATTGGCCGGAACCGTGCACGTGCTGCCGCACCACCCGTTCGACGTGGTCGGCTGGGACGGCTGCCTGTACCCGTACGCGTTCAACGTCAACGACTTCGAGCCGATCACCGGCCGTGTCCACCAGCCGCCGCCGGTGCATCAGGTCTTCGAGGGCAACAACTTCGTGATCTGCAACTTCGTGCCGCGGAAGGTCGACTACCACCCGCTCGCGGTGCCGGTTCCCTACTACCACTCGAACGTCGACTCGGACGAGGTCATGTTCTACGTGGGCGGCGACTACGAGGCCCGCAAGGGTTCCGGCATCAACATCGGCTCGGTGTCGCTGCACCCGGGCGGCCACTCGCACGGCCCGCAGCCGGCCGCCATCGAGGCCAGCCTGGGCGCCGAGCGGTTCGACGAACTGGCGGTCATGGTCGACACGTTCCGGCCACTGGGCCTGGGCGAGGCCGGGCGTCTCTGCGACGACGGCGTCTACGCCTGGACCTGGGCGAAGAACCGATGAACCCGCTGTTCACCGGCCTGTTCGACGACGCCGCGATCTTCCCGCCCGGCAATCTGCCGATGGCCGACGCCGTTCGGGCCCATCGGGAGCGGGCGGAATCCGGGTGGGCGCCGCTTCTCGGCCCGTTCATCTGCTCCCTGGCCCGCTGGGACGAACTGGTCGCCGCCACGGCCGGCGGGCCGCCCCTGCGCGTCTCGCTCGTCGTCCCCGATCTCGGGGTTGACCTGCCCGAACACCCCTCGGTGGAGATCGTCGCGGTGGAGGGCCCGGCCGCGTCCGCCTACGGCGGCACGCTCACCGCGTACCACGAGATCGCCTGCGACGAGATCACCGCGACGCGCGTCGCGGCCCTGCGTGACGCCGGCCAGCGATTGAAGATCAGGACCGGAGGGGTACGCGCGGACGCGTTCCCCAGCGAAGCGCGGTTGGCCGGTGCCCTGTGGGCGGCGGTGCGCGGCGGTCTCGCGTTCAAGCTGACCGCCGGGCTGCACGATCCGGTCCGGCACCGGGATCCGGCCACCGGGTTCGAGCACCACGGCTACCTCAACGTCATCCTGGCGACCGCCCGTGCCCTCCAGGGCTACGACATCGAACGGGCGCTGGCCGACCAGGACGGCGAACGGGTCGCGGCCGCCGTCGCCGGGATCGACGAGGTCCTGGTCAAGGCGGTCCGGCACCACTTCGTCAGTTTCGGTACGTGCAGCATCAGCGAGCCGGTCGACGGCCTGCTGCGTTTCGGTCTACTGGAGGATCCGCGTTGACCTGGCTCGACATTCCGGCCGGCCACCCGTTCGGCGTCGACACCCTGCCGTACGGGGTGTTCCACACCGCGGCCGACCCGCATCCGCGCGTGGGCGTCGCGGTCGGTGACCAGATCATCGACCTGCCGGCGGCCTGCCGCCGTCTCGCCCCGGAACTGGCCGGCGCGGTGGCCGGGCCGTCGCTGGACACGCTGCTCGCGGCCGGCCCGCGGGTGTGGGCGACGCTGCGCGGCGCGCTGACCACCTGGCTGTCCGACGAGGTGTACCGGGACCTGCTCGGCGGCCACCTGATTCCGGCCGGCGACGCGATCATGCACCTGCCGTTCACCGTCGCCGACTACGTCGACTTCTACGCCTCCGAGCAGCACGCCACCAACCTGGGCAGAATGTTCCGGCCCGGGCAGGACCCGCTCACCCCGAACTGGAAGCACCTGCCGATCGGCTACCACGGCCGGGCCGGGACCGTCGTGGTGTCCGGGACCGAGGTGGTACGCCCCAGCGGCCAGCGCCGAACCCCGGACGGTGAGATCGCTTTCGGTCCGTCACAGCGGCTCGACATCGAGGCCGAGCTGGGGTACGTGGTGGGCCGTCCCTCCACGCTGGGCCGACCCGTCGGGCTGGAGTCGTTCGAGGAGCACGTCTTCGGCGTGTGCCTGGTCAACGACTGGTCCGCCCGCGACATCCAGGCCTGGGAGTACGTGCCGCTCGGCCCGTTCCTCGGCAAGTCGTTCGCCACCTCGGTCTCGCCGTGGATCGTGCCGCTGGCCGCCCTGGAACACGCCCGGGTCGCGCCACCGGCCCGGACCGTGCCGCTCCTGCCCTATCTCGACGACGAGAAGACCCCGCAGTGGGGTCTGGACATCCGCCTGGAGGTGCGGCTCAACGGCCACGTCGTGGCCCGGCCGTCGTTCGCGGGCATGTACTGGACCGGCGCGCAGATGCTGGCCCACCTCACCGCCAACGGCGCCTCGCTGCGCACCGGAGACCTGTACGCCTCCGGCACGATCAGCGGCGGCGACCCCGGCTCCCTGATCGAACTGTCCTGGAACGGTCAGGAGCCGATCATCCTGCCGGACGGCTCGGTCCGCACGTTCCTGGCGGACGGCGACGAGGTCGAGATCACCGCGACCGCCCCCGGCCCGTCCGGCACGCTGATCGGCCTCGGCACGGTCCGTGGCCGTATCGCGGCGGCCACCCCGATCTGACCAGCCGCCGGGACCGGCCTCAGGCCGGGCCCGCGATCCGCTGCATCTCGGCCGCGGGCAGGGCGGGGTTGGCGGCCGCGTGCTCGGCCAGTTCCGGGTCGTCGAGCAGCGCGACGATCCGGGGTACCGGCAGGCGCGGGCACGCGGCCATCGCCTGCCGGACCGCCGGATCCGGGTCAGCGCCCCGACCGGTGCCGCCGGATTCCGGAGCAGCCCACGAATACGAGCATCAGTCACCGTCATCGACGGCGGCTCCAACGCAGCCCAGCGTGTTCCTCGCGGGCCCGATCATTCTGGACCGGCTTGGCCGGCGGTTGTGCTGCGGTGGTGCGGGTCGACCCGAATGTGGCCCAGCCAACACTTTTTCATTGACTTTCACGATTGTTAAATCGGAATTCTGATAGCCCGTTTGACATCGCTAAACCTCGATGTCTAGGGTTGCCCTGCGCATGCGCGGCTCACATCACGGGGAGATCGGCAGCGACGCCGGAACCCCTTCCTGTGCCATCGAAACCAGCACAAGGGGGAATCCTTGCAGCGGTTAAGAGGGATCATCGTGGCCGTCCTGCTCGGCTCCGGGGTGGCGCTTGCCGCTCCGACGGGGCCGGCCACGGCGGCGCCCACATCGGAACCGGAACTCGAACGGCTCAGCGCCAGGGCCGAGCCCGCCCAGGTGGCCACTCGCAGCGCGCGGTGGACCAAGGCACGGATCGACAAGGCGATCGAGACCGCCAAGCCGATCCAGTACTCGCCGGCCCTTCCGACGACGCAGAAACGCACCAAGGACTTCACGGCCCCGGCCCGTACGATCGCGCCGCCCGCCGCCGCGCCCCGCTCGGCGACGACGGCTGCCCTGCCGGCCCCGGCCACACATGGCCGGATGTATGCCATCACCGCGGACGACTCCGTCCTGGGCTGGTGCTCGGCTTCGGTCGTCAACAGTGGTCAGCGCAACCTGATCATGACCGCGGCGCACTGCCTGCACTCCGGCGAGGGCGGCGACTGGGCGTTCGTGGACGCCTTCTTCGTCCCGCAGCTCTACGGCGACTCCCAGCCGTACGGCGTCTTCTGGGCCAGCAGCTGGACCATCTGGTCAGCGTGGTCGGACGACTCCGACGACGACTACGACTACGGATTCGTCAACCTCTACGCCAACGACCGGGGCAACGTGGCCGACGTGGTCGGCGCCAACGGGCTCCGGGTCAACAACGGCTACGACAACACGGTCGTCGTCTGGGGCTACCCGGCCGACGACGGCTACCCGGGTGACGTCCCCTACTACTGCGACAAGGTCACCACCTACGACGGCAGCTGGTGGGACTCGTACGTCTACGTCGGCTGCATTCTCACCGGCGGCGCGAGCGGCGGGCCATGGCTGGAGGATTACAATTACTCCAATTCTCTGGGCTATGTCATCGGTTTGACATCCCGCGCCGGTGTTGATTTCGATTACTCGCTGAGCCCCTATTTCGACGACGACGTGGCTGATCTCTACCACGAAGTGGACTGAGGAGCGGAAATGACGGATGACGGCCACCACGGCAGGCACACGCTGCGGGCGGTGGCCGTCATCGCCGTCGTCGCGGTGGTCGTGATCCTGATCGCCGTGGTCGCCACGTCGCGCCGGAGACCACCGCACCCGCTGCCGTCACCCCGCCCGCCGGCGCCCACCGCGTCACCGATCGTCCGGACCACCACGGACCTGGGCAGCTCCGTCCGGCTGACCGTGCGGATCGTCGCCGAGCAGGGCTGGATCCGGTTGAGCTCAACGGTGATCGCCGCTCAACCCGCCCGGGAGTACCGCATCGTCGTCCGGACCACCGGCGGCACCGAGGTGACCGCCGGGGCCTGGATCGGATCGAGCACGCACACGCTGGAGGGCGTCACGGTCGACGGCACCGCGGCGGTCCCGGTGGCCGAGGTGGCGTCCGTCGCTGTGACCGACGCCGACGGCCGCCGCTACGCCACGGTCTCCTTCACCTGAGTCTTTCTCAGACCGATTTCTGGTACGCGCGGAACGTGCGCGTCGACAGCAGCAGCATCGCGACCGCCGCCAGCAACCATCTTGACGGTGGTGGACTTGCCGGCGCCGTTCGGGCCGAGCAGCCCGAAGACCTCGCCGGCGCGGACGGTCAGCGAGAGCCCGTCGAGGGCCCCACGCCTCGGATCCGAGTGCGGATGCAAAACCCGGGAAATCGCTGTGACAGCCGTGTGACCGCCCAGGTCGTAGGCTGGCGGCGAACGGCGGAGGTGGCGTGTTGAGAGTCCTGGTGGTCGAGGATCAGATCCGCCTCGCCGACTCGGTGGCCCGGGTGCTGCGCCGTGAGGGCATGGCCGTCGACGTCGCCTACGACGGGACGGTCGCTCTGGAACGCGCCGCCGAGACCGACTACGACGTCGTCGTCCTCGACCGGGACCTGCCCGGTGTGCACGGCGACGAGGTGTGCGGCGAGCTGATGCGCGAACCGCAGCGGACCCGGGTGCTCATGCTGACGGCGGCCGGGACGCTCGCCGACCGGGTGCTCGGCCTCACCATGGGCGCCGACGACTACCTGCCCAAACCTTTCGCGTACGCCGAACTCGTCGCACGGATCCGCGCCCTGGGCCGCCGCAGCCAGCCCGCCGTGCCGCCCACGCTGGCGCACGGTGACCTGACGCTGGATCCGGCGCGGCGGGTCGCGACCCGCGCCGGGCAGCGGCTGCCGCTCAACCCCAAGGAACTGGCCGTCCTGGAGTACCTTCTCACCGCGCGGGGCCGGGTGGTGTCCGCCGAGGAACTGCTGGAACGGGTGTGGGACGAGGCCGCCGATCCGTTCACCACGACGGTCAAGGCCACCATGAACCGGCTGCGCGCCAAACTGGGCGAGCCACCCGTCATCGAGACCGTGCCCCGCGCCGGTTACCGCATCTGAGAGGGGAACCCTGGTGGCCTTGACGGTCCGGTTGCGGCTCACCCTGCTGTACGGCCTGCTCTTCCTGTTCTCCGGCGCACTGCTGCTGACCATCACCTACGCCCTGGTCGCCTACAACCGGGGCGCCTCCTCGCTGTCTGTCGAGAGGTCGGCGGACGGCCGCGAGATCATCACCGCCGTCGTGCTGGGCGACATCGCGCCGCCGGACTCCGACCTGCCCGCGGATCTGCGCCAGGTGGTCGCGGCCGCCCGCGAGCAGGTCAGGATGGAGAAGGCCGAGGTCATGCACCTGCTGGTCGTACAAGGCTGTGTGGCGCTCGGCGTCATGTCGGTCATCTCGATCGGCCTGGGCTGGGTGGTGTCCGGACGGCTGCTGCGCCCGTTGCAGACCATGACCGGCACCATCCAGCGCATCTCGGCGCACAACGTGCACGAACGCCTGGACGCTCCGGGCCCGCGTGACGAGCTGAAGAACCTCGCCGACACGGTCGACGGCCTGCTCGGGCGACTGGAATCGGCCCTCGACTCGCACCGGCGGTTCGTCGCCAACGCGGCACACGAGCTGCGTACCCCACTGACGTTGGAACACGCCCTGCTGGAAGAGGCCGTCATCGACCCGGACGCGACGGCCGACACGTTCCGAGAGCGGTTCAAGGAGCTGATGGCGGTCAGCGAGCAACAGGCGCGCCTGCTGGAATCGCTGCTCGTGTTGGCGACCAGCGAACGCGGCCTGGACCGCCGGGACGGCATCGACCTGTCCGGACTGGCCGGAGACGTGGCACGCGCCCTCGCGCGGCGTCACGGGTTCACCGTGGTGGCCGACCTGGCACCGGCCCGGATCGCCGGCGATCCGGTGCTGATCGAACGGCTTCTGGCCAACCTGGTCGACAACGCGATCGCCTACAACGTCCCGGACGGGCGGGTCGACGTGACGACCGGCACCGAGGACGGCCGTTGCTTCCTGACGGTGACCAACACCGGGCCACCGGTGCCGCCGGAGCTGGTGGACCGGCTGCTCACCCCGTTCCAGAGGCTCAACCGGATCGCCGACGACGGCCACCACGGCCTGGGCCTGTCCATCGTGGCGGCCATCGCGACCGCCCACTCCGCCGAGCTTTCGGTGCGCGCCCGGCCCGAGGGCGGGCTCGCCGTCACCATCTCTTTCCCGACGGAGAATGTGCCCGCCGTGTGACCGGCCGGGGCGTAGAAATCCCGGCATGACGAACACGAGAAAGACCTGGACAGTCGCCGCGCTGCTGTGCGGAACGCTGCTCTCCGGCTGCGCCGCGATGCCGGGCGGATCGGACGAGGACATGTTCCAGCAGGCGATGGACTACACGAAATGCCTGCGGGAGAACGGCATCCCGAACGCCCCCGACCCGGTGCGGGAGGACAACGGCGTCAGCCAGGAACTGCCGAAGGTCGACGACGCGGTGCTGAGAAAGGCGGAGGAGGCCTGCCGCGACAAACAACCGCAGGGCGAGGACGACGGCGGCGGCACCGTCGATCCGGCGAAGGTCACCGCCTGGACGACATGCATGCGCGGAAAGCTGCCGAACTTCCCCGACCCCGAGGTCGAGGGCGACACCGTCAAAATAGTTCTCACCGGTACGGGGATCGATTCCCACTCCTCGGAATTCAAGGACGCCAGAGAGGCCTGCGACTCCCAAGACCCGGGCGGCAACACGCATATCCAGGACCTGGACTGATGGCCCCGAAACGAACCCTGCTCGTGCTGCCGGCCCTGGGCGTCACGGTGATCGCCGTCGCCGCCGGCACCGGGATGCTGGGCGGCGACGGCGACCCGGCCGAGGTGGCGCTCGCCGGGCCACCGGCCACCGCCACCGTCGAGAAACGCACCCTGACCCGTACCGAGAAGGTCAGCGGCGACCTCGGCTTCGGCGACACCACCGGGGTGCAGGCGCCCCTGACCGGCGGCGGCATGGTCACCTGGCTGCCCGGCGAGGGTGACGTCCTCGAACGCGGCGACACCGTCTACCGCCTCGACCAGCGGCGGGTCCCGCTGCTCTACGGCACGATCCCGCTCTACCGCACCCTGTCCACCGGCAGCCAGGGCGCCGACGTCCGGCAGCTGGAACGCAACCTCCATGCCCTCGGCTACACCGGATTCACGGTCGACGCCGCATACACCTCGTCGACCGCGGCCGCCGTCCGCGACTGGCAGGACGACCTGGGCCGCACCGAATCCGGCCGGGTCGACCCGGGCGACGCCGTGGTGTCATCGGGGGCACGTCGCGTCGCCGAGATCGCCACCGAGACCGGCGCCGCCGCGTCCGGCGTGCTGCTGCGCTGGACAGGCACCACCCTCGTCGTGACCGTCGACCTCGACACCGACTACGCCGACCTGGTCAAGGACGGCACCTCGGCGACCGTCGAACTGCCCGACGGCACAGGCGTCACCGCGCGGGTCACCGACATCGGCACACCCACCTCGCAGGAGAAGGGTGGCGCCACCCTGCCCGTCGAACTCGCCGTGCCCGAGCAGAAGAAGCTGGGCCGCTACCAGGTGGCGTCGGTCCAGGTGATTCTCGCCGCCGAGACCCGCGAGGACGTGTTCGCCGTACCGGTCACGGCTCTGGTCGCCCGGTCCGGCGGCGGCTATGCCGTGATGACCGGCGGCGAGTATCTGCCGGTCAAGACCGGGCTGTTCTCCGGCGGCTACGTGGAGATCTCCGGCGACGGCGTCACCGAGGGCATCTCCGTGGGGGTGCCGGAATGACCACACCCGTCGTCGAGTTGTCCGGGGTCTCCAAACGGTACGGTGACGTGCTCGCCCTCGACGACGCCGACCTGCGCATCGACCGCGGGGAACTGCTCGCCGTCGTCGGCCCGTCCGGCTCCGGGAAGTCGACCCTGCTGCACATCATGGGCACCCTCGACCGGCCCACCACCGGGACGCTGCGCATCGACGGGTACGACGTCGGCGCGCTCAGCGACCGGGAGCTGTCGGTGCTGCGCGCCCGTGCCATCGGTTTCGTCTTCCAGCAGTTCCACCTGGCCCGCGGGGTGCCGGCGATCGACATCGTCGCCGACGGGCTGCTCTACACCGGCCGGTCACGCGGCTTCCGGCGGCAGGCCGCCGAGCGGGCGCTGCACCGGGTCGGCCTCGGTCACCGGATGAGGCACCTGCCGCATCAGCTGTCCGGCGGCGAGCAGCAGCGGGTCGCCATCGCCCGCGCCGTCCTCGGCGATCCGCCGCTGGTCATGGCCGACGAGCCGACCGGCGCCCTCGACTCACAATCCGGAGAGACCGTGATGGCGCTGCTGCGCGACCTCAACGACGCCGGCACGACGATCGTCGTGATCACCCACGACCGTGACATCGCGGCCTCGCTGCCGCGACAGGTCCGGCTCAAAGACGGCAAGATCATTTCAGGGGTACGGGCATGAGCGCAGTCATGAAGCCCGGGCGGCGCCGACGCGTGGCGGAGGTGTCGGCATGAGCGTCCCGCCGTTGGTTCCGGCCAGAATGCCGGTCGCCGACGTGATCCGGGTCGGCGGGCACGGCCTGCGATCACGTCCGTTGCGGGTGTTCCTGTCCGCGCTCGGCATCGCGATCGGCATCGCCGCGATGGTCGGGGTCATGGGCATCTCCGCGTCCTCGACCCACGAACTGGATCGGCGGCTCAGCTCGTTCGGCACCAACCTGCTGACCGTCACGGCCGAGGAGGAGTCCCACCTGCCGACCACGGCGGTCAGCATGATCGGCGCGCTGCCCGACGTCGACAGCGTGTCGGCCGTCGGGCGCACCGGCGTACGGGTCTACCGCAACGACCACATCCCCGCGGAGCGCACCGGCGGCATCGTGGTCTACGCGGCCCGGACCGACCTGCCCACGGTGGCCGGCGCCCGTACCGTCGCCGGGTCCTGGCTCACCGAGGCGCACACCGCCTACCCGGCCGTGGTGCTCGGCTGGACCGCCGCGAGATCCCTGGCCGTCCACGAGACGGGCCCGGACCAGCTGGTCTGGCTCGGCGGCCGATGGTTCACGGTGGTCGGCATCCTGGCCCCCAACGACCTGCTCACCGATCTCGACTACGGCGCCTTCGTCGGCTGGCCGGTGGCCGAACGCGAACTCGGCTTCGACGGCTACCCGACCACCGTCTACACCCGTCCGCAGCAGAGCGCGGTCACCGTCGTACAGCCGCTGCTCGGCGCCGCCGCCAACCCGGAGAACCCCGGCGAGGCCACCGTCTCCCGCCCGTCCGAGGTGCTGAAAGCCCAGCTGGAGACCCGTCGTACGCTCAACGCCCTGATGCTCGGTCTGGGCGCCGTGGCCCTGCTGGTCGGCGGCATCGGCGTGGCCAACACGATGGTCATCTCGGTCCTGGAACGCCGCTCCGAGATCGGTCTGCGCCGCTCCCTGGGCGCCACCCGGGGCCAGATCCGCACCCAGTTCCTGGCCGAGGCCCTGCTGCTGTCCCTGCTCGGCGGTGCCGGCGGCGTCGCCCTCGGCATCGGCATCACGGCCGCCTTCGCCGCCACCCAGGGGTGGGCCGTCGTCGTACCCCCGTGGGCGATGGCCGGCGGCGTCGCCGCGACCCTGCTGATCGGCGGCCTTGCCGGCTTCTACCCGGCCCTGCGCGCCGCCCGCCTCCCACCCACCGAGGCCCTCGCCAATCCGTGACGATCAAGGGTACGCCGGACGATGTAATCGTCGTCCTGCCCGGGGCCCTCGTATGGGTGACGGGCGATTGTCGAGCATTTTTCGCTGATCTTATTTCGCGTCGTGTGACCAGCGGCGATGGTGAGGAATGGGGGTCATAGGGCAACCGGATAATCGGGTCCACATAGTCACTACGCAGCATTTCCGACTTATGCGCCTGGTTCATCCTCTTCGTAGACTTCATACTAATGCGTAGTTCTGAGGGTGTTTCGCGAAACATCGGGGGAGCCGGAGGGCCGGGCAATGCTCGAGAAGCTCGCGGTTCGGATTGTCAGGGCCCGGCCCGATGACGGTCGGCCCCGGCCGCAAGCGAGGCTCGAAGCGTGTTCTCCGGGGCGTCGTGCTGGCCGGACCCTCCTTCATGGCCATCAGCGGGCTGGCCGCCACCGTCATCCAGATCGCCTCATTCGATCGGTTCACCACGGAAGGCCTGGTGACGCTCGGTTTCATTGCGGCGGCCAGCCTGCTTCCGGTCGCCTACCAGCTCATTCTCAACGGTGAATCCGGCGAATCCGCGATGGCCGCCGCCGATCTGGACCGGGCCCGAGCCGATGTGGAGCGCACCAGGAACGCTCTGGACGGCACGTTCGCCGGCTACCGGCCGTATCGCGACGACCGAACCATCGTCTTCAACATCGGCGAGGATGCCGACGGCGACAGCATCGAGGAGCACCATGTCACGGAGGCCGCGGAGGGGTCGATCGTGCACTGGTTTCATCTCGAAGCCCTCAACCGCGGCCCCAACCACAATCTGACCTGGGAGAAGATCAGGCTGCTCCTGACCCGGAAGCCGGATCTCGCGCACGAGCCGCAGGCGGCCGTCGAGATTCGGTTGCCGGGAAATCCGCCTCGTGCGCTCGTTCTCTTCGCCCCACCGAAGGACCGGGTCAGATGGTCTGCCAGCTATCGGTCGCCGGGCTATTGGGACCCGCTGCGGCGTGAGGGCTACCAGGAGTTCTCCTGGGCGCCACCGGCCATCGGCCTCGACGAGGAGTCCGAGCGCCGAAGCCCGGTGCGATCGCTGACGTTCGTCTTCCGGGTGCCGGCGTCGCTGGGCAGCCTTCTCGAACCGCAGCGGTTGCCCGACGAGGTCACCTTCGAGCACGACGACGCCGGTCTCTACCGCTACACCGTGCGGGACGTCGCCGGTCTACCGGGCGTGGGAGGCTCCGCTGTCAATCCGATCAGCTGGTCCTTGAAGCTCATCAAGCGGGAGGGCGCGGCATGATGGCGAACCCTGATCTGCCGGGCGGGCCCGGTCGCCGGCTGTCGCGGGCGGCGACGGTGGCCTCATGGGCGGTTCCGGTCGTAGTGACCATCCTCAACGTTCTGCTCGTGGTCGGGGTGAGCGCGGGCCCACGGGTGGCACTGCTGGTCCTGTGCCTGGTGTCGCTCGGCGCCGGACTGCTCGTCGCGGTGCGGCCCCGGCGCCGTCCCGAGAGCGGGGTCAGTGAGCCCGACGATCCGGAACGGCTCTTCGTCGAGGATCTGGACCTCACCCTCCGGGTGGGCTCGACCGCCGACGAGGACCATGTTCGCGAGTTGCGTTCCACCCGCTTCTCCCGCCCTCTCGACCACCGCAAACTGACGCTCATCTCCCCGTACGTGGGTTCGGAGAACGAGAAGGTCTCACCCAATCCGCTTCTCCGCGTTCTCAATGCGCCGGTCGAGGCCAGTTGGATGCCCAGCGGCATCGGTATCGACGGGCGCGGCATCGTTCACTTCACGCCCGCCGCCGCCGGGCGCGACGAACTGCGGTGGGAGATCAATTACGCTATTCCGAACGGGCTCTGGAATCCACTTCGATCGGTAGGGCTCGATGTCTTTCGATACGACGTCAGGTCGATCGACATCGGAGAATTCACTATTCGATTCATTTTTGATTCCCCGGCGGTCGCGGTTTCGGTAGAGGAGCGTAATCGGCGCGGCACGGTAAGTGATGCCGAATTGGATTCGGATGGCAACTGGTCGGTGCTCTGGCGAGCCGACCAGCCGACTGCGCCGACGCGCTACGAATTCGGGCTGCGAGTCGATTGGGGCCGATCGGTCAATGCTGAGCCGCCGAGTCGCATGAACCGAAACGGGTGTTAGATCCGCAATTTCGTCACCCCTGCGCTAGGCTTCCCGGTGGCAACGGGCCGGAGGCCCGCAATTCGGGCGATCGGCACGAGCGGCCTCACGGGGCGATGAAGGGCCGAGATCGCCCGCTGTGGTGTGGGGGCAAAATATGACGATGGGAAAGCGCAGCGTCGGTCGTGGCGGTGAGGGTTCCGCTGGGTGACCAGTCGCTTTGGTGCTGAATGTGGCGGCGAGGACGGCCTCGCCGCCACATCGCGTTCAGGCGTCCCGGATGCGCGGCAGGAGCGCCCCCGCGGCCAGAGCCGCCGTCGACAGCGTTCCGGCGCTTGACTACGACCTGGCCATGTTCACCAGCGGCGCCGGATTTCCGCCCCGGCGACGTGGCGACCGGCTCGCCGGCCTGCTGCTCGGCCAGATCGGCAAGGAGATCCCGCCGGTCCTCGCCCTCGCCATGGTGACCTTTCCGGTCAGCCGTTTACCGGGCGCCGTGGGCGGGTAGGCGATCTTTCAGAATCGGGCGAAATCGTAAGGAGGTCACCCGATGCCCATGGCAAGCATCCCATCAAATCCGGACAAATACCCGCCCCTCGATCCGGGCGCGCCGATCCCCGACGACCCGGGCGAACTGTCTCCCGACAGCCCCGACCCGCTGCCCCCGCCGCCGCCCGATCCGGTCCCGGCCATACCGGTGCCCGACCAGCCCGTCCCGGACGAGCCCGAAGCGGTCCCGGAACCCGCCTGACCGCTCCGGCTCAGCGGGCCGCGGCCGACCCCAGGAAGCGGGTCAGGATGTCCGTCCAGGTCTGCCGGGCCTCGGCGGCGGATTCCGGCGAGGGCAGGCGCGTGTGCGTGGCCACCAGCGATGCCGTGCCGTTCGGCTTGGGCTCGCTGGTGACGACGATCGCCGTACCGTCCGGGGTCTTGGCCCGCCAGGTGATCCGCCGCTCGGTGCCGCTCACCCGGGGCGGGGCGGCGAACAGCCTGGCGGTGGGCGGGTCCGCCGCCGCGAACCCGGTCCACGCGTCCATCAGGGCGGCCATGCCGAGACGGGTGGACCGGCTCACGCTCACCTCGAACGTGCCGTCCGCGCGCTGGCCGGCCTGCCGGCGGCCGATGTGCTGCTCGTACGCCACCGTCACCGACTGCGCCCACCAGCCGGGCGAGACGATTCCGGTGGCGTCCAGCTCCTTGTGCACCTTTGCCGCGATGGCCCGGTGACTGAGGTCCTTCGCGCCGATGCCGGCCAGAAACGTCAGCCAGTCGTCCCAGCCGCGGTTCGTGGCGGTTTCGATCGGCTTGATCCGGGCGTTCGTCGCCATCTCGCCATGATGCCAGCCCGGACGGTCACTGGCAGTGGCGTTGCACCGGGGACAGCCACTCGGTCAGGTTCTGGCCCATCGTCTTGTCGACGTCCTCGGGCGTCTTGATGGCCTGGAAGAACTTGGCGTCACCCGACTTGGTGCGCAGTTGCTCGGCGGCCTTCTTCCCATCGGTACGCAACTCGGCGTCCTCGCTGCCCTTCGTGGCGTCGTCGATCGCGGTGGCGAAGCTGGCCAGGGCCTGCTGGGCCTTGGAAACCGCCTTGGGGTCGGAGACCGATTCGGTGAGCGCCTTGGCGAACGGCGCCATGTTGGCCCCGTATGCTGCGGCGAGCGCCTGACAGCCGGTCGCGATACCCGGGGCGACGACCGGCGCGCTGCCGGCTGGTGCGGCGGTGTCGGCGGCGGTGCCGCAGGCTGTCGCGGTGAGCAGGATCCCGCCGGCGAGCAGGATGATGGCGTTGCGCATGAAAACCTCCATGGGGATGGGGGAGTGGGAGCGCTCCCATGCCGTGAGCACCATAACGCCTCCATGCGGGGCTGTCGATTCCTTAAGGCGATCTTCAGGCAGGCCGCGGCCGGAGGCGGAGGGCGGCCATCGATCGTCCCCGTTCTCGTTCGGTCGGGCGAATGACAAAAGTGTTATGGCGTGATGTCCACTCCCTACCGCTAGCCTGATGCGGTGAGCAGTGACTTCGCGTTCTGGAAGGCCGGTAGCGGCAACCCGGCGGAGATTTACGACGCCCTGGCCGAGGGGGTCGCCGACGCGCTCGAGCCGCATCCCGACGTCGCGGTCTTCCGTGGCGAGCTTCTCGAGCGCTGGCCCGATCTGGTCGACGTGCTCGAACCGGGCGACGGCCCCGGCGACCGGTACGTCCTGCTGACCCTGCCGCTGCGGATGCTCAGCTACCTCGACGGCATCTTCGAACTCGCCGGGAAGTACGAGCTGCACGGCTACAGCGGCGTGGCCGGCGAGCCGTTCTAGAAAGAGCTTCGGGGGTCGAGGTCCGCGTTCCGCTTCCGCTTTCTTCCTTTGGTACGCGTGACCTCGCCCCGCCTCATCAGGGCCGTCCCGTCCGGTCGGCGCGATCTCGCTGCCCGCTCCGGCCTGTGCCGCCCCCGCCGGGCGGAGATCGGCGCTCGGGCGGGCCGGGCCGACCGCTACTTCTTCACGTGCCGCCGGTCACGGCCGTTGCCGGCTCGCCGCCCAGCCGTCGGTCACGCTGAACGACGGGTCACGCTGGGCGGGTGGTCATGGTCTTGCCGGCCAGGCACCCGGGTTGCCCCTCCCGGCCGTAGCGCCGGTCGTCGTGGGCCGGTGGTCGCGATTCCGTACGGGTGGGTGGGTGCACGCGGTGGCGGTGTCGTGGTCGCTTACCTGGTCGGTTGCCGTGGTGGCCGCGCACGAGGCGTGTTCCGTGTGCGCCCACCCGGGTGTTCGACAACCCGATCGTGCGTACCCGCCAGCATGGGAGGGCCGGCTGCGTGCGGGACTGGTCCTGGACAACCGGGGATGACGACTGCCGTGACTGGCGCAACGGCTGAGAGCGGCAACCTGATCGGTAAGACCGTGACCGGTCGTACAAGGCGGGAGCGGACGCCCCGGCCGCGACCGGCGACAGGCCGGGGTGGTGGCGACCGGCCGGGCCTGCCCGGCCACCGATCTCCTCAGCCCGGCGGGCGCGGCAGAGGCCGGAGTGGCGGCGCGCTCGCCCCGGTGGGCGGGACGGTCCTGATGGGATCGCAACGGCGTAGCGCGTACCGGCAAGGATGCCGGAAGCGGTCCCCGCCGGACTCAATCCGCGGTCTGGCGCAGCAGCAGCCAGGCGTCCGCGGGAAAGAGGCGGCTCGCGATCGTCCAGGTGACGCGGCCGTAGTAGGGGCGCGCCTCGGTGGCGTCGATGATCCGGGGATCCGTCATCCGGTGGTCGGCGCCCTTCCAGCGGATCACGCAGCCGCCGGCGGCGATCACGTTGCGGACCCAGTTGGTGCGGGCGCCCCACGGCAGGTTGATCACGAAGCCGTCCGGTGTGGTGGTGATGGCGATCGGCACCCGCAGGTCGCGGCCGCTCACCCGGCCCCGGTGATGGACCACGGCCCAGAGCGGAATGAGGCGCCGCCCGGCGAGCACCCGGACGGCCGGAGCGGTGGTACGTGCGAGACGCCAGGACGTCGTAGAGGTCGTCATACCGCTGATCGTCCGCCGCTGGAGGGTGGGTTCGCGTCCTGGTGACCCGTCAGCCGGGATGGCGGAATTCCGTCATGCGCAGCGCGTAGGCCACCGCGTCGGTGCGGCCGCGGGCGCCGATCTTGCGGTACAGGTTGGCCAGATGGCGTTCCACGGTGTGCACCGCGATGCCCAGTTGCCGGGCGATCTCCGTGTTCGAGTCACCCGCCGCGAGCAACCGCAGCACGTCTGTCTCGCGTGGCGTCAGGGTGGTGGGCGCGGTGGACGGGCGGTGGACCCGGCCGTGTGTCACGAAGTCGGTGACCAGTTTCAGGTCGGCCGCCGGATTCTCCATGAACAGCGTCGGGGTGGAGCCGGGCAGCTCCACCAGCCGGGCGTCGGGCAGGGCCGCGGCCATGCGCCGGGCCACCTCGACCGGGATCTGTTCGGCGCTCTGCCGGTGCAGGACCAGGGCGGGCGCCCGGACTCGCGCCAGCTCCGCGGTCACGTCGATCTCCCGGGCCGCCTCGAACCAGGCCTTCGCGACGGGCGCGCTGGTGGCCGTACGAAATGCCTCTGCCGTGAAACGGCCGGAAGGCGCGGCATCCCAGCCGAGCCAGGCCGTGGCCGCGGCGTCCGCGAACAGGCTCCAGTCCTGCTCGACCAGCGACAACAGCGCCTGGGTCTGCGCCGGAAGCATCGCCTCCCGCATGCGCGGCGCCCCGCCGAACAGCACCAGCCGCTCGACCCGCTCGGGCTCGCGGGCGGCGAACGCGACCGCGGTCGCCACCGAGTGGTAATAGCCGAGCAGGGTGGCCCGCCGGATGCCCGCGTGATCGAGGACGGCCCGCAGATCCCGCAGGTGCGCGTCGACGCCGAGGTCATCGAGGTCGACGCGGCGGTCGGAGCTGCCGGTGCCGCGGCCGTCGTAGAGGACCACGGTCAGATGCTTGGCCAGGCCGAGGTAGGCGGCCCGCACCGCCGGGATGCGCCACTGGGCGAGAATGTTGCTCAGCGACGGCATCCAGACGAGTGCGGGCCCCTGCCCGAAGACCTGGAAACCCAACGTCACACCATCATCGGTACGGGCGAAGCGCAGGTCCTCCACGCGCCCAGTATCACTCCCCGTCCACCCGGGCCTGAATGGACTCGGCGATCCGCTTGATGCGCCGCAGCCTGGCGTCCCATGCCGATCCGACCGCCGCGAGCTGCGCCACCGCCCTGGCGAGTTGGGCGTCGTCCACCCGGTATCGCCGCTCCCGGCCCTCGGCCGTGCCGTGGACCAGCCCGGCCCGGTCGAGGACGGCCAGATGCTTGGCGACCGCCTGGCGGGTGACCGGAATCCGCTGGCTCAGTGTCGTCGCGGTGCCGGCGCCGTCGGTCAGCAGCAGGTCGAGCATCCGGCGACGGGTGGGGTCGCCGATCGCCGCCCACAGGTCGTCGTCGACGGTCGCCGTGCTCATGGACTCACCCGCAGCGTGTCGGCGTAGGGGGCGATCCGCGACAGGAAGTGGGTCCAGCCGGCGACGTGGTCCTCGTACTCGTGCTTGAGAACGGCCTCCGACCAGCCCATCTCGCGGAAGCCGGTCTCGGTCATCCGCAGCAGGGTGCCGTCGCCGGAGGCGGTCAGGTCGAAGGTGACCAGCAGCGAGTTGCCGACTGTGGCGGTCTCGCCCGCCGGATGGGTCCAGCGGAAGGAGAACATCTCCGGCGGCCGCGCGTCGACGACGGTGAACTGGACGGTCGTCCCGCCGGCGTTGCAGTCGCCGAAGACGATGTGCCCGGTGGATCCCGGCGCCGGGTCGTACCGGGCGTCGTCGGGCCACCACTGCTTGACGTGATCCGGACTGCTCACCACGTCGAAGACGATCTCGGGAGCGGCCTCGATGAAGATCTCGCGCTCGATGGTTCCGTACTCCATGACATCCTCCTGCAACCTTTGGTTGCGTGTCACGTTACCCCTGGCCACCGAAACCCGCAACCGATGGTTGCGCTTTCGGGGCGCGAACCCGGTTGCCCGTGGTGGCTCCACGTGCCGATGATGCCGGGATGACCGACTACGGGGTGCTCGCGGGTGGCGTCAACCAGGTGGTGCGGGTCGGTGACGCGGTGCGCCGGCCGACCGGGCCGTGGCCGCCGCATGTTCACGACCTTCTCTACCTGGGTGACGCCGCCTACGTGCGGGAGGATCGGTCGATCCTCGAAGCGTGCTGACCGGCGTCAACTCTCCGCGGGGCGGGTCGGCGGCCAGGCCAGGACGTCGTCCGGGATGCCGGTGCGGCACAGCGCCCGTTGATCCCGCCCGGGGATGCGCCGGCTCGCGGCGACGACCAGGCGGGCGACCTCGATCGCGCCGTGGGCCTGGAAGTGGGTGTTGTCGACGACCCCGTCCGGGTAGTTGGGTGACTCGCCCGCGTCCAGCCACAGGAAGTAGTCCTTGGTCGCCTCCGGGCCCAGCTCTTCCCACAGGGCGAACGACAGGTCGGTCAGGTCGATCAGCGGGGTGCGGGTCGTGGTGGCGAGATCCCGCATGGCCGCCGGGTATTCGCCGTGGGACAGGTACGGTGTCCCCTCCGCGGTGAACCGGCGCCGCTCCACCGGAGTGACCAGGATCGGGGTCGCCCGGGCCGCGCGAGCCCCGTCCAGGTAGAGCCGCAGGTAGTCCTGGAAGGTGGTCCACGGCTCGGTGTACCTGGCCGGATCCGCCGTCTTGGAGTCGTTGTGGCCGAACGAGACGAGCAGGACGTCGCCGGGGCCGATCGCGGCGAGGATGCGGTCGAGCCGTCCCAGGTCCACGAAGCTCTTCGAGCTGGCGCCGGAGAGCGCCTCGTTCACCACCCGGATGTCGTCACGCAGGAACACCGGCAGGGCCTGGCCCCAGCCGGCCCGGGGGTGGTCGGCGACCGCATAGGTGGCGGCCGTCGAGTCGCCGGCCACGAAGACGGTGGGGCGCGGGCGCCCGGCGGCGGCCGGTGCGGCGATTCCGAGGGCGCCGGCGATCGCGCCGCCTGCGGTGGCGCGGAGCAACGTTCTGCGATCGAGGGTCATGGCGCCACATTCAATCAACAGCAGTCGATTCGGGCAAGCGCTTTCCCGCAGGTCGAAGCTGTGAATGTGGGGGGTCCGAGGGGCGGGGCGGCGGCCGCGCGCCGAATTTGGCATGATCCGCCGGGTGATTCGTGTCTACTCGTTGTTCGCCCTGATAAATCTGATCGTCATCGTCGTCGCGCTGATCGACTGCCTGTCCACCGACGAGGCGCTGATCCGGGCGCTTCCGCGGGTCGTCTGGGTGCTGCTCATCCTGCTGTTCTCGCCGATCGGCGCGATCGTCTGGTTCGTCGCCGGCCGCCCGCCACGCCCGGTCCGGCTGAGCAACGGGACCACCTGGCGTCCCGGCAGCGGCTTCCCGGAGAGCGAGCGCCCGAAGCGTTCGGGGGCTCCCGACGACGATCCGGAGTTCCTGCGCGATCTCGCCGCCCGGCACGCCCGGGAGAAGGCCGAGGATCAGCGGCTGATGAAGGACTGGGAGGCCGACCTGCGCCGCCGCGAGGAGGATCTGCGCCGTCGTGAGGACGGCGAGCAGGCCGGCTGACCCCGCGCGGCCGGCGGGCGGCAGTTCGGGTTCTGCGCGCCCGCCGGTCCGGTTGTGACTGTGGTGCGAATCAGGCGCAGACCCAGTCGACGCAGGCGAGCGAGCGCAGCCGGGGGACGTTCGCGATGGCGAGGGCCCGGCTGGCCGTGGGGAGCACGCCCGTGTCGTAGCCGTACTTGACGGGGGCGGGGCCGGACTGCGGGTTGGCGTTCTGCGGGCCGGCGTTCTGCGGGCGGACGTTCTGCGGGCCGGAGGCGGCGCCGCTCTGCGCGCCGGACGGCGGCGGGGAGGCCAGCGCCGGGCTCGCCGCCAGCGCTCCTCCCGCCAGGGCGAGAACGATCAGGCCGCCTCGAACCGTGCCTCGGGTGCTCATCGTGTGCCACCTTTCATAGCCTGTTCGGCTGCCGCGGACGTCGCGGCGCGCTCCATTCTGCGCGGAACCCACCAGAAAGTGCAAAACGGGCATAAAGCCGCATAAAACAGGCATCTGTACGGTCACAGCTCACGTGCGGCCGAGACGCTCCTGGGCCTCCCGCAGCGACCTCTCGTAGGGCACCCAGTCGGCCAGCCGCACCGGGAATCCGTCCCGTTTCAGCCGGGTGACCACCGCCGGATCGTCGTCGACGACCACCGCGATCGTGGCCGCGGCCGCCAGTCGCCGCAACCGGTCGCTCTTGTAGTCACGGGCCGGCCGGCGATCCGTCTCCGGTCGCATCAGCAACCGCCCCTCCGGTAGCCCGTGCTCGGCGAACCACCGCTCGGTCACCACCCGCAGATGCTCGGGGCGCCCGGTCAGCCACACGAGATCGTGGTCGTGCGCGTACTCATGAACCAGATCGACACCGGGCGCGAGTGGCCGGTCCCGGCCGGCCGCCGCGAAGAACGCCGCCCAGTTCTTCGGCCGGCGGGCCACGTGGCGCAGCCGGTGCCGCACGTCGGCGACCACCCCGTCCACGTCGAAGACCGCCAGCGGTCTCACCCGTTGTCCAACCATCCGGGCATGCTATGCCAGGCCGAGAGCGTCACACCGAATACTGTGGCGTGTCATCAATCGGCGCCCGTGGAGGCGTTTCCCTGCTGTGACGTTCGAAGAGTTCGTATCCGCCCGCCTCGGCACCCTGGTGCGCTACGCGACCGTGGTCACGTGGGATCCGCACCTGGCCGAGGACATCACCCAGAACGTGCTGGTCCGCGCGCAGGCACGCTGGGCGCGTATCAGCCGCATGGACGCGCCGGAACTCTACGTGAAGCGCATGGTGGTCAACGAGTTCCTGTCCTGGCGACGGCGCCGGGCGGCTCAGTCGATCCCGCTCGCCACCGACACGCTGGCCGGGCACCTGCCCGAGGCGCCCGACCCCAGCGTGCAACGTGACGAGAGGGACGCCATGTTGCGCATTATCGCCACCCTGCCACCCCGGCAGCGTGCGGTCATCGCGCTGCGCTTCTACGAGGACCTGGCGGTCGACCAGATCGCGGAGGTACTCGGATGCCGAACGGTCACCGTCCGTACCCATCTCATGCGTGCGCTGGCCGCGTTGCAGAACGCCCTGCCCGCGCCGCTCGTGACCACGGGGGAGAAGCCGTGACCAGGGACATCGAGGAACTCATCCGGGCCGCGCAGGAACTGCGCGCCGACCAGGCCCCACCGGCCGAGCGCGTCCGCGCGGCCTTGCCGCGGCGCACGGCTCAGGTCAAGAAGCAGCGACGGTACGGGCTGGGCGGCGCGATCGTGGCCGCGGCCGCCGTCACCGCCGCCATCGCCGTGCCCTCGCTAGCCGTGCGCGACGACACCGGGGTAGCCGCGACCGTGCAGCCGGCCGCCCCGGGCACCGCGCCCGCCACCGCGTCGGCGGCCACCCCGGCGCCCGCGCAGGAACCCGTGCCCGCCGAGGTGGACCTCGACTTCAAGCCCACGTGGGTGCCGTCGGGATTCGCCGAGCACATCCGGATGGCCAGTGCAGCCGACCCCGATGACGGCTTCGGCCCGGTGCTGCGGCGGGTCTGGAAGCAGAACGTCGGCGTCGGCGACCCGTGGACCGGCGCCGAGCTCTCGCTGTCCGTCTTCTCCGGGATGACCGGCGCCGACGTCGACCGTAGTGGTCAGCCGATCGACGTCAGCGGGTCCCAGGGTTACTACTCGCCCGCGCGCAACGACCGCAAATCCTCGGTGATCTGGCACCCCGCCCAGAACACCGTCCTGATGCTGAACGCCAGCAAGCTGGACATCAGCGAGAACGATCTGCTGCGGATGGCCCGCTCGGTGCGGCCGGACTCCGGGATCACCGGCTCCCCGGTCCGCCTGAACTGGCTGCCCGACGGGTGGATCACCACCAGCGCGACCGTCAGCGGGCCGTCGGCGTCGCAGTGGCGCGCCGAGTTCTCGACGGTCAAGAACCAGTTGGTGACCTACTCGGAGAAGCAGCAGAAGGAGATGAAGGAGGACCGGCTCCAGGCGGCCGGGCAACTGTCCGTCGTGGTCGGTCTCACCACCGACGCGCCGTCGGGTGGAACCGAGCTGACCGTCGGTGGCCGCCCGGCGCGGATCCCGGTGCGCACCGACGAGGCCGGTAGGGACCTGCTCCACCTGGTCGTGGATCTCGGTGGGAACCGTCTGCTCACCCTCGTCGGCAGCGGCGCCGGGCTCACCGTCGACGACCTTCGGCGGATCGCGGAGCAGACCGTGGTCGAGCCGGCCGGCCTCGACTGGCTCGGCCGGTAGGACGATCGCACGGCGGCGGGTCTCGCCACGGGGGAGGCCCGCCGCGACGGCATCGACAGAATCCGGCCGGTGTTGCTGGTGGGGCGAACGGGCACGCGGGGGCCAACGGAATCCGTCGTTTCCCACGTCAGGGCACGTGGGCGGGTCCATCCTCGGAAGGTGAGTCTGCTGGCGGCGGCCCGGCAGACCCCCGTCACCGACCGAGGGATCCGATCATGACCAACACCGAGCAGAGTGCCCCCTCCGACGTCTCGATCATGGTGGACGCGCTGGTCACCGCCGGGCTCAAGGCACTTACCGACTACGAGGGCTTCGACCAGGAGCGGATCGATCACATCGTCAAGAAGGCATCGGTAGCCGCACTCGACAAGCACGGCGCGCTCGCGAGATTCGCCGTCGAGGAGACCGGGCGCGGCGTCTTCGAGGACAAGGCGGTCAAGAACATCTTCGCCTGCGAGCACGTCACCAACAGCATGGCGAAGGTGCGCACGGTGGGCGTGATCAGTGAGGACGACATCACCGGCCTGATCGAGATCGCCGACCCGGTGGGGGTGGTCGCCGGCATCACCCCGGTCACCAACCCGACGTCGACGGCGATCTTCAAGGCGCTGCTGGCGCTCAAGACCCGCAATCCGATCGTGTTCGCGTTCCATCCGGCGGCCCAGCGGTGCAGCGTCGAGGCCGCGCGGATCATCCGGGACACGGCGGTGGCCGCGGGCGCGCCGGAGAACTGCATCCAGTGGATCGATCGGCCGTCGGTGGAGGCGACGACCGCGCTCATGCATCACCCGGGGATCGCCACGATCCTGGCGACCGGTGGCAACAACATGGTGCGGGCGGCGTACTCGACCGGCAAACCCGCCCTGGGCGTCGGCGCCGGCAACGTGCCGGCCTGGATCGAGTCGTCGGCGAAGCTCAAGCGGGCGGTCAACGACATCGTGCTGTCGAAGTCGTTCGACAACGGCATGATCTGCGCCTCCGAGCAGGCCGCCATCGTCGACGACGAGATCTACGACGCCGCGCTCGACGAGTTCCGGGCGCTGCACGCCTATCTGGCCTCGCCGGACGAGAAGCGGATGCTGGAGGAGTTCATCTTCGGCGTGACCGCCTACGGAACGGCGTGCAGCGGCGCCCGCCTGAACGCGGACGTGGTGGGCAAGTCGCCGGCGTGGATCGCCGAGAAGGCCGGCTTCAGCGTGCCACCGAAGACGTCGATCATCCTCACCGAGGTCGGCGAGGTGGGCCCGAACGAGCCGCTGACCAGGGAGAAGCTGTGCCCGGTACTGGCCCTGATCCGGGTCGGCTCCCGGGAGGAGGGGCTGCGGGCGGCCACCGAGATGGTGGAGTTCCACGGGCTCGGGCACAGCGCCGCCATCCACACCGAGGACCGGGATCTGGTCGTGGAGTTCGGCAAGCGGGTCAAAGCGGTGCGGGTGATCTGGAATTCGCCGTCGTCGCAGGGCGGCATCGGCGACATGTACAACGCGTTCGTGCCGTCGCTGACGCTGGGCTGCGGTAGTTACGGCAGCAACTCGGTGTCGAACAACGTGTCGGCGGTCAACCTGATCAACATCAAGCGGATCGGGCGCCGCAACAACAACATGCAGTGGTTCAAGGTGCCGTCGAAGATCTACTTCGAGCCGTACGCGATCCGCTATCTCGCCGACATGCCGGACGTGAACCGGGTGACCGTGGTGACCGACGCGACGATGACCCGGCTGGGCTTCGTCGACCGGATCAGCCGGGTGCTCCAGCGGCGGCCCAACCAGGCGGTCCTCCAGATCATCGACGACGTGGAGCCGGAGCCCCGGATGACCACGGTCGACCGCGGCGCCGAGCTGATGCGCTCGTTCCGGCCGGACACGATCATCGCGCTCGGCGGCGGCTCGGCCATGGACGCGGCGAAGGTGATGTGGCTCAAGTACGAGCACCCGGAGATCAACTTCTCGGACATGCGGGAGAAGTTCTTCGACATCCGCAAGCGGGCGTTCCGGTTCCCGACGCTGGGTGAGAAGGCCCGCCTGGTGTGTGTGCCGACCACCTCGGGGACCGGCGCGGAGGTCACCCCGTTCGCGGTCATCACCGACCACCGCACCGGCAAGAAGTACCCGCTGGCCGACTACGCGCTCACCCCGACGGTCGCGATCGTGGACCCGGCGCTGACGGCCAGCATGCCGCGGCCGATCGCCGCCGACAGCGGCTTCGACGCGCTCACCCACGCGATCGAGGCGTACGTGTCGGTGTACGCCAACGACTTCACCGACGGTCTCGCCCTGCACGCCATCCGCCTGATCTTCGCCAACATCGAGAAGTCGGTGCTGCACGGCGACCCGGACGCCCGCGAGCGGATGCACAACGCGGGCACGGTCGCCGGCATGGCGTTCGGCAGCGCGTTCCTCGGGATCGTGCACGCCATGTCGCACACGCTGGGCGCCACCTTCCACATCGCGCACGGGCGTACCAATGCGGTGTTGTTGCCGCACGTGATCCGGTACAACGGCAGCGCCCCGTCGAAGCTGTCCGGCTGGCCGAAGTACGAGAACTACCGGGCGCCGCAGCGGCTCGCCGAGATCGCCGCGATGCTCGGGCTGTCGGCCCACGACGAGAATCCGGATGTGGCGGTGGAGGCGCTGGCCTCCGCGGTGGAGCGACTGCGGACGGCGGTCGGTATCGAGCCGTCGTTCGCCCGGCTCGGCGTCGACGAGCAGGCGTTCCTGGCGTCGCTGCCACAGCAGGCGCTCAACGCGTACGAGGACCAGTGCGCCCCGGCCAACCCGCGGATGCCGATGCTCGACGACATGCAGGAACTGATGCGGGCCGCCTACTACCAGCAGGACTGAGGCCGCGAATGCGGGTCGTGGGCTCAGGGCGGTGCGGTCCCCGCCGAACTTTCCTTGATGAGGACCGCACCGAGACGGGAGGAATCGAGATGAGCACAACCGTGACCGGCCTTGACGCGTGGCGAGGATTCGCCGGTGGCGACTGGCGCGCCGGTGTCGCCGTGCGTGACTTCATTCAGGCCAACTACGAGCCGTACACCGGTGACTCCTCGTTCCTGGCGGGGCCGACCGACCGCACCCGTGGCATCTGGCAGCGGCTGACCGACATGTTCCCGGCCGAGCGCGAGCGCGGGATCTACGACGTCGACGCGATCACCCCGTCGACGATCACCAGCCACAAGCCGGGCTACATCGACGAGCCCAACGAGCTGATCGTCGGGTTGCAGACCGACGCTCCGCTGCGCCGCGCGATCATCCCGAACGGCGGCTGGCGGATGGTGGAGGGCGGCCTCAAGGCGTACGGGTACACAGCCGACCCGCGGGTGGCGGAGATCTTCACCAAGTACCGCAAGACCCACAACGCCGGCGTGTTCGACGCCTACACCCCGAACATCCTGGCGGCCCGCCGCTCGCACATCATCACCGGCCTGCCCGACGCGTACGGCCGTGGCCGGATCATCGGTGACTACCGGCGGGTCGCCCTCTACGGCGTGGACGCGCTGGTCGCCGCGAAGAAGGCCGACAAGGACGCGTGCGCCACCGGGGCGATGACCGAGGAGACGATCCGCCGCCGGGAGGAGCTGTCCGAGCAGATCCGTGCCCTCGCCGAGCTGAAGGAGATGGCCGCCGGCTACGGCTACGACATCTCCGCGCCGGCCACGACCGGCCGGGAGGCGCTCCAGTGGCTGTACTTCGCCTACCTGGCCGCGGTGAAGGAGCAGAACGGTGCGGCCATGTCGCTCGGCCGGACCGCCACGTTCATCGACATCTATCTGCAGCGTGACATCGCCGAGGGCGTGCTCACCGAGGAGCAGGCCCAGGAGCTGGTCGACGACTTCGTCATCAAGCTGCGCATCGTCCGGTTCCTGCGCACCCCCGAGTACGACGAGCTGTTCTCCGGCGACCCCACCTGGGTGACCGAGTCGATCGGCGGGATCGGCTCCGACGGGCGGCCGCTGGTGACCCGGACCAGCTTCCGCTACCTCCAGACGCTCTACAACCTGGGCCCGGCGCCGGAGCCGAACCTGACCGTGTTCTGGTCACCGAAGCTGCCGCAGGGTTTCAAGGACTTCTGCACGCAGGTCTCCATCGACACCAGTGCCATCCAGTACGAGAACGACGAGCTGATGCGACCCCAGTTCGGCGACGACACCGCGATCGCCTGCTGCGTGTCGGCGATGGCGGTCGGCAAGCAGATGCAGTTCTTCGGCGCTCGCGTCAATCTGGCCAAGACCCTGCTGTACGCGATCAACGGCGGCCGCGACGAGATCTCCGGCGCCCAGGTCGGCCCGGAGCTGCCACCGCTGGACGGCGACGTGCTCGACTACGCGCAGGTGACCGAGCGCTTCGACGTGATGATGGAGTGGCTGGCCGCCACCTACGTCAACGCGCTCAACATCATTCACTACATGCACGACCGGTACGCGTACGAGCGTATCGAGATGGCCCTGCACGACACCGACGTCCTGCGCACCCTGGCGTGCGGCATCGCCGGTCTGTCGGTGGCCGCCGACTCGCTGTCGGCGATCAAGCACGCGGCCGTCCGGCCGGTCCGCGACGAGCGCGGCCTGATCGTGGACTACGCCGTGGACGGGGAGTTCCCGACGTACGGCAACAACGACGACCGGGCCGACCTGATCGCCGCCGGCCTGGTCGAGACGTTCATGACGAAGATCCGCAAGCACCCGACGTACCGCGGGGCGGTGCACACCCAGTCGGTGCTGACGATCACCTCGAACGTCGTCTACGGCAAGCACACCGGCAACACCCCGGACGGGCGGCGGGCCGGTCAGCCGTTCGCCCCCGGCGCGAACCCGATGAACAGCCGGGACTCGCACGGCATGGTCGCGGCCGCGCTGTCGGTGGCGAAGCTGCCGTACGGGGACGCCCTGGACGGCATCTCACTGACCACGACGGTCACCCCGAACGGCCTCGGCAACAGCCGCGACGAGCGGGTCCGCAACCTGGTCGGCGTGCTGGACGGCTACTCGACGGTCGACGGCTTCCACATGAACGTCAACGTGCTGAACCGGGACACCCTGGAGGACGCGATGGCGCATCCGGAGAACTACCCGCAGCTGACCATCCGGGTCTCCGGGTACGCGGTCAACTTCGTGCGGCTCACCGAGGAGCAGCAGCGCGACGTCATCTCCCGCACCTTCCACGGCGCGCTGTGACCGGAAAGGTCGTCATCCAGCGTCCCGACCTGGGCATCACGCCGGTCGGGGCGCACCCGGCGGACGGGGAGCCGGTCGCGTCGGTGCACTCGTGGGACGTCGTCACCGCGGCGGACGGCCCGGGCACCCGGTTCGTCACGTTCTTCGCCGGCTGCCACCTGCGCTGCCTGTACTGCCACAACCCGGACACCTGGGAGGGCCGTAACGGTCAGCAGGTCACGCTCAGCGACCTGGTCGCCAAGATGCTGTCGTTCCGCGGGTTCATCCAGGCGGCCGGCGGCGGGGTGACGGTCTCCGGTGGCGAGCCGCTGCTCCAGAACCGCTTCGTCGAGGCGTACCTGCGCCGCTGCAAGGAGGAGGGGATGCACACGGCGCTGGACACCGCCGGGTTCCTCGGCGCCCGCGCCACCGACCAGCTGCTCGACGACACCGACCTGGTGCTGCTGGACGTCAAGTCCAGCGACCCGAACACGTACCGGAAGCTCACCGGCGTCGCCCTGCACCCGACCATCGTCTTCGGCGACCGGCTGGCCGCACGCGGCAACCGCGCCCGGATCCGGTTCGTGCTGGTGCCGGGGCTGACCGACGACCCGGCCAACATCGACGGAGTCGCCGAATACGCCGCCCGCTGGGGCTCGGTGGACGACGGCGGCATCATCGAGCAGGTCGACATCCTCAGCTACCACCGGCTCGGCGTCGCCAAGTACCGCGAACTGGGGTTGCGCTACCCGCTGCCGGACACCGTCCCGCCGACCGCGGAGCAACTGGCCGCGGCGGCCGAGCACTTCACCCGCCGCGGGCTGTGGGTGACCACCGCCTGAGCGGACCGCCCCGGCCGGGTGACACCCGGCCGGGACGTCGCCGTCTCAGTAGCCGTAGCGGCTCTTCAGGTGCCGCCACCAGTCACGCAGCATCCACCCGTCGAACTCGGTGATCGAGGTGGAACTGCCGGCGCGCATGATGAAGTTGCTGACGCCGGACGGGGTCCAGTCGTAGAAGTCGTCCAGACCCCAGGTATGGCCGATCTCGTGCAGCAGGATGTGCATGTTCGCCGCGTTGATGTTGTTCATGAAGTACTCGCGGCCCATCCGCTGGCCCCAGTCGCCGCCCGCGCCGCCGCCGAAGCCGTCGGTCAGCCACAGCGACTGGTCGTAGTGGCGGGCGTAGCCGCCGGGACAGTTCGGGTACTGGCCGTTCTGGTTGAAGAACCGCCCGCACGGCACCGAGCACTGCGGGGCGTTCTCGCGGATGTCGTTGACGTAGATGGCCACGCTCGTGTCGGACCACTGCAACTGCGAGCGGTTGCGCACGGCCCAGCCGACGACACGGACCGGCACGTCACCGTACGGCCAGGCGTTGTGCCCGACCAGCTCGTCCATCCACTTCTTGTGCTGCCGGGCGAGCGCGGCGTGGATCTGGTCGCGCTGGGCGGCGGTGACGGTCGCCGAGGAGTCCCAGCGCACGCAGTAGTTGACGTAGCCACGGTTGGCCATGATCTGGTCCCAGCCGTAGTTGCGGAACCCGTACAGATTGCCGTTGTTGTAGGTCTGCTCCTGGTGCTGCCAGACCTGGGCCAGCGGCGTGACCAGGTTCGCGGGCGGGCTCCAGGTCGGGGGAGCGGCTTGCGCCGACGTGGGTACGAGGATGATCGCCAGCAGTGCGGCGACCAGTGTGAACAGGCGTTTCGTTCGCACGGAACCTCCACGGAAGTAGTGCCTGAGGATGGGTTTCGCCCGGTCGGCTCCGTGCATGGGACATCACCGGACGGACCACACGCATCAGCCCCAATCGATGCGTATCGCCTGCGGCAAGGCTGCCTTACGAAAACGTTTTCGGCAAGACGTACGCGTGACCGGCGTTACTGAATCCCCGGAGCCGGAAGATCCGCGCGGCGGCGCGACTTGTCGCAGAAGTGCCTGTGACCCCGCCCCGAAGCCGCTTCCGGATCGTTCTCGTGCTCGGCCTCCTCTCCGCGCTCGGGCCGCTGACCATCGACATGTACCTGCCGTCGCTTCCGGCGATCACCGACGACCTGACCACCACGGCCGCCGCCGTGCAGCTCACCCTCACCGGCACCCTGGCCGGCCTGGCGTTCGGCCAGCTGCTGATCGGCCCGCTCTCCGACGCGTTCGGCCGCCGCCGCCCGCTTCTCGCCGGCACCGCCGTACACGTGATCTCCTCGGCGCTCTGCGTCGTCTCCCCCGGCGTGGTCTCCCTCGGCATCCTGCGGGTGCTCCAGGGCCTGGGCGCCGCCGCCGCGTCGGTGGTGGCGATGGCGATGGTGCGCGACCTGTTCTCCGACCGCGACGCGGCCCGGATCTTCTCCCGGCTCATGCTGGTCATCGGCGTCGCCCCGGTGCTCGCGCCGACCATCGGCGGCCTGGTCCTGAACTGGACCTCGTGGCGCGGCGTGTTCGTGGTGCTGGCCCTCGCCGGAGTCGCGATCATGGCGGTTTCCACGTGGGTGCTGCCGGAGACGCTGCCGGTCGCCAAGCGGCGCAACGAGGGGTTGCTCGGCACGGCCCGCGACTACGGGCGGCTGCTCACCGACCGGGTGTACGTGGGACTGATCCTGGTGGCGGGGCTCGCGATGGCGGCGCTGTTCGCCTACGTGAGCGGGTCCTCGTACGTCTTCCAGGAGGGCTACGACCTCAGCGAGCAGCAGTTCGCGCTGATCTTCGCGGGTGGCGCGATCGGCCTGATCGGGGCGACCCAGTTCAACGTGCGGCTGCTGCTGCGCTGGACACCGCAGCAGATCATGAGCGTCGCGCTGCTGGCCGGCGTCGGATCCGGCGCGGTGCTGGTGCTGACCGCGGTCACCGGGTTCGGCGGCCTGGCCGGCATTCTCGTCCCGCTCGGCCTGGTTCTCGCCATGGTCGGCCTGGCCATGCCGAACGCCCCGGCGCTCGCCCTGTCCCGGCACGGCGAGGCGGCCGGCACGGCGGCCGCGCTGCTCGGCGCGGTCCAGTTCGGGGTGGGCGCGCTGGCCGCGCCGGTGGTCGGGCTCCTCGGCGTCGGCGCGGTCGCGATGGCCGTCGTCGTAGCCGGGGGCATGGTGGCCGCCACCGCGGTGTTCTTCCTGGTGGTGCGGCCGCGCCGGCTCCCGGCCGTCGACCCGGAGCCGGTGGCCGCCCTGGTGCACTAAAGGTCTTCGGTGGTCGAGGTCCGCGTTTCGGTTCCTCCTCTTTTCCGGTACGCGTGTCCTCGTCCCGCCTTCTCAGGGCCGTCCCGTCCGGTCGGCGCGATCTCGCTGCCCGCTCCGGCCTTTGCCGCGCCCGCCGGGCGCAGATCGGTGCCCGGGCAGGCCGGCCCGGTCGCAGCCACCCCGTCTGCCGCCGCTCACGGCCGTTTGGTCACGCTGGGCGGGTGGTCGCGGTGTTGCGGCCAGGCTCCCGGGTTGCCCTCTGCCGTTGCGCCGGTTGCCCGGGGTGGGTGGTTGCGGTTCGCTGGCCAGGCATGGAGGTTGCCCGCTCGCGGCCGTTGCGCCGGTTGCCCGGGGTGGGTGGTCGCGGTTCGCTGGCCAGGCACCAGGGTTGCCCGTTTGCGGCCGTTGCGCCGGTCACCCGGTGCAGGTTGTCGCGCTTACACCCGGTGGGCGCACACGGCGGCATTGTCGTGGTCGCCTACGTGGCCTATCGCGGCGAGGGTCGCCTACGTGGCGGCTTTCGTGTGCTCTCATGTGAATCTTGAGCGATCGTTGCCGAACGGCGCGATCTTGGGCGATCGCGGCCGTCCGGATGTATCCGATAACCCAAGGTCTTCCAGGGAAAATAGATCATGGGCGATTATCTGCCGCCGAATGGCAACCAGGAATCAAGGTCGGCCCGACAGCTACCATCGCCCAAGATCGTTGCGAGTCGGGATGATGTCGCAGCCATCCGAATGCGCGACTTGACATCGAGGCCACCCACAACCGAGAAACAGGCTCCGGAACAGCCCGCATCTTCCACGCGCTCGCCGTCATGGTCACGGTGAGTGACTCCCGACGGTTCCCCGAGGCGCGCCCGGTATCAAGCTCCACCACCCCGCCTGGTGCGAGTGGCGTGACGGCGGGGAGTGGCACTCCGGATGCCTGGTAAGCACGACCGCTACCACCCACCCGGCGCGAGCGGCGGCACATGCGGGGGTGTCCAACCGATCTACGCCCGGCGGGCGCGGCACAGGCTGGAGCGGGCAGCAAGCGCGCGTCGACCGGACGGAACGGCCCTGATCAGGCGGGGACGAGGACACGCGTACCGGAAAAGAGGAGGAACCGAAACGCGGACCTAGACCTCATCAGGTTCTGTAGAGCCTGTCCCGGAAGGGGCGGCTGGGCCCCCTTCCGGGACAGGCGCTGGATCATTCGGCCCGGACGTGGTCGATGTCGACGGTGCCCGGGTTGATGTAGATCCACAGGATGCGGACGTCGGCCAGCGCCGTGCTGTCACACGACATCGCGGACAGCAGGTCGATGGTCGCGGTCGTGGTCGAGTCCTGGTCGACCCAGGTGAAGTTCGACTGGCACCAGGCGAGCCCGGAACCGGTCTGCACCGCGATCGCCGCGTTGGTGCCGGCCGTCGGGCTCGTCCGCAGGTCGTACTTGAGCGCGGTCCGGGTGGACAGGTCGACCGGTTCGGCGAAGGTGACGCCGAACCATCCGCCGTCGGCCGCGTTGACGCGCAGCCCGTGGGTGCCGTGCGTGGCGAACGCGGTGGTCTGCTCGACCGTGCCGCCGTTGGCCTGCCACGGTGCGGACGCCCAGCCCTCGGTGCCGGTCTCGAACGAGGCGAGCACCGCCACCGCGGCCGGATCGGGCTTCACGGTCACCGTCACGGTCGCCACGTTCGACGTCCGGCCGGCCTGGTCCTTGACCGTGTAGGAGACGGCCGCGCGTCCCACGTACCCGGAGTCGGGCGTGAAGGTCAGGTCGCCGGAGGCGGTCGCCGTGAATGTCCCGCCGGTGACCGTCCGGGTCGTCTGGCGCTGCGGCGTGGCCGGATCCAGGTCGACGCTGGCCGGCTGGACTTTGGTGCGGTAGGCGATGTCGTTCGCGGTCGGCCGCAGCGTGACCGGGGTGTCGAACTCGGTCACCGCGGTGTCGTGGTCGGCGACCGGCGGCAGTGACCGCTGCCCCGACGCGATCTCGTGGCTGCCGTTGGTGATGGTCGTGCACACCGGGCTCGGGCAGTAGACGGTGAAGCCGTCGTAGTCCGGGTACAGCGTGCCGTCGTCCTGCGATCCGGACAGGATCCAATAGAGGAAACCACTTCCACCGGTACGGGTGAAGTCGCTCATCCACTGCTGGTAAACCGGGTTGCGGGTGCTCTTGTTCTTCCAGCCGAACTCGCCCAGCATCGAGGCCTTGCCCAGTTCGCGGGCCGCCCGGTTGTGCCGGGTGATGTAGTCCGAGCCCCACTGCGCGGTGCGGTTGCCCCAGCCGTCCGGGTAGAGGTGGTAGGACATCACGTCGATGGCCGGCAGCTTGGTCAGTGCGATGGTGTCGATGCCCTCGCCGCAGTTGTCGATCCAGTCCGGGGCGTCCGGCCCGTCGCAGAAGAAGCCCTCGTCACCCACGCTGGCCAGGTGCTTCGTGTCGATGCTCTTGATGTGCCGGGACATCTCGTCGGCCCATGCGGTGATCGTCTGGGTGGTGCAGCCGGAGCTCTGCGGGTAGATGCCCGAGCCCTTGCAGCGCGGCTCGTTGCCCAGCTCCCACGTCATGATCGTCGGGTCGTCCTTGTACTTGACCCCGGTGATCGTGTTGACGCGATTCAACACGTGATCGATGTAGTCGCGGTACCAGCCCTTGATGACGGGATCCGTGTAGAAGTCGTCATGATATTGACCGCCGCGCCAGCGTACATATTGATCGATGCCGCCGAAGTCGGACCAGTTGTTGGTGAGCGGCAGCACGAGCTTGATGCCGCTGCGGCGGGCCGCGTCGATGACGTAGTCCAGGCGTTCGAGGCCGTTCGGGCCGTCGTTGAAGGCGGGTTTCTCGCCGTCCCAGTACTGGAAGTAGACGCCTTCGGGGGCCGGCGCCACCGAGTTGCTGCCGTCGGCGTTGCCGATCAGGCCGAACGCCCAGGTGCGCAGCACGGTGAAGTCGGCGGCCCGGGCGTCGGCGAACACGTCGTCGACCATCGCCCGGCTCTTGTAGAACAGGTAGTAGTTGTTCGTCCCGCCGAACCGGAACGACTTCCCGTTCAGTTCGAGCCGGTGGCCGTCCCGCACCACGAACCCGGCCGATGGCGATGGCGATTCCGGCGCCGCGGCGGCCGGTGCGGTCGCGGCGAGCGAACCGAGCACGGCCGCCACCACGGCGACGATGCGACTCCTCATGCGCGTTCTCCTGGCTACATCGAGTGTGATCGATGTCACCGTATGGCCGCGCTCCCAGTGGGTCAACCAGGAAAGTTAGCGAGTTTAAGAAACGCAGGATAGATGACGATCACGCAATTCGGCCAGAATCGGCACCATGAGTAACCATGCCGCGACAGTGCAGGACTACGACCCGTTCACTCCCGAGGCGATGGCGAATCCCACCGGCTTTCTGCGCCGGATCCAGGCCGAGAGCCCGCTCGCCTGGCTGCCCCCGCTCGACGCCTACCTGCTCACCCGGTACGCCGACGTCAACGCCGCCCTGCGGGACAAGCGCATGGACAGCGCCAACATGGCACGCGCCCTCCAGCACGAGGAACTCGGCCCGGTGCGCGGGGCTGTCGAGATGTGGATGGGCCACACCGTTCCCGCCGACCACGTCCGCTTCCAGCAGCTGCTCAAGCGCTACTTCACCCCGGCGATGGTCGACCGGCTCCGGCCCCGGGTGCGCGCGTTCACCCACGAACTGCTCGACGCCGTCGCCGCGAAGGGCCAGATGGACGTGGTCCACGACCTGGCCTACCCGCTGCCCGCCAACGTGATCGCCGAACTGCTCGGCATGCCGGTCAGCGACCGCGAGCAACTCCAGGCCTGGTCCCGCGACATTCTGCCGATCTTCGGCAACGGTGACGTACAGCAACTGCGTGAGGCTCAGCGCAGCATGCTCGAGTTCCACGACTACCTGCGGGTGCTCGCCGCCGACCGGCGCCGCGCGCCCCGCGAGGACGTGCTCAGCATGTTCATGGCCGCCGAGGCCGAGGGCATCGTCACCGAGGACGAGGCTGTCGCCAACTGCGTCCTGCTGCTCTTCGCCGGCCACGAGACCACCGCCAACCTGATCGCCAACGGGCTCGTGCTGCTCTTCGACCACCCTGACCAGCTCGACCGGCTCCGCCAGGATCCGGACCTGATGCCCTCCGCCGTCGAGGAGATGCTGCGCTGCGGCGGCCCGGCCGGCGTCATCGGCCGCATCGCCACCGAACCCGTCGAACTGGCCGGCCACACCGTCCCGGCGGGGCAGCACGTCTACCTCGCGCTGATGGCCGCCAACCGCGACCCGGCCGTGTTCGAGGACCCGGACGTCTTCGACATCACCCGTCAACGCAACCGGCACCTCGCCTTCGGCATGGGCACCTACTACTGCCTGGGCGCCGCGCTCGCCCGCATGGAGACCGACGAGTGCCTGCGGATCCTGCTCGACCGCTGCCCGGACCTGCGCCCCGCCTACGAGACCCCGGACCGCGAACCGACCCCGCCGTTCGGCCACCGGCTCGTCTCCCTGCAGGTCACGTTCTGACCTGATCTGTCGCGGGCGTATCGAAAGCCGCATACGGCACCGTGACGGTGGCTTCGCCAGCGCTCCGGATCTGGTCCGGTTCGCGCGGGTCCTCAGCGACGGTACGGTGCTCGACCGGCCGTGGGCCGGCGGCGGGGGGGGGCGGGGCGGCCCCCCCCCCCCCCCCCCCCCCCCCGCATACTTTGGGTGTTGTACA
>NZ_JAHXZI010000007.1:75376-197959 GCF_019429605.1 Actinoplanes hulinensis | reverse complement strand
GGGGGGGGGGGGTGGGGGGGTCGGGGGGGGGGGGGGGGGGCGCGGGGGGGGGGGGGGGGGGGGGGGGCGGGGGGGCCCCCCCCGCGCCCCCCCCCCGCGACACTACTTCTTCTTGCTCTTCTTACCCTTTTTATCCTTCTTGTCCTTCTTCTTGTCCTTCGCCATGATGCCTCCCCTTCAGCGCAGTGCTCACGCAAAGTGAGCGGTCCGATACTCAGCGAACTGGTTGCGAGACTAGGGGAGAAGAGTGAACAGATTGTCCGCCGGTGGGCCGAGGTCGGTGCCATGAACGGCTCTGACCTGGGCGGACGAATGGCGAGAACCTTGCTTTGAGATGTACGTCACACAAACGGCAGGTGACCGGCAACTCAACCCGAGGGGGGCTTGACCCCGGCTTCACATCGGGGACGCCAGAATCGCGCGGATGGGGAACACGAGGACTTTTCGTGCGATAACCGCGGCCGGCATGACCGCGCTGCTGGCCGCCTGCTCCACCGGTCCGGCCCCGCGGGTCACGCCGTCCTCAGCGCCCGCCGCCCCTAGCACCTCGCCGGCGAGCGCGGCCGCCCCGACCCTCGAGTCCACCCGGTCGGCCCAGCGCGCCCGCTACGGCATCCCCGACTTCGCGCCCGCCCCGGAACCGCAGCCCATCACCCTGCCTGCCGGAGACAAGGTGGAGTATCTGCGGCGGATCCCCACCACGCAGAAGGTCGCGTTCCTGACCATCGACGACGGCTACCTCAAACTGCCCGAGGGCCAGGAGCTGATCGCGGCCGCGGGCGTGCCGGTCACGCTCTTCCTGACGACCGACGCCGTCAAGGACGACCCGGGCTACTTCAAGCCCATGCTCGACGCCGGGGCCACCATCGAGGCGCATACCGTCACCCACCCCAGCCTGCGCGGCCGCTCCTACGACTTCCAGCGCCGCGAGATCTGCGGTTCGGCCGACAAGCTGGGCGCCTGGTTCGGGAAACGGCCGACCCTGTTCCGGCCACCCTTCGGCAACAAGGACGGCACGACGCTGCGAGCGGCCAAGGACTGCGGCATGACGGCCGCGTTCATGTGGACCGAGACCGTGCACAAGGGCAAGGTCCGCTACCAGGAGGGCAAACGGGTCCAGCCGGGCGACATCATCCTGATGCACTTCCGCGAGGCCTTCCGCGACGACTTCGTCGCCGCACTCAAGGCCATCCACCGGGCGGGCCTCACCCCGGCGCTGCTCGAGGACTACATGCCGGCGCGGCCCGCACCGTCCGCACAACCCTCTCGCCACGCCGACCGGTTCAACCCGGGCAAACCCCGTCGCGCGTCCACCGGCGGCTGAGAGCGAGCCCGGCCGGGTGGCGCCGGACTCGCTCGGTGACCAGGGTCAGGAGGCGGCCAGGACGTCGACGACGAATCGCAGCGTGCCGGCCGGCTGGCCGCCGCTCGGCTTCTTGCCGTAGGCGAGGTCGGCCGGGATGTCGAGCTGCACCCGGCTGCCCACCTTCGCCCCGAGCAGGCCCTGGTCCCAGCCCTTGATGACGTTGCCCGCCCCGACCTGGAAGCTGAACGGCTCGGACCGGCTCCAGGACGAGTCGAACTCCTTGCCGTCGGCGTAGGTCACACCGACGTAGTTCACGTCGACCGTCTGACCCGACTGGACCGCCGCGCCCGTGCCCTCGACGAGGGTGGCCGACTTGAGCTCGGTGACGGCGCCGGTGCCCTTGGACACGGACGGCTTCGTGCCCAGCGCGGGGTCGGCGCCCGGGGGCAGCGGCGGGAACGGCGGCGTGGTGGTGTCGGCGGCACTCACGCCGGCGTCGGTGCTCGTGCTCGCGGTGGGGGACGACGACGGCGACGACGTACTGCCGATCCACACGATCAGCCCGACGACCAGAGCCAGCACGCCCACCGCGGCGCCGGCCACCGACAGCGTCTCCCGGCGTTTCCGCTTCGCCCGGGCGCGCGCTTTGGCGACCTTGGCCTCGGCCCGCTTCTCGGCCTTGGTCTTCAGCGGCGGTCCGCTCTTGCGGGACTGGCCGGGGGCGGCGGCTTTGAGAGCCGCACTACCGCGGCTCGGTACGGATTCAGGCACCGCCCGACAATACGACAGCTTGCTGTGCGCGGCCGACCGCGCGGCGCCCAACCTCGAGGATCAATCCGATCTATGCCGAGGCCACGCTGATGACACCGACCTTCTTGCGCTTCTTGGCCTCGTACATCGCGAGGTCGGCGCGGGTGAGGATGGCGTCGGTGGTGTCGTGTGGCTGAGCGTCGGCCACGCCCACGCTGACGCCGATGCGTACCTGTTCGCCACCGACGGTGAACGATCGGGCGGCCAGCGTCCGGACCCGGTCGACCATCGCGTCGGCAGCTCCGGGGCCACGGCAGACGATCACGAATTCGTCGCCACCGAAGCGGCCGACCAGGTCCTCGGCCCGCAGACGGGCTCGTAGGTGTTCGGCCACGCCGATGAGCAGCGCGTCCCCGGCGGCGTGGCCGAGACGGTCGTTCACCGGCTTGAAGCCGTCCAGGTCGCAGAACAGCACGGCCAGATCGTCCGGCCCGGCGGCGAGTTCCCGGGTGATCCGGTCGACGCAGGCGGCGCGGTTGGGTAGTCCGGTCAGCGAGTCGGAGGTGGCCAGCCGGTGCAAGGCGGTCTCGGCCGCTCGGCGGGCGCGGGAGAGCCCGGCGATCCGCGCCATGACCAGTGGGATCATTCCGGCCGACGAGATCGCCAGCAGCAAACCGTCGGAGGGCAGACCCAGCACTGCCCGGGCGCCGCAGATGACCGGGGCGATCGCGAGCATGATGCCGAGGAAGACCAACCGGCCGGTGGTCAGGTCGTCGGCGGGGGTCGGACCTGGCGTGGTCATCTGTGCCATCGACGGATGCAGCGCCGCGCCGCCGACCGCGACGAACGCCGCCATGTAGGGGATGTTCTGCCAGTCGGCACCGATCACGGAAGACACATTCTGAGCCAACGCGAATGCCACGGACGCGCAGAGCAACAGCGCCGGTGCCGCCGATCGATGGGCGACGAGTGAGACCCGCAGCATCCCGCCCAGCGTGCCGGCCAGTAGAAAGACGTTCAGGAACCGGATGATCTGCTGGCCGGTCGACAAGCCGTCAGCGGTCATCGCCGGTAGCAGAACGATGCTCCAGAGCACGCCGCTGAGCCCGATGGCAGCGATCACCGAATCGATGATCCCGCCGATGTCCGCGCGTCCGCGCCGCAGCACCACGGTCAGCGATGCCGCGAGCATCAGTGCGCCGCCCGTGGTCATGGTGACCCCGACCACGGCATCGGCGTCGGCGGCGAGCCGTCCGTCCTCCGCCAGCCGCCACGCCCAGACGGCGTTGCCGATGTCGTAGACGACGGTCCCGGCCAGCAGCAACCACCAAGCCAGCCGCGCCGCCCCTGGCGCGGTGCGGCGCAGACCCGTCACCAGGGCCGGCAGCGGGCTGAGGCAGACCGCCAGAAGCACCCAGCCCTGCTGATGCGCCGGCCAGGCCGGGTAGGTCACCACCGCGAGGCCTGCCAGCGCAACGTACCGACGCAGCGTCAACACGCTCCGCCTATCGGCCGCGCCGGGCCGGGTATGAGGAAGCGTCGCCACCGCTGCGGGGGTACCCGAACGCGTTCGCAGGATCAGTGCGGGTCAGGGGCGCCACCAGTGGTCGAGCGGGGTGACCGGCAGGGCTCGCTTGTGGCGGGTGGCGAGGTAGAGCGATTCGAGGCGGCTCGCCACCTCCGGGGTGACGTCCGCGCCCTCCAGGTAGTCGTCGATCTCGTCGTAGGTGATGCCGAGCGCCGCCTCGTCGGGCAGGGCCGGGCGGTCGTCCTCGAGGTCGGCCGTCGGCACCTTCTGCCACGTGCTCGGCGGCGCGCCCAGTTCGCGCAGGAGGGCGGCGCCCTGTCGTTTGGTCAGCCCGGTCAGCGGGGTGACGTCCACGCCGCCGTCGCCGTACTTGGTGAAGAAGCCGGTCACCGCCTCGGCGGCGTGGTCGGTGCCGACGACGAGCATGTTCAGCTGCCCGGCGATCGCGTACCAGACGACCATGCGCTCGCGGGCCTTGACATTGCCGCGGACGAAGTCGCGCAGCGGTTCGAAGCCGGCGGCCACGGCGCCGGACACGGCGTCGGCGCCCGGTTTGACGTTCACCTCGATCGACCGGTCGGGGCCGATGAAGTCGAGCGCGATCCGCGCGTCCTGCTCGTCGGCCTGTACGCCGTACGGCAGCCGCACCGCGACGAACGTGGCGTCGTGGCCCTCCGCACGCAGTTGCTCGCAGGCGAGCTGGCACAGCTTTCCGGCCAGCGTGCTGTCCTGTCCTCCGCTGATCCCCAGCACGTAGCCGGTGGCCGGCGTCGACCGGAGGTAGTCCTTCAGGAACCCGACGCGTTCCCGGATCTCGTCAACGGGTGCGATCGACGGATTGACGCCGAGCTCGGCCAGGATCTGTTTGCGAAGGTTCGCCATCTTCGCACTGTACTGGCGCGGGAGTCCGTGTCGCCGCGGACTCCCGCGCCGGTGCGGATCAGGTGGCCGCCGGGACCGGCTCGCGCAGCCGGTGGATGAGCTCGTCGCCCACCCGGGCGGTCTCCCGCTTGTACGGCGTGTCGGACAGGACGAAGTGGCTGATGCCCAGGTCGGCGTACTTTCGCAGGGCGGCGGCCACGTCGTCGGCGGAACCGACCAGCCACGTCGTCCCGGCGCCGCCTCCGCCGTACCGGCCGGGCGCCGTGTAGAGGCAGCTGTCCAGCACCTCACCACGGTCGGCCAGGTCGAGCAGCCGCTGCTGGCCGACCGCGGCGCGGCGCAGCAACTCGGTGCTGCCGGAGCGGGCCGCCATCTCGGCGACCTTCTCCTCGGCGTCGTGCCAGGCCTGCTCGGTGGTGTCCCGGACCAGGGTGGTGATCCGCAGCCCGAACTCCAGCGACGGTAGATCCCGGTCCAGGTCGCCGCTCAGTTTCCGGAGCCGGTCGATGCGCTCGGCGACGCCGTCCAGCGGCTCACCCCAGAACAGCTGGACGTCGGCCTCGGTCGCGGCGACCTTCTCGGCGGCGGCTGACGCGCCACCGAAATAGAGACGAGGACCGTTCCGGTACGGGCGGGGCACGACAGTGGCATTCGTGACGCTGAAGTGCTCACCCGCGTACGTCACGTTCTCCTCGGTCCAGAGTCGCCGCGCGATGCGCATGAACTCCCTGGTCCGCGCGTACCTCGTGGCCTGATCGACCTCGATGTCGCCGTAGGCGGCGAGATTGTCCTGCCCGCTCACGATGTTGATCAGCAGGCGGCCGCCGGACAGCCGGTCGAGGGTGGCGGCCGCGCTGGCGAAGTGCGCGGGCCGCCAGTAGCCGGGCCGGATCGCGGCGAGCGGCTGGAACGTGGTGGTCCGGGCGGCGAGCGCGGTGGCGACCGTGAACGTGTCCGGCCGTCCCCAGCCGGTGCCGATCAGCGCGCCGGACCAGCCGTGCCGTTCCGCGGTGACGGCCAGGTCGACGCTGTGGTCGAGGGTGCCGTAGCCGTCGACCGCGTCGTCGCCGCGATGCCCGGGGTCGACGGTGTTCGGGATGTACCAGAGAAAGGTCGCGCTCATGGCGTCACCTCCGCTTCGCTCCGGCGCCGCCATGAGTTCAAGACTGAGCCCGATGATTCGCTCGCAAGCTCGCTCATGGCGTCACCTCCGCTTCGCTCCGGCGCCGCCATGAGTTCAAGACTGAGCCCGATGATTCGCTCGCAAGCTCGCTCATGCCGCGCTCCGGCGGCGGCGGGCCGGATCGGTCACCGACGGCGGATGGTAGCCCTGGTCACGGGTGGACAGCGTGACGCCGGGCGGCACGATCTTGTCGATCTCGTCGAGCACGTCCCGGCTCAACCGCACCTGGGCCGCGCCGAGCTGGTCCTCCAGCTGTTCCAGCGTGCGCGGGCCGATGATCGGCGCGGTGACGGCCGGGTGTTCCAGGACGAAGCCGAGCGCCAGATGGATCAGGGACAGGCCGGACTGTTCGGCCAGCAGTGCGAGGGCCTCGACGGCGGCGAGCTTGCCGGAGTTCTCCGGTGCGCCGATCTCGAACCGGCCGGGCTGGCGGCCGCCGCGGCTGGTGGCGGGTTGCGGGGCGCCCGCCCGGAATTTGCCGGACAGCCAGCCGCCGGCCAGCGGGCTCCACGGGATGACGGCGAGGCCGTACTTCTGGGCGATCGGCAGGACCTCGCGTTCGATGCCGCGGGCCAGGATCGAGTAGGGCGGCTGCTCGGAGACGACACGCTCCCGGCCGCGCTTCTCGGCGATCCACTGGCCCTCGACGATCGCCGACGGCTCGAACGTGGACGTGCCGATGTAGCGGATCTTGCCCTGGTGGACGAGGTCGGACAGGGCGCCCAACGTCTCGTCGAAGTCGGTGTCCTCCTCCGGGCGGTGCACCTGATAGAGGTCGATGTGGTCGGTGCGCAGCCGGCGCAGGCTGTGCTCCACCTCGCGGACGATCCAGCGGCGGGAGTTGCCGAAGTGGTTCGGGTCGGCGCCGATCTGGCCGTGGAACTTGGTGGCCAGGAAGACGTCGTCGCGCCGGTTCTTCAGCGCCTTGCCGACGATCTCCTCGGATTCGCCCTGGCTGTAGACGTCGGCGGTGTCGACCAGGTTGATGCCGGCGTCCAGGGCACGGTGGATGATCCGGATGCTGTCGTGGTGGTCGGGGTTGCCGCGTTCGCCGAACATCATGGTGCCCAGCGCCAGCGCGCTGACCTTGACGCCGGTACGCCCGAACGGCCGCAGGGGAATACTCATCCGTTGATCAACTCCAAAGTGTTCGCCGGGCGGGGAAGGCCGTAGTGTTCGCGCAGCGTGCGGCCGGTGTACTCGGTGCGGAACAGGCCGCGCTCCTGGAGGATCGGCACGACCTTGGCGGCGAACGCCTCGATGCCGGACGGCAGGACCGCCGGCATGATGTTGAAGCCGTCCGCGGCGCCGTTCTCGAAGTAGTGCTGGATCGTGTCGGCGACCTGCACCGGCGTACCGGTGAAAGTGCGGTGACCACGTCCGCCGCCGAGCTTGCCGATCAGCTGGCGGACCGTCAGGTTGTCGCGCCGCGCCCACTCGACGATCAGGGTGCGGCGGCTCTTGTGGCCCTCGATCTCGTCCTCGGTGGGAAGGTCGGCGGGCAGCGGCTCGTCCAGGCGCAGCCGTTCGACCTCGACGCCGAGGACGGTGGCCAGCGTGCCGACCGCGTACTCGGGGCTGATCAGCCGTTCCAGCTCGGCCTCCCGCTCGAGGGCCTCGGCCGGGCTGTCGCCGATCACCGGGACGATGCCGGGCAGCACGACCACGTGGTCGGGGTCGCGGCCGGCGGCCACGGCACGGCGTTTGACGTCGGCGTAGAACTCCTGGCTCTCGGCGAGGGTCGGGTTGGCCACGAAGATCGCCTCCGCCCACCTGGCGGCGAACTCCCTACCGTTGTCCGACGAGCCGGCCTGCACCAGCAGCGGCCAGCCCTGCGGGGAGCGCGGCACGTTCAGCGCCCCCTGCACCTGGAAGTGGGCGCCGTGGTGGCCGATGTCGCGGACCCGGTCGCGGACGGCGTGGACGCCGGACTCCTTGTCGGCCACGATCGCGTCGTCGGTCCAGCTGTCCCACAGTTTCGTGGACACCTGGAGGAACTCGTCGGCCCGCTCGTACCGGGTCCTGTGCAGGGGTTGGTCGTCGAGGCCGAAGTTGCGGGCGGCGGCAGCCCCGGCGGTGGTGACGATGTTCCAGCCGGCCCGGCCGCCCGACAGGTGGTCCAGCGAGGCGAACCGGCGGGCCAGGTTGTACGGCTCGTTGTACGAGGTGGACGCCGTCGCGATGAGCCCGATCCGGGTGGTGGTCGCGGCCAGCGCGGCCAGAAGCAGGGTGGGTTCCAGCTTTCCGGCCGGCCGGCGGCCCGGGTCGCTCCACAGCACCGGGCTGTCGGCCAGGAACACCGAGTCGAACTTGGCGTCCTCGGCGACCCGGGTCAGGTGCTGGTGGGCGGCGAGCGACAGGTTCGCGTTCGGGTCCGACTCGGGTAGCCGCCAGGACGCCTCGTGGTGGCCGGTGTCGTGCAGGAACAGGTTGAAGTGCAGTTGCCGGGTCATACGGTGGTCAGCTCCAGGCTGTTGACGGGACGGGGGAGGCCGTAGTGGTCGCGCAGGGTGGTGCCCTCGTAGTCGGTGCGGAACAGCCCCCGGGTCTGGAGGATCGGCACGACGTGGTCGACGAAGGTGGTGAGGCCGGACGGCAGGACCGCGGGCATGATGTTGAAGCCGTCGGCGGCGCCGCTGTGGAACCAGTCCTCGATGGTGTCGGCGACCTGCTCGGGGGTGCCGGCGAAGGTGCGGTGGCCGCGGCCGCCGCCGAGCCGGCCGATCAGCTGCCGGACCGTCAGGTTCTCCCGCCGGGCCAGGTCGACGATCAGCGTGAACCGGCTCTTGGCGCCCTCGATCTCGTCCTCGGTCGGCAGGTTCTCCGGCAGCGGCTCGTCCAGGGGCAGGTCGGCCGGGTCGAGCTGGAAGCGTTCGGCGAGCTGCCGCCGGGCGTACTCGGGGCTGATCAGCCGTTCCAGTTCGGCGTCGAGCTCCTGGGCCTCGGCCTCGGTGGCGGCGATGACCGGCACGATCCCGGGCAGGATCTTGATGTGGTCCGGGTCGCGGCCCAGCGCGGCGGCCCGCTGCTTGAGGTCGGCGTAGAAGTCCTGCGCCTCGGCGAGCGTCTGCTGGGCGGTGAAGACGGCCTCGGCGTAGCGGGCGGCGAACTGCCGGCCGTCCTCCGAGGAGCCGGCCTGCACCAGCAGCGGCCAGCCCTGCGGGGAGCGCGGCACGTTCAGTGGCCCGTCCACCCGGAACCAGCGGCCCCGATGGTTGATCGGCCGGACCTTCGCCGCGTCGGCGTGGACGCCCGCGGCCTTGTCGGCGATCACCGCGTCGTCGGTCCAGCTGTCCCACAGTTTCGTGGTGACCTCGACGAACTCGGCGGCCCGTTCGTACCGGTCGCGGTGTGCCGGGACGTCGTCGAGGCCGAAGTTGCGGGCCGCGTCCGCGCCGGCGGTGGTGACGATGTTCCAGCCGGCCCGGCCGCCGGAGACGTGATCGACCGAGGCGAACCGGCGGGCCAGGTTGTAGGGCTCGTTGTAGGAGGTGGAGGCGGTGGCGATCAGCCCGATGCGCTCGGTGACCGCGGCCAGGGCGGTGAGCAGCACGGTCGGCTCCAGCTTCCCGGCCGGCCGCCGCCCCGGGTCGCCCTGGAGCACCGGGCTGTCGGCGAAGAAGACCGAATCCAGCTTGCCGCGCTCGGCGATCCGGGCCAGGTTCTGGAAGTGCTTCACGTCCCAGCTCGCGTACGGGTCCGACTCGGGCAACCGCCACGACGCCTCATGGTGGCCGACGCTCATCAGGAACGCGTTGAGGTGCAGTCTCCTAGGCATCGGCGGCCACCCCCAGACGGTCCAGCAGGAGGCTGCGCAACTCGGCGAACCCGGCGTCGGAGCGGGACCGGTTCGTCAACTCCACCCGGACGTCGGTGTCGACCACCCCGGCGTCCAGCAGGATCACCCGGTCGGCGAGCACGATGGCCTCGTCGACGTCGTGGGTGACCAGCAGCACCGCCGGCCGGTGCGTCTCACACAGCCGGCGCAGCAGGGCGTGCATACGGATCCGGGTGAGCGCGTCCAGCGCGCCGAACGGCTCGTCGGCCAGCAGCAGCTGCGGCTCGCGCACCAGCGACCGGGCCAGCGAGGCCCGCTGCTGCTCACCGCCGGAGAGCTGGTAGGGCCAGGCGCGCTCCCGGCCGGCGAGACCGACCTCGGCCAGCGCCTTGCGGCCCCGGTCGGCGGCGTCGGCGCCGCGCAGCCCGAACACGACGTTGTCCAGGACCCGCTTCCAGGGCAGTAGCCGGGAGTCCTGGAAGACCACCGACACCGACTCCGGGACCTGGATCCGGCCGTGCCCGGCGACGTCGCGGTCCAGGCCGGCCAGCGCCCGCAGCAGGGTGCTCTTGCCGGTGCCGGAGCGGCCGATCAGGGCGACGAACTCGCCGGGGGCGATGTCCAGGTCGAGGCCGTTGAGGACACCACCGTCCTTGGTGAAGCTGCGGTGCAGGTTGCGGACGCGGACCGCCGGTTCGGTGGTCAGCCCTCGAGCGTCTGTCGCCATGCCAGCACCCTCCTCCCGGTGAAGCGGACGGCGCTGTCGGCGCAGTAGCCGAAGACGCCGTAGATGACCAGGCCGACCACGATGACGTCGGTCTGCCCGTACTGCTCGGCCAGCGTGATCATGTAGCCGATGCCGGCGACCGCGTTGTAGTGCTCGACGACCACGAGGCCGAGCAGCGAGGAGGTGACCGCGAACCGCATGCCGAGCAGGAATCCGGGCAGGGCGCCGGGCAGCACCACGTGCCGGACGAACTCGCCGTGGTTGATGCCGATCGTCTCGGCCAGTTCGGCGTACTTGCCGTCGATGCCGCGCAGCCCGTTGTGCGTGTGGATGTAGATCGGGACCAGGCTGATCAGCGCGATCGTGATGACCTTCATCTCCTCGCCGATGCCGAACCAGGCGATGAACAGCGGGATGATCGCGAGCGTGGGGACGGACCGCTTGATCTGGATCGGGCCGTCGATCAGCGACTCACCGAACCGGGACAGCCCAGAGATCACCGCGAGGACGGCGCCGGTCACCACCCCGAGGGTCAGGCCGACCAGCGACCGCTGGAGCGAGGCGACGATGTTGCCGAGCAGGTCGTGGTTGACCCACTGGTCCTGGAAGGCCACCACCACGTCCCACGGGGCGGACAGGATGGCCGGTTTGATCAGGCCGGTCGCCGAGCCGATCGACCAGATGGCCAGGGCGAGCGCCGGGCCGAACCAGAACGAGAACCGGATGCGGTGGCCGGGGCCGAGACGACGGCGTACGACACGCTGGTCGGTGGTGTCCGGGACGGCCACCGGGGCGGTGTGCAGGGTGGCGGTCATGATGCATCACCCGTGACCACCTTGTCGCCGGCGGCGTCCGCCTGGACCTTCTCGAAACGGCGGTCGACCAGCGTGCTCACGTCGAGCTTGTCGTGTTTCTGCTCGGTGGCCAGCAGGTCGGCGGTCTCCTGGAGCCGCTTGATCGCGTTGTCCCAGCTGGCCGGGATGCCCTTGTCGCCGTTGATCTCGACGACCGCCTTGGCGTCCGCCTCGTTGAGCTTCTGCGAGTCCTGGTAGTAGGCCTTCGCGAACTCGTCGGGGTGGTCGTTCGCCCAGAGCAGGGCCTTGGTGCGGATGGCCACGTAGGCCTTCAGCGCCGCCGCCTTGTCCGCGTCCTCCACCGCCGTGGTGAGGCAGTACAGGGTGGACGCGTCGTCACGGATGCCGGTGTTGATCGAGGTGGAACCCGGGTACTTCGCCTCGTACAGCTTGATGTTCTGCGCCCCGATCGGGGCGACGTCGACCGCCTTGGTGCCGAGCGCGGTGACGTACGAGTCGCCGGTGCTGGTCAGCTCGATCAGCTGGACGTCCTTCTGGCTCAGCCCGGCCTTCTGGAGCACCCTCAGCACCAGCGCGCCCTGGGCCTGGCCGGCGCTGTAGGCGATCCTCTTGCCGCGCAGGTCCGCCAGCGAGGCGACGTTCACGCCCGGCGCGACGCCCAGTTTGTAGATCGGGTGGTCGAGCGGGTCGAGGGTGACCGCCTGGAACACGATCTTCGTTGACGTGCCGGTCCACGCCGCGAACAGCGATGGGATGTCGGCGACCGAGCTGCAGTCCAGCTTGTCGGCGCGGAAGGCCTGGATGCTCTGCGGGCCGCCGCTGATGTTGGCCCACTCGGTCGTGACGCCGGCGTCGCTCAGCTCCTTGTCCAGGCCGGACGCGCCGAGGATCGCCTGGATCTGCGGGTCGCCGATGCGCAGCGTGGTGCCGCTGGGGACCTTGTCGGGCAGTGCGGCGGACAGTTCCAGTTTGGTGGTGGCCTCCTCGCTGCCGCAGGCGGCGCCGGTGGCCAGGACCGTCGCGAGGACGGCGAGGAGGGCTTTCCGGGGAATCGTGATCATGGCGTCCTTCTCAGAGGGCGTGGTAGTGGCCGGCGTGGTAGAGCAGGGGAGCGCCTTCCTCGGCGACTTCGGCCTCCTCGACCCGGCCGATGACCAGGTGGGAGCCGCCGGCCGGGTGGCGGTGCTCGATCGAGATCCGGAGCCAGGCGGCGGCGTCCTCCAGCACCGGTTCGCCGGTGGGCAGCCGGCGCCAGCGGGTCGGGGCACTGAATCGGTCGATGCCGCTGGTGGCGAAGGTCTGTGCCAGCGCGGTGTGCTCGGCGCCGAGCAGGTGGATGACCGCGGTGTCGGCGTCGCGCAGGTGCGGCCAGACCGAGCCGGTGGCGGCGACGCTGAACGACAGCAGCGGTGGTTCGGCGGAGAGCGACGCGAGGGAGGTGACGGTCACGCCGGCCGCGCCGCGCCCGGCGTCGGTGGTCACGACGGCGACACCGGCGGCGTGACGGCGGAAGGCCTGGCGGAACAGGGCGGCGTCGACCGGGGTCGGCCGGGAAACGATGACGGTCATGTGCGGGCTCCGTTCGATCGGGCTCGCAATCCATACTAATCCGCTAGGCTTAGGAGGCAATATTGCGCCCCGCTGAAGTTAGTAATCCCAGCTAGATCGAGGGGTCCGCGTAGACCTGATCCAGAGCGACCGCCCCACCGGCGACCGCCAGCACGTTCTCCGGAAAGCTCGACGGGTGCACGGTGGTGGTCATGTCGGCGCCCGCCGACGACCACGCCGCCACCTCCGCGCGCAGTGCCGCGAGACAACCCGGCACCCGGTTCGCGCCGGCCTCCGACACCAGCAGCACGTCCGGGTCGAACAGATCCAGCAGCAGCGCGGCGGCCCGGCCCACCCGGCGGGCCCGCTCCTCCAGCAGCGCCACCGCCCCCGCGGAGCCGGCCAGCGCGGCGTCCACCACGGCATGGATGTCCGGGCGTTCGATCAGGCCTGCGGCCAGCGCCCGGCGCACCAGCGCCCGCTCGCCGACCGCGGCCTGCAGACAGCCGATCCGGCCGCAGGAGCACGGTTCGGCGCAGCCCTCTACCGGCAGGTGGGCGACCGCGCCGGCCGCCGACCGGGGGCCCTGATGGATCACGCCGCCGGTCGCGAACGCCACGTCGACGACGTTGCCCACGAAGATCTGCACGGCACTGCGGCGGGCGTCGCCGGCGACCCGGCCGAGCAACTGTTCGGCACGCAGCAGGGCGCGGGAGTTGCTGTCCACCCGGACCGGCAGCCGGGTGGCGGCGGACAGCGTCGCGGCCACCGGCACGTCGCGCCAGCCCAGCACCGGGTGCTCGACGACCGTACCGTTGACGCCGTCCACCCAGCCGCCGGTGGCCAGACCCAGGCCGAGGATCCGGCGGCGGCGCCCGTGATCCCGGCGGATCGCCGCCACCCGGTCGGCGACCGCCGCCAGCACACTCTGCGGATCACGGCGCCCGTGCGGATCCTGATGGCGGACGAGCACCCGGCCACGCAGATTCAGCAACGCCACCGTGGCGCGGGGGACCGCGATGTGCACCCCGATCACGCCGACCGCGGCGGAATCCACGTCCAGCGGCACGTGCGGACGGCCGATGCCCGGCCGGACCACCGCCTCCGGCACCTCGCGGACCAGGCCGCGCTCCTGCAACGACGCCGCGATGCCGCTGACCGTGGCCGCCGACAACCGGGTGGCCCGGGCGATCGAACTGCGCGCGATCGGCCCATGATCGAGGACGGCTCGCAGCACCGCCGCCGTGGAGTCCGGCGATCGGCGCGCGGCCGGCAACGGCAGGTCGCTGCGCCGAGTCGTGCGCTGCACGCCGCCGAGGCTATCCCGTCGTCGGCTGGATGGCGGCTTTCCGTTACCGGACGTTTGACGGTCGGTAACACTGCCGGGTCAGGTCGCCTCGCGCAGCCAGGTACGGCAGAGCCACCAGGCGTTCGTGGCGCCGAACGTGCCGGCCGGGTCGATGCCGGTCAGCTCGGCGAACCGCCGGACCCGGTTGCGCACCGTGTTCGGGTGCACGAACAACCGCCCACCCGCGGCCGTCACGTCCCGGTCACTCTCCAACCAGGCCAGAACGGCGTGGGCCACCGGTTCCGCGTTCGGGCCGAGCGCGGCCCACGCCGGGCGGTGCCGGTCGAGCAGCACGGCCGCCAGATCCGCCCGGTCGGTCAGCGCGGCCTGCCAGGCGACGTCGGCGATATGGGCGACACCGGTGCGGCCGGTCGACTCGGCGGCGGTCAGCGCGGCCACCGCCAGGCGTTTGGCCGGGGCCAGCCGGTCCGGGCCGTCCGGGCCGGCCAGCCCGGCGGTCCCGGTACGGGCGGACGGGGCCCGCGACAGCACCGCCACGAACAGGCCGTCCACCACCGCGCACACCACCGGCGGCTGCTCGCGCAGCGCGGATTCGTCGAACCCCGGGCGGGCGACCAGCACCCACAGGCCACCGGAGGCCGGCAGACCCGCCTCGGCCACCGCCAGGGCGGCCGCCGAACCGCCCTGCAACAGCCGCCGCAGGATCGCCGCGTCCCGGTCGTTGCGCCGCGGATCCGCGTCCGCCCTGGTCACCCGGTGAGCGGTGATCAGGCGGCCGCGGACGGCGTCGGCCCAGTCGTCGTACAGCTCGCGGGCATCCAGCAGCCGCTCGGCGCTGACCCCCTCCGACCTGGCCACCTCCCGGGCCCGGGCCCAGATGGCGCGCTCGGCCACGTGGATCGCGCCGAGCACCGCCTCGATCGGCACACCCTGCCGGGCCCGTGTCACCCCCAGCTCGGCCACGAACGACAACTCGGCCTCGGTCGGCCCGCGCCGGTCGGCCAGCGCCCGGGTCGCCGCGGTGAGCAGCGCCCGGGTGTGCCCGGCGACGTCCGACGGCGGAAGCACCGACACCTCCCGCACGGTGGCGCGAACCCCGGCGGTCACCGACGGCAGCAGATCCTCGTCGCCCATCACACGTTCGATCAGGTCGACCACGGCGGTCCAGCCGTCAGACGGTTGCATGCGGCCATGTTGCCGTTCGTTGTGGTGGCCCACAACCTCGGGCCGCAAACGCGTGCTCCACGCCATGTCCAGCCCGGCTGCCAGCGCCTACGGTTTGGCAAACACCACAATGTGACTAGGAGTTCCATGCGTGTCGCCGTGATCGGCGCCGGCGCGGCCGGACTGGCCACCACAAAGGCGCTGCTCGATGCCGGATGCGAGGTCGTCGCCTACGAGCGGCGGGACCGGCCCGGCGGCCTGTGGACCGACACCTACGCGTCGCTGCACCTCAACACCAGCCGGGGGCGTACCGAGTTCGCCGACTTCCCGATGCCCGCCGACTGGCCCGACTACCCGTCGGCGCAGCGGGTCGCCGGATATCTGGCCGCCTACGCCGACCGGTTCCGGTTGACCGCCCACATCCGGTACGCCGAGACCGTCACCGCCGTCGAACGCGGCGACCGCTGGACCGTCACCACCGACCCGGGCGGCATCGACGAATTCGACGCCGTCGTGGTCGCCAACGGCCACAACTGGGCGCCCCGGCTGCCCGGCCCCGGCTATCCGGGCACCTTCGACGGCGTACAGATGCACGCCCACGACTACCGCACCGCCGACGTCTTCCAGGGGCGGCGGGTGCTGGTCGTCGGCATGGGCAACTCGGCCATGGACATCGCCGTCGACGCCTCCCACACGGCGAGCGGGCCGGTGCTGCTGTCCGCCCGGCACGGCGTCCACATCGTGCCGAAGTACCTGTTCGGGCGGCCGTCCGACGCTACCGGCGGCGCCCTGGCCGTGCTCCCGTGGCGGGTGCGGCAACGGGTCGCCGAGACGATGCTGCGGCTGGCGGTCGGCCCACCGCAGCGTTACGGCCTGCCCGCCCCCGCCGGTGGGCTGTTCCAGAACCACCCGACGATCAGCGACACCATCCTGCACCGGCTCACCCACGGCGAGGTGGCCGCGCGCCCGGGCATCGAGCGCCTCGACGGTACGAAGGTGGTCTTCACCGACGGGACCTGCGACGACGTGGACGTGATCGTGTGGGCCACCGGCTACCGCGTACAGATCCCGTTCCTGTCCTCCCGATGGCTCGGAGAGGGACCGGAACGCCTGCCTCTCTACCGCCGGGTCTTCCACCTCGACGACCCGAGCCTCGCGTTCGTCGGGCTGATGCAGTCCACCGGATCGGCGTTCCCGGTCGTGGAGGTGCAGGCCAAGCTCGCCGCCGCGTACCTGTCCGGCTCCCATGCCCTGCCGTCGGCCGCCGACCAGCGGCGCGCTGTCGACCGCGACCTGCGCGTGGCCATCGCCCGGTGGGGCGAGCACGGCCGGCCACACATGCGCATCGACTTCGACCGGTACGTCACCGCCATGAACCGCGAGATCGCCCGAGGAGCGTCCTCATGAGCAGTCGTGACCCCCGTGGAATGCGTGTTCTGGTCACCGGCGCGTCCGGGACGTTCGGCCGGGCGATCTGCGCTCGCCTGGACGCGCTCGGCGCCCGTGTCGTCGGTCTGGACGTCGCGCCACGCGTCAACGATCCGGTCGAGGTCCTGCCGTGCGACCTCACCGACGATGCCGCGGTGGCCGCCGCGGTCGCCGAGGCGATCGAGCTGCTGGGCGGGCTCGACCTGCTCGTCAACAACGCCGGGATCGGCGGTCCCGCCCCGGCCGAACTGCCACCGGGCGCCGAGGTGCGCCGCCAGATCGACATCAACCTGCTCGGCACGTGGCGGGTGACCTCGGCCTGTGTGGACGCCCTGGTCGCCTCGCGGGGCCGGATCGTGATGCTCAGCTCGCGGATGGCCGTCATGCAACTGCCGCTGGCCGCCGCCTACGGCGCCTCCAAAAGAGCATTGGTCGCGTACGCCGACGCGCTCCGCCTGGAGATCGGCACCCACGTCGGCGTCACCTGCGTGTACCCGTCCGCGGTCCGCAGCCCCATCCACGACTCGACCGCCGCCGCCGGGCTGTCGCTGGAGGGCATGAGCCGCTACGAGCCGCTCGACGGGGTGGTCCGTGCGGTGCTGCGGGCGGCCCTGAGCCGCCGCCGCTACCGGGACCTGCCGACCACCGGCCGCGGGGCGGTCGAGTTCTTCCTGGCCCGCCATTTCCCGGCGCTCACCGACCGGATCGTCGCCCGCACCCTGGCCGGGCGGGTCCGGTCCGGCGCGTTCGAGGGCGCCGGCCTGGCCGCCGGTGTCGTCGCCCGCCACGGGGGTGCCCGGTGACCACCCAGCAGGCCGAGACCCGGACCAGGACCGGGGACCTGATCGCGTATGCCACCGGCTCGCTCGGGATGGGCGTGTGGGTGACCGTGCCCGGCCTGCTGTTGCTCTACTTCCTCACCCACACGCTCGGGGTGACGCCGTTCCTGGCCGGCCTGACCCTGCTGCTGCCGAAGATCATCGACGTGGTGGTGCATCCGTATCTGGGCAGCCGCTCGGATGCCGCCGCGCGCCGCAGCGGGCACCGGCTCGGCCTGCTGCGGGTGGGCCTGCTGCTCGCGGTCGCCATGGCCGGCATGTTCACCGTCCCCGCCGGGCTGTCCGGGGCGGGCGCCGCGCTGTGGGTCGGTGGCTGGTTCATCGCAGGGAACCTGCTCTTCGCCTGCTTCCAGGTGCCGTACCTGACCACGCCGTCCGACCTGCGGATCGGCTACCACGAGCGCACCCGGGTCTTCATGTTCCGGATGCTGTTCCTGACGCTGGGGCTGCTCGGTGCCGGGGTGGCCGCGCCGGCGCTGGTCGCGGCGGGCGAGCGCGGCGACTACGCGCGGATGGCGGTGCTGCTGTCCGGGGTCATGGTGGTGTCCGGGCTGGTCGCGGTGACCGGGGTGCGCCGGTTGACCGCGCACGCCGGATTCCGGACACCGGCGGCCGATGCCCACTCCACCCTCGGCGACATCGCGGTGGCGTGGCGGGACCGCGACTTCCGGGCGCTGGTGCTGTCCTATCTGTTCACCGGGGCGACCACGCACCTGTTCCCGGCCGCGCTGCCGTTCTACACCGAGCACGTCTTCGGCGACTCCAAGCTGACCGCGGTGTTCATGGGCGCCTTTCTCGGGCCGGCCGTGGTGGCGGGCCCGGTGTGGGCGCGGGTGTCGCGGCGGATCGGCAAGCAGCGCGGCCTGGTGATCTGCCAGGTGGTGTTCGTTGTTGGATCGCTGGCGCCGCTGCTCGGGTACGGGGTGGCGCCGGCCGTCGCGGTCGTCGTCATGATGGGCGTCGCCTTTGCCGGGCTGCAACTGTTCGCGTTCTCGATGGTCCCGGACGCGGTGGCGGCCGCCGAGGCCCGTGGCGCGGCTCGGGCGGGCGCCTACACCGGGGTCTGGACCGCCACCGAGGCGACCGGCACCGCCGTCGGGCCCTACGTCTACTCGGCGGCCCTGGCCCTGGGCGGTTTCATCGCGACGACCGAGGGCCGGACCGTGGTGCAGCCGGAGTCGGCGCACACCGCTCTGCTTCTCGGCTTCACCGTGGTCCCGGCCGCGTTGATGGCCGCGGCCTGCCTCTTCCAGCTCCGCTGGACCCTCGACCGCTCCCGCGACCCTTCCACGCCGATCTAGGACGATCGACCACCGCCCAGGGTCGCAAAACGTCCAAGATCAGCGCCGGGAAGGGGGAGGGGCGCGGTCAGCGGTCTGGGGGCCGGTGCGCCACCGTCAAGGTGAGCAGCGACAGCGCCGCCAGCGCGACCAGGCCCAGCACACCGGCCGCGGCGAACGCCGTCCGCCACCCGGCGTGGTCGCCCAGCAGGGTTCCGGCCGGCACACCCAGCACCGACGCCGTCTCCACGCCGGCGAAGATCACCGCGGTGGCGCGGGGCGCGGGGCACGTGGTGCGCCGGCACGAGCCGCAGGGCGATGCCACCGGCCACCGACCAGAATCCGCCGACGCTGATCCCGATCAGAAACCGTGCCACCAGCACCACGGCGAAATCAGTCGCGAACGCCGACATCAGGTTGGCGGCGCCGACCAGGCCGACCAGCAGGCCGAGGACCAGCCGCCGGTCCAGGCGGCCGGTCGCCACCGTGACCAGCGGCGCCGACACGGCGGCGACCAGGCCCGGCACCGTCACCATCAATCCGGCCACGCCCTCGGACACCCCGAGCGCCGCCCCGACCGGCGTGAGCAGGCCGACCGGCAGCAACTCGGAGGTCATCAGGGCGAAGATGCCCAAGGTCACCGCGGCGACGGCCACCCAGCCGCGGACCGGCCGGGCCGCGACCTCAGTGGTCATCGGGTGCGGTGCGGCAGGTGACGTTGATCCGGTTCCACGCGTTGGCGGTGAGGATCAGGGCGATGAGCCGAGCCAGCTCCGGCTCCTCGAAGTGGCGGGACGCTTCGGCGTACACCTGATCGGAGACGCCGTGCGGCAGGAGGGTGACGGCGTCGGTGAGGGCGAGCGCCGCCCGCTCGCGCTCGGTGTAGAGGCGCGACTCCTCCCAGGCGGTGAGCTGGAAGATCCGCTGTTCGCGAACCGCGGGTTCTGGCCGCCGCCCGCGCCCTCGGCGTGGCGGTCGACGGCCTGTCCGCCTACCGTCATCCGGCCAGCCCGATGCCACCGCGTGACGGCCTGGTCGTCGGTTACGGCACCCCACCGGAACACGGCTTCGCCGCCGCCGTCCATGCCCTGTGCGCGGCCCTGGACTGACCGGTCAGGACCAGACGCGCTGCTCGTTGTGCTCCTCCTTGCGGCGCAGCGCGTCGTTCAGGTCGATGCCGTACCGGTTGGCGACCGCACACAGGAAGATCAGGATGTCGGCGAGTTCCTCGTCGACCGTGCCGACGATAGAGGTGGTGCCGACCGGCAGCCGTTCGGACTTGCGAACAGCTTTGAACAGCTCGCCCACCTCCTCGCCGAGAAGCAGGCACTGGTCGATGACGCCACGATCGGCGAACCCGCGTTCCGTCTCCATCTCGGCGACGTAGCGCTGGATGTCGTGCAGGGTCGCGGCGCTGGGCAGCGGAAGCATGAGCCGACTCCATGGTGGATGCCAGGGCGTCGCGGACGTTATCAGCCCCGGCCCTTCGGAGACCGTTGGCCTTGTGTGCGCCGTCGTCGCGTGCCGGGAAGTGAACCCCAGCGGGTGAACGCAGGCCGACCGGAATGCGGGGTGGCCGCACACGGAGGACGTCGTGTGTGCGGTTGCCGAGGTCATCGGGCATGCGGGCGACCACGACGAGGTCACGCTGACCACGCGCCGCGTGACGTCCTTCATCCCGGACGGGTGAGGCGACGGGCACGCGACGGCCGCGACCATGACCGTAGGCCGAGGAAAGGATCGACATGGCAACGGTGACGGTGGACCGGGATCGTCTCGTTCGGACGTTCCTCGACCTGGTGGCGATCGACAGCCCGACCGGGCAGGAGCAGCGGATCGGTGTGGAGCTGGAGCGCCGCTTCACGGAGCTGGGCGCCGACGTCCGCCGGGACGAGGCGGGCAACCTGATCGCCACCCTGGCCGGGGGGCCGGGGGAGGGCTTCCTGATCTCCACGCACATGGACACCGTCGGCACCGACGTCGGCATCCGGCCGATCGTCGGCGACGACGGGGTGATCCGGACCGACGGTTCCACGGTCCTCGGCGCCGACGACAAGGCCGGCATCGCGTCCTGTCTGGAACTGCTGACGCTGCTGGGTGAGCATCCGGAGCTGCCGCATCCGACGATCGAGTTCGTCGTGTCGGTGGCCGAGGAGGCCGGCCTGGTGGGGTCACGGCAGCTGGACGTGGCGCGATTGCGGTCCACCCACGGGTACGTGTTCGACACCGCCGGCGCGATCGGCTCCATCACCTACTGGGCGCCCACCGCGATGGACGTCGACGTCACCGTGCACGGGCGCAAGGCCCACGCCGGGGTCGAGCCGGAGAAGGGCGTCGACGCGCTGCGGGTGGCGGCCGAGGCGATCGCCGCGATGCCGCTGGGCCGCATCGACGAGGAGACGGTCGCCGGCATCGGCATCCTGGCCGGCGGGGAGGCACGCAACGTGGTTCCGGCCACCGCGGTTCTCACCGGTCAGGCCCGCAGTCACGACCAGGGGAAACTCGACAGGCAGCTGGCCGCCATGCGGGCCGCCGTGGACGCTGCGGCACAGCGGCACGGGGCGACCTACGAGTTCGTGGCCGAGGAGATCTACCACACCTACCACATCGACCCGGTCGCGAAGCCGTACCGGGACGCGGCCCGCGCCATCCGGGCGCACGGGCTCGAGGTGATCGACCGCAAGTCCGGCGGCGGCACCGACGGCAACTTCCTCAACGCCCGCGGGATCCCGTGCGTCGGCCTGGCCACCGGCATGGTCGACGAGCACGCGACCAGCGAGCACATCGCGATCGACGACATGGTGGCGGCGTGCGCGATCCTGTTGACCATCGCCACCCAGCAACAGTGAGGGAGCCTTCATGCCAGGTCACATCGTCCCGATGGGCGCCGGCCGTGCGGTGATGGACCGCCGCGACGACCCGCTGCACGACTACGTGCTGGAGCTCACCGGCAAGGACGATCCGGTGGTGCTGTTCCTGCCGACCGCGACCGGGGACGACGCCAGCTACATCGTGTCGTTCTACGAGGCGTTCCACTCCGGCCGGTGCCGGCCGCGGCATCTGCGGTTGTTCCACCGCGACTTCGACGACCTGTCCGACATCGTGCTCGGCGCCGACGTGATCCATGTGGGCGGTGGCAACACCGCCAACATGCTGGACGTGTGGCGGCGGCAGGGCGTGGACACGCTGCTGCATCGGGCGCTGGCCGGCGGGGCGGTGCTGACCGGTGGCAGCGCCGGCGGGCTGTGCTGGTTCGAGGGCGGAACCACCGACTCGTACGGGCCGACGCTCCAGCTGCTGAACGAGGGCCTCGGCATGATCAAGGGCAGCTACTGCCCGCACTACGACGCCGAGGACCAGCGGCGGCCGATCTTCCACGCGGCCCTGCTGGACGGGACGCTGGAGATGGGCTACGCATCCGGCAACCGTGTCGCCATCCGGTTCACCGCCGGCGGTGAGGTGGTGGAGGCGGTTACCTCGGAGCCGGGCGCGCAGGCTTTCAAGGTGTACGCCCGTGACGGCAGGATCGTCGAGGAGGAGATCCCTTGCCGCCTGCTCGCCGAGCGGGTGGCCAGCCGCAGCGTTTCGACCTGAGCACGGAGAACGGCCGGCGGCTCACCGAGCCGCCGGCCGTTTCGCTGTCCTAAACGGCGGGCGCCGCGAACAGGATGATCGACACCCGGGTCGGGGTGACGTCCAGTTCGCGTTGCATGCCGACCCGCTGGATCACCGCATAGCCGGGGGTGCCGGCCGATCCGGTCGGGGTGAGCAGCACCAGCGCCCGTCCCGCCTCGACGAACGCGTCCGAGTCGGGCCGCAGGACGTCCCCGCAGGCGGTGGTCTCGCCGGTCGGGTCGCTGATGGTCAGCGAGAAGTCCTGGCCGGTGTAGGCGGTGGCCAGTGCGAACCCGGGCACCGGCGGACTGCCGACGTACGCGAGTGTCGCCGACCGCCCCGGACCGGTCTCGGCCCGGTAGGGGGTGACGTCGAAGGTTCCCTCGCCCTGCAGGTTCAGCCGGATCGGACCGCTCGGCGCTTGGCAGGTTCCGCCCTTGATGTGGGCGTTGTAGCCGTTCTCCGGCTGTGCGGGCGGGGTGACGGCGCCGTTCGACACCAGGATGCGGGCCCGGGTCGGCACGATGTCGAGCTCGCGCTCCAGCCGGGTCCGTTCCAGGACGGCGACGCCCTGCACGCCTCCGTCACCGGCCGGCAGCAGTTGCGCCACGGCCAGCCCGGCTCGCCCGAACCGGTCCTCCTCCGGCCGGAGCAGGTCGCCGCAGGCCACGTCCCGGCCGGCCTCGGTCAGGACCAGCGAGAACCGCCGGCCGGTGTAGATCGCGCCGATCCCGAATCCGGGCACCTGCGGCGCCCCGTAGTAGCCGAGGACGTTGTCCCCGGCCCGGTACGGCTCGACGTCGTGGCTGCCGCCGCCGGCCAGGTCGACGTGCAGGTCCTGGCCGGGTTCCGCGCAGCTGCCGTCCCGGATGTAGCCGTCGTAGCCGGCCGCCTCCTGCGCCCGGACCGCGACCGGTGTGAGTACCAGGACGAGCACGCCCGCGGCGGCCAGGACGGACCGCATCCACCGCTTCGTCATCGCAGCCTCCCTAGCTGGTGCCGTAGACGAGCGCCGCCGTCAGCAGCGCCACCACGGTCGAGACGAGCCACATGATGAACATCGGCAACGAGAAGGAGTGCCAGATCGCGAACCGGCTGATCCCGGTGGTGCCGGTCTCGTCGGCGGCGATGCTGGTGACCTGCGAGCCGTTGGCCGGGAAGAAGTAGATGCCGATCGCGGCCACCGAGAACGCCGCCAGGAACTGCGGCGGGATGTCCAGAGCCAGACCGATCGGTACGATCGCGGCGAGCGCTGCCGCCTGGCTCGTGGTCAGTGCCGCCACGATGAAGATGGCGATGGCGATCGTCCACCGGGCCGCCTCCACCAGGCCACCCATGGCGCTCACGATCGCGGTCTCGTTCGCCGCGATCCAGGTGTCCGCCAGCCAGGCGATGCCGAACAGCGCGATCAGGCCGACCAGGCCGGAGGTCATCGTGCTCTGCGTGACCACGTCCTTGATCTTGACCTTGCAGAACAGCACGATCAGTGTGGCGGTCACGCCCATCACGATCTGGATCACGATCGAGGTGCTGATCGGCACCAGGTTGCCCTCGTCGTCCGGGAAGGCCGGGCGCAGCGACTCGACCATGCCGAGCAGCACGATGACGGCGATACCGGCCAGGAAGATGAACGTGCTGCGCTTGGCCTCCTTCGGCAGCTGCCGGGCCTCCAGCACGCTGGTGTCCACCGGCTTGATCTCGCCGGCCGAGACCCGGCGCTGGTACTCCGGATCGTCGGCGAGTTCCTTACCGACCCGCATCTGTACGAAGGACGCGGCGAGCAGGCCCACGACACTGGCCGGCAGCACGACGACCAGGATGTCGCCGATCCCGAAGTCGACCGGATCCAGCAGCCCGACCAGGGTGGCCATCGAGGCGCTGACCGGGCTGGCCGTGATCGCGAACTGCGACGCCGTACCCGCGACCGCGAGCGGCCGCTCCGGCCGTACCCCGTTGAAATAGGCCACCGCGAAGATGACCGGAATCAGCGGGTAGTAGATGAAGCCGGTGCCCGCACCGAGGGTGAAGATGAACGCGACGACCGGCGCGATGAGCGCGATCAGCGCGGGTTTGCGCTTAAGGATCTTCTTGGCGACCTCGACCAGGTAGTCGATGCCGCCCACGGCCTGCATGGTCGACGCCGCCGTGATGACGGACAGAATGATGAGCATCGACGAGGTGGGCGGCTCGCCCGGCGCCAGCCCGAAGGCGAAGACCAGCACCGCCAGCCCGACCAGGCCCCACAGGCCCAGGCCGATGCCGCCCATCCGTACGCCGAGCAGGATCGCGCCGATGACGACGACGCCCTGCAGGATTATCAGCCCCGTTTCCACGTGACCTCCCGGCTTTCACCGACGCGCCCGAACGGGCCCTCCGTCCGCAACCGTCGATAAAGGATCGGGTGACCACGCCGAAACCCGGCTCATCCCCGAAGGATGACCCGTTCCGGTCAACTGCTTCCGGCGAGTTCGCGGAGGGCGCCGACGATGGCCTGTTGCAGCTCGGCCGGGGTCAGGTCGTCGCGGTCGCCGGGCAGCGCGGCCGCGAGCATCGGGGCCAGCGCGCCCGCCAGCGCGACCTCGTCGACCTGGTCCCGGGTCGCCAGGGTGGTGATCGCGGTGCGGGCGTCGATCAGATGCCGGTACGTCCATTGGGCGTACGAGGCGAGCGACCAGTGCGTGTTGGCGGTGCCGTCCGGGTTCTTGTTGCCGGGCGGCGCCGGGATCAGTCCGTCGGTCTGGAGCATCGCGCCGGCGAGAGCGGCCCGGACGTCCTTGTCCTTGAGCATCGCGAGGAACTCGGCCTTGGTCATGGTGTCCTCCTCGGGGAGCAGCTGGATGTGGCGCAGCCACCGTGTCGCCAGCCGGACCATGCGGTGGCCGTCGGCGTCACGGTGCTCGGACAGGTGGGTGTGGGTGCGGTGGCTGTCGTCGCCGGTGGTGCGCCGGCCCAGCCGGTCCCAGCGGCGTACCGTCCGGCCGTCCGGGCTGTAGATGACCTCACGCAGGTCGCGGGTGTCCGGGTCGCCGGCTTTGCAGAGCGGGATCAGCCAGGCGTTGAAGTCGTAGAGGTCGAAGGTGCCGCGTGGTGTCTTGAGGCGGAAGAATCCGATGTCCATGGCGGACGCGTGGTCGTCGAGGCCGGTGCGGTCGCGGGGGGACTCGTCGACCGAGTAGCGGTCGCGGCCCCCTCGCGCCCGGATCTGGCTCTTGCCGAGGTGGTAGGAGTCGCCGCCGGCGGCGTGGTCCGTGTCGCCGACGATTCCGGCCTCGAGCGGATCCAGGTCGTCGCCGACGGTTCGGCCGGGATGTATGTCCAGGTGGTCCAGCAGTAGGCGCCGTGCTCGCAGGTGGTTCGGTTTCGCGGCCGTCAATGCGGGTTCCTCCCTGCCGGTGGGTGGACCGTTGTTACACCCGATAACGGAGGAGATACCCGCTGTGGCACGCCACTATTGGCCGACCTCAGATCGAGTGAGGGGGAAGGAGGTCGTGTCCCTCCCACGGGTCGACGGCCTCCGGGTACGCGGGATCCGCCACCCGCGGTGGCTCGATCCTGGTGGGTGCGGGTGATTCCGGCCGGGGCGGCTCGATCCTGGTGGGTGCGGGTGGCGGCGCCGGTGGTTTCTGCGGGGCTGCCAGCAGCCCGGAGGCGGTGGCCCGCTCCTCGTTGAGGCGGGCGCGGGCCGAATCGAACACCCGCCCGGTCAGCCCGGCCATCGGCTCACCCTGCCACAGGCTGAGGTGACGGCGGATGTCGTCGGTGCCCGTACCGATGTCTCCGGTTTGATGTTCGGCGCGGGCCTGCTCCAGCGCCGCCCGGAAGAGGCCGGTGTCGAGCGTGTTCTCGCCGACCCGCAGCACATATCCCTCGTTCGTGAACGTCAGCAACGACGTGCGTGCCGGATCGAGGGCGCGGCGCAACCCGCCGATGCACCGCTGCACCACGTCGACGCCGTTCTCCGGCGGATCCCCGTTCCACAGCGCGGCGACGATCTCCTGGACCGGCACCGGCCGGTCGGCGTGCAGCAGCAGAACGGCGAGAACCGCCCGCTGCACGAGCGGCCCGAGATCCACCGGATCGTCGCCCCGGAACGCGCGAACCGGGCCGAGGAGCTCGAACCGCAGTGTGCCGGCGGACGAGCCGTCGATCATGTGCCTTACCCCCAGGTTCCCCGCCGTGACGTTACGGCAGGTCACGAGCAGCATAACGACGGCCGTCGGCGGCGAGGTCGACCGGCCTGACGACAGCGCCGCGCGGCGCCGCCGCCGGGGATCGGATAGCGTTCCGGAGGTGAACCGAGATCTTGACGCGGCCCGGGACCTTGTCGTCGACCTGGCGGTCCGCGCCGGGCGGCTCCAGATGGAGCGGCGCGACACGTTGAAGATGGGTGCGCCCAAGGCGCACGCCAACGATGTCGTCTCGGACGTCGACATCGCCAGCGAGCGCCTCATCGTCGACGCGATCCTCGCGGCCTGGCCGGACGACGCGGTTCAGGCGGAGGAGGGGCACGGGCGGTCCGGTGGGAGCGGCTGGATGTGGGTCGTGGATCCGCTGGACGGCACGCGGAACTACGTCAGCCGTACCGGGCCGTGGTCGGTCTGTATCGCGCTCTACCAGGGGGAGCAGCCGCGGATGGCGGTGGTGCACGACCCCGCCGGGAACGAGACGTTCAGCGCGGTCGACGGTGGTGGGGCGTTCCTGAACGGGGAGCCGATCTCGGCGTCGAGCGGGCCGCCGCTGGCCGAGGCGCTCGTCGGCGTCAGTTTCCAGCCGAACCCGAAGACCAAGGAACGCACCGGCAAGCTGATCCGGGAGCTGCTGCCGGTGGTCGGCGACATCCGCCGGATCCCGGCCGCGCTGAACCTGGTCTACCAGGCCGCCGGACGGCTGGACGGTGGCGTCGCCCTGGACACGAATCTGTGGGACATCGCCGCCGGCGCCCTGATCGCCCGCGAGGCCGGGGTGACACTCGGCGGGCACGGCCCGGGCTTCTCCACCGAGCTGACCATCGGCGCCGCCCCGGCCCTGTGGGACGCCCTCGCCGAGCGGGTCCGCGCCGCCGCCTGAGCTAAGTTCCGATGCGGTAGGGCTCGGGGACGGGGGCGGTGCGGCGCAGGTCGTATCCGGGTTCCAGGGTGTGGAACAGGCGGTCCCAGACGGTGGTGTAGAAGCCCAGGTTCCAGCGCGGCTCGGCGTGGTGGCCGACGTGCATGGTGGGGGTGGCGATCCACCGGAAGACCACGTTGCCGCGGACCCGTTGGGGCAGCGGCTCCACGCCCAGGTGGCCCAGGATGCCGAAGATGAGGTTGAGCGCCGTGTAGGCGGCCAGCGCCGCGACCGAGAACGGGTGGACGGCCAGGACCACCAACCACATCGCCCCGAAACCGATCGCCTCGAACGGGTGCAGCGCGAACAGGGTGATCGGGCGGGCGTCGGCGAAGACGTGGTGCAGCCGGTGCACCCACGGGAACAGCGCTCGAAGATGGACGGTCGCGTGCCCGGCGTACATCAGCACGTCCATCACCATGACCAGCGCGACCAGCTCGGCGAGCGTCCCCAGGCCGAGATCGGTGGTCAGGACGATGACGCCGGCCTTCCACAGCCACCATCCGGCGACGGTGACCGCCGTGTTCAGGACGGTGGTGCTGGCTACCAGCGCCAGCTCCTGCCCGCTCACCGGTCCGGGATCCGGGGTGAGCCGCTGTGCGCCCGGCAGCCGCAGCGCCACGTGCCCGAGCAGCGCGCCCACACCCACCAGCAGGATGTTCTCCACCAGGGCGAGCAGGGTGAACCAGCCCGGGTGCATCGTCTCGAGAAACTCCAGCATGCCGCTCCTCTCGCCTACGGGGCCGCTGCGGCACGATAGCGCTCCGCGAGCGTACGCAGAAGGTCGCGAAGTTCCGGTGGTTCGACGGCCGTGAAGGGGACGTCGAATCCGGTCAGGTACGTGATGAGGTCGGTCAGCGAGTCGGTGCCCGTCTCCATCTCGCAACTGTCGGCGGTCAGCGCCGTGACCCGGCTCGATGTCGGCGTGGTCCGTTCGGCGACGACCGCGGCCGGGGCGGCGAACCGCACCCGTGCCCGGTAGCGGAACGGCGCGGTGGCCACACCTCGAAGCACGTGTGCGGCCGCGTCCCCGCCGGGAGCCTCGCGCGGCACGAACCGTTGTGGCGGTCCGCCGGGTGGCAGCACGGTGATCCGGTCGGCGCGGAACGTCCGCCAGTCGCCGCGGGCGGTGTCCCAGGCGAGCAGATACCAGCGGCGTCCGGTGTAGACCAGGGTGTGCGGCTCGACGTCACGTTCGGTGGCCGCGCCGGAGTGTGCCGCGTAGGTGAAACGCACCCGTTCGTGTCCGTGTGCCGCGGCGGCGAGCCGGGTGAGGGTGTCGCGGTCGACGACCGGTCCGCCGGCGGCCGCCGAGACGGTGGCGTTCTTCAGCGCGTCGACCTGCGGCCGGAGACGTTTCGGCAGCGTACGTTCCAGCTTGGTCAGCGCCCGCAGCGATGCCTCCTCGATCCCGGCGACGGTGCCGGCCGCCGCCGCGCGCAGCCCGACCGCCACCGCGACCGCCTCGTCGTCGTCGAGTACGAGCGGCGGCAGGGCGCTGCCGGATCCGAGCCGGTAGCCGCCGCCCGGCCCGGTGCCGGCGTCGACCTGGTAGCCGAGCTGCCGTAGCCGGTCCACGTCGTTGCGGACCGTCCGCCCGGTCACCGCCAGCCGTTCGGCGAGTTCCGCGCCGGGCCACTCCCGCCGTTGCTGCAGCAGGGACAGCAGGCGGAGCACCCGTACCGAGGTTTCCAACATTCCCACGAGTTTAGGAACCTGATGTTCCGCAACCCGCTTTAGCGTCGGGGCATGACATTGAGAGGCATGGCCACCGTCAGCTACTACGCCGCCGACTGGAACGCGGCCCGTGACTGGTACACGCGGCTCACCGGCATCGAGCCCTACTTCCTGCGCGACGGCTACGCCGAGTGGCGTCTCGGCGACCGTCAGGCCGAACTCGGCCTGATCGACGCCCGTTACCGCGCCCCGGGGACGCCGAGCGGCCCGGTGGGTGCGGTGCTCTACTGGCACGTCGACGACGTCGAGGCCACCATGGCGCGGCTGCTGGAACTGGGCGCCACCGTGCACGAGGCGCCGCTGGACCGTGGCGAGGGTTTCGTCACGGCCACGGTGATCGACCCGTTCGGCAATCTGCTCGGCGTCATGTACAACCCGCACTACCTGGAGATGCTCGGGGCCTCATGACAGGAGCGGCTCGAGCAGGGCGAGGAGCTGCTTGCGCTGGTCGGGGCGCAGGCGGTCCAGTTCGGGGGCGAGGACGGCGCGGGCCTCGCCGTACAGCCGCTGGGTGAGCTCGTGGCCGGCCGGGGTGAGGAACACGTCGACGACGCGGCCGTCGTTCGGGTTCTTCTCCCGGGCGAGCAGGCCGCGGCGTTCGGCGCGGTCGATCAGGCCGGACATCGTGGACTTGTCGAGGCCCAGGTAGGCGGCGAGTTCGGTGACACCGGGACGCCGGTCGCGCAGGATGCCGAACACCCGCAGCTGGGTGAGGGACAGGTCGTTCGCGGCGCCGATGCGGGTGAGCACGCCGGTCACCTGGAAGGTGTAGCGGACCAGGGCGTCGAGAAGCGCGTCCACGGAGTCCTCGGAAGTCATGTCGCCATCCTAGTTGACATGGTTGGCAATCCCAACCATCCTGGAGGTCGTTGGTAATACAAACCATCTCCGGAGGTTCCCATGCGTGCCGCAGTCCTCTCCTCGTTCGACGCCCCGCCCGCCTACCGCGACCACCCGGATCCGGCCACCACCGGTGACGGCGAGATGGTCGTCGAGGTGCTCGCGGCCGGCCTGCATCACCTGACCCGGTCCAAGGCCACCGGGGCGCACTACAGCAGCAACGGCGTGTTCCCGCTGGTCCCCGGCGTCGACGGGGTCGTCCGGGATCCGGCCGGCCGGCTGCGCTACGCGGTCCTCGACGACACCGGCCTCGGCACCTTCGCCGATCGGACCGTCATCGACGTACGCCGAAGTGTGCTCCTGCCGGAAGGTGCCGACCCGGTCCGGATCGCCGCGGCGATGAACCCGGGAATGTCCTCGTGGGTGACCCTGCGCCAGCGCATCGCGTTCCAGCCGGGCCAGCGGGTCCTGATCATCGGCGCCACCGGCAACGCCGGGCGGATGGCGATCCAGATCGCGAAACTGTTCGGCGCCGGCCACGTGATCGCCGCCGGGCGCGACGCGTCCCGCCTGGCCGCCCTCACCGCGCTCGGCGCTGACGAGATCTGCACGTTCGACGAGATCCAGCGCGCGGCGGACGTCGACGTCGTCCTCGACTACGTGTGGGGTGAGCCCGCCGCCGGCGCGATGATCCCGATGCTCACCGCGCGCGCCGACCGCACCGCGCCGCTGACCTGGATCCAGATCGGGTCCATGGCCGGCGCGTCCGCGCCGATCCCGTCAGCGGCGCTGCGAGCCGCCCGGTTGGAGATCATCGGCAGCGGCATCGGCTCGGTGCCGGCCCGCGACTTCCTCGCCGAGCTGCCGCAACTCGCGGCCGCGATCGCCGGGGACACCATCGAGGTACGGGCGAAGGCCGTGCCGCTCGCCGACATCAGCCGGGCCTGGACCGCCGCCGACACCGGCGACCGCCTCGTGCTGGTGCCCTGACAACGGGCGGCACGGGCTCCGGGCGCCTGGCAGAGTGGCGGGGGTGAATCTCGAAGAGGGTGCCGGCCTGCTGCACCGGCTCACGTCGTACGTGCCGGACCGCGACTGGGATGTTCCCGTCGACGACCCACGAATCCGCCACGACCTCGTCCCCGACGACCCCGCCACCCTGCCGCCGCAGATGAAGGCGTACCCGGGCGGGCTGGAGGTTCTGCCCCTGCCCCGTGACCTGCCCGACCCGGGCGTGAGCGCCACCGCGGTGCTGGCCGGGGTGGCGGCTCCGGCCCGGCCGCTGGACGCCGCGCAACTGGGCCGGATCCTCTTCCTGGGCGCCGGCGTGGTGCGCAGCGGCGAGCGCAACGGGCGCCGCATCCTGTTCCGCGCGTCCGGGTCGGCCGGGGCCCGGTTCCCGCTCGAGGTGTACGTCAGCGCCCGCAACGTGGCCGGGGTGCCGGACGCCGTCTACTGGTACGACGCGGTCGAACACGCCCTGGTCCGGATCGGTCCCGCCGCCGAGGGGACGGCGACCACCCTGGTCGTGACGGGCGTCCCCTGGCGGACCGGCTGGCGGTACGCCGAACGCGGCTGGCGGCACCTCTACTGGGACGCCGGCACCCTGCTGGCGCAACTGTGGGCCGCCGCCGACAGCGCCGGTCTCGGGACGCGGCTGCGCTCGCTGTTCCCGGACGCGACGGTGCGTGAACTGGTCGGCGCCGACGGCGTACACGAATATCCGCTCGCCCTGCTGTCGCTCGGCGACGGCGACCCCGCGATCCGGCCATCGAAACCGGCGGCGCCGGGCGACCTGCCGGAGGTGGAGCTGCCGCTGTGCACCGGGGCGCAGCGCGCCGGCGACCGCGACACCCTCGGCGAGCCCTGGCCCGCCGGCGAGCCGCTGACCGACGTGCCCTCGTCCGCCACGCTCGACGAGGTGATCCGGCGGCGGGGCTCGCAACGGCGGATGGACCGGTCCCGGACCCTGCCGGCCGACCTGCTGCGATGGCCGGTGGCCGCGGCGCTGCGCGGGGTGCCGGTGCCGCACTGGGTCGCCGTGCACGGTGTCGACGACGTCACGCCCGGCCTGTACCGATGGCCGGAGCTGGACAAGCCGGCCCGGGCCGGGGACCTGCGCGACGAGCTGCTGCGGGTCTGCCTCAACCAGGATCTGGCCGCCGACGCGGCGTACGTCGTCATCGCGGCCACCCCCGCCGAAACGCTCGACGACCGCGGCTACCGCGACGCCCAGCTCGCGGCCGGAATCGTGGAGGGCCGGCTGCATCTGGCCGCGTACGCGCTGGGCGCGGGCGCCTCCGGGATGACCTTCGTCGACTCGGACGTGCCCGCCCTGCTCGGCGAGCCCGGCGAACTGGCGACCCTGCTGTTCACCTGCGTGGGCGTCCCGGAATACCGCTCCCGGCCCGGCGGCGGACCGGGCGACCCGGTGGCCGTCCGGATGGTGGTTCCCCGCCTGACCGACTCCTGACCCCCGCCTCGTCAGATGTCGAGAATCAGCGCACGATGGTCGGAGACCTCCGGCTCGGCCAGGATCTCGAACCGCTTGACCGCGGCTACGTCGGAGATCAGCAGGTAGCTCGCGTGGCGGACCGGCTTGGGGTAGCGCGACGTGCGGGTGTCGGCGTCGCGAACCAGGTCGGTCAGCCCGATTTCCGCCAGCACGGCGAAGGTCTCACTGCCGGGCAGCAGGTTCAGGTCACCGCAGACCACTACAAGATCCTCAGGACCACGAAGCCGGCGTACGAGGGCCGCGAGCCGATCGGCCTGCCGCCGGCGGGCCGGGGTGTCGCCCTTGCCGTCGGGGTCGCGCAGCCCGTGCACCTGCACCACCCAGACGGACCGGCCGCTGTCGTGGGCCACGGTGCGCACGGCCAGCGCGATGCGGGGCCGGTCCCCGGCCGGCCACTCGTCGTGGTCGGTGAACCGTCCATGCACGAAGGTGGCGTCGAGTCCGCACACGGTCAGGTCCTCGGCGACCAGGGTGGCCAGACCGAAGTCCTGCCGGTGGCGGGCGCCCGTGCCGTCGTGCACCGGCCCGGAGTCGCCGGCCGCGAAGTGGCCCTGATGGCGGGGCAGCACCCGGCGTACGTCCTCGAAGAGATCGGCACGCTGGGGCAGGGAGCGTTCCGCGTCGGCGAAGCGGGTCCAGCCGCTCAGCCCCGGGGTGCGTGTCACCTCCTGGAGGCAGACGACGTCCGCTCCGCCGCCGGGCAGCCACGTGAGCAACTCGTCGGCCATCGCGCCACCCCAGGCGTTCACACTCGCGATCCGCACTTCGACCTTCCTGCCGCATCACCGTTACGAGAATCGCTGCACATGATCCCGAATCGCCGGATCCGAGGCGACTGAAATAGCGCCTGGGCGGCCGTATTCTCAAGTTCGCTCCGGTGCCGACGGAAATGGGGGAGAGCATGCGGATCACCGTGCTGGGCGCGGGTTCTTGGGGCACCACGGTCGCGTCCGTTCTCACCCGCCGGGATCACGAGTCGCTGATCTGGGCGCGCAACCCGGCCACCGCGGAAGAGATCGACGTCAAGCACCGCAACGAACGCTATCTGGCCGGTTTCCCGCTGCCGAAGCGGCTTCGCGCCACCGCCGACCTCGCCGAGGCGGCCGCCCACGCGGAACTGCTGGTCGTCGGGGTGCCCACCGGCGCGTTCCGGGAAACGCTGGAGCAGGTCAAGCCGGACCTGCACCCGTGGATCCCGGTGGTGAGCCTCAGCAAGGGGCTGGAGCGCGACTCGCTGCTGCGGATGACCGAGGTGATCAAGGAGGTACTGCCGGGACATCCGGCGGCCGCCCTCACCGGCCCCAACCTGGCCAAGGAGATCATGGCCGGAATGGCGGCGGCCACCGTGATCGCGACCGAGGACCTGACCGTCGCCACCGAGATCCAGCGGGTGTTCCGGCGCGGCCTGCTGCGCGTCTACACCAACCACGACGTGATCGGCTGCGAGGTCGGCGGCGCGCTGAAGAACGTCGTCGCGATCGCCACCGGCATCGCCCAGGGGCTGGGCGTCGGCGACAACACACGGGCCGGGGTGATCTCCCGCGGGCTCGCCGAGCTGACCACCCTGGCCGTCGCGATGGGCGGCGAACCCAGCACGCTGGCCGGCCTCGCCGGGATGGGCGACCTGGTGGCGACGTGCATCAGCCCGCACAGCCGCAACCGGCACGTCGGCGAGCAACTCGGCCGCGGCCGCAGCCTCGACGACATCCTGGCCGAGATGGGGCAGGTCGCCGAAGGGGTCAAGACCGTGCACGCCGCTGTCCAGCTGGCCGACCAGCACGGGCTGCCCATGCCCATCACCCGGACGATCCATCGGGTCGTCACCGGCGAGATCACCGCCGAACGCGCCTACGCCGGTCTGCTTCGCACCCACCCGGCCGGCCACGAGTCCGAACCCGGCTGACGCCGGCGATGGTCCGGGTGCCGCAGTCGCGCATAGATGACAACCACGACCGTTTCCGTGCCGCCCTGATCGAGTTGCGCGACCTGCTCCGTGACCATGCCCCGGAGCAGGTGTGGGCGGCATGGGCCAACCGCGTACTGGTCCGAAGTCAGGCCGGTGACGCCGGATGCTTCGACGAGTGGATGAGCGCCTACGGCGGCATGGGCAGCATCAGCGACCTGTCCCTCGACTGGGCCAGGCGCCTGACACCGGGCGAGCTGTCCGCCGTGTGGATTCGCGCCGAGCAGCTCCGGGGCCGGTGCTACGCCCTGGCGTCGCAACTGCGTGCCGATCTCGCCGAGAACCGGCGTCTCGGTGGGTACGCGCTGACACTCGCGCGGGAGCAGGCCTGGGAGCTGGCGCCCACGGTGAACCGGGTCTGGCTGCACACGTCGTCGCAGGACCACCCCAACGCCCAGCGCAACTACCACCGCCGTGGCCTGCGCACCTTCAAGACCGAAGACGGCGACCGCACGTGATCAGGGCGCCCAGATCCAGGCGTCATCGACGACGGCTGGTGTGCCGTCGAAGCTCGCGCCTCCGAACACCAGCATGCGGACGCCCGCCGCGACGACCGTGCGGTGGGTGACGTCGCCGCCGGGGATGGCGGGAACCCGCTGCCACGTACCGGTCGTGGTGTCGAGCACGACACCATCGGAGCCGAAGTAGACCGCCGTGCCGCCGGTGCGGGCGCCCGCGGAGTACACATCACCGGACGGCGGTTTCGGCAGGTCCGACCAGGTGCCGGTGGCCGGGGCGACGCCGCCGCCGTAGGGGTAGGTGCGCCCCCAGCCGTTGACCTCCCCGCCGTCGGCGCCGCCGAGCATCGGGTTGACCAGCTCCTTGCCCGCCGCCAGCCACGGTCCGGTGCCCAGGATCTCCGAGTCGGGCAGTCGTCGCCATGAGCCGGCGGCGAGATCCAGCGTCGCGGCACGGGTGAGCGCCGGCTTCTCGGAGCCCGGGTTCGGGACCAGCTCGTGGTCGAACAGGACCAGCTCGCTGCCGGTCCAGGCCATCGCCCGGTCGAACGCGGGGTTCAGCGGATCCGCCGGCAGCGCGGACCACGTCGCGGCCCGGGGGTCGAAGAGATAGTCCTTGCCGCCGCCGTTCTCCTCGCTGCCCAGGTAGGCCACGAGCCGGTCGCCCGCGGCCAACAGGCCGTAGCCGCCACCGAACGGCACCGGCATCCGGGCCCAGGCATCGGCATCGATCCGGTAGGCGAGCAATTCCTTGCCGTCGGGTGGCAGGACGTACACCGTTCCGCCGACGACGGCGCTCTCGCCCCCGGTCAGCGGCACCGGCGAATCGGCGATCTTCCGCCAGCGGTCGGTGGCCGGGTCGAAGGCGGCTCCGTCGGCGAGCGGCGTGGGATCGCCGACGCACGAGGCGCTGGGCGGGCAGGGCGACGCGTCGCTGCCGCCGATGAGTAGCACCTCGCGGCCGGTCCACAGCCCGAGCACCGCCTCACGGGGGCTCAGCGGCGACTTCGGCAGAGCTGTCCACCCGGCCTTGCCTTCCGCCGCCTTCGGTTCGACGGCTTCCGGCGCCACCGGTTCGGCGTTCCCGGCGCAGCCTACGAGCACGCCACACAGTCCGACCATCACCACTGCCATCCCCGCACGTCTCATCGCGGTTGGACTCCCGGCCCGCCGTCACGGTTCCCGCGCGCAGCCCGTACGCGAAGAAGTGATCGAAAGCGGGAGGGACGCCGGGAGGCCCGACCCATGATTTGCGATCATCGGCGGATGGAGTTCCTGCTCGATCCGCCGTATGGGGCCGGACCGCTGCGGCTGGGGATGGACGCGGACGAGGCGCGGGCCGCGCTGGAGACCGTCGGGCCGTTGCGGCCGTCGGCCGATGGCACGCTCGCCGTGCATCTGGACAGCGGTCTCGGGGTCAGCGTGGGGTTCGGGGCCGGGCCGACGCTCGGCCGGGTCAACGCGATCGAGGTGTGGCGGCCGCACGAGCGGGACGTGGTGCGGTTCCGTGACGTCGACGTGTTCGGGCTGCCCGCGCTGGAGGTCGTGGCCGGGATCCGGCGCCACGTGGAAGTCGTCGCGAACGAGGACGACGGGTTCACCGCACGGGAGCTGTATCTCGCGCTGTGGCGGCCCTTCGCCGAGGACGACGACCCGGGGGAGACCGAGGGTTACTTCTTCCAGTCGGTGCTCGTCGCCAGGCCGGGTTACGACGACACTCCGGCCGAGGCGGCGGCACGGCTGGCGGCAGGACAGGAGCCCGGATACTGATTGCCGGCATCGCCGAGACGGGTGGCCGGATCGTCTCCGGCAACGCGATGCTGCCGGCGTCGACCGCCGTTTCGGTCCGGGACAACACCCTGGTCGAGGGGTCTCTCGTCGAGTGCCCCCAGACCCTCGCCGCCTACTTCGTCGTGGAGGCCTCGGACCTCGACCACGCCGTTTGGATCGGCCGGATGATTCCGGTCGCCGACGGCTGGGTCGAGGTTCGCCCGCTGCTGACCGCTTGAACCGGACCGTGGTCACGGACGGTTGTACAGCGTCCAGTGATCCAGTTGGGTGAGGGCGCGAGCGTAGCCGCGGACCGAGGTACCGGCTGTCAGCCCCGCGACACCCACGTGTTCGGCGGCGAGTCGTTCGGCGTCGGCCGGGTCGGTGGGCGGGCGGGAGACCGCGAAACCGGTGGCGAGTCCGATGACGACGGGGATCGCGCCATACCGGTCGTACCATCGGCGGGCCGCGGCTGTCGACACCACCGAGTCCTCGCCCATCAGGGCGGCGTACCCGTCGATGTAGGCGAAGGCCGCCCACGGCTCCGGCCGGGGAACGATGACCAGCGCTTCGGGTTCGCCGAACGATGCCACGTCGTAACTGTCCAGGTAGTAGCCCTCGTCGCCGGTGCCGAGGATCTCCGGGTCCCGGTGGTGGGAGCCGGGCATCTGTGATCCCGGTCGCCGGGTCAGGAAGCCCTCCACATCGAAGTCCGCCGCCTGGGCGATCAGCTCGCCGGGAGTGACGGCGTGATGGAAGACCGGGTCGGTGACCAGGAACGACGGATTGACGAGAACCGGGTAGTGGTCCTTGAGCCCGGCACGCGCCGAGCGCCACATCTGCTGGGCGTCCCCGGTGACGTCCACGACGATCACCGTCTCGTCGTGGATGCTGTACTGCTCGGCGCGGTGTGATTCGAGGCCGGCGGCTCGCAAGATCTGTTGCACGTCGTGGATGCTAGACGGGGTCGATGGGTTTCGTGGTTTGCGGCATGATCCGAGCGTGGACGAATTGACCGGGGTGGCGCTGCGGCCGATCGAGGATGCCGATCTGGACGGGCTGTTCGCGATGATGCGGGATCCGGTGGCGGTGCGGATGGCCGCGTTCACGGCCGCGGACCCCGACGACCGGGCCGCCTTCGACGCCCACATGGCGAAGGTTCTGGCCGCGCCGGGGGTCACCAACCGGGCGATCACCGTGGACGGGCGGCTCGCCGGGAGTGTCGCGGCCTTCGTCATGGACGGGGACACCGAGGTCACGTACTGGATCGACCGGGCCTTGTGGGGGCGGGGCATCGCCGGGCGGGCGCTCGCCCTGCTGCTCGCGGAGGTCACCGTCCGGCCGGTGTTCGCGCGGGCCGCGAGCGACAACGGGGGCTCACTCACGGTGCTGCGGCGGGCGGGCTTTCAGATCATCGGTACGGACATCGGGTACGCGAACGGGCGCAAGGGGGAGATCGAGGAGACGATCCTGCGCCTGGATCACGCCACCGGCGCGTAGACCCGCCGGAGGATGGCGGTGACGGCGTCGGCCGGCATCGGCCGGGCCAGATGGAAGCCCTGGGCGAAGTCGCAGCCGATCTCGCCGAGCGCGGCGAGCGTGGGCGCGTCCTCGATGCCCTCGGCGACGACGGTGAGGCCGAGGTTGTGGCCGAGTTCGACGGTGGAGGCCACCAGTGCCCGGTTGCCGCGATCGGTGCTCATGTCCTGCACGAACGACCGGTCGATCTTGAGTTCGTCGAGCGGCAGGAGGCGCAGGTAGGTCATCGACGAGTAGCCGGTGCCGTAGTCGTCCACGGAGATCTTCACGCCGAGGCGGCGGATGCGGTGCAGCGCCTCGATGGCGGTGTTCGGGTCGCTCATGATGCTGTACTCGGTGACCTCGATGCACAGGTGCTCGCCGGGCACGCCGATCTCGCGCAGCAGGGTGGCGACCTGGTCGGGGAAGTCGGCGTCCAGCAGTGACCGGGTGGAGATGTTGACGGCGACCGGGACGTGATAGCCGGCATCGAGCCAGGTCCGGGCCTGTGTCAGCGCCTCGGTGAGCACCTGGTGGGTGAACTTGTGGATCAGGGTGGTGGCCTCCAGGACCGGGATGAACGCGCCGGGGGAGATGGGCCCCTTGCCGGGGTGCTGCCAGCGGGCCAGCGCCTCGACGCCGACGAGCACGCCGCTCCCGATGTCGACCTTCGGCTGGTAGTGCAGGCTGATCTCGCCGCCGTGGTCCAGGGCGCGGCGCAGGTCGCCGAGCAGGGTGAGCCGGGCGTTGCTGTCCTCGGTGGTGCTGGTGGTGAACCGGCGGAACCCGAGCCGCTGCTGCTTGGCGATGCTCATCGCGGTGTCGGCGTGCCGCAGCAGGGTGGGCACGTCGTCGCCGGGGCGGGCGGTGGCGGCGCCGACGCTGACCTCCAGGTCGACGGTGAGGTCGTCGATGACGAACGGCTCGTCGAAGGCGTCGGTGAGGCGGGCGGCGATGGCCTCGCCGATCGCCGGGTCGGCGTCGCGCAGCAGGACGGCGAACTCGTCGCCGCCGAGCCGGGCGACGAAGTCGTGTTCGCGTACGGAGACCTGCAGTCGCCGGCTGACGTGGTTGAGCAGCAGGTCGCCGACACGGTGGCCGAGCTGCTCGTTGACGTCGCGGAAGCCGTCGAGATTGACCACCAGCACGGTGGCCCGGCCCGGGCGGGGTTCGCTCGCGCGCCGCCGATGACTGGTGTCCTCGGCCAGCGCCCGCCGGGTGCGGTCGGTGAAGGCGGCGCGGTTGGGCAGGCCGGTCAGCGGGTCCGTGGTGGCCATCGCCTCGACCTGAAGCCGGTGGGCGCGCGCCGACAGGGCGAACAGGGCGAGTACGAGCAGGGTGACCACGAAGGCCAGGCCGTTGCCCCACAGCAGCTGCCGGGACTCGCGCTGCCCGTCCGACTGCCGCTCGGCGTGTTCGTTCAGGTGGTTCTGCTGTTCGGCCAGCACGACGTCCATGATCCTGGTGGTGGCGGGTTCGATCACCTTTTCCAGGTGGTCCTCGGCCGTTTGCCGGTCACCCTGGTCGATGAGGGTCAGGTAGGTGGCGATCTCGCCGTTCAGGCCGCGGTGCGCCTGCACGATCTCGGCGGTGACCTGCTGGTCCTGAAAATCGAGGGCGGCGATGTGCTCCATGGCGTTCTGCGTCTGCCGGTACACGCCGAGCAACTGCCGGTGCCCGTCGCCGCCGGGTTCGCGCAGCGCCTCCTGCATCAGCGCCGACTCCCACCTGGCCAGGTAGGAGGTCTGCTGGTAGGCGTCGGTACTGGCGCTGCCGGCGGCGATCTGCGAGACGATGTCCGCCTGCTGCCGGCTGCCGAACACCGCGGAGCCGGACAGGCCCGCCAGCGCGACGGCCACCAGCCCGACCAGCCACCGTGAAGCACCACCACGCGCCGACCTCATCATCACCTCCCCGCAGTTTCAGCTCCCCCTCCCTTCGGCACCGGCCGGGTGGAGGTGACAACCCGCCAGGTTGCACGGAGGGAGCAGATGTCGCGGGCGTCAGGCCGTCTCCAGGTTGCGGATCATGATGTCGAGGGTGGCCACGGTGCGGGCGTAGTCGTCGCGGGAGAGGCCGGCGGTGGACAGTTCCCGGATCGCCCCGACCTCGGCGGTGAGGGTGGTGAGAAGGTCCCGGCCGGCCGGTGTGAGCGTGCAGCGCCCGGCGACGGCGTCGACGATGCCGTCGGCGACCAGGGGTGACAGGTGCGGCTCGACGGTCTCGCCGGGCGCGAGGAACGGCGAGACCTCGGCGGCCATCGCCTCGGGGGTGCTCGTGCCGGCGGCGACGGTGTTCAGCAGTTGCCACTGGCGGCGGGTGATGCCTCGCGTACCGAGGGCGGCGGTGAACCGTTCGTCGATCAGACGGTCGAGTTCGCGGAGCAGGAACCCGATGGGCCGGGACTCAGTTGTATTCATGCAACCATTGGAGTGCCGCAACTCGATGATTGTCAAGCTACAACTGTTGTAGGTTGGCGGCATGACCCTCGAACCGGACGAGATCATCGCGCAGGCCCTCGTCCGCATCCGCCGTGACCAGCAGGCCCGCCACCTGCAACGACGTGCCGCGAACGGCGACACGACGGTGGCCTCGGCGGCGGACGCGGCCCGGTTCCGCTACCTCGACGCGCTCGACGAGGCGCCGGACGGACTGCCGATCTCCCGGATCGCCGACGCCATCGGTGTGGACCGGCCGCGGGCCAGCCGGCTCACCACCGAGCTGCTCACCGACGGCCGCATCGAACGCGCGCCGCATGCCGGCGACTCCCGGTACGCCCCGGTCCGGCTCACCCCGTACGGCCGTGACCTGGTCGCCGGGGTCCGGGAGGTCCGGCGGCACGCGGTCGGGCAGGCCCTCGCCGGGTTCACCGCCGACGAGGCCCGAATCCTGGCGATCCTGCTGGAACGATTCGTGGACGCCTGGCCGCGATCCGATCGCCCCGAGGCTGAGGACCTTCGACCCTCGCGGCGGGGTACGGCGGCGGGCAACACTCGACCCAGGAAAGAACGAGAGCCACGCCGAGACGGAGAGGGTGACACTGAGACAAAGAGAGCGACGCGATAGGAGGTGGCCGATTCGGATCACCTTTCAGACAGCGGTGCCACGACAGCCGCCGATCCCAGTACGGTCCCGGCCTCGGCAAGGTCCCAGCCGGCCGGCGGACCGCGGCGGCTTCCCGGCAACGGCCGGGCACGACAGTGCCCGGCCGTTCGCCGTGACATTTTGCACTCACAGTGCACTTGTCCCGTCCGGTCAGGACACTTAGCGTCAGCGCATGCCTGCATCATGGACGTTCGCCGTCGCCCGTGACGACCTCGGCCGGACGACGATCACCGAGACGACCACGCCGCCGCTCGCCAACGGCGAGGCGCTGCTGCGGGTCGACCGCGTCGGGCTGACCGCCAACAACGTGACCTACGCGGTGCTCGGCGAGTCGATGCGGTACTGGCAGTTCTTCCCCGGCGAACCGGCCGGGCTCGACCCGCTGTGGGGCCTGCCGCCGGTGTGGGGCTTCGCCGAGGTGGCTGCCTCGACAACGCCGGGCGTCGAGGTCGGACAGCGGGTGTACGGCTACCTCCCGCCCGCCGGACACCTCGTGGTGCGGCCCGGCCGGGTCGACGCCACCGGGTTCCGCGACACCGCCCCGCACCGGGCCGACCTGCCGTCTCCGTACAACGCCTACCGGGCCACCACCGGCGACGACGCCTACCGCGCCGACCAGGAGGATCTGCTGATCCTGTTCCGGCCCCTGTTCTTCACGTCGTTCATGCTCGCCGACCAGATCGTCGACAACGACTGCTATCGGGCCGAAGCGCTGGTGCTGTCGTCGGCGTCGAGCAAGACGGCGTACGCGGCCGCGTTCCAGCTGCGGGGCCACGGCCCCCGGCTGATCGGGCTCACCTCACCCGGCAACGTCGCCTTCACCGAGTCGCTCGGCTGCTACGACCGGGTGCTCACCTACGACCAGGCCACCGACCTCGACCGGGTGCCGACCGCCTACCTCGACCTGTCCGGCGCGCCCACCACCCGGGCCGCGCTGCGCGAGCACCTCGGCGACCGGCTCGTCCGCGACATCGCGGTCGGCCTCACCAACCAGATCCCGAACGCGGCCGCCGCCGGTGAGGTGTTCTTCGCCCCGGTGCAGATGCGCAAACGCCGCCAGGACTGGGGCCGTGACGGCCTCGACCAGCGCTTCGCCGCCGCGTGGCAGCGGTTCGCCGCCGAGGTCGGCGCCTGGCTCGACGTCCGCGACGGCACCGGCCCCGACGGTCTGCGCCAGGCCTGGCTGGAGGTGCTCGAAGGCCGCTCCTCGCCACGTGTCGGCCACATCGTCACTTTCTAGACCTTGGCGACCTTGATCTCGCCGTGACGGTGCTGGCGGATTCCGGTGGCGACCCCGGCGATCAGCACCGCCGCGCACAGGCCGACCAACATCGGCGGGGCCAGATCCAGCACCATGATCAGCGCGACGGCCGGAGTGCCGAGGCCCGGCCAGATCAGCGTCGCCCTGTAGCGGCGCGACAGCACGCCCTGGATGACGGCGGCGCTCAGCAGATAGCCGGTCAGCCCCAGGCCGAGGACACCGCGCGTACCGGCGCTGAGATGCTCGTCCGAACCGTGCTCGATCGCGCCCTCCAGACCGACCGCCACCGCCGCGAGGCTGACCGCCACCGGCAGGTGGGCGTACACGTAGAAGTCGTGCACCCCCTGGTGGGTCCGCTTGCCGCCCTCCTGCACCAGCCGCCGTTTCGCCGCACCGCCGGACAGGTCGAAATACGACCACCACAGCGCGGCGGCCACCAGGAAGGCGGCGCCGGCCGTGGTCGTCGCGCCGGCCGTCCACTTCCCGTCGTGCAGGCCGTGCACGGTCGCGGCCACCGACTCACCGAGCAGCAGGATGACGAACAGCCCGAACCGCTCGGGCAGGTGCTCCATGTGCAGGGGCGGGGCGTCCGGCTTGCGGGCGCTCAGGGTCGGGCCGAGCAGATCGACCAGGACGCCTGCCGCCCACAGCACGTACCGGCCGGGCGCCGGCACCGCCAGCGACACCAGCCAGAACGCGCCGCCGACGGCATGACCGATCAGGTACGGCCGGATTCCCGCCCTGGTGTCCGGAAGTGTTCGCCACACCCGCAGGTAGCCGACGGTCAGCACGATCCGCAGAACCACGTAGCCGAGCGCGAACCACGTCCCGGCCGGGCCGGTGACCTCCCCGGACGTCGACGCCATCACGATCACCCCGGCCATGCCGGTCAGGGTGAGCAGCCGGAAGATCGCATCGTCGGTGTCGAACCGGTTGGCGTACAGGGTGGTGCTGGCCCACGCCCACCAGCCGACCGCGACGACCGCCGCGAACCGGAGCCCGCCGCTGACCGTCTCGTGTTTCGCCAGCATGTCCGCGCAGCCGGCCACGAACAGCACGAACGCCAGGTCGAAGAAGAGCTCCAGCCGGGTCGCCGAACGGTTCGACTCCTGGTTGACGTCGTCGGGCGGGCGGACGAGCTCGCGTTCCTCCCGGTCCTCCCGCTCCAGGCGGGCGCGGTCCTCGGGGTTCTGCTCTGCTGACACGGCTACGCCCTACCCGAACCGGTCCGCACCCAATCGGCGTGATTCTGCCTGTCGTTCTGCCTGGGCGGAAACGGGCATCGCTGCTTGCATGGAGGCGACAGCGGTGGTGACCGTGTGGCGGGGGAGCCGAGCATGTACGTACAGCGATCACTGGTCGGCCGGGCGCCGGAACAGGCGACCATCGGCGGCCTGCTCGATCGCGCGGCCGACGGCGGCGCCGCACTGGTCATCCGCGGCGCGCCCGGGGTGGGCAAGTCGGCGCTGCTGGAGTGGGCCGCCACCACCGCCGGGGAGAAGTTCCGGCTGCTGCACGCGGTCGGGTCGGTCACCGAGTTCGGTCTGCCCTACGCCGCGCTGCACCAGGTGATGCGGCCGGTCCTCGGGCACCGCAACCGGCTCACCCCGAAGTACCGGCTCGCCCTCGACGTCGCCTTCGGCCGGACCTCCGGCGCGCCGCCGGACCTGTCCACGGTCGCGATGGCCGCGCTGGACCTGCTCGCCGAGGCGGCCGCCGACCGGCCGATCCTGCTGCTGGCCGACGACGCCCAGTGGATGGACGTCGCCAGCCAGCAGACGCTGGCGTTCCTCGCCCGGCGGGTCACCGCCGACCGGATCGTGCTGCTGGCCACCCATCGCGACACCGAACCCGGACCGCTGCTGGACGCCGCCGTCCCGGCCGTGGACATCGCGCCGCTCGACGCCGGTTCCGCGGCCGAACTGCTCGACGGCGCGGCCGGCGCCCTCGACCCGGGTGTACGGGCACTGGTGCTCGACGCGGCCCGCGGCAACCCGCTCGCCCTGCTGGAGCTGCCGCGCGCGGCCGGCCGGTACGCGGGCGCCAACGCCGGGCGGATCGCGCTGACCGCCCGGCTGGAGAACTCGTTCCTCGCCCGTACCGGTGAATTGGACGCCTCGACCACGACGGTGCTGGAGGTCGCCGCGCTCAGCGACGCCGACGACGTGGCCGAGATCGTCGCGGCCGCCGCGATTCTCGCCCCGGACGCCCCGCCCTCGCTCGACCCGGCCGTGTCCGCCGGGTTGATCGTGGTGGACGGCGCGTCGGTCCGGTTCCGGCATCCGCTGATCCGGTCGGCGGTCCTGCAACGCCTCGGACCGGACCGGCGGCGTGCCTGCCACGCCGCCCTCGCGCGGGCGCTGTCCGGCCAGCCGGAACGGTCGGTGTGGCACCGGGCCGGGGCGGCGCTGCGGCCCGACGCCGCGCTGGCCGCCGAACTCGAACAGCACGCCGATCAGGCGATCCGGCGTGGGGCGCAGGCGTTCGCGGTACGGGCACTGGAGCGCGCCGCCCAGCTGTCCGCCGAACGCGGCGACCGCCAGGCACGCACCTACCGGGCGGCCGCGCTCGCCTACACGGTCGGGCAGCCGGAGAACGGGGAACGGCTGCGCCGGCACCACCGCGACCTGATCGACGCCGGGCACGACGAGCTCCGGCACGAGTGGCTCAACGAGCTGGCCGACAGCGACCACGGCGGTGAGCAGCGCATCCACACGCTGCTCGGCCACGCCGAACGGGCCACGGCGATCGGCGACCACATCCTGGCCACCGACTTCCTGCGGGCGGCGGCGCTGCGCTGCTGGAACCTCTCACCCGGGCGGCCGGTCGGGAAACAGGTGATCGCGGCGGCGGGGCGGCTGGGGGTCACCGACATCGCGACACGGGCGCAGTTGCTGGCGTACGGGTCGCCGTTCGACAGCGACGGCACCATCCGCGCCCTGATCGCCCAGGTGCCGCCGGCCGGCCGGGACGCGGCCACCACCTACCGGCTCGCCCACGCGGCCGCCTGCGCCGGAGCCTCCGACGTCTCCGAAGGGCTGCTCACCGAGGCCGCCGACCGGATCCGGTCCGAGGGGCACCTGCACACCCTCGGCCGGACCCTGTCGCTGCTGGCCTGGTCGGCCCTGCGGCGCGGGTCCTGGTCGCACGCGGTCGCCGCCGCCGAGGAGAGCACCCGGCTGTGTGCCGAGACCCGCCAGCCGTTCTGGGAGGCGGCGTCGCTGGTCGCCCACGCCATGGTCGCCGCGTTCCGCGGTGACTTCACCGACGCCGAGAACCTGGTGGCGGCCGCCGACCGGCTCAACCCCCGCCGGTTCGCCACCATCGACGCGGTCGCCATGCTCGCGCGGGCGGCCATCGCCTCCGGACAGGGCCGGTACGAGCAGGCGTTCACCTGCCTCGCCCAGCTGCACGACCCGGCCGGCAGCGCCTACCACCCGGCGCACGCCCTGTGGTCGCTGGCCGGCCTGGCCGAGGCCGCCGTCGCCTGCGGCCGGGAGGACGCCGCCCGGACGCTCATCGCCCGGTTGCCCGTCGAGGTCCGCGCCACCACCTCACCCACCGGGCGGATGAACCTCGCGTTCGCCGAAGCGGTCCTCACCGACTCGTTCAGCACGGCCATGGCGGCCGACATGACGATGTGGCCGTACGAGCGCTACCGCCTGTATTTCGCCTACGGCGTGTCGCTGCGCCGCGGCCGGCGGGTCCGCGAGTCCCGCGACCACCTGCGTACCGCCCGGGACGGATTCGACCGTCTCGGCGCTCACCCGCTCGCCGACCGCGCCCGCACCGAACTGCGGGCGGCAGGGGAGCGCAGCGACTCACCCGTCACCGAAGTGTGGGACTCGCTGTCGCCGCAGGAGATCCAGATCGCGTCCATGGTGGCCCGTGGCATGACCAACCGGGACATCGCCAAGAGCCTGTTCATCTCCCATCGCACTGTCGGCAGCCACCTGTACCGGATGTTCCCGAAACTCGGCATCACCTCCCGCGGCGAGCTCCAGCGGATGGCCGCCGAACACGAACGGTGAACGCAGTCATCTGACTCACGCGCGGGTTCCCGCCACCGCCATAGGTTCCAGACAGGACATGCGAGAGAGGACGCCACCATGCCCTTCGTCACCACGGCCGACGGCACCGACATCTTCTACAAGGACTGGGGCAGCGGCCGCCCGGTCGTGCTCGCCCACGGCTGGCCACTCAACTCCGACAGCTGGGAGGCCCAGCAGCTGTTCCTCGCCGACAACGGCTACCGGGCGATCGCCCACGACCGGCGCGGCCACGGGAAGTCGACGCAGTCGTGGAACGGCAACGAGATGGACACGTACGCCGACGACCTCGCGGCGCTGCTCGACCACCTCGACCTGCACGACGTGACGCTGGTCGGCTTCTCCACCGGCGGCGGCGAGATCACCCGCTACATCGGCCGGCACGGCACCGCCCGGGTCGCGCAGGCCGTCCTCGTGTCCGCCGTGCCGCCGCTGATGCTGCTGCGCGACGACAACCCCGGCGGTGTCCCGATCGAAGTGTTCGACGGCATCCGCGCCGGCTCGGCCGCCGACCGGTCCCAGCTGTACAAGGACCTCGCCGACGGGCCGTTCTTCGGCAACAACCGGCCCGGCGTGGAGATCTCGCAGGGCATCCGGGACGCGTTCTGGCTCCAGTCGATGGCGTCCGGGCACCGCAACGCGTACGAGTCGATCGCCGCCTTCTCGGCCACCGACTTCCGTGACGACCTGGCCACGTTCGACGTCCCGACGCTGGTCATCCACGGCGACGACGACCAGGTGGTGCCGTTCGAGGTCGGCGGAAAGGCGTCGGCCGCGCTGGTCAAGGGCGCCGAGCTGATCGTCTACCCGGGCGCGCCGCACGGCATCACCGACACCCACAAGCAGCGGCTCGGCGACGACCTGCTGGCCTTCCTCAACAGCTACGGAGCCTGATCATGACGTCCACGCCTGACACGATCGTGCTGGTCCACGGCTTCTGGGTCACCCCGCGCAGCTGGGAACACTGGATCACCCACTACGAGAACAAGGGCTTCCGGGTCCTCGCACCCGGCTACCCCGGCTTCGAGGTCGAGGTCGAGGAACTGAACGCCAACCCGGACATCATCACCGCGGTCACCGTGCCCGGGATCATCGACAAGATCGAGACCCAGATCAAGGAACTGTCGAAGCCGCCGATCATCATCGGTCACTCCGCCGGCGGCGCGTTCACCCAGATCCTGCTCGACCACGGGTACGGGGCGGCCGGCGTCGCCATGAACTCGGCGCCCACCGAGGGCGTCAAGGTGGTGCCGCTCTCGCAGGTCAAATCGACGTTCCCGGTGCTGAAATCGCCGGCCAACCGGCACAAGGCCGTCGGGCTGTCGCTGGACGAGTGGAAATACGCCTTCACCAACACGTTCACCGACGAGGAATCGAAGGCCCTCTACGAGCGCTACCACATCCCCGCCAACGGCGGCATCCTGTGGGGCAGCGTCCTGGCCAATTTCCAGCCCGGCCACCAGGACACCTGGGTCAATTACCACAACGACGACCGCGCGCCGCTGCTCTTCGTCTCCGGCAGCGAGGACCACATCATGCCGCCGTCCATTCAGCGGTCCAACGCCAAGCATTACAAATCAAAGGCCACCACCGAACACATCGAGTACGAGGGGTACGCCCACCTGCTCCCGGCCCAGAATGGCTGGGAGGAGATCGCCGACACCGTCCTCGAGTGGGCCCTGCGTCACGCCCGCTGACCCGCCGGCTCCAGCCGGGCACGGTTGATGCCGTGCCCGGCCACCGCTGGACCCCGCCTTTCGAGAAGTGGCGTCAATCCGCTTCCGGCGGAGTCTTGGAGTCGAGCTCGCGTAACAGAGTACTGATCTGCTCCACGAGGATTCCGGATCCGATCTCGCGCGCCGCTTCGAGGCTTGTCTGGTAAACCTGCCGTGCAGTCTCCAGTTCTCCGACAGCCGCCAGGAGTTGGCCGAGTGTGCCGCCGACGGTGGCGACCTCGCCGGGGCGTTGCAGTCGGACGAGGATCTTGAATGCTTCTTCCAGGGTGGTCAACGCGGCCTCGATGTCTCGTCCTAGTAGCTGGCTCTGCGCAATCGACCACATGGTGGTCACGGTGCCTTCCATGTCCCCTATCCGCTGGAAGACCGGTAGCGATCTCTCCTGCTCGATGCGGAGGGCTTCGTCGTGGTCGCCGCGTTGGCGGAGGATGTTGGCGATGTTGCTCCAGGTAATAGCGGTGGAGCGGGCATCGCCGAGTCGTTCGAAGACGGGAAGCTGTCTTTCGTTGAGGATGCGGAGGGCTTCGTCGTGGTCGCCGCGTTGGCGGAGGATGTTGGCGATGTCGCCCCAGGCGACGGCGGTGGAGCGGACGTCGCCGAGTCGTTCGTATGCCGGTAGTTCGATTTCCTGGCGGATGTGAAGGGCTTTGTCGTGGTCGCCGCGCTGGTGGAAGATGTCGGCGATGTTGCCCCATGTGATGGCGGTGGAGCGGACGTCGCCGAGTCGTTCGTATGCCGGTAGTTCGATTTCCTGGCGGATGCGGAGGGCTCCGTCGTGATCGCCGCGGTCGTGGAGGACGTCGGCGATGTCGCCCCAGGCGACGGCGGCGGAGCGAGTGTCGCCGAGACTCTCGAAGGCGGGTAGCGTCATCTCTCGATAGACGCGGAGGGCTTCGTCGTGGTTGCCGCTACGGTGGAGAATGCGCCCGATCTTGCCCCAGACCATAGCTGTTTCGCGGGGGTCGCCGAGTCGTTCGTATGCCGGTAGTTCGATTTCCTGGTGGATCCGGAGGGCTTCGTCGTCGTCGCCGCGCAGATAGTGGATGTCGGCGATTTTGCCCCAGGCGTTGGCGATGGAGCTGGTGTAACCCAGTCGTTCGTAAGTCGGTAGTTCGATTTCACGGCGGATGCGGAGGGCTTCGTCGTAGTCGCCGCGCTGCTGGAAGGTGTCGGCGATTCTGCTCCAGGTGACAGCGGCGGAGCGAGCATCGCCGAGCCGCTCGAAGACGGGAAGTTGTTTTTCGTGGCGGATGCGGAGGGCTTCGTCGTGGTCACCACGCTGGTCGAGGATGTCGGCGATGCCGCTCCAGACCTGAGCGACGGCGCTGATGTCGCCGATCCGTTCGAAGACCGGCAGTTCGATCTCGTAGTGGATGCGGAGGGCTTCGTCGTAGTCGCCGCGCTGGTAGTGGATGTCGGCGATACTGCCCCACGCGGATGCGGCCTCCCATTCGGAACCAGCAGCGCTGAATATGTCTTTAGCCTGGTAGAGCAACTGTTCGGCGCGCTCCGGCTCGCCGCGCGTCGACAGCCGTTTGGCGTGTTCGCCGATGACCCGGGCGAGTTCCAGCGGGGCGACCGCGTCGCCTCCGGCGGTGGCCTGCTGGACAGCCCGGTCGGACAGCGTAACGGCGGCGTCACCCTCACCCGCGACCTGCGCCGCCTCAGCCGCCCGGCGAAGTAGCAGGAGCGGCGTAGACGTGGCGTGGCGGTCGAGCACTGCGATGGCCTCTCGCCCGAGCGCGAACGCTCGGTCGGCGGGCCCTGTCAGTAGGGCTCGCACCGCATCCGCGGCGCACAACTCGATGACCTCAGGCGCATCAGCCTGCACCGCCAGCAAGGTTAGCTGGAGGTCCACGACGGGATCCCAGTATCGCTGCTGTTCCGGGCCGCCCCATGCGGTGAGCAGGGGCCGCACGACCGCCGCTGCCAGTTCACTCTGTTCGATAACGGTCAGTGGCGCGATCCGGCCGGCAGCCAGCGCGCTGACCGCGGTCGCAGGGGCGCCCGGATCGCGGATGTCGGGGAAGGCATCGGCCAATCCCAGGCCCCGCAGGCGCTGCACCGACCCGCGGGCGCGGGTCTCCAGTAGTTCGGTGACCGCCGTCGGCATCGGCAGGTCGAACAGGGTCAAGGAGCGCAGCAGGGCGATGTGGGTAGGCCCGGCCTGATCGATCAGGGCGTCCAGGGCCAGGTTCTCCACGAAGGGTCGGACATCTGCGTCGGCGGGCAGATCGCCACGGTCCAGGTATGACTCCATCTCGGCCACGGCTTGCTCGGCACGGGCGTCGTCGACCTGTGGGCTGTAGACCAGCCGTAACGCGACCAGGTCCTGTAGGCCGGGGTTCCCCCGGCTGACCGCCACCGCACGGGCTGCCAAGTCGGCCCGTGACTCCCGCAGTTCCTCGGTCGGCACCGCTCGCTGCCGCACCGCCAGTTTCCGCTGCGCCACCGGCGACAGTGGCGCCAACTGCACCGGTTCCAGTCGTTCCGGCAGCCCGTCCAGACCGAACGTGAACCGGCTGGTCACCATGAGCCGGCTGTCGCCCCGGTCGGGGTCGAATGCCCGCAGCACCGCCGCCAGCACCGGCGCATACCCGGAGGCCACGCGATGCGGGCCATCCGGCTGCTCTTCGAGGATCTGTTCCAGGTCGTCGATGATCAACAGCAGAGGGCGCTGCCCGTCCTTGCCGACCTGCGCGCATGGGCCGGACAGCAGATCCACCAGCAGCCAGTGCAGTGATTCCTGGTCCTCGCGAACCTCCGCCCGTCGCTCCTTGACCAGTGACCGTGCGGCAGGGTTGTCCTCGACCGCCGCGGCGATCGCGTCCAGCACCGCCATCGCCGTGTAGTCGCCGAACACCACCGCAACCGAGCGGTCGGTGAAGCGGTCCGCCAGCCGCGCGGCGAGGCTTGACTTGCCCAGGCGGCCCTGGCCGTGCAGCAGCACGCCGGAGTGCTCGTTGCCGCGTAGCGCGCGCAACGCCTGGCGCATCTCACGGCGGCGGCCGACGAACATCTGGGCCGTCGCCACCGGCACATGCTGTCGTTTGAGGTCGAGGAACGTCTTCCTGCCCTGTTGTGCCGACAGCCTCGGGCGCTTGCGCGTTCCGCCGACCACCGGGCCGCCGCCGGCCGGGCCCAGCCAGATCCGGGCCAGATGCCAGTCCGCCCGTAGACGCGGCTGGTCGCACGCCAGCAGCTTTCGGCGCGCGTCGCCCACCGCGGCCGCCAGGTCCTGCCGTAAGCCCAACTGTTGATAGAGGTGCTGGGCGAACAAGGTCGCGGCGCCGTCGGTGACCGAACCGTCCCAGCCGATTACCGCTGGCACTCCCGCAGTCACCAAGCCGGTGGACAGCGAATGGGCCACCGGCACCACCGGAACCGGGGTCGTCGACGCGGCGGCCGTGTCCGTGGAGCGGTGGTCGGGGCCGGGTGGCATGTAGCCCTCCGCGTCCGCGGCCGTCGCTGTCAGGCACGCCGAGACGAACATCAGCCGGGGCATCATCGGCAGCCGCCGGACCAGGGCCGCTGCGGTGACCGGCGAGGCGTCGCCGATCTCGTTCTCCATCATCAGCACCGCCATCCTGGGCTGATCCGGCGAGGTCCGCCAGTTGTTGACCCCGTGACAGGACAGGTGCAGCACCGGCAGCCCGCCGAGGTCGGCCCACCGCTGCCCCAACTGATCCGGGTCGCCGGTGTCCTCCACGACCAGATCGACCCGGGTGTCGCCGACCGCGGTGAGGATGGCGGACTCCTCGGCCTCGAAGTCGAGTTCGCGCTGGCCGCGGGGCGCCGAGGCCATGAACATCAGTCCCAGCCGCAAGTCGTCGAGCGGCGGGGCGTCGTTCGGGGCCCCCAGCCGGCGCACCACCTCGTACCGTCTCAGCTCATCGGCGGCCAGGAATCCGTGCTGATCGGCGAGTACCTCCCACGGTGCCCGCAACACGGCCCACTCCGCCGCCGACGGTGATGCCGAAGCCCTCACCTCGAACACCAGCGGCGTCCTGAACTGGACCTCATCACCGCCGATCCACGCGAACAGCTTCCGGCCCAGCGCGACGAAGACCGCGTCATCAGCGTCCGAGTGGACCGCGTCCACATACTCGGCGGCCACACCCTGCAGCAGCTCGACGTCGGCAGGCCCCAGGGGACGACGCGCGCCCACCGGTTTCCCGGCGACCAGCACCTCGAACCCGGCAGCATCCAGAACCAGACCGGTAACCACCCGCGCAGACCTCCCTCACCCGCCTCACCTCATAACTGGCGGACAGGGCTTCGCGGGCTGGTCCTGGGTGGTGTCTCAACGGAACGCCGGCCCGGCGCCGTGGGGACGACGTCACGCACCGCAAGGGCTGGACCGACTGCCTGGGCCGGCTGAGCGCGGCCCAGGCGGTCGGTCAGCGTTCCGGCTGGTCGGTGTAGCCCTGGCTGATCTCGACGATGACGCCGTCGGGGTCCTTCACCCAGACGGTGCGCCAGCCGGGGATGAACTCGTCGAAGGCCAGCGGCCCGAGCGACACGTCCAGGTCGCCGGGGACCTGGGCGAGGAAGTCGTCGAGGTCCTCGACCTGGAAGGCGAGGTGCCGCACCATGCCGGGATGCTGCGGCCCGTCGGCGCCGAAGCTCTCCGGTGACTCGCGGGCCGCGTCGAACAGTTCCAGATGGACGTCGCCCTGCCGCAGGAACACAATGTCGGTGCCGCCGGCGGTGACCACCCGGGACCGTTCGAACCCGAACATGTCGTGGTAGAACCGTTCGGTCGTCTCCTGGTCGCGGCAGTTGAGGCCGACGTGCGCCCAGCGCACCATCACTGCCCGCTCATGACCGGCTTGAACGGGACGGTGTCGTGGCAGTTGCACATGTAGGTGATCTGCCCGTCGGCGATCTCGAAGTAGTTGCACACGTCGGCCTCGACGGTGGCACCGTGCCGGGTGCGGCCGGAGATGTGCGAGACGACGGCGGCCTGGGTCCCCGACACGACCATGTGCCGGGGACGGTTGGCGAAGCTCGCGTACGTCTCGGGGAAGCCCTTCATCATCTCCCGCAGCGTCTCCCGGCCCTCCACGTGACCGGCGAGCTGCTCGTCCATGCGGGTGTCGGCGGAGAACAGGTCGCACCAGTCGTCCCACTGTCCCGCGTTGGCCAGTTCGTAGTAGCGATCGATGATCTGTCTGGTGTTCATCGTGGTCTCCTGACGGTTCTGCTCAGGCAGTAGGGCGGTTCTACTCAGGCATGAGGACGCCGACCTGCCGCATCAGCCCGGTCGTGTCGGCCTGGACCCAGCGTTCGACGATCTTGTGGTTCTCGAGGCGGTAGACCTCGATGCTGGTCCAGCTGACCGGCAGGCCGCTGGGATGGATGCCGAAGATCGGGGCGATGTGCCGGCCGGTGAAGGTGATCTGCATGATCACCCGGCCGCCGTCGGCGGCGTAGAGGGCGTCCAGGCCGGCCCGGAAGTCGAGGGCCTCCTGCGCGACGGCGAGCAGGCCCTTGAGCGCCTGGAGGCTGTCGACGTTCCAGGCCGGGTTGTGGTCGACGAAGTTCGGGGCGAACAGCTCGTCCATGTCGTCGTAGCGGCGGGCGTTGACGGCGTCGGTGACCCGCCGGACGAGGGCGACGTTCTCCTGGTCGAGGGTGGTGACGGCGGTGCTCACAGGGACGTCAATTCGTCGACGCGGTACTCGGCGATGGCGAGTCCCATCTCGGTGTGGGTGCGTCGCAGCACCCAGCGCTGACGGGCGCGCATGGCGATCCGGGCGCCGTCGGAGGTCTGGGTGGCCCGCCACACCACGACCACGTCGACGTTGATGTCGTCGCCGGCCATGCTGGGGGTGACCTCTTCGACGACGTGCGTCTCGTCGGTGTAGGCGCGGCAGACCGTCGCGTACCAGTCGCGGAAGTCGTCGATGGAACGCAGCGTCCGTTCCGGGAACACCATCTCCAGGCCGTCGGTGGCGAGGCAGTCGACCACCTGCCCGGACGGGGCGTGCTGGTCGAGGTACTTGAACCAGAGCGCGGCGAAGGCGGACACGGAGTCGGCCATTGTTTCGGACTTGGTCGTCACGGTGTGTCTCCAGGATCGTCGAGGACGGCCTCCACGAGGTACGGGCCGTCGTGGTCGAGCATCGTGCGCAGGATGGTGGGCAGGTCGGCGGCGTGCCGGGCCCGGGCGGCCGGCACACCCATGCCGGCCGCGAGGTTCACGTAGTCGACGCGCGGCTCGCGTACGTCGAAGAACGGCGGGAAAGCGGCGCCGGGATCGTCGTCATGGTCCTGGCGGTACTGTTCGAGGTTGTCCTTGAGCAGCTGGTAGCCGCCGTTGTGGCAGACCACGAACTTGGCGCCGATCCGGTGGTGGGCGGCGGTCCACAGTGCCTGGCAGGTGTACATTCCGCCGCCGTCGCCGGTGAAGCCGACGACCGTACGCTCCGGGTGTGCGATCTTGGCGCCGATGGCGCCGGGGATTCCGACGCCGAGTGTTCCGCCGGGTGTCTGGAAGAAGTGTCCCGGCCGGGTGGGTGGCAGCCATCGGGTGAGGGCCGGTGAATTGGTCAGCGCCTCGTCGAAGACGATCGCGTCGTCCGGGAGCAGGGCGGCCAGGGCGGCGGCGACGGCGCTCATCCGCAGCGGCGCGGAGTCGGCGTTGCGGCCGGCGCCGAGGTCGTCGGTCAGTGCCCGGTCGACCTCCGCGGTGCGCTGGACGGTGCGCCGGTGGACCCGTTCGGCGGCGGCGTGACGTTGCGGGTCGGTCATCGCCTCCTCGAGGGCGCCGGTCAGGGCGTGCAGGGTGAGCCGCGGGTCGCCGAGCATGCCGGTGGTCACCGGATGGTTCTTGGCGATGGCGTACGGGTCGAGGTCGACGTGCACGACGGTGGCGCCGGGCCGGAACGGGTTCTCCAGGTCGGGGAACACGTCCGGGAACACGTAGGTGCCGCAGATCAGCACCGCGTCGGCCTGTGCGACGAGGGAGGCGCTGCCGTCACCGAACATGTGCCCGGTCAGGCCGCCCCACAGTGGATGGGTCCACGGCATGAGCAGTTCGGAGGCCATCGCCCCGTGCACCACGGCGCCCCAGATCTCGGCGAACCGGGTGAGTTCGGCGACCGCTCCGGAGGCGGCGATGCCGTCGCCCACGATGATCACCGGGTTGTGTGCGCCGGCCAGGAGGCGGGCGGCCGACTGGATCGCGCCGGGTTCCGGGACGACCCGGGTGTCCGGCACGGTGGTCGGCACCACGGGTTCGCCGGAGATCTGGTCGAGCACGTCCTGCGGCAGGGCCAGGAACACCGGTCCGCGCGGCGGGGTGGCGGCGACCTTGAGGCAGCGCCGGACCAGCCTCAGCAGACTGTCCGGGTGGGTGACCCGGGTGGCGTACTTGGTGACCGGTTCGGCGATGTCGACGAGGTTCACCGACATGTGTGCCTCGAGCGCGTCGTAGGCGACCCCCGCCTCGCCGGCCATCACGAGCATCGGTGTCTGCCGGTGCAGCGCGTGGTAGAGGCTGCCGACCGCATTGCCGAGCCCGACGCCGCTGTGCAGCAGCACGACGCCGGGCCGGCCGGTGGCCTGCGCGTAGCCGTCGGCGGTGCACACCACGGCGGCCTCCTGGAGGCCGAGCACGTAGTCGATGTCGGGGAAGCGGGCGATCTCGTCGAGCAGCCCCTCCTCGCTGGAGCCGGGGTTGCCGAACAGGAATCGCACGCCGTCGGCGCGCAGCTGTTCGAGCAGGCGGCGGTGCCCGGTGGCCAGCAGTTCCGGGGCCTCGGTCCGGTCGGTGGTCGCGGTCATGAGACACCCACCGGCACGGCGGACCTCTTCAAGACCTCCGAGATCACGGTACGGGCGAACTGTCCCGCCTGCGCCCCGGTCCGGCCGGTGACCAGATCGTCGTCGACCACCACGTCCTGGTCGACGTAGCGTGCGCCCATGTTGAGGGCGTCGCCGTACAGGTTGGGGTGACAGGTGAGGCGGCGGCCGCGGACCAGTTCGGGGGTGCGCGACAGCAGCCACAGCCCGTGGCAGATGATCCCCTTCACGATGCGGGGTTCGGCGAAGGCACGGCGTACGAAATCGGTGGCCGGTGGCAGTTTCGCCAGGTCCTCGCTGTACCGCAGCCGGTCGCTGACCATGGCGGACGGCACGATGATCGCCGAGTAGGACCGCAGCGTGTCGTCGTCCATGTTCTCGAAGGAATCGGCGCAGACGAACGGCGCCTTGTACTCGTGGCCGGTGAAGGTGATCGACTCCTGGCCCCAGAGGCGGGTGAGGAAGTGCAGTTCGGCGCCCTCCTCCGGGAACCGGTAGGAGTAGTACCAGATCTCGTGCTCGTAGAAGTCGCTCTCGACCAGGACCGCGATCCGGTGCCCGGCCAGTGCCCCGGTCACCAGCCGTACCGCCGTAGTCCCTGGCCGAGCACGTCGACCAGCGCCCGTCCACAACCGACCGACGACTCGGTGGAGCGGGCCGTGATGAACGGGTGGTCGACGATGACCGACTCGGCGTGGCCGACGTTGCCGATGAACTCGCCGTCGGGGCCGACCGCGTCGCGCAGGATGAACTCCAGCGGGTAGAACGGTGGGCCGAAGTCGACGTACCCGTCGCCGAAGCCGCGGTTGGAGCCGTCGACGGCGTGCGGGCCCTCGAAGCCGGTGCCGTCGTGGTAGTCGTAGTCGATCGGATGGCCGGTGACCCGTTTGCCGCGGATGATGCTGAGTTTGCGCAGCGGGTCGCGGGCGAAGGCGAGGGCGGCGACGCCGTAGCAGACCGCCGCGACGGGCTGGTCGAGGCGGACGAAGCCGAGGATCAGCTCGTGCAGGCGCTGGTTGTTGGCCAGGTCGATCATGGCGCCGCTGCCGCCGACGATGACGAGCGCGTCGTACGCGGGCAGGTCGTGGGTGACGACGCGCTCGATCGTGCGGTAGTACTCCTCGCTGTCGCGCAGGTAGGTCGGTGAGCTGGGGTAGGGCCGTTCCGGCAGCCATCCGGCGAGGTCGTGTGGTTTGTCGAGCCGGTCGCTGGCGTCGAGCTCCCGGGTCTTGCGGGCCATCTCGTCGCTGGTCACCGATTTGCCCTGCGGCGGGTCGACGAAGCCGGGGCTCATGCTGACCGCCAGCGGGGTGGGCCGGGCGCCGGTCGGGGTGACGAACTCGACCTCGTACCCGGCCTGGTCGCAGGCTTCGAGTGGGCCGATCAGCTCCTCGCCCCAGTAGCCCCACTCGGAGACGACGAACAGTACCTTCCTCATCGGGGGCCTCCCGTGGTCGCGAGTTCCTGGATCAGTTCGCTGTCGCGCAGCTGCTCGGCGACCTGGCCGGTGGCGTTGACGACGGCGAGCGTGTAGTCGGCGTGCTGGCGGGTGAGGGCGAGGTCGCGGACCGCCGCGCTGTCGAGGTGCATCAGGTCGGCGGCGTCGAGGGTGATCGCGGTGCAGCCGATCCGGCGGGCCTCGTCGAGGCGGGCGTGCAGGGCCGGCATGGTGTTCAGGCTCAGGGTGCCGGCCAGGGAGATGTCGGCCCGGCCGCCGTCACTGCCGGTGAGGTCGGCGCTGAAGGCCAGCCCGGCGGGGGTCATCCGTACCCGTACCGTCTGGGGTTGGTCGGCGTGCGGGAGGGTGACGGTGAGCGCGTCCGGGTCGAAGTCGTGGTGTTCGTGGCCGTTGATCCAGACCTGCATGATCTGCGCGCGGCCGGGTGGCAGCAGGTCGGGTGCCACCCGGAGGGTGGCGCCGAACGCGCCGGGCTGGGGCTGGAACCACAGGTTGAGTGGTTCTTCGCGGCGCAGCAGGTTGCCGTAGACGGCGGCCAGGTAGCCGAGTTCGGCGCTGTGGTACATGGCCATCGAGTGCGAGCCCTTGCTGCGTTCGCCGCCCAGCTCGAACGGGGTGCCGTTGGCGAGGACGTTGAAGTAGACGCCGCCGGCGCCGGTGTCGAGCATCCACGCGTTGTAGAAGGCGGCGCCCTCGCGGGCCTGTTTGGCGTATTCGGGGCGGTGCAGCAGCCCGTCCAGGATCAGGTAGGCGAGGATGCCCTGTTCCTGCTGCCACCAGGCTTTGCGGTCGTGCCACACGAGACGGTGGAAGTGTTCGCCGGGGCCGGTGACCCGTTCCACCATGTCGTACCAGCCGCCGCGTTGCGGGTCGGCGCCGACGGACGGCATCAGGTCGGCGATGCGGGTGGCGAGGGCGACGTATTCGTCCTTGGGGCGCAGGCTGTTCATGCGCATCAGGTTCCAGGCGATCTTCAGGTTGTGGCCGACGATGGCCCGGTTCTGCTGCTGGCCGTACTCCTGGTCCTTGCTCCAGTCGCCGAAGAACTTCTCCTGTACGAACGGGCTGGCGTCGTAGTCGGGGAAGTGGCCGACGACGGTGTCGCAGCAGTCCTCGAGCATGTCGGCGTACCGCTGCTCGCCGGTGGCCAGATAGAGGTTGATGAGATAGGCGGGGATGTGGTCGCCGACGGAGTTCCAGTTCTTGCGGTCGGCGTTGGTGTGACCGTCGGTGTCCAGGGCGGGGCTGCGCGGGTCGAAGGTGACCGGGTCGATGTGCGAGTAGTAGCCGCCCCGGTCCGGGTCGCGGAAGTATTTCTGGAACAGGTTGATGGTCAGGTCGATGATCTCGCGCAGTCTCGGTTCACCGGTTATCCGGTAGACCTGGGTGAGCCCGGCGACCGCGTAGATCTGCTCGTAGCAGGGGATGGCGTTGTAGTCGTCGCCGAACTCGGAGGCCAGGATCTTGCGTTCGCCGCCGTCGGGCAGCACGTCGATGGCGTGGTACCAGTAGGCGATGTGCTGGCTGCGGTCCACGGCGCAGAAGTGCTCGACGAGGTAGTTGGCGCCGGCGACGGCCGCGTCCAGATAGGCCTGGCCGCCGCTGAGCAGGTAGGCGGTGGACAGCCCGTAGATGAGCCGGGAGATGGTGTCGGTCTCCTGCCGGATCGACTGGGCCTTGGTGCCGAGCATCGACAGGTCGGTGCGGTAGCCGCGGAAGTCGTAGCCGTTGCCGGCACCGCCGAATTCGGCCAGCAGGTAGAAGTCGGCGATGGCGCGGACCTGCCGCTGCCACCAGTCCAGTGACTCGAACCGGTACTCGTCGGCCTCCTTGCCGAACAGGAGGACGTGTTTGGCCTCGAAGCCGGTGCCGTTGGCCTCGTTGGGGTAGAAGACGCCGTAGACGTGGATGAACCGGCCGGGTTGCAGCAGGCCGCGCATCTGGGCGCTGGCGTCGACGTACGCCTCGCCGAGGTTGCGCAGCATCTCCGCGACGGTGGTCGAGGTGAGCCGGGCGGCGAACGGGCGCCCGTCGGAGGTGCGCAGACCGACCGTGTCGGTGTCCGGGTCGTAGCCGGTGACGTACCCGGCGACCAGGTCGGAAAAGGTGAAGGTGATCTGGTTGACCTGTTCGTCCAGGCCGATGGCAGGGTTCACGGTGTGTCTCCAGATAATGCCCGCAGCAGCACGATGCTGTGTGCGGTGACCAGATAGCCGGCGGTGGTGACGGGCTGCTCGGCGCCGAAGTCGGCGATGTCGGCCGGTGCGGCGAGCGCGGTGTCGAGGACCCGCGCCCAGCGGCGTCCCGGGTCGAGGTCGAAGTGCAGCGGCTCGGTGTGCATGTTCATCATCAGGTGCAGGTCGGGCTCGCCGCCGAGACCGGCGAGGGTGCAGGCGAAGGCGCGGCCCTGCGGGTCCTGCCAGTCGGGCCGGTCGAGCCGGGTGCCGTGCCAGCGGATGTCGGGCACGCCGCGGTCGTCGGGCAGTCCGGTGTAGAACCCGTCGTGCCGCAACGCCACGTGGCGGCGGCGCCGCGCGATCAGCTGGGTCCAGAACCGCAACAGGCCGTGGTTCTGTTCGGCCGCGGTCCAGTCGAACCAGCTGATCGGGTTGTCCTGGCAGTAGGCGTTGTTGTTGCCCTGCTGGGTGCGGGCCACCTCGTCCCCGGCGGTGATCATCGGGACGCCGCGGGACACCAGCAGCAGGACGGCGAAGTTCTTGATCTGCCGGGTCCGCAGCGCCAGCACCCCGGGGTCGTCGGTGGGCCCTTCGACGCCGCAGTTCCAGCTCATGTTGTCGTCGTTGCCGTCCCGGTTGTCCTCGCCGTTGGCCTCGTTGTGCTTGCGGTCGTAGGCGACCAGGTCGGCCAGGGTGAATCCGTCGTGGCAGGTGATGAAGTTGACGCTGTTGACCGGCCGGTGCCCGCGTGCCTGGTAGAGGTCGGCGCTGCCGCCGATGCAATCGGCCATCTCACCGATCAGGCCGGGCTCGCCGCGTACGAACCGGCGGACGGTGTCGCGGAACCGGCCGTTCCATTCGGCCCACCGGTATCCGGGGTAGCTGCCGACCTCGTAGGCGCCGGCCGCGTCCCACGCCTCGGCGATGATCTTCGTGTTGGCGAGGGTGTCGGACAGTTCGATCTGCCACACCACCGGCGGTTCGTCGAGGACGGCGCCGCCGGGCCCGCGGGTCAGCACCGCGGCCTCGTCGAAGCGGAAGCCGTCGACGTGCATCTCCCGTACCCAGTACTCCAGGCATTCCACGATCATCTTGGTGACGATCGGATGGTTGGCCATGAGCGTGTTGCCGCAACCGGAGTAGTCGTCGTAGTAGCGGCGGTCGGCCTGGTGCAGGTAGTAGTAGTTGGCGTTGTCCAGGCCCGCCCAGCAGAACAACGGCCCCAGGTGGTTGCCCTCGTCGGTGTGGTTGAAGACGACGTCGAGGATGACCTCGATCCCGGCCCGGTGCAGGGCCTTGACCATGTCCCGGAACTCGGCGACGTGCCGGCCGGCCTGCGGCTCCACGCAGTAGTCGGCGTGCGGGGCGAAGAATGCGGCGGTGCTGTAGCCCCAGTAGTTGTTCACGGTCGCGTCGAAGTCGCACACCGGCAGCAGCTCCACGGCCGTGACACCGAGTGCCGTGAGGTAGGGGATCTTGTCGATGATCGCGGCGAACGTGCCGGGCCGGGCCACTCCGGAGCCGGGTGATCGGGTGAAGCCGCCGACGTGTATCTCGTAGATCACCATCTCGGACATCGGGCGGTTCAGCGGCTGGTCGCCCTGCCAGTCGTAGTACCGCTCGTCGATCACCGCGCATCGCAGCGAGGTGGCCGTCGTGTCGCCGGGCCCGCAGGCCGCCTCCCGGTCCCAACGGCCACGATCAAGACCGCGGGCGTACGGGTCGGCGAGCACTTTGCCGGAGTCGAACCGCATGCCGAGTTCCCGTGCGCCGTCACCTTCCGGGCCGAACACCCGGAGGGCGTAGAACGACGGCGCGCGCTGGCCGCGCAGGTACACGTGCCAGACGGCGAAGCTGCGGTTGCTGTCCGGATCGAGGGTGACCGTCTGCACGGGTTCGGCGTCGCCGGGCTGGTCGAAGACGAGCAGCTCGATGCCGGTGGCGTGTTCGGAGAAGAACGCGTAGTTCACGCCGTCGTCGTCCGGGGTGGCTCCGAGGGGATGGCTGCGGCCGGGCTCGGGATGAAAGAGGGCTTCGCCAGCGGCGTACGGCCGGCGGAGCTGGCTGACGCTCATGCCAGAAGCCTAGGGAGTAACGCGAGCAATTTTCGTGTTACCGGGCAACCGGAACCGGCCGCTCAGCCGCGGGCCTCCAGAAGCTCCACGACGTGGCGGTAGCTGTCCGGACGGATGCTGACCCTGCCGTCGAACGGATAGTTCAGCTCCACGGCCAGGAATACGTTGACCCCGATCGTGGCGGCCACCCCGGCGACCAGGACGCGGCGCAGCAGGCCGTCCCGGACGCCGCAGGTCACGCACAACGACAGCACGACCACCGACCCGGTGAGCACGGAGATCCACACCACGTCCGGCAACTGCTGCTCGTGAGCCAGGCGTACGGCGTCGGCCCGCAACTCGGTCGCCACCCCCAGCCGCCGCACCGCGTCCAGCACGAACGCGCGCTCCGGCTCGGTGTTCGGCGTGATCGTGCTGATCGTCGACGCCAGCGTATCGAGCGCCTCACCGACCACCGGCGCCGCCTCGCCGTGGATCCGGCTCGACCAGTTCTCCAGAACACTCCGGTTGTATTCCAGCACGACCTCGTCGATCGCCGCCCGCACCTCCGGATCGCACACCCGGCTCGCCTCGGCCACCGCGGCCAGATTCATCGCCTCCGCCTCGGTGGCCGCCCGGGCCTCGTTGCGTTTCTCCCACAGCGTCACCACGCACAGGCCGATCGCCACCGAATACACCACCGCCGCCGCGGACAGCATGATCCCGGTCGCGTCGTTGTGCTCGCCGCGCCGCCAATGCGGCACCCACCGGTGCACCAGCGACTCCAGCAACAGCATGAACGCCGGTAACCCGATCACCAGAAGGATCAGGAGCAGCCACTCCGGCACCTCGGCCGCGAGCCACTTCGCCATCGTGCCGCATCCCTCCGACGGGCTTCTCCTGGGCATTCTTGTCTCGCGGACGCCGGCCGGACGCCTTTTCGCGATCTCCGTCGCCGCCGGGCCACGTCCCCGACAATGGACAAATGCGACGCGTCGTCCTGTCCATGTTGGTAGCAGCGACTCTCGGCCTGGCCGCCCCGGCCAGCGCCGCGGAAGCCGGATGCGCACCGTCCGCGCGTCCGCACGGCACCGCCGCGACGATCGTGGACATCGCCCGCGCCGCCGAACGCGAGCTCGGCCTCAGCGCGACGATCGTCCGGGTCACCGTCGGTGGGAGGGAGGTCGTGACCGCCGCGACCGGGCAGTCCATGGCCGGCGTCCCGGCCACCACCGGCATGCGGTTCCGTACCGGAGCGGTCGGCATCACCTACCTCACCGTTCTGCTCCTGCGACTGGCCGACCAGGGCGCCGTCGACCTCGACGAGCCGATCGCCCGCTGGTACCCGGAGCTGCCTCGCGCCGACAAGGTCACCCTGCGCATGCTCGGCAGCAGCACCTCCGGCTACCCCGACTACGTCACCTACCAGCCGTTCATCGACCGGCTCTACGCCGACCCGTTCCAGCGATGGACCGAACAGCAGCTCATCGACATCGCCCTGGCCCGGCCGCTCTGGTACGAACCCGGCACCAACTGGAGCTACTCACACGCCAACTTCGTCATCCTCGGCCGCATCCTGCAACGCGTCACCGGCACCCCACTGGACCGCCTGACTCACCGGCACATCGTCGAGCCGCTCGGCCTCACCACCACCATCAGCACCGACGGCCCCGTCATTCCCGGCCCGGTCCTGCACGCCTACACCACCGAACGCGGCCGGTTCGAGGACTCCACCTACTGGAACCCGTCCTGGACCACCGCCCACGGCGCCATCCTCACCTCCGACATCTGCGACCTCGCCACCTCGGCAAGCGCCGTCGGCACCGGCCGGCTGCTGTCCGCCCGCGCCCAGCGCACCCTGCTCGACCCCGGCACCGTCGGCCTCGGCGGCCCCACCAAGACCTGCCCGGCGACGATCTGCGTCCACCACACCGAACAGCGCCACTACGGGCTCGGCATCGACGTCGAGGACGGCTGGATCAAGCAGACCCCGTCGTTCGCCGGCTACTCCGCCGTACAGGCCTATCTGCCCGGCCGGGACATCGCCATCGCGGTCGCCGCCACCCGCGGCCGCACCACCACGGAGGTGAACGCGGCCCGGACCATCGCCGACCGGATCGCCACGTTGCTCACCGGGCCGGATAACCCCTAAAGCCGGGGTAGGCCGCGGCCGATTTACGGGTCGGAGCCGGAAGAGCCGGCTTCGACGCGAACAGGGGGAGTTCCGGTGGCACGATGGGTGGCATGGGCGGCGACGGCGGCGTTGCTGGCGACGACGGCGGCATGCGGCAGCGAGTCCGGCACCACGGCCGCCGACGCTGAACGGGGCGTGATCGGGCTGGCCATGCCGACGAAGACCTCGGAACGGTGGATCGCCGACGGCGAGAACATGGTGAAGCAGTTCCAGCTGCTCGGCTACCGCACCGACATGCAGTACGCCGACGACGACATTCAGCGGCAGGTCGACCAGATCGACGAGATGGTCGACGCGAAGGTCAGCGCCCTGGTGATCGGCGCGATCGACGGCACCGCCCTCAAGAGCGTGCTCGCCAAGGCGGCCAGCGCCGACATCCCGGTGATCGCCTATGACCGGCTGATCCGCGACAGCGGCGACATCGACTACTACGCGACGTTCGACAACTACAAGGTCGGTGTCGAGCAGGGCGGTGCGATCGTGGACGCGCTCAAGCTGCGTACCGCGAAGGGTCCGTTCAACATCGAACTGTTCGCCGGGTCGCCGGACGACAACAACGCCACCTTCTTCTTCAACGGGGCGATGAGCGTGCTCAAGCCGTACATCTCCGCCGGCAAGCTGGTGGTGCGCAGCGGCGAGACGAAGTTCGAGCGGGTCGGGATCCTGCGCTGGGACAACGCGGTGGGGCAGAAGCGGATGGCCGGGCTGCTGAAGTCCGAGTACGGCAGTGCCCGCGTCGACGCGGTCCTGGCGCCCAACGACGGGATCGCCCGCGGCATCCTGGCCGCCCTCGAGGAGGCCGGCTACGGCACCAAGGGCCGTCCGCTGCCGGTGGTGACCGGCCAGGACGCCGAGCTGGACTCGGTGAAGCTGATCGCCGCCGGCAAGCAGACCCAGACCGTCTACAAGGACACCCGGGAGCTGGCCAAGGTCGCCGTCCAGATGACCGACGCCGTGCTGAGCGACGAGAAGCCGATGATCAACGACACGAAGCAGTACCACAACGGGGTCGAGGTCGTGCCGACCTTCCTGTTGCAGCCGGTGAACGTGGACAAGTCGAACTACGAGCGTGTCCTCATCGACGGCGGCTACTACAGCGCCGAGCAGATCGCCGCCTGATGAACGCCACCGAAAGGAAGCCCGAGGTGCTGAAGAACAGCGCTCTCCGAGACGCCCCGGTCTGGGCGAAACTGACCGCCCTGGTCGGGGCCGGCGTGCTCGCCGTAGGCGCCTGCGTCGGCGTGACCCTCTACAACAACCACGTGGCGGACGACACCGCGGAACGTCTCACCCGCCTCAACGCCGCCAGCGCGATCGTGTTGCGCCTCGACCGGGTCGCCAGCGAACTCAAGGTCAATGGCCTCCAGGCGATCACCCGCGGCGACGCCAGCGAACAGACCGCGCTGCTCAAGGCCCGCCTCGGCGAGGCCGACAAGCTGCTGGGTGACCTCGAGTCCGTCGAGCTCGACGGCGACCTGACCGCGGCCGTCGGCCGGATTCAGGCGGTCTACCAGGACTACACCCAGGTGATCGAGCGGTTCGTCGGCGGGGCGGTGGCCGATCAGGCCGAGGCCCGCCTGGCCTGGGAGCAGATCGACGTCGACAACTACCTGACGAGCGCGGTGCTGGAGAACGAGCGTTCGCTGTTCGCCGCCCGGGTCGCCGAGGCCACCCAGGAGGCCGCCGACACCCGGGACCGGGCACAGCTCGTCCTGATCATCAGCGCCCTGGTGGGCACGTTCGTACTCATCCTGATCGCGAGGATCATCGTCACCTCCATCACCCGGCCGCTGGAGCGTGTGCGTACCGCTCTCAAGGCGATGGCCGACGGCGACCTGACGGTCACCGCGGACGTCACGTCCAACGACGAGGTCGGCCAGATGGCGCAGGCTCTCGACGAGGCACAGAGCAACATGCGTACGGTCGTCGCACAGGCCGCCGCGTCGGCACACACCCTGGCGGCCGCCGCCGAGGAGATGACCATGACCGCCGGGGCCATCGAGGAGACCGCCGCCGGCTCCTCCACGCAGGCCCGTGACATGTCCGGCGCCGCCGCCTCGGTGTCGTCGAACGTCGGCGCGGTCGCCGCCGGCGCGCAGGAGATGGCCGAGTCGATCCGGGAGATCGCGCAGAGCACCACCCGGGCGGCCGACGTCGCCAACCAGGCCGTGGACGTGGCCCGGTCCACCAGCGTGCACATCGACAAGCTGGGCGCCTCGTCGGCGGAGATCGCCAGCGTGGTGCAGGCGATCACCGCGATCGCCGAGCAGACCAACCTGCTCGCCCTCAACGCCACCATCGAGGCGGCGCGTGCCGGCGAGGCCGGCAAGGGGTTCGCCGTGGTGGCCTCCGAGGTCAAGGACCTCGCGCAGGAGACCGCCCGGGCCACCGAGGACATCACCCGCCGGGTCGCGGCGATCCAGTCCGACACCGCCGGCGCGGTCGAGGCGATCAGCCAGATCACCTCGGTGATCGAGCAGATCAACAGCTTCCAGACCACCATCGCCTCGGCGGTGGAGGAGCAGACCGCCACCACCGCCGAGATGAACCGCGGCATCACCGCGGTCGCCGACGGCGCGGAGACCATCGCGGGTGGTGTGGCCGGGCTGGCGTCCGCCTCCGAGCGGACCACCGAGGGTGCCGCCCAGTCCCGGCAGGCGGTCACCGAGCTGAGCACGATGGCCAACGAGTTGCAGACCCTGGTGGCGCGCTTCCGTACCTGATCGCTCCGAGTGTGAAGTTGCCGCGACCGGCGAGGCCTACCCCAGGCCTCGCCGGTCGCGGCCGTTCGCGTGGAAGGCGACCTTCGGGGCCTAGGAGCCGCGCGGCTCAGGCCAGGGTCAGGCCCTGGACCAGATAGAGGACCGCGAGGGCGGTGGCGAGCCCGCCCAGCAGTAGGCGCAGGGCCCGCTCCGGCAGGTAGGGCTGGAGCCGGGCGCCCAGGTAGCCGCCGAGCAGACCGCCGGCCCCGCAGAGCACGCCGAGAGCCCAGTGCGGGGCGATGTCGCCGCTGGTGACCAGGGCGAGGACGCCGTAGGTGGCCGCGCCGGCGATCGAGGTGACGAACGTGGAGGCCAGGGCGGCCGGCGCGATCCGGGACATCGGCGTGCCGCGGCCGGCCAGGATCGGACCGAGGACGGAGCCGCCGCCGATGCCGTATATGCCGCCGACCGTACCGGTGGCGATGCTCAGACCGAGGATGGTGCGCCGCGACAGCGGCGGCCGATCGCGGACGCCGGGGCGCACCGCCCGGGCGCAGAGCCACAGCCCCAGCGGGAGCAGCACCGCGGCGGCGACCAGCCGGAACACCCGGGGCCCGGGGATGGCGAATACCCGGATCAGCGCTCCCAGGATCACGCCGGGGACCGTGCCGGCGATCAGCAGCCGGGCCAGCGGACCGGTGAGCTGCCCGTTGCGGCGGTACCGGGCCAGCGCACCCGGCCCGGAGACGACGTTGTACAGCAGATTCGTGGGGGTGACCGCCGGACTGGGCACGTTCAGCACGCTGAGCTGGACCGACAGCAGGAACACCGCGCCCGACACACCGACCGGCGCGGTGACGATCGAGATCAGGAGCCCGGCGAGGAAGCCACTGAGTCCGGTCTGCCAGCTCAGCATGATCGACATATTAGTGACCGGGCCCTGTTACCTTTCCCCGGCGGCGCTCGTCATGGGGATATGCTGATCAACCTCATGTACGTGACTATCAACGTCACCGACCAGGACCGCGCGCTGGAGTTCTACACCGAGGGCCTCGGCCTGGAGAAGCGGATCGACCACCCGGGGCCCGAGGGCCGTTTCCTCACCGTCGGTGTCCCCGGCAGCCCCGTGCAGCTGCTCCTCTGGCCGTACCCGGCGGCCGCCGGAAACCCGGGCACACCCAGCCCGGTGTTCCTCGAATCCGACGACCTGCGCAAGGATTTCGAGGCCATGCGCGGGCGCGGCGTCGCCTTCGAGTCCGAGCCCGCGGACTACCCGTTCGGCGTCCGCGTCGAGGCGATCGACCCGGACGGCAACCGGATCGCACTCCGGGAGCAGCGCGCCCGATGACCGATGAGCCGTCCGGCCTGCCGGCCGAGGTGTTCGAAGCCCAGCGTGACCGGCTGCGCGCCGTCGCGTACCGGATGCTGGGCTCGCACGCCGACGCCGAGGACGTGGTCCAGGAGGCGTGGATCCGCCTCGCCCGCCAGGACGCGACGGCCATCGACAACCTGGCCGGGTGGCTGACCACGGTGGTCGGCCGCCTCAGCCTGGACCTGCTGCGATCCCGGCGGGCACACCCCGAGAGCGAGTACGACCTCGTGGTGACCCCCGCCGACGAGCCCGCGCCGGACGAGCAGGCGATGCTCGCCGACGCGGTCGGCGTCGCCCTGCTCGTGGTGCTCGACTCGCTCACCCCGAGCGAACGGCTGGCGTTCGTCCTGCACGACATGTTCGCGGTGCCGTTCCAGGAGATCGGGCAGATCCTCGGGAAGTCGGCCGACGCCACCAAGATGATCGCCAGCCGCGCCCGCCGGAAGGTCCGTGCCACGGACCGGCCGGCGGGCCCCGGCCGCGAGCACCGGCAGGTGGTCGAGGCGTTCCGGGCCGCCGCCCTCGCCGGCGACTTCGAGGCGCTCCTACGGGTCCTGGACCCGAACGTGAAACTGACCGTGGACACGCCCGGCGGCATGATCGTCACCATCGGCGCCACCGAGGTCGCGGCCGGCGCCCGCAGGTTCTCCGGCGAGGTGGCCGGCCATCGTCCGGTGCTGCTCGACGGCCGCCCCGGGCACATCTCCCTGCGTGCCGACGGAACACCGCTCTCGGCCGTCGCCTTCGAGGTCGCCGAAGGCCGGATCACCGCCATCCACATCATCACCGACCCGGTGAAACTCGCCGCTCTCCAGTAGGGCCGGCCCGGAACCCCTCGGCCGGCTCTGAGCGCTTTGTCAACTGGCGTGAGACAGCTCTGGGAGCCGGCCGGACCACCGATCTACGCCCGGCGCGGGCGGCACAGGCGGGAGTAGGCAGCTGGATCGCCGCCTGCCACGGGCGGCACACGTAGGCGTACCGCAAAGAATGGTTTTGGTTGGTGGCCTGGTACGGTGCGCGCATGACATTGTTTGCCGCCAATCGCACTCGCCTCGTCTGACCGGTCGCTGATCAGACGAGTTGCGGCTCGCTGCGTCGCGGCCGGTTGATGCCCACTTTCGCTGGTATCGACTCTCCGAGAGGCAGACACATGTTCATCCGTTCCATGTCCGAAAATGATGTGGCCACCGTCGTGGAGCTGGCCGTCGACGTGTTCGGGCCGTTCCACGAGGAGTCCTTCCGGCCCGCGGTCGGCGAGGAGATCTTCGCCAACCAGGACGCCGGCTGGCGGCAGGAGTACGCCGAGCAGATCCCGCGCCTGCACGCGCCGGACGAGCACAAGCACGTCGCGGTCGCCGAGATCGCCGGCCGGATCGGCGGGTTCGTCGCCTGGACGGTCGTGCCCGCCACCCGCAACGGCGAGATCACCCACGTCGCGGTGTCGGCGGCCAGCCGCCGGGCGGGCGTCGGCGCGGCACTGTGCGAGCACGCGTTCGCCCAGCTCAAGCAGGCCGGCGCCGAGGTCGTGACGATCGGCACCGGTGGGGACGACTTCCACGCTCCGGCGCGCGATCTCTACGCGAGCCTCGGGTGCACGCCGTTCCCGCTGGTCACCTACTACCGCCGCCTGTAGCCGATGTCACCCGGGCGCGTACGGCGTCGACGCGATCCCAGTCCTCGCCGCTGAGAGTGGTCAGCGCCGCGGGGAAGACGCCGTCCTGCTCCTTGAGGATGTGGTCGCGCAGCAGGTCGAGGATCTCGATCAGCTGTCGCGGCCACGCCGCGTCGTGGGGCGTCGCCGTGGCCGCCGCGCCGAGAACCTGCTCGATGCGGCGGTGCTCCTGTTCGAGGGCCGCGACGTGGTCCGGGAAGTCGTCGGCCAGCAGCGGGAACAGGCCGTGCTCCTCGACCTCCGTGTGCGGGCCGAGCACCGCGCTGATCCGGCGGGCGACGGCGGCCATCCGGTCCACGTCGCCGGCGATGTGTGCCGCCCGCACGTCGCCGATCATGTTCACGACCAGGTCGTGTTCGCGGGTTAGCTCGTCGATGGCGGCGACGGACTGGCAGCCGCAGTATTCGCACATGCTTCCAGGCAACCACGGAATCGGGCGCTTCCGTACCTGTCCGAAGCATGGCAAACGCCACGCGACGGTGGGGACCAATGGCCGTTGACTCCGGCGGTCGCCAGGCCCCGCCCTTCCCAGGGGGCTACATCGAGAACGTTAAGATCATGAAACGTTCGCCGGGGGTTGTCCGAGGCCAGGATTCGTTTCCATCGCAGCGGTCGGAACCGGCGACCACCGGGGTTTCATCACGGAGGACGGTGTCTGCTCGGAACAGGTGAGCCGGTATGACTTCGAGGAGACGTGCCTCCATCCGGAGGCGGAGGACTTCCTGGAGTTCGTGTCCTGGCGGGGCTGCCATGCGGGCCGGGAAGGGTACTGAGCCGATCATGCTGGTGGCGAGTTTGTGCGAGAACCTGAACTGGGGCCTCGTCTTCATCACCGACTCCGCACTGGAGGACACCGGGCTTTCGGAGGCCTTCGACACGGAGCCCGACGGCCGGCAGGTGGACTTCATGAGCAACGAGACCGCCACGGTGCTTCGGGTGCAGCACGGCAGCGACGGCGACGTCGAGGTACGGCTCTGGGTCGGCGAGGAGGACTGGGGCAACCAGGGCGCGCACGAGATCGGCGTCACGACGATCTCCGTGCCGTCGGGCATGATCAAGGTCAGTGATGTCCTGGAGCAGAAGTTCGTCCAGGTCAAGGTCGATCCCGGTACCTACCGGCTGCAGATGAACGGGGACAGTCCGTGCGAGCCGGCCGTCGTCGACCTGGTCCTGTCGAAGTAGCCGGGCCGTGTCGTGGCAGGGCCTGCACGCGGCTCGGTCCCGGCATCCGGTGCGGGATAGAGTGGAGAGTGGAGCTGACACACCAAGAGATCTTCGAACGGTACGTGTACGCCGGCGCGGTCACCCGGAACCCGGACGCGATCGCCGAGTTGTTCACCGAGGACGGCGTGTTCGAGGCGCCGCTGGTTCCCGACGGCCATCCGCTGCACCGGCCCCTGGTGGGCCGCGACGCGATCCGCGCCGGAATCGCCGAGTATCACCGGCTTCCTGCTCACCCGGGCACGATGAACGCGGAACGGTCCGCCTACGTTCTGCACGAGACCGTCGATCCCGACGTCTTCATGGCCGAGATCGACGTCGTCTTCGACAACCCGGACGGGAACCAGGCGACGATGTCCCTGGTGCAGATCTTCCGCCTCCGCGACGGCCGGATCGCCAGACTCCGCGACTACTTCGCCGAGCCGCCATCGTTGCGCTGAGCGGCACCGTGGTCAGTCGTCTTCGGGAAGAGCCGCATGCGCGATCGAGCGCCGGTGCTGGGATCATTGCCGGCGTGGGATCCAAACGGGGGATGTTCCTGTCCGCTCTTGCGCGGTCGATCGAGGGTGAAGCCGCGCCCTGCCCGGTGTGTGGCAAGGGCAATCTCAGGCTCCACTATGTCGCTGACCCGATGAGCAGGGTCGGATACCTGGACGCCTGGTGTGACCACTGCGTCAAGGGCGTCCAGGTATCCCGGGTGAGTGTTCCGGAGGGTATGCGTTTCACGCCCTTCGGTGAACGGGAAGAGGACGACGTGCCGAACTACACGACCGTCAACTGAGGGATCAAGGCCTACGCCTGGATGCGGGACGATCGTTCGTACGCCGTCTGGTCCTGACTGTGAATGTGTTCGGCCATGACGTCGGACAGCGGGGTGTCGCTCAAGGCGGGAACCATACCGGCGATTCGGGTGGCGTCGATGCGTTGGAAATGTCGGGGTCCGGGCCAGGTCCCTAACCGGTGTGGCTGAGGGCGGGGGAGTCGCCGCGGGTGCGTTTCACCGCGTACATGGCGGCGTCGGCCTGGGCCAGCAGTTCGTCGGAGTCGCCGGTGCCGTACGGGGACCAGGCGACGCCCAGGCTGGCGTGCGGCACCAGGGTGTGGCCGCCGATCTGGACCCGGGCGGCGCTGAGCGCGGTGAGCAGGTCGGCGCCGATCCGGTCGGCGTGGTCGCGGCCGGCCACGTCACGGCAGACGGCCACGAACTCGTCGCCGCCGATCCGGCCCACGATGGCGCCGGCCGGTACGGCACTGCGCAGACTCGCGGCCACGTGACTCAGCAGCAGGTCGCCGGCGGCGTGGCCGTACCGGTCGTTGATGGGTTTGAAGGCATTGAGGTCGAGGAAGACCACCGCGGTGCCGGCGTGCTCGTCGGCCGTGTCGAGTGCGTCGTCCAGCGCGGCCACGGTGGCGGCGCGGTTGTGGCAGCCGGTCAGCGCGTCGAAGGTGGCCTGGCGCCACAGCCGTTCGCGCAGCAGCGCCTCCTCGGTGACGTCGGCGAGGCAGACGATCGCCCCGGTGACGGTGCCGGAGTCGTCGGTCAGCGACCGCAGGTTGGCCCTGATCCGGCGGATGCCCGCGCCCGGTTTGCGGTGCCCGTACTCGAGGTCGGTGTCCTCGCCGGTCAGGACGCCGGCGAGGGCGTCGCCGACGCGCCGGCGGTCCACCGGCTCGGCCAGTTTCAGGAGCGCATCCGTGAGGATGTCTCCGACCTGGGCTTTCACCTGTTGCGCGGCGCGTTCGTTGAGGAAGGTGATCCGGCCGTCGTGGGCGGTCTGGAGGATGGCCAGGGGGATCGTCTCGGTGAGCCGGCGCATCAGCTGCTCGGCGGCGCGGACCGCCTCCTGGGCCACCATCTCGTCGGAGATGTCGAGCATCTCGGCGACCACGCGGGGGTGGTCGGGGTCGGCGAGGTGGTTGTGGTTGGTCACCTCGAACCAGACGGTGCGGCCGTCGCGGTGCAGATGGCGCAGCCGGACCCGGCGGGCCGAGCCGTGCGGGGTGCTCAGCATGTCCATCCAGCTGGCGATGGCACGTTGCTGGTCGTCGGGGTGGACGAGTTCGAGGGTGCGCTGTCCGACGAGTTCGGCGGGGTCCCAGCCGAGCAGGTCGGTGATCTCCGGGCCGACCTCGGTGACCACGGAGACCGGGCTCTTGTGCATCGTGACCAGGCGTGGCCGGACGAGCTCGGGTTGCAGGGTGAGCTCGGCGGCGAGCCCCGATCCGCTGATGATCCCGATATAGACGCCGAACCGGTGGGTCATGTCGATGAAGTGCATCCGGGCCAGACGGTCGGGTGCGGCGATCAGGTGGACCAGGCAGTTGGCCACGCCCGCGGTGACCGCCTCGGACCAGGCGTCGATGACCAGCCGGTGGTCGTCGGTGACGGCGAGGCCGAGCATGGAGGACGCGCTCTCGATCGGGCGCAGCCCGGTGTCGGTGGCCTCTCGGGGGAGCGGGAGGAACAGCCCGTTCGCCCCGATGGCCCCGATGAAGGCGTCCGGGTGCTGTGCCAGCACGGCTTTGAAAACGGCGTCCCGGTCGTCGGGCTTCAGTTGGATGTCGGCCACGCGGCTCTACTTCGACGGCCGGGCCTACTTCTTGAGGGATTGCTGGAAGAGGTCCGCGTACGTGGGGGAGTCCTTGATCAGCTCGTCGCAGAAGGCGGCGACGTCCCGGCCGGTGACCTTCAGGACCGGCTGGCCGGCCGCGGCGCCCTCCTCGAAGAAGTCGACGATGCCGGGGAGCAGCGGTCCGTCGGTGAGGTCGACGGGCCCGATCTTGAACAGGTAGCGCTGCATCTCCTTGTAGACGATCTGGTAGTCCGGCGGGAGGGCCTTGACCCGGGCCATGTGTGCCCGCCACTGCCGTTTGCCCTCGATGAGGTCGTGAATGCCCATGTCAGCCTCCCAGCCTGGCCAGTTTTCGTGCCACGTTGCGGTTCAGTTGCTCGCGCCACCGGTCGCGCTGGCTCCGGGCGCCCTCGCCGCCGGCCAGCGCCGCGCAGAAACCCGGGATGTCGTCGCCGAGCACCTCGTGGGCGCTCTGCCCCTCGGCGGCTGCCTCTTCGAGCAGGCCGAGGGCGGCGTCGACGATCGGCAGCAGGTTGCGGCCGGAGAAGTTCGCGTAGGGCGCGAGACTGTTCGTGATCTCCTGCCACGCCGCCCGGTGGTCGGCCGGCAGTGCCTGTGCCCGGGTGTCGAACGCCTGCCACTCCCGGGTGAGGTCGCTGCCGGTGACGGTTTCCCAGAAACTCATCCGCGGGCCTCCTTGAGCCTGTCGATGCGGGAGGAGACGTACTCCCATTTGGACCAGAATGTGACGAGTTCCCGACGGCCGGCCTCGTTGAGCGTGTAGAACTTGCGCGGCGGGCCGACGTCGGATCGCCGTTTCGTGACCTGGACCAGGCCGTTGCGCTCCAGGCGCAGCAGGATGGTGTAGACGGTTCCGTCGATGACGTCGGTGAAGCCCAGGTCGTTGAGCCGCCGGGTGATGGCGTATCCGTACGTCTCCTCGCCGGCGATGATCTCCAGGACACAGCCTTCGAGGGTGCCTTTCAGCATCTCGGTCAGGTCTTCCATCGGGGGTTCCTCCGCGGGTCGGTACCCCGTAGCACCGGGTACCGCTATACGGTATCACCGAATACTGACTGCGCCAAACGCCCCGGCTCCACTCGCCGAATGGAGCCGCGACATCGAGATCTTCTTGACGCTCGCCGAAGGGCTGCACTTCGGGCGCACCGGCCGGCCGCGGAATATCGCGCGTGAGTGGATTGCCGATGCCGGCGTAACCCTGGTTACATCGTGGTGATGCCCGAGGTGCCGAGGACCGCCGAGATCACGGACGAGGCCGCCCTCGATCACCACCGGCGGACCGCATGACCACCACCGGCGCACCGCGCGACGTCGTCCCGTTCCGGCAGGCGGTTCGCGCCTGGTTCGCGATCTCCCTGCAGACCTTCGGCGGCCCGGCCGGCCAGATCGCCGTCATGCAACGACATCTGGTCGACGAGCGCCGCTGGATCGGCCAGCACCGGTTCCTGCACGCGCTGAACTACTGCATGCTGCTGCCCGGCCCGGAAGCCCAGCAGTTGGCCATCTACGTCGGCTGGCTGCTCAACGGCCTGCGCGGCGGCCTGGTCGCCGGCACCCTGTTCGTGCTGCCCGGCATGATCGCCCTGCTGGCGCTGTCGGCGATCTACGCCGGCTACGGCGACACCCGGGTGGTCACCGCCCTCTTCGCCGGCCTGGCCCCGGCCGTGGTCGCGATCGTCGCCCAGGCGGTGTGGCGGGTCGGCAGCCGTGCCCTGAACAACCCGGCGCTGATCGGGTTCGCGGTCGCGGCGTTCGGGGCGCTGGCGGTGTTCGGCGTGCCGTTTCCGATCGTCATCGCCGTCGCGGCGCTTGCCGCCTGGCTGTTGCACCGCTACCGCCCGGCCCTGGTCACCGGCGGCGGTCACGGTGGTGGCAGTGCCTCCGACGGCCCGGAGCCGCTGATCTCCGACGGCGCCCTGCACCACGATCAGCCGTCCGCCCGCCGGGGCCTGACCATCCTGGCCGTCGGCCTGCTGGTGTGGCTGCTCCCGGTCGCGCTGGTCGCCGTCCTCACCGGGGCCGGCAGTGTCTACACCCAGCAGGGACTGTTCTTCTCCGGCACGGCCGTGGTCACCTTCGGCGGCGCGTACGCGGTCCTCGCCTTCGTCGCCCAGCGGGCCGTCGAACACTACGCCTGGCTGTCCGCCGGCGACATGGTCCGCGGCCTGGCCCTGGCCGAGACCACCCCCGGTCCGCTGATCATGGTGGTGCAGTTCGTCGCGTTCCTCGGCGCCTACCACCACCCCGGCGGCCTCGACCCGTGGGCGGCCGGCGTGATCGCGTCACTGCTCACCACCTGGGTCACGTTCGTGCCGTGCTTCCTGTTCATCCTGCTCGGCGCCCCCTACGTGGAACGGCTGCGCGGCAACACCGCCCTGTCCGCGGCGCTGACCGGCATCACCGCCGCGGTGGTCGGCGTCATCGCCAACCTCGGCCTCTACTTCGCCGTCCACACCCTCTTCACCGAGACCGGTACGATCACCGCCGGCCCGCTGAACATGCAGGTGCCCCATGTCGGCACCATCCGCTGGGTGCCGCTCGCCATCACGATCATCGCCAGCGTGCTGATCTTCAAGCTCAAATGGTCGGTGCTGCGGGTCCTCGGCGTCTGCGCCCTGCTCGGACTGGCCGCCGGACTCGCCGGCCTGCCCGGGATCTAGAGCGCGCCACCGAGCCAGGGCCTTGTCCGTCAGAAACCAGGCGGAACCTCGTCAACGGAGTGACCGCATGGATGCGCAGACCGCCTTCGACTCTCTGCGTCAACGGATCGGACGATACGTCGAGGAGGGTGATGCCGGCGGATTGCGGTCCGATGAGGCGAGGGCGGCGGCAGCGGTGCTGTCGGATGCGTTTCCTCGACTCGAGGCGGACGGTCTACCGCTTCCGGTGTGCGGAATTCTGGCCACCTATCACTGGCTCTGCTTCTACGCCGACCACCAGCTGACCGATGCCCAGCAGGCGGTACGGCTGTTCCATCACCTCGCCGAGGTCGACATCGACCAGGTTCCACCCGAGCTGCACGTGCTCTTCCGCCGGAACGGGTCGCGCGATCGTGAGCCCGGGCGGATGTTCGACGACGCCATGCGAATCCTCCAGATGATCGAGTTCCTCCAGGCGCCGCATGCTCTCGACGAGGCGATCCGGCTGCTTCGGGCACTGGTCGCCGCGCACCTCGATCAGTTGCCGATGAAGACCCCGGCGCTGGCGAATCTCGCCATGGCGTTACTGAAGCGGAACGCCGGCATCGATGACCTGGATGAGGCGATCCGGCACCTGAACGCCGCCCTGGACCTCGGCGAGGTCGAGCCGGAGGCACGAGCCGCCCTCGGCAACAACCTGGCCGTCGTCCTGAACAACAGGTACCGGGCCACCGGCGAGGCGGCGGACCTGCAAGCGGCGCTCCAGCATTGCCGGGCGGCCGTGCTGGAGGTCGATGCCGCCTCCAGCGTGTTCCCGCGGTTGCTGAGCACTCTCGCCGACCTGCTGCTGCAGAGGCATGCCATGCTGGGCGGCACCGATGATCTCCGGGAAGCGGCCCTCTGGCAGCGCTGGGGCCTGGGCGCGCGGCACAGCGACGATCTGAGCCAGGCGGGCATGCACGAGGCGCTGAGCCGGGTGTGCCGTGTGCTCTACCGGCACAGCGGATCCATCGCCGACCTCGATGAGGGCATTCGCGCCGGGCTGGCGGCCCTGCGCTGTCAACCCGACGGTGGGGGCGCGGACAGCGGCCTGATCCTCACCGGCCTCGCCGAGGCGTTCCGGGAACGCCATCAGGCGACCGGTGAGCCCGGCGACCTGGCGAGCGCTGTCGGCCACTACCGGCACGCGCTGAGGCTGGCGGTGGACGCCCACCTCACGGTCACGATCATGGTCGGGCTGGCGACGAGCCTCGCCGACCGCTTCGCGCGTTTCAGCGAGCCGGCGGATCTGGCGGATGCCATGCGGCTGTCGGAATCGGCGATGACCTTGAGCGCACCCGCCGACCACGAGCTCAGGAGCACGGCACTCGGGGCCCGTGCCCGGATCATGAGGGTCCATTTCGAGGTCACCGGCGACCTCGCCGTCCTCGACGAGTCGATCGCGATCCTGACCGACGCCATCGAGGCGATGAAGGTGATCTCGCATCGCAGTGAACAGGAGCACGCGAGTCTCGGGATCGCCCTGCTGGCCCGCTACGGAGCGACTCGGGACATCCGGGATCTGGATCGTGCGGTCGAGGTCGCCGGCCAGGCGATGGACGCGTCTGATCCGCAGCGGACAGACACCGTCATCACGAAATCCTATGTGGCAGAGGCGCTGCGCCGGCGTTTCCTGGCGACGGGATCGGGCGAGGACATCACCAGGGCGGTGGAGTTGCTGGAGGAGATCGTCGAGGAGCTGCCGCCATCGTTTCCGGGCCGGGCGGGCTACCTCGTCAATCTCGGTGTCACCCTGGATGACCGGCACGACATCACGGGGCACCCCGCCGACCTCGACGCGTCGATCGCCGCCTTCGCCGGTGCGTCCGGCACCCGCACCGCACCCGCTTCCACCCGCCTCCTCGCCGAGGCCCAGATCGGGGAGATCCTGATGGCGGCCGGACGGCCGGCCGAGGCCGCCGACTCGTACCGGAGGGCGGTGGAACTACTGTCGGTGGCGGCGTGGCGAGGTCTGGGCCGCCGGGGCGGTGAGGCGATGCTCGCCCGCTGGAGCCATCTCGCGTCCGAGTCCGCCGCCGCCCACCTCGGCGCGGCGCCCCTGACGGCGATCCAGGTCCTGGAGCAGAGCCGGGGTGTCCTGTGGACGCAGTGGCTGGAGATGAGAGGAGACCACGATCTCGTACGGAGACGGGCACCCGAACTCGGACAGCGTCTCCTCGAGATCCGGTCCGCCCTGGACCGGCTGGACCGTGATCCGCCGGATCAGCCGGTGAGCCCAGCCCGGTAGGCGTAGACCGCCGCCTGCACCCGGTTGGCCAGCCCGAGTTTGCCGAGCAGCGCGCTGACGTGGATCTTCACGGTCCCCTCGGCCACGTGCAGCCGCTGCCCGATCTCCGCGTTCGACAGGCCGGCGCCGAGCAGTGCGAGCACGTCGCGTTCCCTCGGGGTGAGAGCCTGCACCGCGGTCCGGGCGGCCAGCCGGTCCTGTAGTTCCCGGCCGTGCAGGAGACCGACGATCCGGTGGGCGATCGGGGGTGCCAGCACCGTTCCACCGTTCATCACGGCCTTCACCCCGCCGATCAGCTCGTACGGATCCCCGGATTTGAGCAGGAATCCATGCACCCCGGCCTGGACGGCACGGGCGATGTACCGGTCCTCGTCGAACGTCGTGATGATCATGACGCGGACGGCCGGGTGCCGGGCGCGGATCGACTCGGCCGCGGCCAGACCGTCCATGCCGGGCATCCGGATGTCGAGCAGCACCACGTCGGGCCGCCACCGCTCGACCGCCTCCAGCGCCGACCGGCCGTCCTGGGCCTCCGCCACGATCTCCAGCTCCGGATCGGTGGCGAGCACGGTGCGCAGCCCGGCCCGGACGAGCGGTTGATCGTCGGCAATCAGAATCCGGATCATTCGGTACGCCCGGTGCCATCGTGCAACCGCACCACGCGGTCACCGTCGAAACAGACGACATAGTTCCCGTACGCCAGCGGATAGTTCCCATCGGTGTAGTAGTGGCAGCCGGGACCGTACCCCCGCTCGAAACGGATCGGCGCCTCGCGCGCCGGCAGAAGGGCGACCGCCGCGGCGCGTGGCATCCCGACCCGCAACGCGCCGAACGTCTCCTCCTCCATCGACGCGTCCCGGACCGCCCAGGCGTAGAAGCCGGTCGCGACCACGACCAGCGCGGCGCCGGGGATCAGGACGGTGCCGGCCAGCATCCGCCGGATCCGCAGCCGGCCGGTGTCGTAGTCGCCGCGCCCGTGGTCCTCGCCGATGCCCGGCGGCACCTCGGCGACCAGCCGGAACCGGCCGTCCACCCGGTCGGCGGCCAGCGAGCCGCCGGCGCGCCGCACCCGGGCCGCGAGCGCGGACAGCCCGGTTCCCTCCCGTCTCGGCGGCCCCTGCGGTGGCACCGGGTTGACGATCTCCACCCGCCGGCCGTTGAACACGACGGTGACCGGTGTGCCCGGCGCGTGCCGCGCGGCGTTGGACAGCGCCTCCGACACCAGCCTGGCCAGGAACCGGTCGGCCGGCGGGACCCCGGTGACCTCCACCGTCATCCCCGCGGCGCGGGCCCGGTCGAGCACGGCCACGACATCCGCCTCCGCCTCGACGTCGAGAAGGTCGACGATCCGGCGTACGGTGTCGATCGCCGCCGCCGAACCCGCCCGCAGCGCCGCGGCCTGCTCCCGGGTCTGTTCGTCCGGCGCCGTCACCTGGAGGCCCGCCGCCTGCAACGACAGCAGGGTGAGGTCGTGTCCCAGCGTGTCGTGCAGGTCGGCGGCGATCCGGGCGCGTTCCCGCAGCCGCGCGGCACGGGCCCGGGCCCAGCCCTGCTCGACGAACTCCTGCCGCAGCCGCAGGTAGCTGCCGGTCAGCGCCGCGAAGACGGCGAGCACCACGACCGCCTGGTCGAACAGCCACGACACGGTGTCCTGGCCGTGCGCGACGGCGATCGCGGCGGCCACCTCGACGCCGCACAGCAGCACGACCACCGGCCAGGTCCGCCCGCGCCGCCCGCCCAGGTGGCAGACGACGATCACGGCCGCCGCGGCGAGCGCGTACCACTGCCCCCACCCGTGCATGCCCGCCAGCCTAGGCGTCGCGGCGGATCAGCAGCAGCCGCGCGGCGAACCAGGCGGCCACCGTCCAGCCCGTCAGGACCAGCAGATGACGTACGCCGTCCCCGCCGGCGAAACGCACCGCGGCCTGGGCGGGCAGGTACACGCCGATCCGCTGGCTGATCATCTGGAGCCCGAGCAGGAGGACCACCATCGTGGTCAGCGTGCCCACCCCGCTGCGCAGCAGGAACCCGACCGCGGTGGTGAATCCGCAGGCGACCGCCACGACCACGGCGAGCCGCAGCGTGTCGGCGACCGGCTCGCCGGGCACCGCGTGCGAGCCCAGCGCCAGCGCGGCGGACTGCCAGCCGGCGGCCGCACAGACCAGCCCGGCCCCGAACCCGACCACCACGGCCACCGCGGTCTTGGCCAGCAGCACGTCACCCCGGCGCGGCCGGGCCAGGAGGGTGGACCGGATCGCGCCGGTGCCGTACTCGGAGGTGACCATCAGCATCGCCGCCGCCACCACGGCGAGCTGTCCGACCTGTACGGCCTGTATCAGCGGCTCCAGCACGGGCAGAGTGGCGGACTCCGGCAGCCGGCCCATCCTGATGTCGTGCACGAAGTCGTTGGCCAGGGTCCACGCCAGGATCGCGGTGAGCAGCACCGCGGCGGTGAGACAGAACCACGGCGACCGCAGCGACCAGAGTTTGCCCCATTCGGCGGTGAACGCGTTCCTCATCGGGTCACCGCCACGTACTCGGTCTCGTCCTCGACCAGGCGCACGTACGCCTCCTCCAGGCCGGGGGCGTCGGTGCGCAGCTCGCGCAACACCGCGCCGGCCTGTTGCGCGCGACGGCCCACCGTAGTCGCGTCCAGCCCCCGCACCCGCAGCCGGTCCGCGCCGGTGCGTTCCGCGTGCTCACCCAATGCTTGCGTGAGCAGCGTGAACGACTGCTCGTCGGCGGCCGCCACGTCGACGGCCGCCTCCTGCCCCGCGGTGAACGCGGCCGGTGTCGCGTCAGCGAGCAGCCGGCCCCGGCCGATCACCACGACCCGGTCCGCGATCAGCTCCACCTCGCTGATCAGATGGCTGGACAGCAGCACGGTACGACCCTCGCCGGCCCAACGGCGCAGCAGCGCCCGGACCCAGCGCACCCCGTCGGCGTCCAGGCCGTTGACCGGCTCGTCGAGCAGCACCGTGCCCGGGTCGCCCAGCATCGCCCCCGCGATGCCGAGCCGCTGCGCCATGCCCAGCGAGTACGTTCCGGCCGGCTTCCCGGCGACCGCGCCGATGCCCACCTCGTCGATCACCGCCCGCACCCGGGCCGAGGCGAAGCCGTTGTACCGGGCGAGCGCCATCAGCCCGGCCCGGCCGCTGCGCCGCGGGTGGAAGGCGCGGGCGTCCAGGTGCGCCCCGACCAGCCGCAGCGGGTTCCGCAGTTCGGGGTAGCGCCGCCCGCCGACCAGCGCCGTGCCGGAGGTGGGCCGGTCCAGCCCGAGGACCAGCCGCATGATCGTGGACTTGCCCGCCCCGTTGGGCCCCAGCAGCGCCGTGACCCGGCCCGACGGGACCGTCACGGTGACCTGGTCGACGGCTGTGCGGTCCCCGTACCGTTTGGTGAGATCTTGAAGTTCGATCATGGCATTCAGCCTCGCCGGGCGGGCGCCGCCACACATCTCCCGACGGTCTGCGGCCACCTATGTCGTTCGGCCTATCCGGGGGTGCGCGGATATTGATCAAACAGTACCCTGACGCGGCTTACAGCTTTTTCCCAGCAACAGAGGTGCGCATGTCTCAGCCGCAGCCGCCGGCTCACCCATATCCGGATCCCGTCCAGTCGTACCCGCCCGCCGGGCCGGGCTTCGGGCAACAGCCCGTCGTCGCCTGCCGGATGTGCGGATCGGTGCCGGCGAAGAAGACCACTTTCCGTGGGCACCAGGGAATGATCATCGTGATGCGGTTCCTCAGCGTCGAGGGACCGTTCTGCCGGGACTGCGGCCTGGCCACGTACCGCCAGATGACGTCGAAGACCCTGGTGCAGGGCTGGTACGGCTACGGGTCGCTCGTGATCACGCCGATCACCGTTCTGATCAACCTGATCCGCCGCCGGCACGTCGCCGGGCTGGACGCGCCGCAGCCGAACCCGTACGGCCCCAGCCGGGAGCCGATGGACCCGGGCCCCCGGCTGCTCGAGCGCCCGATGACCTGGTTCGGCCTGACGATCGTCGCCGCCCTGATCGGGTTCGTGGTCTACGCCCTGTCCCAGGGCTGATCCGGCCGGGGCCGCCGTGGCAGGACGGCGGCCCCGGCACGGACCTCATGCCCGAGCCGTGGCACCGTCCAGCAGGTCGTAGACAGCCTCCGGCGCCGGTTCCGCGTTCGCCGGCGCCTCACGAAGGACCGTTCTGTCGAACTCGCGGCAAGATCATAACTGGACGGCCCGCGGCCGAGCGCTCACATCATCGCCGGTGACGGATGACCGGGCGCACACTGGCAGGATGGGCCGGATGGTGATGCGCGGTGCGCTGGGCGTACTCCTCTGTCTGGTTTTGATCCTGATTCTCGTGTGGGCGGCGCAGCGCAAGCTGATCTATTTCCCGGACCGTGGGCGGCCACCGCTCGCGGCGGGCGCGCAAGAGGTCACCTTGCGCACCGCGGACGGGCTGCGGCTCACCGCATGGCTTTTCCAACCCCTTCCCGGTACGCCGAAGCGAGCCGTTTCCGTACTGGTAACGCCAGGGAACGGGGGAAATCGGGCGGGCCGGGCGCCGCTGGCCGCCGCCCTGACCGCCCGGGGCCTGACCGTGCTGCTGCTCGACTACCGCGGCTACGGCGGCAACCCGGGTAGCCCGTCGGAGTCCGGCCTGGCCATGGACGCCGACGCCGCCCACGCCTACCTGACCGAGATCGATCACCCGATCCTCTACTACGGAGAGAGTCTCGGCGCCGCCGTTGCCACCGCGCTGGCGATCCGTCATCCACCGGCCGGGCTGCTGCTGCGTTCCCCGTTCACCGACCTGGCCGCCGCCGGGAGCGCCCACTACCCGGTCCTGCCGGTCGGCCTGCTGCTGCGTGACCGTTTCCCGGTGGCGTCGCTGATCCCGCGGGTGACCGCCCCGACCGCGATCGTCTACGGCACCGCCGACCAGGTGGTGCCGCCGGACCAGAGCCGGGCCGTGGCCGAGGCCGCCGCCAGCCTGACCCACCTGGCCGTGGTCGACGGCGCCGACCACAACGACCGTGTCCTGCTGGACGGCCCCCAGCTGATCGGCGCCGTCGATGCCCTCATCGGCTGAGGCCGGCCGTCACGGCCGGAGGACGAGCTTGCCGGTGGTCCGGACGGTCTCCCCGGCACGGTGCGCCTCGGCCGCCTCGGCCAGCGGGAAAACCCGGTCGACGTGCACCCGCAGCCGGCCCGCCCCGGCCAGTGCGGCGAGCTCCTCCAGGGCGGCCCGGTCGGGTTCGGCCAGCAGGAAGACACCGCCGTGCTCGCGGACCGCGGTGGCCTCGGCGCTGTTCAGGGCGACGATCCGGCCACCCGCCCGCAGCGTCGCCGCCAGCTGCGGCAGCTGGCCATCGACGGTGGCGATCGCCAGGTCCACGTCGTGGACGGCCGCGGCCACATCGGTGGTCCGGTAGTCGATCGCCTCGTCGGCGCCGAGGCCGCGGACGAAGTCCAGCTTGGGGGCGCTCGCGGTGCCGATGACGTACGCCCCGCGCGCCTTCGCCACCTGGACGGCCAGATGCCCGAACCCGCCCGCCGCACCCGGGATGAGGACCCGCTGACCCGGCTGGACGTTCGCCGTCTCCACCAGCACCTGCCAGGCGGTCAGGCCGCCCAGCGCCAGGCCGGCCGCCTGCTCGTGGGTCCAGTCCACCGGGTTCACCCGGCCGCGCGCACCTCGACGAGCACCTCGGTGGGGCCCGGTTCCGGCCGGTCCGCCTCGACGAGGCGCAGCACCGACGGGTCGCCGAGTTCGTCCTGCCTGATCTTCCGCATCCACCAACCTTTTCAGAGCAGCTGTTTCACCTGGGTGAGAGCGTCCCGGACCACCTTGTACGTGTCCTCGCGCCGCCGGTCGGCCGGTGGCAGCACGTCACCGCCGTCCAGGGTGCGGCTCGCCGCGAGCAGCAGTCCCGCGGCCGTGCCGGCGGACTGCCGGGCCGACGCGCGCCGGGACTGGGTGCGTTTCGCCATGCGGGAGGTCAGCCGGTCGATCTCGCCGCGCAGCCCGGCCTGCTCCTTGCGGTACCTGTCCGCCCGCATCTGCGCGAAGAACCCGAGTGCCGCCCCGGGCTTGCGCCGCTCGTGGCCGGCGGCGTTGCACGCCTGGACCTGACCGTCGAGGGTGTAGGTGAACAGCGCGATCCCGGTGGCGTTCGCCCACTCCAGGGCCGCGGGCGTGTAGCCGGAGCGGCTGTAGAAGAACGCGGTCGCGGCGGCCGCCTGGGCCACCCCGAACAGGTCCCGCAGCGGCGGCTGGCCGACCGGCTGGGCCCAGTGCTTGACCTGCGCCACCGCACCGGTAGCCACCACGTCCACGCCGCCGTCGGCGCCGCCCGCGGTGGTCCGCGCGTCGTGGAAGCCGAGGTCCCGCAGATGCCGCACGGCCAGTTCCTCGGCGGCCCGCCAGTCGCCGGCCGGTTTCGCGGCGGCCCGCCATTCGCCGACGATCGGATCCTCGGCCATCGCGAACGCCCGGGACAGCCCGGCGAGCGCCCGCTCACGTACGTCCGAGATGTCGAAACGCTCGGTGGGACTCTCCAGCACCACGGTCGGGACGGCGCTGAACCGGACGGCCGCGACCGGTAGATCGAGCCGGACCGGACTGGTCTGCCGTGCGGCGTGCCCCATGTCGGAGAAGAACCCGACCGCGACCACGAGGACCCGGCCGTCGGCGACGGCGATGACCACCGCGTCCCGGCCGTGCCGGCCCCGGGCCAGCGCGTCCACCCGTTGCGCCTTACCGAGCGCCGCCAGCACCGCCGGACTGTCCGTCACGTCCTTGCAGCCTGACTCGGGGTACACGGAAGCGGTCCGGCGATCCAACGACAGTAGTCCTACCAATGCCACCGCGTAGTTCTATCGCGGCGGCCAGGACACCCGCATCCGCCGACCCGGCGATGATCCCGTTGGCTTCTCCGTCAAGATCCACCTATGGTGGTCGGATGCCGGCAGTGACAGTGCGTCCGCTCGCCGCCACCGTGGTGGCGGCCGTTCGTGCTGTCCACCGGCCGATGGCCACGACGGCGACCAACGGGCTGCCGCGCCCGGTGACCGCCGGCCGTGGCCCACCGGCGGATCCGCATCCTCGATCCGCCGCCAGGGCGAAGCTCATCAGCTTCGGCCCTTTTTCTTTTTCCGGCTCATTCACCGAACAGGAGAGACCATGAGTCTCCAGATCGAACGTCCCGGCCAGGACCGGCTCAGCACCGTACGATCGTGGCTGAGTGAGGAGTTCGCCGTCCAGACGGCACGGCTCAAGGACCTCACCGAGATCAACGCCGACACCGGCGACCCGGCGCAGGCCCACGACCGGGCGGCGATGCTGGCGGCCACCCGGCAGAGCCTCGACCAGATCACCAGCGCGCTGAGGCGCATCGCGGAGGGTACCTACGGCAGCTGCGACCGCTGTTCGACCCCGATCCCGGCCGAGCGCCTGGAAGTGCTCCCGCACGCCCGGTTCTGCGTGCCGTGCCAGCAGAAACAGCACGGCTGAGCCGACCGGCTGCCGCGCCACCCGGTGCGGCAGCCTCCGCCGTCGTCATCCCTGAGAAAGGATCCGCTTTGACCACCTCACCGGTAGCGCTCGCCGTCGACCTGGGCAGCAGCACGGCCTCGGTGTGGGCCACCGGCCGTGGCGTCGTCAGCGCCCCCACCGGCGTCGGCGCGCTTGTCCGGCGTGGCCGTGTCACCGACGTCGACGGCTGCGTCGCCCTGCTGACCCAGCTCGTCAACCGCTTCCCGCGGCCGGCGCCGGTCGCCGACGTCGTCGTGGCCTGCCGGCCGGTGCTGTCCACCGAAGCCGACCAGGAACTGATGCGCCGCGTGATCGACGGCGCTTTCGCGCCCCGCCGGACACTGCTCATCGACACGGTCCGTGCCGCGGCCATCGGATCCGGCGCGACCGCCGGAAACCTGCTGGTCGTCGACATCGGCGCCCAGCTCACCGAGACCGCCCTGCTCGAACACGGCCGGGTCACCGCCGCCCAGCGGGCCGACTACGGCATCCGCGACCTGGGCCGCGACGGCGCGACCGGGCTCCTCACCGACATCGTCGCCCAGCACGTCGCGAACCTGCGCGCCACCGACCACGCCGAAACCCTGGCCGAGGCCACCGCCCGCGGCATCCTGCTGGCCGGCGACGGCGCCCTGCACCCCGGCCTGCCGGAGGCGCTGGCCACCGCCCTGGACGTGCGCGTACACCGCGCCGCCGACCCCCGCACCGCCGCGCTCGACGGCGCCGGCCGGGCCGCCATGTCCGCCCTGCGTCATCCCGGGTTCGCTTGACCACCCTCTGGCTGTCGTTCTGCGCCGGCACGGACCTCGCCGGGCTGCGGGCGTCGGCCCGGACGCACCTCGACGGCCAGCTCGGCAGCGGGCACCTCGACGAGGCCCTCACGATGATCGCCGCGCTCGTCGACCACGCCGGCGGCGAGGGCGAGCTGATCGTGAGCCGCCGCGACAACAACCTGCTCATCGAACTCGTGACCCGAACGGTCCTCGACGGCGCACCGCCGAGCCCGCCCACACCCTGCTGGACCTGTGGCGCCTGCTCCACCGGCACGGGCGGCGTCATCTGGGCGGAGCTGGAGATCTCTCGTGGTCCAGGTCCGCGTCTCGCTTCCAGCTCCTTCTTCCGGTACGCGTGTCCTCGTCCCCGCTGATCAGGGCCGTCCCGTCCGGTCGGCGCGACCTCGCTGCCCGCTGCGGCCCGTGCCGCGCCCGCCGGGCGTAGATCGGTGCCCGGGCAGGCCGGCCTATCTCGCCGCCACCCCGTCTGCCGCCGCCTCGCCGCCCCTTTCGGTCACGCTGGGCGGGTGGTCGCGATGTTGCCGGCCTGGGGCTGCCTGCACTCGGCCGTTGCGCCGGTCGCGCTGGCTGAGTGGAAGCGGTTTTGCGTGCCAAGCACCGGGGGTGCCCGCTCGCGGCCGGTGCGCGGGTCGTCCGGTGTGGGCGGTCACGCTTTCACGAGGGTGGGCGCGCACGGCGGCGGTGTCGTGGTCGACTGGGTGGCCTATCGCCGAGATGGCCGCTCACGTGGCGGCTTTCGTGTGCTTTCACCGCAGACGCGCGCCGACCGGGCGGGACGGCCCTGATGAGACGAGGACGAGGACACGCGTACCGGATGAAGGAGCCGGAGGCGAGATAGAGGTTCTACAGCTGTTCGGCCCTGCTTCGGCGGGGTCGCCGCCGGGTGAAGGCGGTAGATGGCGTTCTCACCGACACCGTCGTCGAGCGGTGCGAGACTGAGCCGGTCCTGAACCCGAGTCGCCGTCAGGGCTCCAGCTGGGAGACGCCGAAGGCCAGCAGGAAGCCGGCCACGGTGATCAGGCCGACCAGCAGGTGGGCGTTCTCGAAGGCCTCCGGGATCATGGTGTCGGCGACCATCGCCAGGATCCCGCCGCCGGCCAGGGCGACGATGGACGCCATCAGGGCGTCGGAGGCGTCACCGAGGACGGTGTAGCCGGTGAGCGCGGCCAGGCCGCTGATCACGGCGATGCCGGTCCACAGGCCGAACACGTACCGGCGGCTCCGGCCTGCGGCGCGCATGCCGGCGGCGCTGGACAGGCCCTCGGGGACGTTGCTGATGAACACCGCGGCGACCGTCACCGCCCCCACCGTACCGCCGCTGAGCAGGCTCGTCCCGATGACGATGGACTCCGGGATGCCGTCCAGCAACGCGCCGAGCGCGATGGCCGTACCCGATCCGTCCTGTTCCTGCTCCGAAGGTTGTTGATCTCCGGAGCGTTTGCGGTGGCGGGCGCCGCGCCGGGCGAGCAGGATGTTGCAGCCGGTGTAGATCAGTGCGCCGGCCGCGGCGCCGATGGTGGTGGGCCGCATGCCGCCCTGCTCGTAGGCCTCATCGATCAACTCGAAGGCTACGGTCGACAGCAGCACGCCGGCGCCGAACGCCATCACCGACGCCAGCAGCCGGCGGGGCACCTTGGCCAGGTAGCCGATCGCCGCGCCGAACAGCAGCGCCGACCCCGCGAACAGCCCCCAGAATCCGGCCTGCAACCACATGGGCACCATGCAGCGAGCGTACGAGTTCAACCATGATCAACAGTGGCGGTGCGGTGATCGCTCACGCGGGAGGGCGCCGCGGACATTGACAGGGGCTCCCTCGGAGAATCACGCTGGCCGATACGAGGATGCGACTCTTCGAGGTGAGAGCCAATGGCGGCCGAGACTCGGGAACAGGTTGACCCGCGCCCCCTTCCGCGCCTTCGAGGCGAGGATCGAGGGCTGCCCTGGGTGGGCAATCTCTTCAAGTACCAGCGGGATCCGGTCGCGCTCTACCAACGTCACTGGGATCGCTACGGGCCGGTCGCGCCGTCGTACATGTTCGGGAAGACCACGGCGATGCTGCTCGGCCCGGACGCCTGCGGCGAGGCGCTGCAGAACCGGGACAAGGCGTTCGCCAACGGGCCGGCCTGGTCGCGGCTGGTCGGGCCGTTCTTCCGCCGCGGTCTCATGCTCATCGACTTCGACGACCACCACGGTCATCGGCGGATCATGCAGGAGGCGTTCACCCCGCAGCGGCTGGACGGCTACACCCGCCGCCTTCATCCGGCCGTCGAACGGGCCCTGGTGGGCTGGGAGACCGGTACGGAGGTGCCGGCGTACTGGCGGCTCAAGCAGCTCACCCTGGACATCGCCGCCGACCTGTTCATGGGCGGGGTGGGCGGCGCCGGCCGGGACGAGATGGACCGGATCAACCGGGCGTTCATCGCCTGCGTGCAGGCCGCCGCCGGTATCGTCCGGGCGGACGTGCCGATGACCCGCTGGGGGCGCGCCTACCGTGGCCGGCGGAAGCTGGAGCGGTTTCTGCGCGGCTACCTGCCGGCGAAGCGGGCCACGGTCAGTGACGACATCTTCTCGGTGCTCTGCCACATCGAGACCGAGGACGGCGACCGGTTCAGCGACGACGACGTCATCAACCACATGATCTTCCTGATGATGGCGGCGCACGACACGTCCACCATCACCACCACCGCGATCCTGCAATACCTCGGCCAGCACCCCGGCTGGCAGGAACGCTGCCGGGCCGAGGCGCTGGCGCTCGGACCGGCCCCGGACCGGGCCGAACTGGACTCGCTCGTCTCGGTCGACCTGGTCATGCGGGAGGCGCTGCGGCTGCGGGCGCCGGTTCCGGTGCTGGTCCGCTACACCGTCAAGGACACCGTCGTGCAGGGGGTGCGCATCCCGGCGGACACGTTCTGCTCGCTCGGCATCCAGTTCACCCACCTGATGCCGGAGTACTGGACCGACCCCACCGTCTTCGACCCGGAGCGGTTCGGCCCGGACCGCAGGGAGGACCGGTCGCACCGGTTCGCCTGGATGCCGTTCGGCGGCGGCGTCCACAAATGCATCGGCATGCACTTCGGCGGCCTCGAGGTGAAGGCGATCCTGCACCGGCTGCTGCGCGAGTACCACTGGAACGTGGACCCGCACTATGTGGCGCCGCTGGACCACCATGCGCTGCCGTTCCCGAAGGACGGCCAGCCGATCACCCTGATCAGGAACTGAGGGGACGAGGATGGATTTCGACGACACCCCCGACGAGGCGGCCTGGCGGGCGGAGGTGCGCTCCTTCCTGGAGCGGCACCCGCCCGTCCCGGAGCAGGCGCGGGCCTGGCAGGCCACCCTGTACGACGCCGGGTTCGTCGGCGTCACCTGGCCGGTCGAGGCCGGCGGACGCGGTGGCACACCGATGCAGCAGGCGATCGTCGACCAGGAGACCGCCCGGCGCGGCCTGCCCCCGCTGATCAACCTGATCGGCATCGGCATGTGCGGGCCGACCGTGATCGTGCACGGCAGCGACTCGCAGAGACAGCGCTACCTCAAACGGCTGTTGCGGGCCGACGACCTGTGGTGTCAGCTGTTCAGCGAACCGTCGGCCGGCAGCGACCTGGCCGCCCTGCGCACGCGGGCGGTCCGCGACGGCGACGGCTGGCGGGTCAGCGGGCAGAAGGTGTGGACGACGCTCGCCCACCTGGCGGACTTCGGGATCCTGCTCACCCGTACCGATCCGGACGTGCCGAAACACCGCGGCCTCACGATGTTCGTGGTCGACATGAAGGCCCCCGGCGTCACCGTCCGTCCGCTGCGGCAGATGAACGGCGACTCCCACTTCAACGAGGTGTTCTTCGACGACGTGCGGATCCCCGACGACGAGCGGCTCGGCGACGTCGGCGACGGCTGGCGGGTGGCGCTGACGACGCTGATGAGCGAGCGGCTGTCGCTCGGCGGCGGTGGCACGTCGATCGGGCCGAAACCGGAGGCGGTGGCCCGGCACGTCGCCGCGCACATCGGCGCGCTCCCCGAGGACCGGCAGGTGCTGGCCCGTCAGGAACTCGGCCGGGGGTACGTGGCCGCGCTCGGCGCCCGCTACACCGGCTACCGGCAGCTGTCGAAGCTGAGCCGCGGTGAACTGCCCGGCCCGGAGGCGTCGGCGGGCAAGCTCAGCGGCACCCGGTCGGCGCGGGATCTGACCGACCTCGCCGTACGCGTGCTCGGCCCGGACGCGGTGACCGGCGACGCCGAGTGGCAGGACATGCAGGCGATGCTGCCCGGCATGGCCATCGCCGGCGGCAGCGACCAGGTGCTGCGCAACATCATCGGCGAGCGGGTCCTCGGCCTGCCCGCCGAACCTCGTGCGGACAAGGGCGTCACGTTCAGGGAGAGCATCCGATGAACTTCGATCTGGATCAGGAGCACCTCGACCTCGCCGACGGCGCCCGTGACTTCCTGTCCGGCTCGGCCTCCCCGGCGGCGGCCCGGGCCGCGCTCGACGAGGGCGCCGGTGTGCGGCCGGGCCGCGCCGAGCTGATCAAAAGCGGTTACGCGACGATCACCATCCCGGAGAGCGCCGGCGGGGGAGGCGGCACCGTCCTCCAGCTCGCCGTGGTCGCCGAGCAGGCCGGACGGGTGCTCGCGGGTCCGTCTCTGGTGAACTTCGCGCGCGCCGCCGTACTCCTGGAGAATCTTCCGGACCGGCTTGCCGGACTCGCCGACGGCAGCCTGGCCGTCGCGGTCATCGACGACGGCCCGGTTCTCGACGCGATCGGCGCCGATACCTTCCTCACGCTGCGCGACGGCACGCTGGTCTGCGGGCCGGGCGAGGTGACGGCACGCCGGCCGATCGACGCGACTCGCGGTCTCGGTGACGTCACCCTGGGCGAGACCACCGATCTGGTACGCGACGCGCGCCCACTGTGGGGGAGAGCGGAACGCGTCGGCCGTACCATCCTCGCCGCCGAAGGCCTGGGGGCCGCCGCCCGGCTGCTGGAGATGGGCGTCGAGTACGCGAAGGAACGGCACACGTTCGGCCGCCCGATCGGCTCCTACCAGGCCGTCAAGCACATGCTCGTCGACGTCTACGTCGCGGTGGAGCAGCTGCGGTCGCTGGTCTGGTGGGCCGCCTGGGCCGCCGACCGGGCACCCGGCGAACTACCGCTGGCCGCGGCCGCCGCGAAGGCCGCCGCGGCCACCACCCTGGAACTCGCGGCCGAGACGGTGATCCAGGTGCACGGCGGCATCGGGTACACCTGGGAACACGACGCCCACCTGTACTGGCGGCGCGCCAAGACCGACCGGTTCCTGCTCGGTGACGATGTGGCGGCCTTCGACGAGGTCGCGCGGCTCGCGATGGGGGAGGCGGCGCGATGAGTCACCACCTCGGCGTCCTCGCGGAGCAGGCGTACCGGCGTCTCGGCCACTACGAGTCGCTGTTCTTCGAGGGCCGGTGGCTGACCTCGACGGAGATCCACGAACGGTCCACCCGGGTCGCCGCCGGACTGCGCGCGCACGGGGTGCGGCCGGGCGACCGGGTGGTCGTGATGACGATGAACACGCCGGAGGTGTTCATCTCCTACCGGGCGATCTGGCGGGCCGGCGCCGTGGTGACGCCGGTGATCTTCCTGCAGAGCGAGCCGGAGCTGCGGCACATCCTCACCGACTCGGGCGCCACCGCGGCGATCATCAGCCCGGAGCTGGCCGGACTGTTCGGTAGGGCCGCCGACGGGCTGGACATCACGACGTTCGTCATCGGCGGCAACTACGCCGACCTCGAAACCGGGGAACCCGCCGGGATCGAACCGCGCGCCGACGACGACCTCGCGGCACTGCTCTACACCGGCGGCACCACCGGACGGGCCAAAGGCGTCATGCTCAGCCATCGCGGCCTGTGGGAGAACGGCCGCGCCCTCGAACAGGTCGCCCGGTCGGCGAACACCACCAGGTCGCTGCTGCCGTTGCCGCTGTCGCACGCGTACGGCCTGATCGTCGTCATCGGCGGCCTGCACTCCGAACGGCGGCTCGTGTCGGTGCTGCAACGCTGGTTCGACCCGGTCGGCTGGCTCGAACTGGTCGCCGAGCACCGCCTCGAATCCAGCCCGGTCGTGCCCACGATGCTCCAGATGCTGCTCGCCCAGCCGTACGGCGACTACGACCTGTCGTCGCTACGATCCTTCGGCTCGGGCGGCGCCACCCTGCCGCCCGCCATCCGCGCCACCGCCGAGAAGGCGTTCGGCGTGACCGTCCTGCAGGGCTACGGCCTCACCGAGACCAGCGCCGTCGTGTCCGCGGAGACCCTCACCGAGCATCGTGCCGGCAGCGTCGGCAAACCGCTGCCGCACGCCGAGGTCGCGATCGTCGACGGCGAGATCTGCGTCCGCGGTCCCGGCGTGATGCTCGGCTACTGGAACGACCCGGACCTGACCGCGCGGACCATCCGGGACGGTTGGCTGCACACCGGTGACATCGGCCATCTCGACGACGACGGCTACCTCTACGTCGTCGACCGTATGAAGGACCTGATCATTCGCGGCGGCTTCAACGTCTACCCCCGCGATGTCGAGGACGTGCTGCTCGAACATCCGGCCGTGCAGGTCGCGGCCTGCGTCGGCAGACCGGATGCGGAGAGCGGCGAGGAGGTGGTCGCCGTCGTCCAGTTGGCGCCCGGCCAACAGGCCACCGGTGCGGAACTCGTCGCCTTCACCCGCGAGCGGATGGCCAAATACAAATACCCCCGCGAGGTCACCGTCCTCGACGCGGTCCCCCTCACCAGCGTCGGAAAAATCAACCGCAAGGCCGTACGCGAAATGTTGGCTCCTCGAAGTTGAGCGGGATCGAGGTGTCCGCGGTTTCCCGACCGGATCGCCATTCTCCTCATGCCGGGGTGACCGCGGACGATCAACGATCACAACTGCCCGCAGCCCCAAGGAGTGATCATGTCGGTAGGCTCCATCGGTCCCGTCGCGTTCAGCATGATCGCACCAGGCCAACTGCAAGACCCGCAGGCCCGGCAGGAGCAGGTCAACGCCCAGGCCGACCTGCTCCAGGCGATGGTCAGTTCCGACCTGCCCATGAAGATGGTGCAGAACCTCAGCGACGGCAAGGGCGTCGACCTGTACCTGTGACCGCGTCGCTCTTCTCAGGCCGACATCGCTGTCACCTGAGACCGGGAGCGCAGGCTCCGCGCGAGGCTGGGGATGATCACCGCCGCCGGTAGCAGATGCAGCCCGATGAGGGTGACGACGGTGGCGGTGCCCGCTCCGGAGATCAGGGGCGGCACCAGCGAGATCGCGGTCAGCGACACGGTCGTCCACACGAACCGTTCGGCGGGGCGGGCGCTCCACCGCAGTAGAGCGACCGCGATGGCGACGCCCACGATCGAGAAGAAACCGGTCACCGTGGCGAACCCGGCCAGCGGGATCGCCTCGCCGCCGTCCGGGATCTCGAAATCGACGCCGGCCGCCCGGGCGAGCGCGGCCGCGAGAGTGGTGGCCACCACCGCCGCGAGCGTGGCGACGATGCCGGTCCGAATCACGCTGCTCATTTCACAACCTCCAAGATCCAAGATTCGGGGTACGGGGTGAGCTGATCGCCGTGTCACGACGCGCACGATCGCGGTGCGCCGACCGGGGTTGCGCAGGGCGCGGACGCCGGTGCCGCGCAGCCAGAACCCGGCGCCGCGTCCCAGGACCGGCCCGGGTTCGCCGTCGCGCAGCTCCAGCTGCACCCGTCCACGGGTGACGACGGCGAACGCGTCCGGCCATTCCGCGGGCACCACGACGACACGCGCGCCGCCACGCAGCGCGAGTGTCCGCACCGGGGCTACTCGATGCCGTCCGCCGGCAGGCGCTCCGGCAGCCCGAGCGGCGGGAACCGGTCGTTGTGGAAGGTGAACACCTCGGTGACGACCCCGCCGGTGATGCGCAGGACGTCGATCGTCAGCGGCAGGTACGCACCTTCCTGCTCACTCCAGAGGTAGAAGGCGACGGCGGGCTGCCGGTTCACGGCGGTGGGGACGGCACGCAGGCCCGTCATGCCCTCGAAGCCGCCCTCGATCCAGTTGTTCAGGACCGCGTCGCGGCCGGCGTACAGGCCCGGGGTAGGGGGCATCGAGAAGCGCACGTCGTCGCGCAGCATCGTGGTCAGCGCCGGGATGTCAGTGGCCACACTGGCGGCGGTGAAACGGCGGACCAGGTCGCGGGTGGCGGCGTCGTCCGCACCGCCGGTCCAGTCCTGCCGTTCCGCCGGCAGATGGTCACGCATGCCGGCACGGGCCCGTTGAAGCGCGCTGTTCACCGAGTTGACCGAGTCACCGAGCAGTTCCGCGACGTCCTTGGCCGGCCAGCCGAGCACGTCGCGCAGGATCAGGACGGCCCGCGGGCGCGGCGCCAGGTGCTGGACGGCGACCAGGTACGCCAGCTCGATCGTCTCCCGTGCCACGGCGAGGGTCTCCGGCTCGTCGGTGCCGTCGGTGGGCAGTTCGTCCAGCAGCCGGTCCGGGTAAGGCTGCAACCACAGCACCTCGCCGCCGGTCGCCGGTTCCGGCCGGCACTTGGCGAGCAGGTCCAGGCAGGCGTTGGTGGCGATCCGGTACAGCCAGGCCCGGAACGTCGACCGCCCCTGGAAGGTCTCCCGCCGCCGCCAGGCCCGCAGGAACGTCTCCTGCACGGTGTCCTCGGCGTCCTCGAACGACCCGAGCATCCGGTAGCAGTGCACGTGCAGCTCCCGCCGATGCCGCTCGGCCAGCCCCGAGAACGCCGGCTCGTCGATCTCGTTCAGGTCCACCGGCCGCGTGTCCGTACCCATGAGGTCATCCTCCCGCTCATCGTGTGCCGTCACAGATATGACGGGTACGGGCGGGAGAACTCATCACCGGCCCTCCCGGGCGTACCGGTCGAGGGTGGTGGTCCACATCCGGGAGATCATCCGGTGCAGTGGCCCGCGATGCAGCAGGAAGAGCATGAGCCTCTGGGAGCGGGCATGCGTGCTGGTCCACTCGGCGTGGACCCGGCTGCCCCCGGCACCGGCCGGCGCGATCCGGACGAACCCGTCGCCGTCACCGCCGTAGCTGCTCTCGACCACGGTCCAGCGGATCACCGTGGGCTCGGACCAGTCGTAGCGGGCGACCACCCAGAACGGCGACCCAGGAGTGCTCTCCCGAGCGACCGCCCAGGTGTCACCCTGCTCGCGCACCTTGTACGTCTTCGGGTCGAGCGTGCTCTTCCAGATCCGTGGCCGCCGATCGGTGAAGTCCGTGAAGGCCCGCCACACCTGCTCGGGCGAGGCCTGCGTCTCGACGTCGAATCGCATCCCCTCATCCGAGCACACCCACCCCGAGCCGTCCAGACACACACGAGCGACCGGTTACGCGCTGGTCAGCGGAATCCGCTCGGCACAGCCCTCGCCGTCGTCCCTCTTCCGCCGCCGGCGGGCCGTCGTCACAGCAGCGTCGTCAGCAGGGTGTCGGGCCCGACGGTCTCCAGGCCGAATTCGAACTCCTCCCGTACACCGTCCACGGTGTCGTCGTGGCCCAGCACCTCTGGCACGTCGTTGCTGAGTTCGAACTGATCAAGCATGTCGTATGCCTCGCCGAGCGTCGTCGCGCCCATCTCGTACGCCCACCGCAGGGTGTTTCGGGCCCCGCTGGAGGGGTCGAACCCCTCGTCCCATGTATCGCTCACCGGCCGAATCTAACCCCCGCCCACACCAGCCGCGGTGATTCCCCGGCCCGGACCCGCCGCGCAGTGGCCCCGCACGCTGCGGCTAGGGCGGACGCAGTGGAAATAAGGTCTGAGCTGAACCAACAAATGCCTGGATATTGCGAACTGGAACCGGGCCAACGGCGCGAACGTAGTCATGTGGGACTGCCACGGCGGCGCCAACCAGCAGTGGCTCTAGATGGGGACCGCTTCCCTCCGGCCCGTGTCCTCCGAAGGTCTCAGAACCGGAACCGCAGGATGCGGCTGGACCGCCTGAAGCTTGGAATCAGATTCAGCAGGCGATACAGGCGACGCGTGGTCGCGGGCGCCCTGTCCATCAGGACCGGTGAGTCGTTCATCGGCGCCTCGTCGAGATAGTGCAACCGCGGGTGCCAGTCGGCCAGCGCGGCCGGGTCGTCGAAACCGCACCGGAACCGGGCGTTGTACCTCCGTCCGATCGGATCCCATCTCGAACCGCGCCATGCCGAGACCGACACCGTGTCGAACAGCATCCGGCCGGTCGGGAAGGCGCCGACGACACTCGTCAACAGCCGCCGGACGTCGTCCTCCGTCAGGTAGGGCACCAGGCCCTCGGCGATCACGAGTGCCGGCCGGCCGCGTGGAACACGCTCCAGCCAGGTGAGGTCGGTGACGTCTGAGCCGATCAAGGTGCAGTGTTCGCGTGGCGGCAGGTGTTGCCCTCGTAGTTCGATGACGGCGGGATAGTCCAGGTCATACCACTCCACGGTGGCCGGCGGATCGATGCGGTACACCCGGGCGTCGAGGCCGCAGCCGAGGTTCAGCACCACCGCGTCGCGATGATCGGCGAGGAAGTCCCGGGCCCAGTCGTCGAGGACCTTGGCGCGTGCCACGGCGGCGAGGCCGAGCTGGCTGGCGGCGAATATGCCCTTGTCGTAGCCGGGGTCGAGACGGCGCATCACCCGCTCGGCGCGCACGTCACCGAGGATGGGGGCCGGCAGCCGGTTGTCCAGCGCCTTGGCCTTGAGGACGGGGCTGAGGGTCTTCTGCACCCCGACGAGTTCCACGTCAACGACGATACGCCCCGGCGAGTACGCGTCCGTAGATGTCGTCGGGGCGGGCCACGGACATCCCGGCGGTCAGCCCGGGCGGCGGAAGTCGGTGACGTCCGGGAGCTTCTGGAAGCCGGCCGAGACGTAGGTCGCCACGGCGCCGAGGTTGCTGCTCGGGGTGCAGACGGTCGCGCTCGACGAGCCCATCTCCCGCAACGCGGCGGCCGCGGCCATCGTGATGGCACGGCCGTACCCGCGGCCACGGTGATCCCGGTGAACGCCCAGTGGTTCGAGCAGACCCGGCCGCCCTTCGCCGGCCGACCACACCGTCACCGTGGCGACCGCCTCGCCGTCGCCGTCGTAACCGACCAGGCACCGGGCCCGGCGGTACGGTGGGGCAGCGGCCATCGTGCGCCAGCGCTCCAGGGTGAACCGTGAGCCGGTGAACATCGCACGCTGCACCGCGACCCGATCCTGGACGATCCGATCCCGCACCTGGTGCGCATCGATGACCTCGACCCTGAGCCCGTGACCCGGCACCGGCGCCGTCAGATCACGGGACAACGGAGTCCACGGTTCGTCGGCCGTCCAACCGCTGCGCTCCAGGAGATCTCGAAAGGCGGCGCCGAAGCGAGCCTCGACAGCCCCGGGCGGCACGCCCTGCCCCGGATCCGACAGGTCGGCCAGTATCCGGGCGGCGAACATGGTGTCGTCGCCGGAGCTCGGCGCGATGCCCATGCGGATCAAGCCCGGGCCGTCGTCCGCCATGCCGACGGCCAGGATCCGCCCGTCACGGGTCCACACCCGGACGGCCTCGGCCAACTCCGGCCCGCCCATGCTCCAGTTCCACCCGAGGTCACCCGGATGAAGCTGGACCGGCCCGCCGGTCCGCTGCCAGCCCGCCACCGCATCGACGACCTCGCCCAACGAGTCCGGCGTCACCAACCGCATCGCGATCGACATGCGCCGACCCAACCACAAAACGGCGACGGCGCAATCGGGTTTCGCCGCCCACCACGAATCGGGGCTCTTGGATATCGTGTGCCGGATGTCAATGGATCTCGTTGGTAGAGCGGTCGAGCTGCTCTGCGACAACTACATTTTTCCCGGCAAGGCTCAGGAGGCGGCCGCGGGCATCCGTCGCCGGCTGGCGGCCGGCGAGTATGACGGCCTGGACGAGGACGCTCTCGGCGAGCGGTTGACCGCCGAGCTGTTCGAGGTGTGCAAGGACAAACACCTTCGGGTACGGGTACGGGCCGAGGGCATGCGCGAGGCCCTCACCGAGCCCGAGCTGGAGGCGGCGTGGCGTGAGCAGCTGCGGCTCACCAACTACGGCATCGCCCGGGTGGAACGCCTGGACGGAAACATCGGCCTGGTGGATCTACGGTCGGTGACCTCCGCGGCGGTCGGAGGGCGCGCGATCGCCGCGGCGATGGAGCTGGTGTCACAGACCCACGCCCTGATCGTCGACCTGCGGAAGAACCGCGGTGGCGCTCCCGACGGGGCCATCTTCTGGACCAGCTACTTCTTTCCCGACGGGGAGACCCACCTCAACAGCGTCCACAGCGGCGCGACCGGCCACACGCGCCAGTACTGGAGCCATTCCTGGCTGCCCGGCAAGCGCTATCTCGATCGGCCGGTGTATCTGCTGACCAGCGGAACCACGTTCTCCGGCGGTGAGGAGATCTGCTACAACCTCAAGGCGCAGCGCCGTGCGATCCTGATCGGTGAAACGACACGGGGCGGTGCCCATCCCACGCAGGCGTTCCCGATCACGTCCACCTTCGAGATCACTGTGCCGGTGGCCCGTTCGATCAATCCGGTCACCGACGGCAACTGGGAGGGCGTGGGCGTCGAGCCGGATGTTCCGGTGCCCGCCGCGGAGGCGTTCGACGTGGCCTACCGGCAGGCTCTCCAGCATGTCCTGGCGACCGGCACCTCGCCCGCGATCCTGGCCGAGGCGCGGTCCGCGCTGGGCTGAGAGCGGTGATGATCCTGCACGGGTTAGGGTGCCCGTCGTGATCGATGAGTCTCGTTTGGTGGTCGTGTCGGGTGGTGCGACGGGGATCGGGCGGGCGATCGCCGGCGCGTTCGCGAGTGATGGCGACCGGGTGGTCATCATCGGCCGGCGGGTGGAACTGCTGCGCCAGACGGCCGAGGAGATGAATCGGGCGGCCGGCTCGGCTTGCGTGATTCCGATCAGGGCGGATCTGACCGAGCCATCCGAGGTTGAGCGTGCGGCGGATCGGATCGCCGAACTGGGCACGGTCGACGTGCTCGTGAACAACGCGGGCGCCATCATCACGCCACCGGCGGATCGGGGGCTCGGCGCGCTGGCCGCCTCCTGGCGTCACGACCTGGAGATCAACCTGATCACCGCGGTGCTGCTCACGAACGCGCTGCTGGACCGGTTGAGCCGGCCGGGCGGGCGGCTTGTCATGATCAGTTCGGCGGCGGCCCAACGGGGTGGTGCGGGTTCGCATTCGGCCGGCTCGTACGCGGCGGCGAAGGCCGCCCTGCACGGGTGGGCTCTGGGGCTGGCCCGGCAGCTCGGCCCGGACGGCATCACGGTGAACGTCCTGGCCCCCGGCTACATCCAGGACACCGACATCTTCCGCGGGCAGGACACCCCGGAATTCGTGGCCGCGAAGGTCGCCGACACGCTGGTCGGGCGGCCGGGGACGCCGTCCGATGTGGCGGCCGCGGTCCGCTTCATCGCCTCCGTCGACGCCGGCTATCTGACCGGCCAGATCATCGGTCTCAACGGCGGAGCGGTTCTCGGCCGGTAGCGGCGACCCGGAACGGCCGCGCCCCTGGCGAAGGGGCGCGGCCGGATGTCACATCACGATGCCTGCCTGGGGGCCGGAGGAGGCCTTGACCACGGTGGGCACGTCGGCGGTCGGGGTGAGGGTGTAGGAGTAGAAGCTGCCCGGAGTGAAGGCCGACCCCGAGGTCTCCTTGCGGCCGGTGGAGTTCACCACCGTGCTACCGCTCTGGCGCAGCTGGGCGCCGGTCGCCGTGTCCGGGTAGTACGGGTTGTTGACCTTGTCGAAGTAGCTGTTCTCGATGACCATCCTGGTGGCGCCGCGCGCGTAGTTCCCGTACGAGGTGACGTTGTTCAGGTAGTTGTTGTAGAGGTGCGCGTACTGGAGGTTGTCCGCGCTGGGGTTGCGCTGGTTGGAGTTGTAGATCCAGTTGTGGTGGATCGTCATCCGCGCGGTCACGTTGGTCGTCCAGCCGATGCCGAACGTCTTGTTGTGGTCGCCCATCCGGTTCCACGACACGGTGATGTGGGTGCTGTCCTTGCGGCTGTCGATGTATCCGTCGTTGATGTTGGTGAACGTGTTGTGGTCGATCCACACGTTCGACGCGGTGTCCATCTGAATGCCGTCGTAGTCGAAGTCCTTGTCGTCCGGGTCGTCGGACGCCATCGCGGTGTCGCCGATGGTCAGGTTCCGGATGATCACGTTCTTGACGCCGGCACCGAGGAAGAAGCCGCCGTTCTTGATCCGCCCGGTGGTGCCCAGCCCGACGATCGTCTTGTTGGACGTGACCGGGATCTCGTGCCCGTACGGGGTCACCGTGATCGTCCCGGACACGCGGATGACGTGCGCCGTCGACGCCGTCGCGTACTTCACCAGGTCGGCGAAGTTGGTCACCGTGACGGCGGTGCCGCCCGCCCCGCCGGTGGTGCCCTGCGCGAAGCCGTCCGCGGTGTTCGACCACGACCCGGGCGTGGTCCCGACGGCGGTGAACGACCACTGCATGCGGGCGATGTCGGAGCAGGCCTCCTGCACGATCGGGTTGTTGCCGGCGGTGGAGCCGTCCTTGTTGCTGACACAGAGCCCGTTGGAGGCGCTCTTGATCAGGTATTTGCCGGGCGCGGCCGTGGACGCGGTCAGTGACCAGGTCTGGTTGGCGCTGGCGCCGCACGTCCACTGCCACAGTTGGACGCCGGCGGTGGTGTCCGAGTAGGGGATGTCGACGCACTTGCCGCTGGCGCTGTCGGTGAACCCGAACGCGCCGTTCTGCGCCACGGCGGTGAAGAGCTGGCTGGTGGCGGCGGTGTTGCAGGCGATCTGGGTGAGCAGTCCGCCGTTGGCGGTGCCGGCGGCCTGAACACATTTGGCGCTGGATCCGGAGGCGAGCGTGTAGACGCCGCCGGCGACCGGCGTGACGGCCGCCTCGGACGGCAGCGCGAACAGGCCGACCACGAGGGCCGGTACGGCTAAGCAGAGGGGGAGTGCCCGGCGCATGAACGATTCTCCTCAGGGGAGCGGGGACGGCGATGCTGAACCGGTTCATTGATACCGCTTCAATTAACTCTTGTAAATATCCGATTTCACTTATAAACCTGCTCTGACCTGCGCACATGCCGACCCCATGACCTGTAGGTGCACGCCGAGGGCCCCGGATTACAGATTTCCGGGAAACAATTCACGGCGTGCGCATCGTGGATCCGAGCCCGGTGCGGCTGACGAGGAAAGAGGTGGTCGGCAGGCTGCCGTCGGCATGGCGCGGCCCCTCGGCCGAAGCCGGGTCGGTGGAACGGAAGACCGGGCGCCAGCTGTTGCCCGCGGCGCTGGTCCGAGGCGTGAGATCGGCGGGGGCATGGTTCCCGGCCGCGACATTCGACCGCAGGCGCACGAGGCCGGACGGCATCGAGAACCCGGTCCCGCGGTTGCGCCAGGCCGTGTTGCCGGTCAGGCGCATGAACGCGGCGTTCTCGTCGTCGGAGAACCCGTGCAGCCGATTCGCCCACGCGGCGTTGTTGCGGACCACGTGCTCCGCCCGGGGCGCCGGATCCCCGCCGCCGAGCGCGAAACCACTCACCCCGTTGGCGTACGACCAATTGGTGTCCACCGTGACCGGACTGGCGAAGTCACCGAGGTCGAAACCGTTGTCACCGTTGCGGTAGGCGCGATTGCCGCGCACCAGATTGCCGGCGCCGGAACCGAACTTCACGCCCAGCCCGATGCCGTCGTTGTCGAAGAAGTCGCTGTCCAGCACCTGGTTCGCCACGGTGTCCGGGTCGCGCAGGGTCAGGCCGCCGCGCACGTTGCCGTGCAGGGCGAGCCGCTGGAACACGTTGTTCGCGCAGGAGACGCAGACGTACGCGTGACTGCGCGACCCGGTGACCTCCAGCCCGCGTACCGTCCAGAAGTCGGCCTCATGGGTGACCGCCCACGTGTCGTCCGGCAGCGCGGCGGCGTCCAGCACCGGCCGCTCGCCCTGGTAGCCGGTGAGCGTGATCCGGTTACGGGCGTCCCCGCCGGTGGTGATGACGATCGGTGCGGCGAGCCGGTAGATCCCGCCCCGCAGTGCGATCGTCTGCCCCGGCCGGACCGCCTCGACCGCCCGGGCCAGCGTGTAGGGCCGCGCCACGGTGCCGTCCCCGGCGGCGGTGCCGTCCGGCGCCACCACGATGGTGGAGGCGAGTTCCTGGAGCGGCTCCACTTTCTCCGTGCGTACGGCGTACGAGAAAGCTCCGGCGGCGACCACCGAAGCGGCCGTGGCCGCGGCAACCAGCTTGACCGGCTTCACCGTCGCGGTGATCTTGGCCGAGACCGCCCCGAGCGCGGCGACCAGGCCGGACAGCAGACGTTCCGGAACGACCAGACCTTTCCGGTACGGGCCACAGCGCGTACAGGCGCGGGTGTGCCGGATCAGCCGCTTGCGCCACAGCGGATCGGCCGTGCCGTCCCAGCCCGCGATCGTCGCGGACAGCGCCGCGCAGTCTCCCGCGTGCAGCGCCCGGACCACCACCCGGGCCGCGTCGAGCCGGTCGCGCACCCGCTTGATCCGGACCGCGGCGTGACCGGGACCGGTGCCCAGTGCCGCGGCCAGCTCGGACCGGGTGATCTCCCCGGCCGCCTCCCGCCACCACAGCGCCAGCAGCATCCGGTCGTCGTCGCCGAGCCAGCGGGTCGCCTCGGCCACCTCCCGGCGCTGGGCGGTGAGTACCAGTTCGGCGACCGTACCGGAGGCGAAGTCGCCGCGGGGGCCGGGCAGATCGCCGGGCGAGCCGCGATGTCGCCCGAGCCACCGGCGCCGCGCCCGCAGATGGACCCGGACCTGCCGGTGGGCGATCGCCAGCACCCAGGCGCGGAACCGGTCCGGATCACGCAGTGCGGGCAGGTCCCGCATCACCCGGATCAGGGTCTCCTGAACGACGTCGTCGACGTCGGGATGGCCGCCGAGCGCACGGCCGACGGCGTTTCGGACGAGGTCGAAGTGGTCGGTGACCAACCGCTCGAGGGCGGCCCGGTCACCGCTCTGGGCGGCGCGGACGAGATCGGGGACGGACATGCTCAGTGGTGCCGGTGGCGACCACGGGATAACCGAAACAGCGGCGTTTTCGGTCTACGGGCGGTCGGTTCGGGCGAGGCTGAACGTCAGCACGGCCCCACGCCGCCATGGGCGGCCTGGCGGCGGGTCAGCGGTCAGGGGGCCGGCATCGCGAGCACCGCCATGGCGGCCGCGGTGACGAATCGCTTCTCCGGCTCGGTGAGCCGGCGGCCGGTGAGGCTGTCGTCGAGTCCCTTGTGCGGGGGTGGCCCGATCACGCTGGCGAAGATGAGGCCCACGGCGCAGCGGCCACGCAGCGCGTCGCCGTCGTCGGTCCCGCTCAGGATCTGCGCCAGCTCGGTGAAGGGGGCGCCCGCCCCACGTCCTTCCAGTTTGCTGCGGCTGACCGCGGGGTCGCTGGACAGCGACCGCACCAGGGGAGCGTTGGTGTCGAGCAGGTCGACGAGTTCCCGGACCAGTTCGGCCCGGACCGTGCCGGCGTCGCGCACGTCGCCGACGAAGGCGCGCAAGCCGCTCAGCAGGGGCGCCACGATCGCGTGCAGCAGGTCTTCCTTCGAGGTGAAGTGGTAGTACAGCGCCCCTTTGGTCATGCCCAGGCGCTCACTGATGTCACGGATCGACGTGCTCGCATAGCCGCGTTCGATGAACAGCGCGGTCGTCTCGCCGAGGATGCGCCGCCGTGTCTCCTCCGCGTCGCTGCCGACGGTGCGAGCCAATTCCGTCCACCTCTTTCTGTGTGTCGTATCCCATCGTCTCAGCCGGCTCTCAGGGGCCGGGACCTACTCTCGCCACGGACCATACCGGCCGTTCAATTAAATCTCCGGAGGACTCCCCATGGCATCCCTGCTGTACCGGCTCGGCAAGACCGCCTACCGGCGATGGCCACTGGTGCTGGTCGCCTGGCTGGTCGCCCTGATCGGGGTCGGCGCGGTCGCCACCACCATGTCGCAGCCGATGTCGGACCAGTTCTCCATCCCCGGCATCCCGTCGGAGAAGGCTACCGACCTGCAGCAACAATTGTTCCCCGGTTCCGGTAGCGCCATCGACGAGGCGTCCGTCTCGATCGTGGTGGCCGCGCCTGAGGGCAGCAAGCTCGCCGACGAGCCGTACGCGGGCCGGATCTCCGACCTGCTCACCGAGCTCACATCGGTGCCGCAGATGCCGCAGGAACCGCTGGCCGGGCCGGTGGAGACGGCCGCCGCGATGAAACAGCGGATCGTCGACATGGCCGTGCAGGGCGCGCAGGCCACCGGCGGCGACGTCACGGCGGCACGGGAAGCCGCGGAGAAGAACGCGGCCGCCGTCGCGCCGCTGTCGCCGGACGGCCGGGTCGGCACCATCGAGTTCGCCTTCGACGTCGCCACTCCCACCGACGTCGAAGCCGGCACCCGCGACAAGGTCCTGGAGGCGATCGAGCACGCCCGCGGCGACGGCATGCGGGTCGAGGTGTCCGGCTCCGGCATGGAGGGCGGCGGTCCCGGCGACGAGGAGGGCGGTGTCAGCGTCGAGCTGATCGGTGTCGGCGTCGCCCTGATCGTGCTCGCGTTCACGTTCGGGTCGCTGGTCGCCGCGGGCCTGCCGATCCTGACCGCCGGCATCGGCGTGGCCCTCGGCGTCACCGGTATCACCGCCATGACCGCCTTCGCCGAGCTGGACTCCAGCACGCCGCTGCTGGCCACCATGATCGGGCTCGGTGTCGGCATCGACTACGCCCTGTTCATCCTGGCCCGCTACCGCAACGAACTGGAGCACACCGACGACCGCGTCGAGGCGATCGGCGTCGCGGTCGGCACCGCCGGCTCCGCGGTCGTCTTCGCCGGCCTCACCGTCGTCATCGCCCTGGCCGCGCTCAGCCTGACCGGCGTGCCGTTCCTGGCCGCCATGGGCTGGGGCGCCGCCGCCACCGTCATCATCGCCGTCCTGGTCGCGCTCACCCTGCTCCCGGCGGTGCTGGGAATCCTCAGGTCCAGGGCGTTCGCCGGACGGTTCCGCCGCTACACCCCGGCCCGCGACGAGACCGGCAAGGTCGTCAACGCCGGCGTCCGCTGGGCCCGGCTCGTCGGCCGCGCACCGGCCGTGTTCGCCCTGCTGGTGGTCGTCGTCCTCGGCGCGATCGCCATCCCGTCGGCCCGGCTGCACCTGGCCTTCCCGTCGGACTCGACCGCACCCACCGACACCACCCAACGTAAAGCCGCCGACCTGATCAACGGCGCCTTCGGCGAGGGCCGTCTAGCCCCGATGCTGACCGTGGTCGACGGCCGCGGGGTGCCCGAGCAGGAGCGGCCCGCCGCCTACCAGCAGGTCGTGGCCTGGGCGGCCGGGCACGCCGAGGTCGCCAACGCCCAGCTCGGCGGCATGAACGAGCAGGGGACCGGCGCGCTCATCCTGATCACCCCGAAACACGGGCCGAACGACACCGCCACCGAGGACCTGCTCGACGACCTGCGCGACAGCCAGGCCGGCGTCGAGGAGCAGACCGGTACGAGCATCGGCATCACCGGCCTGACCGCCATCCAGACCGACACCTCCCAGCGGCTCGCCGACGCCCTGCCGCTCTACCTCGGCGTCGTCATCGGCCTGGCGTTCCTCATCCTGATGGTCGTCTTCCGGTCCGTCCTGGTGCCGCTGACCGCCACCCTCGGGTTCCTGCTGTCGGTCGGGGCCACCCTCGGCGCCACCGTCCTGTTCTTCCAGGAGGGCGTGTTCGGGCTCTTCCCCGGCCAGCCGATCATCAGCTTCATCCCGATCTTCCTGATCGGCCTGGTCTTCGGCCTCGCCATGGACTACCAGGTCTTCCTCGTCACCCGTATCCGTGAGGCGCACATCCACGGCGCCTCCTACCGGGAGGCCGTCGTCGACGGGTTCCGCAACAGCGCCCGCGTCGTCACCGCCGCCGCACTGATCATGACCGCGGTCTTCAGTGGGTTCATGTTCATGGGCGAGCCGATCATCCAGTCGATGGGCTTCGCCCTCTCCGCCGCCGTCCTGTTCGACGCGTTCGTCGTACGCATGTGCCTGATCCCCGCCCTGATGTATCTGATGGGCGAGCGCGCCTGGTGGCTGCCGAAGTGGCTGGACCGCATCCTGCCGAACATCGACGTCGAGGGCGAGAGCCTCGACCGCCCGCACCTCGCGGACCATTACCGCTCCACCGACTCCGCCGAGGAGCCGGTCCGAGTGTGAATTCCAGCGGTACGCGGGTCCGGCCGCCAGCGGACCCGCGTACCGCTCACCACTTTGCGAATCACGCCCTGGAAGGGACCCCAGAGGATGACCAACATCGCTGTCCAGCCGGGGGAGCGGATCGACGTGGACAACCCGCCGGAGATCGACCCCTGGTGGCAGCAGATCGCCTGACCGTTCATGGCACAGTGAATCTGAGAACCGGCTGTGGTGCTCTGGCCGGCGGAGGCGACGCTGCCTACCGTTCAAGGCCGCCGCTGAGAGGAACCGCGTGTTCGTTTTCATCATCATCGCGTTCGCGATCGCCGGCCTGATCCACTATTACCTGTGGCGGCGGCTGGTGCGGGACACCACCACGTCGCGCCGGTGGCGGCAGGTGGGCGCGGTGGCGATCGGCGGCGCCCTGGTGACTCTCCTCGCCACCATGGCCGTCGGAGACCGGTTACCGTCCGGGCTCCGCTGGCTGACGCTGCCCGGCTTCGTGTGGCTGGCAGTGATGTTCTACCTGCTCATCGTGCTGTGGCTGTTCGAGGTGCCGGTGCTCGTCGCACTGCGGATCCGGGCGAGGCGGGCCACGCCGGTCCCGGCGGAGCGGGCCACGCCGGTCCCGGCGGGCGCCGTTGCGGATGCCTCATCGGAGCGGGTCGCGCCCGTGTCGGCGGGTGCCGTCGTGGACGCCCCGCCGGTGGCCGAGTCCGATCACGATCCGGGCCGGCGGCTGTTGCTGCGCAGGGGAGTGGCCGTCACGGCCGGGGCCGTCGCGGTGGGTCTCACCGGATTCGGCATGACCCGCGCCTACCGGGCGCCGACCATCAAGCGGTACGACATCCCGATGGCCCGCCTGGCACGACGGGCCGACGGGCTGCGGCTCGCCGTGCTGGCCGACCTGCACGTCGGGCCGCTGCTCGGCAGCGGACAGGTGGAGCGGATGGTCGAGATCGTGAACGGTCTCGACGCCGACGTGGTCGCCGTCGTGGGTGACGTGGTCACCTCGGAACCCGGCCGGGTGCGCGACTCGCTGCTGCCGCTGACCAGGATGCGCGGCAGGCACGGGGTCTTCTACGTGACCGGCAACCACGAGTACTACGTCGGCGCCGAGAACTGGACCGAGGCGGCCACCGAACTGGACCTGCGTGTGCTGCGCAACGAACGCGTCGAGATCGCCCACGGCGGCGGGGTCATCGATCTCGCCGGCGTCAACGACATCACCGGCGCCCAGTACGCTGACCCGCCGGACTACGAGCGGACGCTGGCCGGCCGGGACCAGAGCCGGCCGGTGGTGCTGATGGCGCACCAGCCGGTCGCCGTGCACGACGCCGCCCCGTACGGGGTCGATCTCCAGCTCTCCGGTCACACCCACGGCGGTCAGATGTTCCCGTTCGACTACCTGGTCGGGTTGCAGCAGCCGGTGGTGTCCGGGTTCGGCGAGGTGGACGGCACACCGGTGTACGTGACCAACGGCGCCGGCTTCTGGGGCCCGCCGGTGCGGGTGGGCGCCGACCCGGACATCACCCTGCTCACCCTCCGCTCCACCGCATAGTCACCCGGAACCGGGATTCGCCGCCGAGCCCTCAGTGGCCAGCAGCGATACGGAGCCGCCCGGCCGCAGTTGGTGCAATGCCGCCGTCGACGAGCCAGCGGGCACCCGCTCGTGCCCGGGCCAGGCGGTGTCCTGGACGAGCAGACCGTGTTCGGTGCGCGCCGCGCGTACCGCTGTGTCGTAGTCGCCGGAAACGACGGTGACCGCGGCGCCCTCCTCGCGGATCGCCTGGATCGCGCCGGGGTGGACACCATCGGGCCGTTCTTGAGCCCGAGGTGCACCCCGGCGCCGAACGGAATCACACCCTCCGGCCGAGACCACTTCGCTGACATGTTGCAGCTGTTCGTACGACAGCCTCGTCGATGACGATCCGCACGGCTGGTGGTCGGTGCAGCCGGAGTGTGTCCTGCCGCTTCTGCCACACGCGAGTTCCATCAACTGTTCCCGGGTCTCGTCCGGCAGGCCATAGATCCGGCAAAGGTCCGTGGCGTCACTATGTGTCACGTTGTCAGCCGGCACCGTCGTTGCCTGTGCCGCATGGGAGGTCCCCGATGAAGATCCGGGCCGACCTCTCGTCGGTGGTCAAGCCGGCCGCCGCCTGCGCATTGATCGGCTTCATTCCGGGCCTTTCGTTGCCTGATCGTTCGAGCTCTCGCCCGAGCGTTGGGGACGGGTCAGCCGGCCGCGTCGAAGAAGTGCGCTCGTACACGCCGTAGCCAGGCCTCCACGGCCGCGCGGTCCGGCTCGTTCGGCAGGGGCGTCGGGGTGGTGTCGAAACGGGACTCGTAGTCGGCCATCGTCCGGCTGGCCATGTCCACGTCGCCGGCGGCGACCCGCTCGCCGAAGTCCAGGAAGCGCTGCGGATCGTCGAGGCGGATCCGCAGATGGCCGGTGGTGTACAGGTCGAGGCCATGGACGCACAGGCGCAGAAGATGCCTGGCGTGTTTCGCGGTGCGTTTGCGGGTGTCGGCGGAGAACGAGCCGTCGCCGCGGGCTTCGAGCCGCTTGAACTGCTGGGTGGCGTACCCGAGATAGGAGTCCCGGACCCGTTTCGCGGACAGGAAGGCGGTGCGGATGCCGATGAGGTCGTCGCCGAGCGGATGCCGTGTCTCGTACAGGTCTTCGGGCAGCCACATCAGCTCGGACACCGTCGGGTTGCCGCCGAAGGCGAGGTTGGCGTACCTGCGGGCCTCGTGGAAGGTGGCGTCCGGCTTCTTCGACACCACGGAGTCCTCGGGGAAGGTGAGTCCGTGGAAGGCGGTGGTCGGGGCGGCGAACAGGCCGAGCCGGTCGATGTCGGATCCGGGGCCGGCCAGGCCGTAGGCGGTGGAGCCGACGATGCCGGACAGGAGGACGTTCGCGGGCTCGATCATGACCGCATCCTTCCGCCCGGGCAGGTCATCGGGCAACGCGAATTCGCGGCTGGTCAGCACTGACCGTCGGCGATCACGTAATGGTTCGGGCCGGTCTGGCGCAGCGTGTGAAAGATGAAGGTGTTCCACAGGCCCATCGCCTGACCCGAACCGTTGGCGAACGTGTTGCCACCGGACTGCGTGGCCCGCCCGGCGACCGTGTGCGCGTGGTTGCTGGCGGTGAAACACGGCTGCGGTGTGCTCGGGGACGTCGACACCGACGGCGTGGGCGACGGCGGCGTGGCTCCGTCGGGCAGGCCCCATGACCGGGCGATGTAGTAGGACGAGCAGATCGAGGCGAGGTGGTACGAGCCGGTCGTGCCGCACTGGTTCTCGGCGCTGCCCGGCGCGACCGGGGTGCCGTGCCCGATGCCCTGCACCCGGTAGAGCGCGACAGCGTCCTGGTAGTACTCGACCGTGGTGGAGCCCGGCAAGTTCTCCGTCGAGGTGGCGGTCTGCGGAACGCCCCACACATTCGTCCACTGGTCACGCAGTTCGGTGGCGTTCGCGGGCACCACGGTGGTGTCGGCGGTGCCGTACCAGATGCCGATCCGCGGCCACGGTCCGGTGTAGCCGGGATGGGCGGCGCGGACCAGGTCACCCCACTGCTTCGGGGTCTTCGACTGGGCCTGGTACTGGCAGACGGTGCCGCAGTTGTACGGCAACCCGGCGACGACCGCGCCACCGGCGAACACGTCCGGGTAGGCGGCCAGCATCACCGCGGTCATCGCGCCGCCCGCGGAGAGCCCGGTGACGTAGACCCGGCGGGGGTCCGAGCCGTACGCCGTGATCGCGTGATCGACCATCTGCTTGATCGACAGCGCTTCGCCCCGGCCGCGGCCGATGTCGCCGGCATTGAACCAGTTGAAGCAGGACAGCGCGTTGTTCGACGAGGTCTGTTCGGGGAAGACGACGGCCGCCCGGTAGAGGTCGGCGTACTTGGGCCAGCCGGAGTGGCTGTAGTAGTCCTGGGCACTCTGGGTGCATCCGTGCAGCGCCACCACCAGCGGGCGGCCGACGGGCAGCCCGGTCGGCACGTACGAGTACATGCGCAGGGCGCCCGGGTTGCCGCCGAACGAGCCGACCTGGGTGAGTGTGGCGGCCGCGCTGGCGGGGGAGACGGGGAAGAACGGCGACAGGGCGAAACCGGCGACGATCAGCACCGCGGCGAGCAGCACCGACCCCATTCTGCGGGGATTCATGCTCGCGAACGTTACGATCCTGTGAACCGGGCCGTAACGTGTGCGATCGCCACAACCCGTCATTCATCTATGTTGATGCGCTATGGACGTGTACGAAGCGGTGCGCAGCCGCCGGTCGGTGCGGGCGTTCAGCGACGAGCCGGTGCCCAGGGACGTGCTCGTCCGGGTGCTGGCCGCGGCGGCGCGGGCACCGTCGAGCGGCAACCTCCAGCCGTGGCATCTGTACGTCCTGACCGGCGAGCCCCTGGCCGAGCTGAAGAGGCGGGCGACAGCCCGGGCCCGGGCGGGGGATCCGGGCGATGAGCGGGACTACCCGATGTACCCGGCCGACCTGGTGGCGCCGTACCGTGACCGGTTCGCGGCCGCCGCCGCCCAGCGCTATGAGGCGCTGGGCGTCGACCGCGACGACCCGGACCGCCCGATGCGGATCGCCGCGCTCAACACGGCGGCGTTCGGGGCTCCGGTCGTCCTGTTCTGCTATCTCGACCGCACGATGGGGCCGGGCCAGTGGGCGGACGCGGGAATGTGCCTCCAGACGGTCATGCTGCTGCTGCGAGCCGAAGGGCTGCACAGCTGCCCGCAGGTGATGTGGACGATGTACCGCGAGACCGTCAGCCGGATCGTCGGCGCCCCGGACGGACTGTCACTGCTCTGCGGCGTCTCGGTGGGCTTCGAGGATCCCGGCGTGCCGCCCCTGCGCACGGGGCGGGCCGAGATGGGCGAGACGGTTCGTTTCGTGGGCTGGTGATCAGGGCGGCTCAGTGGCAGTGGCCGTCGCGGCCGAGGGTGGTCTCCGCGGTCACGCCGGGCCGGGTCCACTGCGGCACGGGCCGGCTCGCCGGACCCCACGACGGCGCGCCGTCCTCCTCCGTGCGCCAGTACCAGCACGGGTGGCGTCCCTCGGGACGGCCGTCGGGCTGGTCCTCCCACGCCTCGCCGCGCCCGTACGCCGTCATGTCGAGCAGCGCGAACGTCGGATTCGTCGCCTCGTTCCCGCGGCCGGTGGTGGCGTAGGTGAGAAACGTCCGGTCACCGTCGCGCAGGTAGGCGGTGAGATAGCCCATCTCGCCGCCGGCCGGGCCGTCCACACCGCGCACCGAATACCACGGCTGCGTGTACCCCATGAACGCGGTGAACGCCGCCACCTCCGGCCACCGCCCGGTGGTCAGCACCGCGAACGAGACCCCGCGCGCGTTGAGGTAGGCCGCGTCCCGCAGATGCCAGGCGGCGTTCGTGCAGCCTTCGCACTGCCCCTGGTGCGGCGCGCCGTCGTACCACATGTGTTTGTAAACGACGAGCTCGTCGCGGCCCTGGAAGAGATCGATGAACGGCACCGGCCCGCCGGGCCCGGTGACCTCGACCGTACCGTCGAATTCCACCATCGGAAGCCGGCGGCGGGCCGCCGCGATCGCGTCGCCCTCCCGGGTGTGCGCCTTCTCCCGGACGAGGAGTTCGTCGCGCGCGGCCTGCCAGGTGGCCAGGTCGGCGACGGGTGGAAAGCCGGGCTTGATGTCGGTCACGGTTACCTCCGGAGTCAGTGGGTCACCCTGGTAGACCGACGACCAGACCAGAACTCATCGGTACGCGGTGGTCATTCCGTGGCGGGCTTCGCCTTCTGTGGGTAGACGGTCTCGTGGCGGGCCAGCATCGCGACGAACTCGCCGATCTTGCGTTCGCGGGTCTCGGCCCGTTTGACGGCGTTGAGCCGGTGGATCAGGGCGAACCGGTTGGCTTTCGTGAGGACCTCGAACATGGCCCGCGCGGCCGGGACGGCGGTGATCGCGGCCAGCAGGTCGGCCGGCACCTCGGCCTCCGACGGAGGGGCGTAGGCCGCCGCCCACCGGCCGTCCGCCCGGGCGGCCTCCACCGCGGCTCGGCCGGCGGGCAGCATCCGGCCCTCCGCCTCCAGCCGGGCGACATGGCCGACGTTGCGTTGCGACCAGGAACTTCGGGCCGTACGAGGGGTGAACCGGATCCACGACGAGTGCTCGTCCCGTTTGCGGGCCTGACCGTCGATCCAGCCGGCGCACAGGGCCTCGTCGACGGCCTGCTGCCAGGTGAGCGTGGTGACCGTGCCGCCCTTCCTGGTCAGGGCGAGCCACACCCCGGGTGACGTGGTGTGGTGCTCGGCCAGCCAGACCCGCAGCTCCGCGGCGTCGGCGACGATCAACTCTTCCAGTTCCGCTTTCCCCATGGCGGCAGGGTAGTTGAGCGGATGAGCTGGGAACGGTCTTTTCGACATCGAGGAGCCGACCATCCACATGCGAGGGTGGGGCGCGCCGGAGTCCACGGGGGCCCGGCGCGAAAGGACGACGATGCGCCTGCGAGTGCTCGCCCTGGTCACGCCTCTGCTGCTCACCCTCCTTCCGGCGGTCCCCGCCCGCGCGGCGGTGACCATCGTGGACCGGATCGACTTCCAGCCGGCCGCCTCCACCACGCCCGCCGGCTACCGGGCCGACACCGGCGCCGCGTTCACCGATGCCCGCGGATACGGGTGGGTGCGCCAGGACAGTGTCGGCGGTGCCCGGGTGCCGCTCGACCTGACCGCCAACACTCGCGACCGGGCCCGCGCCGGCGTCGACGCCCGGCTCAACACGCTGATCCATCTCCAGTACGGCGACGTCGGCGGCACCGCCGGCACTCTCACCGCGGGCGCCTGGGAGTACGCCGTGCCGAACGGCACCTACCAGGTCACCGTCGCGGCGGGGGACCGGCCCGCCTACGACAGCAGTCACACCCTGCGCGTCGAGGGTGTGCCCGCGATCAGCGGGTTCGTCTCCACGGCCGCCGCCGAGTACCGCACCGCCACCGTGACCGTGCCGGTGTCCGACGGCCGGATCACCATCGACGCGATCGGCGGCGCCAACACCAAACTCGGCTACGCCGACATCGCCCGGGTCGACCCGCCGACCGCGCTGACCGCCACGCCCGGCGACAGCCAGGTGACCTGACCTGGACCGGTGCGGCCGCCTCCTACGACGTCTACCGCGACGGCGCCCGGATCGGCGCGACCGCCAGACCCGCCTATCTCGACACCGACGTCGTCAACGGCACGAATTATGCGTACGAGGTCCGCGCGGCCGACGGCGGACGGAGCACCACGGTCAGCGCCACCCCGCAGGCGTTCTCGTTGAGGGTGAACTTCTCCGACGCGGCCACCGCACCGCCGGCCGGCTACGTCCGCGACTTCGGGGAGGCGTTCACCGCCGCCCGTGGACACGGCTGGATCGACCTCGGCGAGCTGACGCCGGCGAGCCTGGTCGGCAACGGCCGTAACCGGAACCCGGCCGCCGGGCAGGCCGACCTGCGCCTGGCCACCCTCATCCACGCGCAGCTGCCCGCGGGTTCCGCCGGATCGCACACCCCCGGCGCCTGGGAGGCGACCGTCCCGGCCGGCACTTACCAGGTCACGGTGGCCGTCGGCGACTCCGGGACCGCCACCGACAGCGTCCACTGGGCCAACGTCGAGGACCAGAACGCCATCGCCGAGTTCCGGCCGACCGCCGCGGTCCGGCACGCCACCGCCACCCGTACCGTGACCGTCACCGACGGCAGGTTGACCCTGAGCCCGGCGGGCGGTGTCAACACCAAGTTCGACTACATCGACATCGTCAGCGTGCCGAAGGCCGGCGCCCAGCCGTCGGTGCGCACCAGCACCCCCGCCAACCTCGCCACCGAGGTCAGCGTCACGGCCAGCATCGTCGATGATCTGATCCTGCCGAACGGCGCCGTCGACGCCACCTCCCTCACCGCCACGGCGGTGACCCTGACCCGCGCCGACACCGGCGCGACCGTGCCGGGCCAGGCGTTCACCAGCGGCGGCGGCGACGTCGTCAACTTCTCGCCCGCGTCGCCGCTGGCGGCCGCGACCACGTACCGGTTCACCGTCACCGCCGCCGCCCGCGACGTCACCGGGAAGGCGTTCCTGCCGTTCTCGACGGTCTTCACCACGGCCGCCGGCGGCGGCGAGCCGGCCGACGGCATCGCCTTCGACAAGACCGAGGGCGTGGCCACCGGTGCGGCGTTCACCTCGGTCGTCAAGGGACCCGACGGCCGGCTCTACGCCGGAACGCTCACCGGCCAGATCCACCGCTTCCCGATCAACGCCGACGGCACGCTCGGCGCGGCCACGATCATCGATACGGTACGGGTGAACGCCGCGGCCGTGAACCTGCCCGGTCAGCCCAACCGGACCGTCATCGGGATGGCCTTCGACCCGGCGTCGACGGCGGCCGCCCCGATCCTGTGGGTCACCGACAACTACCAGTACACCGGCACCTCGAACGTGCCGGACTGGACCGGGCGCGTCGGCCGGCTCAGTGGCCCCGACCTCGGCACCTACACGTCCGTGGTGGTCAACCTGCCGCGCTCGGTGAAGGATCACGAGACCAACTCGCTGGCGTTCGGCCCGGACGGGGCCCTGTACGTCAGCCAGGGTTCCAACAACGCGATGGGCGCCGCCGACTCGACCTGGGGGAACCGGCCCGACCAGCTGTTGAGTGCGGCCGTCCTGCGTCTCGACCCGGCGCGCCTTCCGGCCGGCCTGCCGCTCGACGTCAGGACCGCCTCCGGCGGCGCATACGACCCGTACGCCCAAGGTGCGCCTTTGACCTTGTATGCCACCGGCGTGCGTAACGCGTTCGATCTGCTGTGGCACAGCAATGGTCATCTTTACGCGCCGACGAACGGCTCGGCGGCGGGCGGCAACACCCCGGGCACACCGGCGACCTTGCCTGCCTCGTGCGCGCGGCGCGGCTACACCGGGCCGCCGGTGCCCGCGCTGGCCGGCGTGTCGACCGCGGAGACCGACTACGTCTTCGACGTGAAGCCCGGCCGCTACTACGGGCACCCGAACCCGCTGCGCTGCGAGTGGGTGCTGGCCGGCGGCGATCCCAGCGGCGGTACCGACCCGTACGAGGTGCCCGACTACCCGGACGGCACCGCCCCCGACCCGAACTTCGACCTGGCCGGAACCTACGACGCCGGCCTGCACGCCAGCGCCAACGGCGTCATCGAGTACCGGGGCGGCGCGTTCGGTGGCGCGCTGCGCGGCAGACTGATCAACGTGCGGTACTCGGTGAGCCAGGACCTGCAGACGTTCGACGTGGCGGCCGGCGGCGCACTGTCCAACCGGCGGACCGGCATTCCCGGCTTCACCGGTTTCCGGCAGCCTCTCGACCTCATCGAGGACACCGCCACCGGCTTCCTCTACGTCACCGAACTCGGCGCCAACCGGATCACCCTGCTCAAACCCCGCCTGTGACGGTCCGGTTCGTCACCGTGGTGGCGAACCGGGCCCGGCGTCGTGGGTGCGGTACCGGCCGGGGAAGGAGACCGGTGCCGCGGCGGTGACGGTGAACAGCTGCCCGTGGTGCCGGGCGGTCAGCGGTTCACCGTCGCGTATCGAGTAGGTGACCCGCTCCTCCTCGATGTCGACCTCGAGCACCGACCCGCGGATCCGCAGCGGAAACCGCAGCCGGCGGGCGCGGGTCGGCAGCATCGGGGTGAACTCGGGTTCCGGTGGGCGCCAGCGGTACCCGGCGAAGGCGTAGACGAGCGCCATCCAGGTGCCGCCGGCCGACGCGATGTGGATGCCGTCGCGCAGGTTGCCGGCGGTGTCCGCCATGTCGACGGCCGCGGCGTCGACCAGGTACTCCTCCGCGGTCCGGTACTTGCCCACGTCGGCCGCCGCGATCGCCTGGACGCATTCGGACAGTGAGGAGTCGCCGGTGGTCAGCGGGTCGTAGTGCTCGAAGATCCGGCGGCGCTGAACGGCGGTGAACCGCTCCGGGAGCAGGACCGTGGCGAAGACGACGTCGGCCTGCTTGATCACCCGGTGCCGGTAGATGACGAGCGGGTGGTAGTGCAGCAGCAGCGGGTACCGGTCGCGTGGTGTGCCGGCGAAGTCCCACGGTGCCTGGTCCATGAAGCCGTCGTCCTGGAGGTGCACCCCGGCCTGCTCGTCGTAGGGGATGTAGATCTCGTCGGCGGCCCGCCGCCAGACCCGCACCTCCTCGTCGTCCAGCCCGGTGCGGTCGACGAGCCGAAGGTGATCCGGCGGCGACTCCAGCCGCAGACGGTCCACCACGTCCGCGGCGAGGCGCAGGTTCTCGGCGGCCATCATGTTGGTGAACAGGTTGTTGTCGACGACCGTGGTGTACTCGTCCGGCCCGGTCACCTTGTGGATCACGAACCGGCCGTTCCGGCGTTCCGAGAAGAAGCCGAGGTGCGCCCACATCCGGGCGGTCTCCACCAGCAGTTCGGCGCCGTGCCGGAACAACAGGTCGACGTCTCCGGTGATCCGGACGTACTGGTCGAGCGCGTAGGCGATGTCCGCGTCGATGTGGTATTGGGCCGTTCCCGCCGCGTAGTACGCCGACGCCTCGTCGCCGCCGATGGTGCGCCACGGGAACAGCGCGCCGGCGCAACCCACCTCGCGGGCCCGGCGCCGGGCGTCCGGCAGCATCCGCACCCGGTGCATGAGCAGGCTGCGGGCCACCTCGGGGCAGGTGTGCACCAGGAACGGCAGGACGTACACCTCGGTGTCCCAGAAGTAGTGTCCCTCGTACCCGGTCCCGGTCAGGCCCTTGGCCGGCATCCCGTGCCCCTCGGCGCGCAGCGTGGCCTGCATGACGCTGAACAGGCTGAAACGCAGCGCCTTCTGGGCCGCCGGCGAGCCCTCCCAGATCACGTCACTGCGATCCCAGAAGGCGCGGACCTGATCATGGTGGGCGGCCAGCGTGGCCGGATAGCCGGTGCTCCGCGCCCGGTGCAGGGTCACCGCGGCGCGTTCGATCAGGTCGGTGTCGGTCGTCGGGCCGTAGTGGTAGGCGAGCCATTTGGTGAGCGTGACGGTCCGGCCGGCCGGCACCTCCCCTTCGAACGCCACGATGGCGCGGTCGTCCTCGAGCTTCGTGCGGAGGTGGGTGAGCGCCTCGGCGTCGAACTCGTGATCCATTCCGGCCGCCACGCGCAGCGCGCTGCGCGCCGTCCGGTAGGTGCGGATCACCCGGGCGCCGTCCGTTCGATCGCCGTCGGGCACCAGGGCCCGGTCGTCCAGTGCCCGGGTCTGCCGCGGGTCGAAGGCCGCCGTCTCCGTCGCCGGGCGGTGCAGGACCATCTCCGAGGAGATGACGACATGGCCGGGGCCGTCGAGCGCGGTCAGCTCGAAGCGGATGCCGGCCAGGTGGCGCTGGACGAGGGACACGAACCGGGTCGTCACCAACCGGAACCGCCGTCCGTCGGCCAGCTGGTAGACCACCGTGCGAACAACGACTCCGTGGCGCATGTCCAGGGCCCGTTCGAACTCCCGGACCTCGGTCGTCTCACAGGTCACCGGGTCGTCGTCGATGTACAGCCGGAGGGCGGTGCCGTCCGGGACCGGTGCGATGGTCTGCCCGGTGGTGGCGAAGCCGTGCGCGTTCTCCGGATAGACGATCGGCCAGGTCTCGTGGAAGCCGTTGAGCAGCGTGGCGGGCCGGAAGGACGGCTTGCCCTCCTCGAACGCGCCGCGGATGCCCAGGAAGCCGTTGGCCACCGCGAACAACGTCTCGGTCTGTTCGACGTAGCCGGGGTTGTACATGTGCTCGACGATGTGCCAGGGATCGGTCGGATGGTCTCCGGCCGCGGCCACCAGCCGGCGGCTCGCGGCCAGGAGGCGGTGCTCCTTCGGCCCGGCCCGGTGCACGTCGTCGGTCGCCGCGACCAGCAGCTCACCGAGGTCGGCGACCACGAGGTCGGCTCCGTTCTGGGTGAGCGCCGCCGCGGCCCCGTCCCGGTCGACCCCGATGACCAGGCCGAACCCTCCCGCCCCGCCGGCCGCTACGCCCGCGGCCGTGTCCTCGACCACCACCGTGCGTGCCGGCGCGACACCGAGCCAGCGGGCGGCCTCCAGGAGCATGCCGGGGCCCGGTTCACCGGAGAGTCTCAGCTCCCGTGCCGCCCGGCCGTCGACGCCGGTGTCGAACAGGTTGGTCAGGCCCGCGCAGGCCAGAACGGCGGCGCGGTCCGCGCGGTCGGTGACCACGGCGGTCCGGAGACCGGCCTCGCGTAACTCACGGACCCAGGCGATGGATCCGGGGAACGCCTCGATCCCGGCGCTCGGCCGGTCCGCGGTGCCCGGCGTGCGCGGGATCAGGACTCCGTCCAGGCCGAAGAGCACCGCGTCGAAGTCCCGACCGGTCACCGACGTACCACTCATGAGAGACAGGATGGGCCCGGATCATCTCGGCGCCATCACCCCCAGCGGATGGCATCGCCGCTGGTCAGGTGGCGAAAATGGTGAAGGCTACCTGATGGATGGCGCCGCCGGCCCGGAACTGCAGGAACAGGCGTTTGTCGCCGCGTTCGGCGAAGGCGGCGTGGAACGCGAGGACGGCGTCGGGCGGGGCGGCGCCGTCCGGGCCGGCCGGGATCGGGTGCAGGTGCTTGAGGCCCTGGGTGCGCACCTCGAAGTTCGACAGGTGGGCGTAGGCGCCGAGGTACGGTTCGAGCACCACGGGGCGGCCGTCGCGCAACACCTGGAACCGCAACGCCGTCTGGGTGCCGGAGACCAGGTCGGCGGTGCCGTCGAGGCGGCGTACGAGGTAGGGCCCGGAGCGTGCCTGGGCCTGCGGGGCCGGGACGGGCACCATGTTGGTGTCGCCGGCGATCACGAACGGGACCCCGAGAACGGTGGGGTCGGCGCCCGCCGGACGACCGTGCGGGACGAACTCGATGTACACCCGGTAGGCGCCGCCGTCGGCGATGGTCACCGGGGCGGTCCAGGCGCCGTCGGTCACCTCCGGGTGCAGGTGCTGATATTCGGAGAGGTCGTCGCGGAGCACGTACATGTGCATGGGTTTGGTGTGCACGTGCTGGAAGTCGGTGGCGGCGCCGCCGGGCCCGGTGACCCGCAGCGACACCCGGCCTGGGCCGCGGCCGGTGGGCAGGGCCAGCGGCTCCACCCGGAAGCCGTCGTAGCTGTCGGAGAGCCCGTCGCTGTGATAGGCGACCGCCGAGGCGGCCGGCGCCGGAACCGTGGCCGGAGACGGGCCTCGGCTGTCGGCGAAGAGGTAGGCGGCCGCCACGAAACCCGCCAGCGTCACCGCCGCCGAGAGGCGGCGGTGACGCGATCCGGTGCCGGTCAGCTGACCGCCGCCGTTCCGGTCGGCCGGACCAGGAACAACCCGACGCCGATGCTCTGCACGGCGACGACACCGTTCTTCAGGTACGGCAGTGCCATCCAGCTGCCGCTGTACCCGCTGGCGTTGGAGCTGGGGTCGACGTCGAAGTAGCCGACCTCGGGCAGCGAGGCCGAGGCGGCGTTCGTGGTGTCGAGGATGCGCAGGCCACCGCGGTACGAGGCCTGGAAGTGCCGGTTGCCGACGGTGTAGCCGTTGTGGTTGACGAACGTGCCGCGGGTGCCGTTGTCCCTGCCCACGTACCGGGCGGCGTCGAGCTTCTCGATGTTGTAGACGAAGTCCGGGCTGCCACTGGCGGTGCTGATCGTCTCGTCGTTGACGATCATGTGCTTGTAGTCGCTGGTGGCGAAGCCCTGGTGGATGAAGCTGGCGCCCGGGTGCGTGACGCTGGACAGGACGACGATGTTCGACTTGTTGGTCACGTCGAGGATCTGGAACCGCTTGCCCTGCCCCGTGTAGTTGAACGCGATCTCCCGGCCGGTGTAGCGGGTGTCCGGGCCGGCGTAGTTCACCACGATCGATTCGTGCGAGTAGACCTCACGGCTGTAGCAGCCCGCCAGGGTCAGGGTGAGCGGCGTCTTGATGTTGTAGATCGTCAGGCCCTTGCTGCAGGTGTTCGCGCCGGAGACGTACAGGAAACCGGTGTTCTGATTGATCTGCAGCGTGTGGCTGTTGGTCAGGCCGGTGAACCGCGCGTCGGCGGTGAACGTCTGCGGGGTGGTGACGCCCTGGAGCTTGTTGAGGTTGAAGATCTGGATGCCGTGCGACACCGAGTCCTTGCCGATGTAGGCGTAGTTCTTGTAGGTGCGGACGTCGCACCAGGACGAGCTGACCCCGTTCGACGACGGCAGGTTGCCCAGGTAGCGCGGGTTCGACGGGTCGGTGACGTTGACGAACGAGACCCCGTTGGACCGGCAGTACAGGATGTACTCGTTGCTGTCGCGGGTGTCGGTCCAATACCACATGCTCGACGAGCCGCCGCCGCCCAGCGCCGACTGCGGCAGGAAGCTGAGCAGGTCGACGTTCTTGCACGGGTACTTGTCGGCCATTCCGTTGACGCAGGTGATCGGCGCGCCGGCGAGGAGTTCGCCGCTACGCCAGGTGGGCTGGTAGATGCGCAGCATCTCCGCCTGCTCGGCTCTGCCCTCCGGGGTGTCCGGGTCGTGCGCGGTGGCCGGTGGGCCGGCGACGGCCAGCAGCAGCAGGAATCCGGTGACGGCAAGGATGGTGCGACGTACGCCTCGGAGCATGTCGACGCCCTTTCGCGCGGGGGAACCGGCGCGCGCGGGGGTGTGGCACGCACCGGATGCGTGCCTGAACGCTAAGCCGCACTTCGACAATCGTCAATGTCCTAGCCCGGCCGACCGTTAGATTTCGATGAGGCGATCCTTAAGCGTTCCTTAGTATCGATCTTCACGCGCGCTGGGCATGAATAGTGAGTCGGCTGCTACCAGGCGAGTCGACGAGGAGTACCTTCGTGCCCACCCCATCCCAACGGCGGACCCGCTACGTCCTGACGGCCATCGGGGCCCTGGGACTGATCGGAGCCGGCTCGGCCACGATCGTCGCGGGCGCCGGCACCGGGGACCGGGAGATCCGCCTGGCCGCGACCAACCCTGCCACCACCACGGCCGGGACCGCCGCGCCGGACGAGATCACGGAGACCGGGGCGCCGTCCACGCCGCCCACGGCCTCGGCGCCCGCCACACCGGCGGCATCGGCCACACCATCGGCGAGCAGGTCGGCGACCGTGCGCCCGAAGAGCTCGCGGACGACGGCCACGACCAGCCGGCGGACCGCGACGGCGAAGCCCACCACGACGACCAGGGCGCCGTCGAGCGGCTCCACCGGCTCCGCCACGGTCAACGCCGAGGTGCTCCGCCTGGTCAACGCCGAACGGGAGAAGGCCGGCTGCTCCGGGCTCGGCCGGGAGTCGCATCTGGAGGCGGCGGCGCAGAAGCACTCCGGCCTGCAGGCCGCGCAGAACACCATGTCGCACCAGCTGCCCGGCGAGGCGAGCATGGGCGACCGGGTCACCGCCGCGGGCTACCAGTGGCGCGGCGTCGCCGAGAACGTCGCGGCCGGCTACACCACCGCGTCCAGCGTCATGGACGGCTGGATGAACAGCCCCGGCCACAAGGCCAACATCCTCAACTGCGACTACACCGAGATCGGCGTCGGCCTGGCGAAGTCCTCCTCCGGAACCCTGTACTGGACCCAGAACTTCGCCACACCCGCCTGACCCGGCTGCCGATACACACATGCGGAAGCGGGGGGGGGGGGGGGGGGGGGCCGCCCCGCACGAGGGGGGGGGGGGATTTATGGGGGGGGG
>NZ_JAHXZI010000007.1:0-75366 GCF_019429605.1 Actinoplanes hulinensis | reverse complement strand
CCCCGTCCCCGGGCGCCACACCCACTCGGCGGCCCGGGGGCGCGGGGGTTCCCCGGGGCCCCGCTTCTCTCGGGTCGTTCTATGTCAGGCGGTGGGAGCCGGGTCGGTGGCGGCGACGGGGCGCCGGCCGATCAGGAACAGCGCGTAGCCGGCCAGCGAGATGACGAAGCCCAGGCCGACGACCATCGCGGCGATACCGAACGAGACGACCGAGGTGAACAGCGAGGCGCGCAGGAAGGAGCCGTTCATGACGGTGGCCCGGACCGGGTCCTCCTTGTCGAGCTCGGCGTAGGTCTTGCCGCCGCTCGCCTTGAGGGCGTGCTTCTCGATGATCTGGGCCTCGGAGTAGGCGGTCAGCGGGCCGTCGATCTTCTCGCCGGCGAACCAGTCGGCGTCGGCGGAGACGGTGATCCGCTCGTCGGCGAGCTGCGACTGCACGGTGAACCAGGTGGTGGCTCCGGCGGCCATCATGACCAGGCCGGCGAGCGACAGCACGATGCCGATCCAGCGAACGGCACCGCCCGAACCGCGAGCGGACTTCCGCGAACTGCGAACAGCACTACCCGCAGCGGTCCGGCTGACCTCGTGGGCGATTGCGGTCATGACTTACTCCCCGTTAGGTGATCGTTCTATCCCTTGTCGGTCCCTCCGGCCTGGTGTTCGGCCGGGGTTCGATCGTCGGCTTACGCAAATAAGAATGCGGTCCCGGGGCACTGCGCAGTAGGGCCGACAGGTACGGGCCGAAGGTCCTGACCAGGGGAAGGCCCTGGCCCGCCGACGGCGTCCGCCGGTGAACTCTTTCCAGGTCCGTGGCCGTCCGCTATAACTAACTAACTAGTACGTTATTTCGGATCGGATGGACCGCCTGGCGGACCACGCCGAGCCTGTCGTCGCGCGGGAAGGCAGAGCGGTCATGCTCATCGCCGAACATGACGGGGTCCGCGACCGGGCAACCGTGCCCGCCGGCGACCGGCGGCTGTCGATCGCCACCGCCTGTCTGTCGGGCACCATCGAGGATAAGCTGGCGGCCGCCGCCGCGGCCGGGTTCGACGGTGTCGAGATCTTCGAGAGTGACCTCATCGCGTCGGCCTGGTCGCCGTCGCGGATCCGGCAGGAGTGCGCCCGCCGCGATCTGTCGATCGACGTCTACCAGCCGTTCCGTGACTTCGAGGCGGTCGCGCCGGACATTCTGCGGTCCAATCTGCGGCGTGCCGAGCGCAAGTTCGACGTGCTGGAGCAGCTGGGCGCGGGCACGCTGCTGGTGTGCTCGTCGGCGTCCGCCGATGCCGTCGACGACGACGATCTCGCCGCCGAGCAACTGTTCGCGCTCGCCGAGCGGGCGGCGCGACGGGGCCTGCGGATCGCCTACGAGGCGCATGCCTGGGGCCGGTACGTCGACAGTTACGCACACGCGTGGCGGATCGTGCGCCGTGCCGATCATCCGGCTCTCGGGCTCTGCCTGGACAGCTTCCACGTCCTGTCCCGGGACGACGACACGGCCGGGATCGCGGTGATACCCGGCGCCAAGATCTTCCACCTGCAACTGGCCGACGCGCCCCGCCTCAAGATGGACGTGGTCGAGTGGAGCCGGCATCACCGGCTGTTCCCCGGGCTGGGCTCCTTCGACCTGGCCGCGTTCGCCGACCAGGTGCGGCGCACCGGCTATGCCGGGCCGTTCTCGCTCGAGGTGTTCAACGACATCTACCGCCAGGCCGACCCGCGACAGGCCGCCATCGACGGGATGCGGTCGCTGCTCGCCCTCCAGGAGGCCACCGCGGGTGCGGGCCCGGCCACCGGGCTGCCGGCCGCGCCCCGTCTGGGCGGGCACGTCTTCACCGAACTCGCCGTCGACGAGGTCTCCGGGCCGGTCGTGGCGCGGACCCTGACCGCGCTCGGGTTCGCCCGGACCGGCCAGCACCGGTCCAAGCCGGTGCAGTTGTGGGAGCAGGGCCGGGCCCGGCTGCTGCTCAACTTCGCGCCACAGCGGACGGTGCCGCCCGGTACGGCACTGATCTGCGCCCTGGCGGTGGAGAGCGACGATCCACCCCGGTCGGCTCAGCGTGCCGACCGGCTGCTCGCGCCGGTGCTGCCCCGGGTCCGGCAGCCGGGGGAGGCCGACCTGAGCTCGGTGGCCGCACCGGACGGAACCGCCGTGTTCTTCTGCCGTGCCGGCGGCGACGGCCCCGGCTGGCCGGCCGACTTCACGCCGACCGGGGACACGCCGCGTGCCGACGGGCTGGTCACCGCCACCGACCACATCGCGCTCACCGAGTCGGTCGACGACTTCGACCAGTCGGCCCTGTTCTACCGGTCGGTGCTGGGGCTGTGCTCCGGGCCCACCACCGAGATCGCGGCGCCGTTCGGGCTGTTGCGCAGCAGGTCGGCCACCGATGCGGCGCACACCGTCCGGATCACCCTGAACACGGCTCCGTTGCGCCGCGGGAGCTGGGCGCCGGGGATTCCGAGCCCACAGCATGTCGCGTTCGTCAGCGACGACGTGATCGCCAGCGCCCGGGCCATGCGCGAGCTCGGCGCCCCGGTGCTGCGGATCCCGGACAACTACTACGACGATCTGGACGCCAGGCTCGCTCCACCGCCGGATCTGCTGGCGGCTCTGCGGGATCTCTCGATCCTGTACGACAGCGACGACGACGGTGAGTACCTGCACTTCTACACCGAGATGCTCGGATCCCGGCTGTTCTTCGAGGTGGTGCAGCGCATCGGCGATTACGGGGGCTACGGCGCGCTCGCGTCCGTCCCGGTGCGGATGGCCGCGCACCGGCACCGGCGCCTGCTCGGTCTGCGCGCCGAGAAAGGGGGCGGGCCACGCGACTACTCGCTCGCGCACCTGACCGCGCTGAGCCTGTCACCTCCCGAACTGGTCGAGGCCGCCGCCGAGGCGGGCTACCGCTATGTGGGGATCCGGCTGACGAAGGTGACCCCGCAGGAGCCGCACTATCCGCTGGCCACCGATCCGGCACTGATGCGCACGACGAAGGTGCGGCTGGCGGCCACCGGTGTGGAGGTGCTCGACATCGAGCTGGCCCGGATCGGGCCGGACGAGGATCCGCGCGACTTCCAGCGGTTCCTGGAGGCCGGGGCGGAACTCGGCGCCCGGCACGTCATCACCCAGTTGCCCGATCCGGACCGGGCCCGCAAGGTGGACCGGTTCGCGCGGTTGTGCGAGATGGCCCGGCCGCTCGGGCTGACCGTCGACCTGGAGTTCCCGTCCTGGACCGAGACGCCGGACCTGGCCGAGGCGGCACGGGTGCTGCGGGCCGCCGGCCAGCCCAACGGCGGCATCCTCGTCGACCTGCTGCACTTCGCCCGCTCCGGGTCCAGCGTCGCGGACCTGCGGGAGCTGCCGGCGCACTGGTTCCACTTCGCGCACGTCTGCGACGCGCCGGCCGGGGTGCCGCCGACCAATGCGGAGCTCATCCACACGGCCCGCTTCGAGCGGCTGTACCCGGGCGACGGCGGCATCGATCTCGACGGGATCCTCTCGGCGTTGCCCGCGGGTATCCCGTACGCCCTGGAGATCCCCCGCGCTCAGCTGTCGGCGCAGGTCGGCGGCCGGGAGCACGCGCGGCTGGCGATCGCCGCCGCCCGGCGGCGCCTGGACGCCACCGTGACGGCGGGCTGACCGGGGTCAGCGGCAGAACGGCCGGCGGCCCATGGCCGACTCGATGCCGCCGAGAACGTGCTGGACGAAGTAGGTGTCACCGGCCGTCGGGGCGTCGGTCCACGCTTCGACGGCGTGCCCGAGCGTGGTCACCCAGGACCGGCCGCCGTCGTAGTACTGGCACCAGGAGACCGGATGGTTGCGGCCGTGGCCGGGATGGCCGCTGCCGCCGGTCGCCCCGTCCGGCAGGGTGCTCTCGTCCACCGTGGCGAGGATCCGCACCCGGCTGGGGAAGGGCACCAGGTTGTACCACTCGTCGGTGAAGTCCCAGCGGGCCGGCAGCCCGGCGGTCGACGCGTCGCGGCGGCTCGTGGTGACGACCGTGCCGGGCTGGTTGCGGCCGTGGTCGTAGTAGTTGGCGTCGCCGAGCAGGCCCTCGTACCAGGGCCAGTTGTATTCGGTGCCGAAGGCGTTGTGGATGCCGGCGAATCCGCCGCCGCCGCGGATGTACTGCCGCAGGGCGGTCTGTGCCGGGTCGTCGAGGGCGTCGCGGGTGGTGCTCATGAAGACGACCGCGTTGTACCGGAACAGGCGGGCGGGGGAGTTGAGCTGGGTGACGTCCTCGGTCCAGTCGACCGCGAAGCCGTTCTCCGCCCCGAGCCTGACCAGGGCGCTCTGCGCGGCGTTCGCCGGGGTGAGCGGGGGATTGAGCCCGGCGGGCAGGGCCGGGCCGAGGTGGGCGTGGCGGGGCCCGGCGGTACGGCTGTAGACGAGCACCCGGTAGCCGTCGGTGGCCGGGTCGAAGTTGCCCCAGTCGTGGTAGCAGCGGGGGTCGGTGCCGCGGCAGACGCCGTGGTCGGCGCTGTCGGCGGGCGCGGCGGCGGTCGGGCGGAGCCGGTCGTGCGCGGTGAGCAGGAGGGCAAGGGTGAGGGCGGCGGTCAGGTAGGCGTGGAGTCTTCTCCTGTGCATGGGTCGTCTCCCAGGTGGGTGGGCAGGATCGACGGTGGTATCGGGCCCTTGTTGCGGCGGCCCTGACCGGTCTCCTCCCAGGCGTGGGCGAGGATCCCGACGCTGCGGCTGAGGACGAACAGGCCGCGGGCCAGCGGGGGAGCGAAGCCGAGCTCGCCGTAGACGACCGCCGTGCAACCGTCGATGTTGATCGGTACGGGCGCGAGGATCCGCTCGACCGCCCGGGCGGCGCGCAGGTGGGCGCCGTCCACGACACCGTCCGCGACCGCCTGCTCGACCAGCGTGAGCAGTGGGTCCCGGCGCGGGTCGACGGTGTGGAAGCGGTGCCCGAAACCGGGCAGGTAGCGGGACGAAGCCCGCCAGCGGCCGACGACGAAGGCGGCGTCGGCGCCGGCGGTGATCTCGCCGAGCATCCGCATGCACTGTTCCCCGGCGCCGCCGTGCACGTCACCGAGCAGGTTGACCCCGGTGGCGACCGCGTTGTTCAGGCCGATGCCGCAGGTCGCGGCCATCCGGGCGACCGCGATCGACGGCGCGTGCGGCCCGTGGTCCACGGACGACACCAGCGCCGCCTCCAGCAGCCGCCGCCGGCCGGGCGTGGGCAGGTCGCCGCGCAGCATCAGCCAGATCATGTCGGTGAAGCCGGCCGTGCCGATCAGGTCCTGGACGGGCCGGCCACGCAGTTCGATGCGGTTGGGTTCGACGCGGGAGACGGCGGTGGCCCACCAGTCGGCCACGTCCCGCAGCGACGGATCGTTCACGGCGCGGTCACCTCCGAGGTGAATTCGGCGTTGTGCTCGCCCAGCAGCGGCGGCGGTCCCGGCGGCCGCAACGGCTCCCCGTTGACGAGGACGCCGTTGCCGGCGACCCGCAGGGTGCGCCGCGGCTGCCCGGGAAACGGCAGTTCGGTGACGAAGCCGCGTTCGCTGAGCTGGTCGAGTTCCAGGGCCTGCGCCACGGTCAGGATCCGGGCGGCGGGCACCCCGGCGCCGGCCAGCAGCCGCTCCCAGTCGAGCGCGGTCCGCCGCCGCAGCGCCGTGTTGATCTCCTCGTTGAGCACGGCCCGGTTCCGCTTGCGGGCCTCCCGGTCGGCGAACCGCTCGTCGGTGGGCAGGTCCGGGCGGTCGATGAGCCGGCACAGGGTCTCGAACTGTTCCTGCCGGTTCGCCGCGATGTTCAGCGGCCCGTCGGCGGCCCGGAAGGTGCCGGACGGCGCCGCGGTCGCGTTCTGGTCGCCCATCGGCTCCGGCGCGATCCCGCTGACCAGGTAGTTCGACGTGGCCCAGCCCATTGCCGACAGTGACGTCTCCAGCATGGAGACGTCGAGGAAGACCCCTTTCCCGGTACGGGTACGCCCGGCCAGCGCGGCGGCGATCGACATGGCGGCGACCAGTCCGCCGACCGTGTCGCAGACGGGGAAGCCGACCCGCAGCGGGACGGTGTCCGGAGTGCCGGTGACGCTCATCATGCCGGACAGGCCCTGGATGATCTGGTCGTAGGCGGGGGCGGAGCGCATCGGCCCGGTCTGCCCGAACCCGGAGATGGCGCAGTAGATCAGGCGCGGGTTGAGCCGGTGCAGCACCTCCCAGCCGTAGCCGATGCGGTCGAGGACGCCGGCGCGGAAGTTCTCCAGCAGCACGTCGGCGTCCCGGGCGAGGTCCTCGAAGACGGCCCGGTCGTGCGCGTCCTTGAGGTCGAGCTCGACCGACTTCTTGCCGGCGTTCTGGGCCAGGAACGAGGCGCCGAGCGCGGTCCGGTTGAGGTCCGGTTCGGGGCCCAGCGAGCGGGCCAGGTCGCCCTCGCCGGGCCGTTCGATCTTGACGATCTCGGCGCCGAGGAGCATCAGCTGGTAGCCGCAGTAGGGCCCGGCGAGAACGTTCGTCAGGTCGAGGACCCGGACGCCGTGCAGCGGTCGGTCGTCATCCATGTGGGGTGCCCTTCGGTCGGTAAGGCCGTAGGCGATCGATCGGTGTGAGTCATTGCCAGGGAACCTCGCGGCCCGTACGTTACACCTAGTCCACAGAGCGGTCTAGAAGGACCACCAAGCGGTCCACGCGAGGAGAGTGGCGATGACCGAACACGAGATCACCGAGGCCGGATGCCTCATCGCCGGCGGCTGGGTGACCGGCGGACCGCGGGTGGATCGCGTCGGCCCCTGGCTGCGCCGCGTCGTCAGCACCGCCCGGCAGGCCGGCGAGCGCGACGTCGAGACCGCCCTGCGGTACGCCCGCACCGGCGCCAGGACGGTGGCCCGCATGTCACCGGCCGCGCGGGCGGACGTCCTGGACCGCGCGGCCGCGGAGGCGTCCCGCCGCCGTGACGACCTCGCCCGGCTGCTGGCGCTCGAACTCGGCAAACCGGTCCAGGACGGCCGCGGTGAGATCGACCGGGTCGCCGACACCTTCGCCGTGTCCGCGGCCGAGGCCCGGCGGCTCGGCGGAGAGGTGCTGCCGGTCGCCGGCTGGGCGCGCGGCGTGGGCACCACCGCGCTCACCTACCGGGCGCCGGCCGGCGTGACCCTGGCCATCACCCCGTTCAACGCGCCGGCCAACCTGCTGGCCCACAAGCTCGGCGCCTCCTTCGCGGCCGGGAACACCACCATCGTCAAACCGCCACCACAGGCCCCGGCGTCATCGGCGGCCGTCGTCCGGCTGCTGCTCGACTGCGGGATGCCGGCCGAGGCGGTCCAGATGCTGCACGGCGGCGCCGAGATCGGGTCGGCGCTCAGCGCGGCCCCGGAGGTGGCCGTCATCAGCTTCACCGGCAGCCCGGCCACCGGCGCGGCCGTGGCCCGGGCCGCCGGCGCCAAACGCCTGGTCATGGAACTCGGCGGGAACGCCGCCACGATCGTCTGCGAGGACGCCGACGTGGCCGCGGCCGCCGCGATCTGCGCGGCCACCGGCTACAGCAACTCCGGGCAGAGCTGCATCTCGGTGCAGCGCGTCTACGTGGACCGGCGCCGCTACGCCGAGTTCCTGGACCTGTTCACCGAACGGGTGCGCAAGCTGCGGGTCGGCGACCCGCTCGACCCGGCCACCGCGGTCGGCTCGATGGTCGACGACGGCGCGGCCGAACGCGTCGTCGGCTGGGCGCGGGAGGCGGCCGCCGCCGGCGCGACCATCACCACGGGCGGCGACCGGGACGGGGCCACGGTCACCCCGACCGTGGTGGCGGACCCACCGGCGGACGCCCGGCTGATCCGTGACGAGGTGTTCGGCGCGGTGGTCAGCGTCTCACCGTTCGACGACTTCGACGACGTCCTGGCCACCTGCAACGACAGCCGGTACGGGCTGCAGGCCGGCCTGTTCACCCACGACCTGCGCCGGGTCGTCACCGCCTGGCGGGAACTGGAGGTCGGCGGCCTGATCGTCAACGGGTCGTCCAACTTCCGCCTCGACCACGTCCCGTTCGGCGGGGTCAAGGACTCCGGGTTCGGCCGGGAGTCCCCACGCTGGATGATCGACGACTACACGGTGGTGAAGACGCTGATGCTGCGCGGCCTTTCCCTGTTCGGCGACCAGGAGGGTCCCCGATGACCACCGCTGCCGAGGCCATGGTGACCCAGCTGGAGTCGTACGGCGTCGAGTACGTCTTCGGCACCTGCGGGCACACCAACATCGCCCTGCTCGACGCGATCTCCCGCAGTTCGATCCGGTTCGTGATCGCCCGCCACGAGCAGGCCGCCGCGCACGCCGCCGACGGGTACGCCCGGGCCGGCGGCCGTACCGGGGTGGTGCTGCTGCATGTCGGCCCCGGCATGACGAACGCGGTCACCGGCGTGCTCACCGCGGCCCTCGACTCGGTGCCGCTGGTCGCGATCGCCGGCGACATCCCCTCCTACTACCGCGGCCGGCACCCGCACCAGGAGGTGAACCTGCACGCCGACGCCGACCAGACCGCCATCTACCGGCCGTTCGTCAAACGCGCGTGGCAGGTGCACCGGGCCGGCGACCTGGCCCGGTTCACCGAGCGCGCGTTCTGGACGGCCGCGTCCGGGCGGCCCGGGGCGGTGCTGCTCAGCGTGCCGATGGACCACTTCTCCAGGCCGGTCACGGCGAGCGCTCACGCGTACCCCCTCGGGGTCCTGGAAAAGCCGGACCTGCCCGCCGAGGCCGCCGACCGCATCGCCGATCTGCTGCTGGCGGCCGAGCGCCCGCTGATCTATGTGGGCGGAGGGCTGCGGCGCGGGCCGGGCCTGGACGCGCTGCGCTCGCTCGCCGAGCATCTCGACATCCCGGTGGTGCACTCGCTGATGGCCAAGGGCACGTTGCCCGACGACCATCCGCTGCTGCTCGGCATGCCGGGTTTCTGGGGTCTGGAGCTGACCAACCGGCACACCCGGGAGGCCGACGTGGTGCTGGCCTGCGCGACCCGCTTCGCCGAGACCGACGCCAGCTCGTGGGACCGCCGCTACACCTGGCAGTTCCCGCCCGGGAAGCTGATCCAGATCGACATCGACGCGGCCGAGATCGGCCGCAACTTCCCGGTGGAGATCGGGGCGGTCGCCGACATCTCCCGCGCCACCCGGGCCATCGATCTTGCGGTACGGGCGAAGCGGCCACAACCGCACCGGCGTACCGGCCTGCGCGAGACCATCACGGCGGCCCGCCGCAGCCTGTTCGCCGACAGCCGCGGCCGTGGGGCGAGCGACAACTTCCCGCTGCGTCCCGAGCGGATCCTCACCGACCTGCGCGCGATCCTGCCCCCTGACGCGGTGCTGGTCACCGACGTGGGATGGAACAAGAACGGTGTCGCCCAGTGCTACGAGCTGCCCGCCGAGGGCCGGTTCATCACCCCGGGCGGCGCCTCCACCATGGGGTTCGGGCCGGCCGCCGCGGTCGGGGTGCAGATCGCCGAACCGGACCGCACCGTCGTCGCGCTGATCGGCGACGGCGGCATGGGCGCGCAGCTGCCGGCGCTGCCGATGGCCGTCGAACAGGGCGCACCGGTGATCTTCGTGGTGATGAACAACCGCTCCCACGGCACCATCAGCGACCTCCAGACGGCCAGCTTCGGGAGCGGGTTCGGATGCGACTTCACCGCGCCGGACGGTTCCGCCTACAGCCCGGACTTCGCGGCGCTGGGCCGGGCCTGCGGGGCGGACGGCTACCCGGTCGCGAGCGCCGCCGACTTCGGTGACGCGCTGCGTGCGGCATTGGCGGCCCGGCGGCCCGCGGTGATCGACGTACCGATGGTCAACGAGCCGGTGCCCACCCCGGGCCACTGGAACATCAAGGACATCTACCAGGGAGTCTTCGATTAACGGCTCCCCCGGATGGATCCGGGGGATTCCCAGCTCGGACCGCATCCGGTCCACCGTCCCGGAGGGAGGCGATCTGATGTCTTACGTCGTCGGCACTGGCACGGTCGCGTTCGGCCGTGGCGAGGATCGTCCTCGCGGCGTTGAGGTCGCGGCAGGCGGTGTATCCGCAGGCCGGGCACTCGAAGATGCGTGCGCCCAGTCCGAGGCGGTGATTGGCTCTCTCGCCGCACCCGGAGCAGGTCATCGTGGTGTAGGCGGGCGGCACCAGCACCACCTTCCGGCCCGCCCGCTTGCCGCGGTCGATCAGTTCTCGTTTGCAGGCGCCGATCGCGGCGTCGGCGGCCTTACGGGCCATCCGGGACTTGGCCAGGAACGTCGGCTTGAAGTCCTCAACGGCGATCAGACTGTGATGGTCAACCATCTGCTTGGCCCAGACTCGGGCGTCGTGGGTGTTCTGCCGGGCTGCCTTCTTCTCGATGCGGGCGGCCTGCCGCTTCGCCGTCTGGTAACCCTTCGACGGGGCCTGCCCCTTCGCTCGGCGACGGCGGGCCATCTTGCGCTGGGCCTTGGCCCGTTCGGCAGCGCAGCGTTTACGGTGGCCCAGGTGCGGCAGGTCGAACGCCGGATCGGTGGTGGTGGCGGTGGTCTTCACACCCCAGTCCACACCGATTCCCGGCAGATCGGGTTCCGGGATATCGCCGGTGTCACGGCGGACCACGAACGACGCATACCAGTGGCCGAGGTTGTCGCGGTAGACGCGGACGCTGGTCGGATCGGACGGCAGTTCACGGGACCAGACGACCGGGACAATGACCTTGCCGGGCAGGCACAAACGGCCGTCCTTGATCGAGAAGCCCCGGGTGGTGTACCCCAGGCTCGGCAGCGCGTCTTTGAGCCGCTTCTTCTTCGGCCGGCCCCGGCCTTTGACCGTGAAAGAGTGGTCCAGGGCGGTGGCGTAGGTGCGCAGGGTCTGCTGCTGGGCGACCTGCGACCCGGATCGCAACCAGGCGTTACGGCCCCGGGCCTCGGTCAGCATGTTCGACAGTTTGCCGGCTGTCGGCTTACGGCCGGCTCTCTGCTGGTGGACGGCCTCGTTCCACAGCCAACGGCAGCGGCCCCACTCGTCGAGCAGTACCGCCTGCGCCGTGCGGCCGGGCCGCAGGCGGTAGGTGTAACGCACTGTCTCGACCACAGTGGTCACTGTAACCCTCGAGGCCGTTCAGACGTCACCTGCGGGCTGGTCGACGACCGGCTGAAACAGATCAGCCGGGGAGTCCGCGCCGAACGTAACGCCCCATCGCGGAGCCGCAGACGATCCAGGCACCCATCCGCCTTGGCGGCGGATGGGCTACCCCTGACCTGCTCCGTAGTTAATCCGATTCTCCCCACGGCCAAAGCCGGGGTTTCCACGGAAGGCTTTCGATGAACCGTCGATCCCTGCTTAAGGGGGTTGCCGCCGCGGCGGCGACCCCGGTGCCCGCGCAATCCCATCGCGAGCCGTCCGCGGCCGACCTGAGCCGTTTCGACACCCCCGGCGACGCCGACTTTCCCAAGGTCGGCGGCAACCTCGGCAATCAGAACTACAGCGGGCTGCGCCGCATCAACCCCGGCAACGTACGCGGATTGCGCGGCGCCTGGATGAACTCGGTCGAGGGCGGGCTGCGCACCGGCAACAGTCAGAGCACCGCGGTCGCCGTCGACGGTGTCCTCTACATCGAGTCGGCGCTCGGCAACGTCATCGCCGTCGACGGTGTCACCGGGCAGACCCGCTGGCGTTACGAGCAGATCCGTGGCGCTCTCACCCGCCGCGGGGTCGCGGTCGGTGGCGGGCACGTGTTCACCAAGTCCAACGACAACTACGTCATCGCCCTCGACCAGCGGACCGGGCAGGTCGTCTGGGAGCGGCAGATCAACGGGTACGGCAACATCGAGAAGGTCGCCGTGGTCTATCACGACGGTCTGCTGTTCTGCGGCACCAACGACGGCCCGCGCGGCGCCGCCCTCGCCGTCGACGCCCGTACCGGTGAGGTGGTGTGGCATTTCTGGGGCACGCCCGGGCCCGGGGAGTTCGGCAACGACACGTGGGAGGGTGACTCGTGGGCGGAGGGCGGGGCCACCCCGTGGATCCATCCGGCCGTCGATCCGGCGCTGGGCCTGACGTACTGGACGTTCGGTAACGCCCGGGGCAGCAACTCGTCGCAGGACGGGTCGGCGCGGGGCGGGCAGAATCTGTTCGCCAACTCGCTGGTGGCCCTGGACCTGCGCACCGGCGCCTACCGCTGGCATTTCCAGTCGGTTCACCACGACATCTGGGACATGGACAACGTGATGTCGCCGGTGCTGGCCGACGTCCGTATCCACGGGCGTAACCGGAAGGTGGTCGTCTACGGCAGCAAGTCCGGCATGTACTTCATCCTCGATCGCACCGACGGCACCGCCCCGCTCGGCATCGTGGAACGGCCCGTCCCGCAGGAGCCGCGGCAGAAGACGTGGCCGACCCAGCCGTTCCCGGTGCAGGGCGGCTGGACCGAGCAGCGGGTCGCCGACCAGCCGCTGGGCACGTCGGTGCCGGGCGACCCGAACCGGGCGGTCCCCAACTACGTCCAGGGCGCCCTCTACGACCCGCACTGGGACACCCCGGTCCTGTCCATTCCCGGTCACGGCGGCGGCGCCGATTGGTCGCATCTGTCGTTCAGCCACCGCACCGGCCTGGTCTACACCGGATTCGGGTACGTGGCGGCGGCGCACTCGCTCACCGAGGCCGCCAACGGGCTGCGGCCGCCGGGGGAGTACCAGACCGGCGGCATCGTGGCGGTCGACGTCAGCACCAACCGGGTGCGGTGGAAGCGGCGGATGCCGTACTCGCTGGCGCACGGCAACGGCATCCTCACCACGGCCACCGATCTGATGTTCATCGGACAGCCGGACGGCAACCTGCTCGCCATGGACGCGTGCACCGGCCGTGAGTTGTGGCGGTTCCAGACCGGGGCGGCGATCAGCTCCAGCCCGATCATGTACCGGGCCGGCGGCCGCGAGTATCTGGCCGTCTACGCGGGCGGGACCAGCATTCCGTACGGGAACTCGGCTCCTCGTGGGGATTTCCTGTGGGCGTTCGAGATCGGCGGGTCGCTCGGCCCGGTGCCGGCCCCGCCGCCTCCGGTGATCCGCCGCCCGGTCTCCGGTGGCCCGGTCGAGGGCACGGCCGTGGTGATCGGCCGCACCGCCACCGGCACCACCGAGTCGTTCGGGGTGGCGAGCATGGCGCCCACCCATCTGCGGGTGCCGGTGGGTACGACCGTCACCTTCACCAACCACCCGGGCAACGCCGGCCCGCGCGGCGTCACCCAGTTCTTCGAGGGCCTGTTCGACGTGACGCTGGCGCCGGGGGAGTCGTTCACGTACACGTTCGACCGCCCCGGCGAGTACTTCTTCAACGATCCGGCGAGCCCGCGTTCCACCGGCAAGGTCGAGGTCTACCGGCCGTGACCGGGCGGCTGTACATCCTCAACGGGCCGAACCTGGACATGCTCGGCCGGCGGGAGCCCGACCTGTACGGGCGGGTCACGCTCGCCGAGATCCGGAAACGGTGCCATGAACTGGCCGCCGAGCTGGGTTTCGACCTGTTCTTCGGGCAGTCGAACGCCGAGGGGCAGCTGATCGACTGGGTGCATGAGGCGTACGAGGAGCAGGCCGCCGTCATCATCAACCCGGCCGGCCTGTCCACCACCTCGGTCGCCCTGTACGACGCGCTGCGCATGCTCGGCGAACCGATCGTCGAGGTGCACCTGACGAATGTGTTCAGCCGTGAGCCGCTCTACCGGAACCTGCTCACCGCGGCCGCGTCCTGGGGTTTCCTGGCCGGGTTCGGCGCCGACGTCTACGAGCTCGGGATGCGCGGGCTGGCCCGGCGATGCGGGTAGGTGTCCTCGGCTGCGGCGCGATCGCCCGCATCCATGTGGCGGCACTGCGGACGATCGCCGGGGTCGAGGTGACCGCGGTCGCCGACGTGGTGCCGCGGCGGGCGCACGCCTTCGCCGCCGAGCACGGCATCCCGCACGTCTTCGCCGACGTCGAGTTGATGCTGGCCGGCGGGGTGGACGCGGTGACCGTCTGCACCCCGCACGCGGCCCACGAGGCCGGGGTCCTGGCGGCCGCGCGTCATCGCGTACACGTGCTGTGTGAGAAACCGCTCGCGAACGACGTGGCGCAGGCGAAACGCATGATCGTGGCCGCCGAAGGCGCCGGGATCCGGTTCGGGGCGATCTTCCAGCGCCGGTTCTGGCCGGCGGCCGCCCGGATCCGCGCCGCCCTCGACGACGGCCGGCTGGGCCCGCTGATCAGCGGCGGCGTGGTGGCCCGCCTGCACCGCGACGCCGGCTACTACGCCGAGCCGGGGCGCGGCGGCGTGCTCATGACTCAGGTGATCCACCACATCGATCTGCTCCAGTGGTGGCTGGGCCGGGCCCGGCGGGTGACCGGGCACCGCGCCACGCTTGCGAACGACCGGAGCATCGGTGTGGAGGACACGGCTGGGGTGCTCATCGAGTTCGCGTCGGGTGCGATCGCCACCGTGCAGGCCGGCACCACGTTCCGGCCCGGCCTCGGCGTCCAGGTCTGGGTGTCGGACGCGGCCGGGCGCACGGCGGGCGTCACCGAGTATCCGGAGGGCGTCGGCTTCACCGACGTGTGGACCGTGCCGGGGGAGCCGCCGCCGATCCTCCGGTACGAGCCGGGCCGCACCGCCGACCTACCGCTCGCCGACGTCCACGACCGGCTGGCGCCGTTTCACGCCGTCCAGATCGCCGACTTCGTGGCGGCCGTACGGGACGGCCGCGAACCTGCCGTGACCGGCCGCGATGCGTTCCACTCTCTGGAGATCGTCGAAGCGGTGTACGCGTCGTCGCGCACCGGCAGGACCGTTGAGTTGGGGTGAGCCGCTCAGCCGGGGGCGCCGAACGGCCTGTCGAAGCCACGCTCGGACATCTGCTGGGCCATCGCCCGCAGGTCGGCGGCGAACGCGGTGACCCGGTCCGGGGTGAACCGGATCGTCGGCCCGCTCAGTGCCAGCGCCGCGACGACGCCGCCGGAGCGGCCGAGGATCGGTGCGGCGACCGCGGACAGCCCGGCCTCGCGCTCGCCGTGGCTCTCCCCGTAGCCGGCCGCGGCGGCCTCGTCGATCCACTCCCGCATGACCGCGGCGTGGCCGGGGCCGTGCGGGGAGGCCTTGGCGATGCGCTCCAGCAGGGCGGGGGAGGCGTCGCGGAGCAGCACTTTGGACGAGGCGCCGGCCCACATCGGCAGCTCGTCGCCGACCCGGACGACGTGCCGCAGCGGTTGCGGGCTCTCCTGCTGGGCGACGCAGACCCGGTAGATGTCGCGGGCCACGTACAGGTTGACGGTCTCGCGCTGGCGGGCGGCGAGCTCGCGCATGCCGGTCTGGGTCTCCGGGGGCAGCTCCCAGCTCTTGCGGGCCAGGTGCGCCCACCGCCACAGGCCGGGCCCGGCCATGTACCCGTTCGTGGTGGCCCACAGCAGACCGTTGTACTCCAGCGTCGCCACCAGCCGCAGCACCGTGGTCTTGGCCAGGCCGGTCGCCTCCACGATGTCGCGGACCGACACGATCGGCCGGTCGTCGGTCAGCAGGCCGAGGATCCCCAGCGCACGCTGCACGCTGCGCACCCCTTGCTGGTCAACGGCCTCCGGCGACTCCACAGGTTCCACTCTCCTCGCGTCCAGGTGCACGACCGCGGACCATCCTGCCGTGTCACCCGGATTCTCCTGCCCCCGGCCCGGATTCACACATCCGTAACGGCCTCTTGCCAGAACCTGCGGTCGCCCGTACGTTACACGCAGTCCACTGAGCGGTCCAATTGGTCCGCCTGATGGCCACGTGAGAGCGAGGTTCCTCGTTGACCACACCCACACCCACACCCGAGCGGCGTGAACCGGCGTTCCTGCGCGTCTGGGGATCGGTGGAGCTGACGATCGCCTCGCTCACCGTCGTCGTGATCTTCGTGAGCGTGCTGTGGCAGGTGGCCAGCCGGTACGTGCCGGCACTCAACTGGCAGGGCGTCAGCGAACTCGCCAACTACTCCCTGATCGTCCTGACGTTCGTCACCGTCGGATACCTCGTCGGCAACAACGGCCACATCACCATCCAGATCATCGACTACCTGGCGCGCGGCCGGGCCATGACGGTCGTCAAGGCCGTCTCCGCCGTCTGCACCGCGGCCATCTGCGCGCTGATGGTCTGGGAGGCCTACGCGCTGATCCGCGCCTACCCCGGCCGCCGCACCGCCGCGCTGGAGATCCCGATCGGGGTGCTCTACGCGTTCCCGCTGGCCGGCTTCGCCTCCGGCACCGTGCGGGCGATCGTCCGCATCTTCCTGGCCGGCCGGCCCGACGAGTTCTTCGACGCCGCGGAGGCCCGATGATCCTCGAACTCTGGATGATCGGCGTCGCCGTCACCGTCCTGATGATCCTGCGCGTGCCGGTCGGGCTCGCCTTCATCGGCCCCTGCCTCTGGTGGGCGCTCGCCGACGGCAACTCCAGCGGCTTCGCCCTGAAGACCACCTTCGACGGCCTCAACAGCTTCCCGCTGCTCGCCGTACCACTGTTCATCCTGGTCGGGGTGATGGCCAACCGGCTCGGCATCGCCGACCGGCTCTACGACTTCGGCCTCGCCGTGCTGGGCCGCATCCGCGGCAACCTCGCCTACGTCAACATCGGCACCGCGGTCGGCTTCTCCTGGATGAGCGGCTCCGCCCTCGCCGACGTCGCCGGGCTCGGCAAGATCGAGGTCCCGCACATGGTGAAGGCCGGTTACCCGTACCGGTTCGCGGCCGGCCTGACCGCCTCGTCCTCGCTGATCAGCCCGGTCATGCCGCCGAGCATCCCGGCCGTCATCTACGCCGCGACCGCCGCCGTCTCCACCGGAGCCCTGTTCGCCGCCTCGATCATCCCCGCCCTGCTGATGGCGGCCGGCCTCTGCGTGTACGTCTACATCTGGACCACCCGCCGCCCCGACGTCACCTCGGTGCCGTTCGACCGCACCCGGTTGCGCGCCGCCGCGATCGGCACGATCGGCCCCGCGTTCGTACCGGTCATCCTGCTCGGCGGCATCCTGTCCGGCACCTTCACCCCGACCGAGGCGGCGTCGGTCGCCGTGCTCCTGATGATCGTGCTCGGCCTGGTCTACCGCACCCTGACCGTCAAGATCATGATCCAGTCGCTGCGGGAGACGGCCGTCATCACCGGCGGCATCGGGCTGATCCTCGGTTCCGCCGCCCTGCTCGGCCTGATCATGACCCGCGCGCACGTCTCCAGCAGCGTGGCCGAGCTCGTGACGTCGGTGTCCAGCGACCCCTGGATCTTCATGATCATGGTCAACGTCGTCCTGCTCGTCCTCGGCACCGTCGTCGACGCGACCGCCGCCATCCTCGTCCTGGTGCCGGTGCTCCTGCCGGTCGCCGTGAGCCTCGGCGTCGACCCCGTCTACTTCGGCGTCGTCATGATCATCAACCTGATGATCGGGCTGCTCACCCCACCCGTCGGAAGCGTCCTGTTCGTCACCGCCTCGGTCACCGGACGGCCCGTCGAAGAGGTGTTCCACGGGATCGTCCCGTTCCTCGTCCCCCTGGTCGCCGTGCTGATCCTCGTCACGGCACTGCCCGGCCTCGTGCTGTGGCTGCCCCATCTGCTCGGATTCTGATATTCGGGAGTAAATGATGAAAAGACTCGCCGTCGCCCTGACCCTCGTCCTTCTCACCGCCGGTTGCACCACCTCCGGCAACGCCCCCGCCGCCGAAGGTGAGAACCCCACCCTCACCCTCAAGATCGGCAGCTCCCAGCCGGAGACCCAGCCGAACTTCTACTGCGGCATGAAGCTGCTCAAGGAACGCGTCGAGGCACAGAACCTGGGCCTCACCATCGACATGTTCCCGAACAGCCAGCTCGGACCGGACGCCGAACGCTTCGCCAGCGTGCAGACCGGCGACATCGACATCGACCTCCAGGGCGGCTCGGCCATGTCGACCGCCTTCCCGAAGATCGGGGTCCTCGACGCCGCCTACGCCTTCAACGACATCGACCACTTCTTCGCCTGGATCGACAAGAACGGCCAGGCCTTCTTCACCGAGTTCAACACGGCCACCGACACCACCATCGTGGACGCCTGGTACTTCGGCATGCGCACCTTCACCGCCACCAAGCCGATCCGCAAACCCGAGGACCTCGCCAGCCTGAAGATCCGCTTCCCGAACACCCCGCAGTTCCTGGCCAACGCCAAGGCACTCGGCGCCAACGCGGTCGCCATCGCCGTCGAGGAGCTCTACCTGGCGCTGCAACAGGGCATCGCCCAAGGCCAGGAGAACCCGGTCACCGCGACCCACGCACAGAAATTCGACGAGATCCTCAAAGTCGCCAGCCTCAACAACCATCAGGTCGGCGCCCACTTCGTGGTGGTCTCCGACAAGACGCTGGACAGGATGAGCCAGCCGCAGAAGGACGCCCTGTTCACGGCGATCCACGACATCCGCGCCGAGAACCGTAGGTGCGTCGACGACGAGACCGAGAAGGTGCTCGACGGATGGCGGGCCGACCCTGCCCGTACCGTCGTCGAAGTCGACCAGATCGACCGCAACGCCTTCATCACCAAGGCCGAGGCCTTCTTCAACACCCACTACACCGGCGAGAACCTGGAACTCTACAAGAGCATCCGGGCCTCCGCCTGATGGCGGACGTGCTGATCGGACTGGTCGGTGCCGGCATCGGCCAGTCCCACTCCCCGCTGCTGCACCAGCGCGAGGCCGACCGGCACGGGATCCGCCTGCTCTACACCACCATCGACTCGCACACCCTCGGCCTGCACACGAGCGACCTGCCCGACCTGCTGCGCTGGGCCCGCGCCCTCGGCTACCGCGGCCTCAACGTCACCCACCCGTTCAAACAGCGGATCATCGACTGCCTCGACGACCTCTCCGCCGAAGCGCGCCTGCTCGGGGCGGTCAACACCGTCGTCTTCGACGACCAGACCACCAAAGGCCACAACACCGACGGGTACGGGTTCCGCACCAGCTTCGCCGAACACTTCCCGTCGGTGGCGCGCGACCACGTGGTACAGCTCGGCGCGGGCGGTGCCGGAGCGGCCGTCGCCCATGCCATGCTGGTCCTCGGCGCCCGGCGCCTGACCGTCGTCGACCTGGACCCCGATCGGGCCGCCGCCCTGGCCCGCACCCTGACCGGCCGGTTCGGCGCCGGCCGGGTCACCACCGGCGCTCCCGCCGACCAGAGCGACCTGCTCGCCACCGCCGACGGCGTCATCAACGCCACCCCGACCGGCATGGCCCACCACCCCGGATCGCCCGTCGCCGCCACCGACCTGCGCCCCGGCCTGTGGGTGGCCGACCTCGTCTACCGGCCCACCGACACCGCCCTGCTCCAGGCCGCCCGCGCCGCCGGGGCGCCCACCCTGCCCGGCGCCCCGATGAGCGTCCACCAGGCCGTCGCCGCCTTCGCACTGTTCACCGGCCGCACCGCGGACCCCGCCGCGATGCTCGCCCACTCCGCCGAACTCCTGCGCACCGGCGCCTGAACCGATGTGGAGCGCGGCGCCGTTCGTGCTCCTGCTGGCCGCGGTCGCACTGCTCGAGGCGCTCGCCGCCGGATGGTGGAGCAGACTCACCAACAAGGCCCTGGTCGTCACGGCCCTCGCCGTCCCCGCCGCCGTCCACCTGCTGGTCAGCGGGCAGACCGCGGCGCTCACCCACTCGATCGTCGAATACGTGTCCTTCCTGTCGCTGCTCGCCGCACTGTTCGTCATCGCCGGCGGCATCGAGATCCGCGGCTCGCTCGCCGGCACACCCCTCGCCAACGCCGGCATGCTCACCATCGGCGCGGTGCTCGCCAACATCATCGGGACCACCGGCGCCGCCATGCTGCTCATCAGGCCGTTCCTGCGGGCCAACGCGCGCCGCCGTACCCGGGCCCATCTGGTCGTCTTCTTCATCCTCATCGTCGCCAACGCCGGTGGCCTGCTCACCCCGATCGGCGACCCACCGCTCTACCTCGGCTTCCTCAAGGGCGTTCCGTTCGGCTGGACGCTCCGGCTGTGGGCGCCGTGGCTGTTCGTCAACGGCACTCTCATCCTGCTGTTCAACCTGATCGACCAGTTCCTCGTCAACCGCGAGGAACGACGCGACCGCGCCACCGGCCTGATGGACCAGCTGCTCACCCACGAACCCCCGCACATCACCGGCAAGCGCAACCTGCTCCTGCTCGCGGCCGTGGTCGCCGTCCTGCTGACCCGGGGCGCTCTCGGGTTGCCGTTCGGCGTACCCGAGGCGGCGCTCGCCGCGATCGGCTACCTGTCCTACCGGTGCACACCCCGGGCCGTCCACGACGGCAACCACTTCACGTTCGGCCCGATCGTCTCGGTCGCGGTGATCTTCGTTGGCGTGTTCGTCACCATGACCCAGCCGCTGCTCCTGCTCAACGCCCACGCCGCCGAGATCGGCCCGCACCAGCCGTGGCAGTACTTCTGGGCCTCCGGCGCCCTGTCGTCGACCCTGGACAACGCGCCCACCTACCTGGCCTTCACCTCCGTCGCCGCCGGGCAGCTCGGCATCGCCGTCACCGACCCGCAATACCTCGCCGCCCTGATCGCCGCCCCGGCCGGCGACGACCTGCTGGCCCCCATCGCCTGCGGCGCCGTGATGATGGGATCGCTGACCTACCTCGGCAACGGCCCGAACCTGATGGTCAAGGAGGTCGCCGAACACCGAGGCGTACGGATGCCGCACTTCTTCGCCTACGCCGGCACCGCAACCCTGATCATGCTGCCGATCCTGACGGCCACCACCCACCTCTTCTTCCAGTGAGAGTGCGCCTCTCGGGCGAAGACTTGCCGAACTCTCGATGAATCTCACCGCCTGTCCGTCCCGGCGCCCCCGTCCCGGAGTTAGCTTCCAGACATGCGGCTCGGCGTACTGGATGTCGGATCGAACACCGTGCATCTCCTCGTCGTGGACGCCCACCGGGGCGGCCATCCCGACCCCATGCGGTCCGAGAAGACGCAACTACGGCTCGCGGAACAGGTCGAGGCGGGACGACTGACCGACACCGGCGCCGGCCGGCTGGTGCGCGCCGTGGCACGGGCAAGAGCGACCGCGACGATCGCGGGATGCGAGGAGCTGCTCGCCTTCGCGACCTCCGCGCTGCGCGAGGCGGACAACTCGGCGGCCGTTCTGGCCCGGGTACGGGCCGAGACCGGCGTCGACCTCAAGGTGCTGTCCGGCGAGGACGAGGCACGCTACACCTTCCTCGCCGTCCGCCGGTGGTACGGCTGGTCCGCCGGACGGCTCCTGGTGCTCGACATCGGCGGCGGATCCCTGGAGCTGGCGGTCGGCCGTGACGAGGACCCCGACGTGGCGCTGTCACTGCCCCTCGGCGCCGGGCGCCTCACCCGGCAGCGGCTGCCCGGCGACCCGCCCGCCCGCGGTGACGTCAGCCGGATGGCGTCGCCCGACCTGGCCGACCTGGACGGCGTGAGCCCCGGCCGCGCCCATCAGCTCGTGGCCGGCGCATTGGTGGCCGGGGCCGCGATGCGGGCACTGGAGATCAATGACCTGCAGATCTGCCCCTGGGCGTTGCGTGAAGGGGTGATCCTGCACCGGCTGGACACCCTCGGTGTGCCGACCCCGTCCCACCGGCGGTGGCGCCTCACCGACCAGCAGCCGCGACCGGTACTGAAGATCATGGATGGCCTACGTTGACGGGGCCGTCGATACTCTAAGGATGGATGTGAATACGGGGGGCGATTTCGCCGGCGGTCCCGCGCACGTCGTCGTCGAGCTGACCGCGGCCGAGGCCGCGAACGGTGCGACGAAGGCGGTCGCGGCATCCCCGGACGGTCAGCCCGCAATGATCTATTTTCCGCCGGGCGCCACGGACGGCGTGATGCTGAACGTCGACCTGCCCTGGGTCGACCCGGCCACCGGCACAGCCTCCACACGAACCGTGCCCGTGCTCATCCGGGTGCTTCCCGCCGGCGCCTTCCCCGGGTACGGTCAGCCGCCCGGCCCCGGCTTCCCGCCAGGTGGTCCGCCGCCCGGCTTCCCGCCGGGTGGTCCGCCGCCCGGCTTCGCCGCTCCCGCCCGGCCGCGGTTCAGCACACGGACCCGGATCCTCGCCGTCGCCGCGGGAACGGTCCTGCTCAGCGGCGTCCTCCTGGCACCCGGAGTCTTCGGCGCGAGCGACACCGAGACCACCAGCGGCACCACCACGACCTCCACCACCACCGCGACCCTGCCGACCGAGGAAGCCGCCGCCGCGGCGGCGCCGCCGCTCGATCCGGTCGCCTTCCAGGCCTCACTGGACGCCGCCGACAAGGAACTGGCCGCGGGCGTCAACGCCCTGCGGGCGGCCACCACGCCCCGCGCGGTGGCCAGCGCCGCCGATGCCCTGGCCGAGAAGGTCCGTACCCAGGAATCCACGCTGTCCGCGCTGACGGCGCCGGCTGCGGCCAGTGCCGCGCACGGCGACCTCGTCTCCGCGCTCTCCGCACTGGCGGACGAGCTGTCCTCGGTGTCCGGAGCCGCGGAAGGCCGCAGCGTCTGCACCGGCGGCTCCGCCGCCGCCGCGCTCGGCCGCGCCGATGCCGCAGCCGGCCTCAGGGCCGCGACCGCCGCGCTCGCCGCCTCCGACCCGGCCGCGAAGTACCGATTCGGCTCGTTCGTGCCCGCCGTGACGAAGGATCAGATCCGCCGCAAGCCCAACGCGACCTACCTGACCCGCGTCACCGGTGGCAGCGGCCAACTCAAAATCGACAACGGCGACGCGGTGGACACCGTGGTCAAACTGGTGAAGGTGGGCTCGAAGAAGCCGACCGTCGCCGTCTACATCCGGGGCAACAAGAAGGTCACGACCGGCCGCATCAAAGACGGCACCTACCAGGTCTTCCTGGCCAGCGGCGTGGACTGGGACGGCAAACGCTTCACCCGCGAATGCGCGTTCAGCAAATTCGACGACAGCCTCAAGTTCACCACCACCTCCCGCCAGTACACGATCTGGGAGCTCAGCCTCAAAGAGGTCTTAGGCGGCAACGCCTCCTCGTCCGACGTCGACCCCGACGAGTTCCCGGGCTGACCCCTTGAACCGTCGGCGAGTGCCCGTACCCGTGAAAGCCGTTGGTGTAGGTCCTCATTAGAAATGGCGGTTTCTCATCGATCTGGCGGCCTACTTGGCGGTTTCGCCAAGTCGCTGAGAAGTGGCGGCGAGTCGAAGGGAGTGGATATTGCCTTCTGTAAATGATCGGGCAATGTCTACTGCTTTCGAGAAGCGCCTCGCTTCTGTCGGGGTCAGGTACAGGTCAGCTGGTGGTGACTACGTCGATACCGTGCTGGGTCGGGCGCAGCTGCCAGAGCTGCAGTCGGCTCGGCCGGTACGGGAGTTCCGCTGGTACAAGGGTCGCACGTTCTACTCCGGTTGGTACTGGTCGGCCACGACCGGGGCACACGTGATCTACGAGAGCCGGCTGGAGCTGGCTCGGATTCTGCTGGCGGATTTCGACCCTGCCGTCAGCGGAATCGTTGCCCAACCCTTCCAGATACGAGAATCGGTCGGTGAGAAGGTTCGCCGCCATGTTCCGGATCTGCTGCTGAGCCACAGTGATGGGGCCGTCACGGTGGTGGACGTAAAACCGGCCCGCCGGATGACCGATCCACTGGTACGGGAAGTCTTCGATTGGACCAGCGAGCTGGTCAGGATGCGCGGTTGGCGGTTCGAGCAGTGGTCAGGCGCTGATCCGATCGAGCTCGCGAACGTTCGATTCTTGGCCGGTTACCGGCGTCCGTTCACGGTCGCCGCTGAACTCTGCGCGCCTGTTCTGGAGCTGGTGGACGGACAGCTGAGCATCGGTGGTGTCGAGAACGCCGCAGCGGAGATCGCCGTACCGGAGATGGTGCGGCCGGTGCTGCTGTATTTGCTGTGGTGCGGCCGGTTGGCGACGGATTTGTCGTTGCCTCTGAGCGCCGGATCGCCGATCTGGCGGGTGATGAAGCCGTGAACGACAACGTGATCGATCTGCGTGTCGGCACCCAGTTGCTGTTCGACGGCGACGTGGTGACGATCGTGGAACTCGACGGCGGCGCTGTGACTGTGCGGCTGGAACGCACCGGCCATTTCAACGCCCTGACCCTCGGCCGCCTGGTAGCCGGCTGCACGTCGATCGAGCCGCCCCACGAGCCGCTCGCCGCGGGCAGTATCGGAACCACCTTGGCCAGCTTGACCAGGGCACAACAGGAGCAGGTTGCCGAGCGCGTCGAACACGTCCGGCAGGTGCTCAACGCCGAGGGTCCGCTGCGCGACAGGATCAAGGCCAAAGCTGCCGAACTCGGCATGGGTGTTCGCACGTTGCAACGTTGGGTGGCCGCCTATCGCCGTGACGGCGCAGCCGGGCTGGTCGATACCCGGGTCATCCGCGGCCGCGGCAGCAGAGTCGATCCTCGCTGGGATGACGCGGTCCGCGCCGTGATGGCCGAGAAGATCAACGACTCGACACCGAGCCGCTCGGCGTTGCTGGCCCGCGCAGCGGCGCTGCTGGTGCAGCGGCACGGTCCGGGAGTCGTTGCTGAGCCGTCGGACGCGACCGCCTACCGGCGCCTGAAGGAGCTGGCCAAGGGGACAAACGCCGTGTCGGGCAGCGCGAAGGGCCGTCGATCGATCGCCGATCGACCGCAAGGCACTTTCGGCCGGCTGCGGGCAGTGCGGCCGGGGGAGTACCTGATCCTGGACACCCAGGACCTGGACGTGTTCGCGATGGAACCGGTGACCTGCCGGTGGGTCCGCGCCCAGTTGACCGTCGCGCAGGACCTGTTCACCCGGTGCATCGTCGGGATGCGTGTCACCGCGGTGTCGACCAAAGCGGTCGACGTCGCCGGGGTGCTTTACGAGGCTGTCGCCGGCCGGCCGGCTCCGGCGTCATGGCCAGTGGACGCGACCTGGCCCTATCACGGCGTCCCGGCCATGGTGCTCTTCGATGAGACGGAGGCGACGACCGCGCCGGTCTGCGCACCCGAAACGCTGGTGGTCGACCACGGCAAGGTGTTCCTGTCCGCACACGTGCTGGCGGTCTGCACCCGACTCGGCATCTCGATCCAGCCGGCGCAGCCACACAAACCCACCGACAAGCCCACCGTCGAGCGGTTCTTCCGAACGCTACGCGAGGGCCTCATTCAGCACCTGCCCGCCTACAAGGGCCCGGACCTCTACTCGCGCGGCGAGCGTGTCGAGCAGGAGGCGTTCCTGTTCCTGCACGAGCTTGAGGACGTGATCCGTGAGTGGATCGCCACGGTCTATCACCGGGCGAAGCACGACGGCCTGGCGATCGCACAGTGGCCACAGTTGAAGCTGTCTCCGGCGGAGATGTTCGTGATCGGGGTCGGCAAGGCGGGATGGCTGCGTGTCCCCGCGACGCCGCAGCTGGCGCTGGACTTTCTTCCCGTGGTCGCCCGCACGATCCAGAACTACGGGGTCGAGGTCAACGGGCTGCGTTACAACGGTTCGGCCCTCGACGGCTACCGCAACGCCCGCAGCGACTACGGCGGCACTCTGGCCGGCAAGTGGCCGATCCGGGTCGACTCGGACGACGTCCGCCAGGTCTGGTTCCAGGACCCCGATGACCAGCGTTGGCACCACCTCGACTGGGAACATCGTCCGCTGCTGGACACCCCGTTGTCGGCCGAGGCTGCCCTGCATGCCCGGCGTCTGGCTGTCGCCGGCATCGACGCTTTCGACGCAGGCGGCGCCCTCATGCAGCTTCTGCAGCGCTGGGAGGCCGGGCTGGTCGCCGATCGGCGCGAACGGCGCATCGCCGTGCGGCAGTCGGCCGAGTACGCCGCCCTGCCCGCGATCGCGTCGCAGACGCCTGCCTTGCCGTCGGCGCCGGTCGCCGAGTTGACCGCCGCCGAGGGCGACGACGACGAAGGCGACCTGGACGAGGGGTTCTACGACGACGCATTCGAGGTGCTGGCGTGACCGGCGGCGCGCTCTACACCCTGTCACGCAAGGAAGGCTGGCGGCGCTGGGCCGACGCACCCAGCCGCGAGCGTCCTGAGCCGTTGACCCCGCGGCAACTCGCCGTTCTGGGCCAGGACGCCAAAGCCGACTACGACGATGCCCGCCATGACTGGCACGCCAACTTCGGCACGATCAATACCCCGCAGCTTGCGGCGATCCACGAGGAACTCGACCAGATCGTCGCGACCAATCGCCAAGATCCGGATCGGGTGCGGGGGGCCGCGGTGATCGACGCGCTGCCCGGGCTGGGCAAGACCACCATCGCCAACACGTTCGCCCGCGACTACGACCGCACCCAGCGCCGCAGGCACGGGGAACGCACGGACGACGGCCACGAACGACTGCCAGTGTTTCGGGTCGGGCTGACCTCGCGGACGACGCTGCGCACGCTCAACCGGATGATCTGCGAGTTCTACGGCCATCCCGGCACCGACCGGGCCAGCGCAGCACAACTGGCGACCTTCGCCGTCGACTGCGTGCTCTCCTGCCACACCAGGATCGGCATCATCGACGACCTGCACTTCATCGACCCGAACCGACGTGACGGCGTCGACGTCTCCAACCACTTGAAATGGCTGGCAAACGAACTGCCCGTCACGTTCATCTACGCCGGCGTCGGCCTGGCCGACCGCCGGCTGTTCGCCGAAGGACTCACCGGCGACAGCGCGATCATGGCGCAGATCGCCCGCCGCTGGACCCGTCTGGAACTCCCGCCGTTCCAGATCGGGGACGCCACTGGCCGGCGCCGCTGGCGCAGCCTGCTCAAGGCCACCGAGCGGCAACTCGTGCTCGCCAAAGCACACCCGGGGATGCTCGCCGGCCTCGACGACTACCTGTTCGCCCGCACGACCGGCCACATCGGCTCGTTCATCACCCTGATTACCCGAGGCTGCTACAAGGCCATCCGCACCGGCGCGGAAGTCCTCACCGAATCCCTGCTGGACACCGTCCGCATCGACGAAGCCTCCGAAACCGCCCGCCACCAACTCCAGGCAGCGATCACGGCCGACCGCAGGCCGCGCCGCCAGGCCACGACGGAATCGAGGTGAACACCATGCAGATTCCGCGCACCCTGCCGCTGCGGGCCGACCCGGCCCCCGGCGAGGCTCTCGACTCGTGGCTGATGCGGTTGGCGCACCGCAACGGCATGCCACTGCGGTGGCTCACCACAGCCCTGGGCTTCGGCGACCGGCTATGGGTCTGGCACAACTACGACCTGACCTGGAAACTGCCGCCCAGCCTGCTGCGGCGCATCGAGGCGCAAGCCGGCCTTCCGTCCACGGCCCTCGACGCGACCGTGCTCGACCAGTTCAACGACCTCGGTTGGAAACCGCTCGTCGGCTCGCGTTTCTGCCCGGGCTGTCTGAACGAGTCCGCTGGCCGGTGGCCGATTCGCTGGCAACTGCCCTACACGTTCGCCTGCCTGATCCACCGCAGTTTGCTCGCGGTGCTCTGCCCGACATGCCAGCGCGTCCCACGCAACAGCATCTCCGAACGCTCCGGGATCGCACCGCCGACACACTGCACCCACGGCCGGACTCGTCACGGCCCGGCCTGCGACAGCGACCTACTTTCCCATCCCATGCAACCGTTGGATCCGGCCGACCCGCGGCTGACCGCCCAGATCTGGATCAATATCCGGCTCGACCGCTTCGACGACGCCGCGGTGACTGATCTGCGTGACCTCAACGCGCTCGCCGTCTGGTTCCTGCACCGCATCGATCCGAACGAGCTGGAATATCTCGGCAGCGCAACCGTCTCTGCGTTGAACGCTCACCGCGACGGCCTGCACGGCATCAAACGTCATTCGCCTACCGCTGCGGTGATCGCCGCCGCCATGGCCTGCCAAGCCATCGACGTGATCACCGCCGACGAGGGCCAACGCCTCCCACGGATCACGCCGCTGCTGCGCGACGTCTATACCACCTACCGCACCGGACAGGCCCCCGCCGCACGCGGGCCGATGATCCTGTCCCACCAGCGCCTATCCGGTTTGTCCGAACACCTGCGCCACAGCATCCTGACGTCGGCCGACGGCCACCTGCCCGTCAGCGAACGGCTGCGCTACCGAACATGCACCACCACACCCCGCCTGCCGGAACCGGACTCCGGCACCGCAGCCGACCGGGCACGGCACCTCCCGCAATACCTTTGGCCCGACTGGCTCATCCGCTTTCTGCCCACGCGCGGCGCGCACGTCACCGAGGTCGCTATCGACATCACCAACGCGCTGCTCATCCCGGGCAACCCGGTCCGCAACCTCCGAGCCACCGACGAGCTCACCCCTTGGCGCAACGCCACCAGTCTTTTCCTCAGCGACTGCGCCAAGCAGCATCCCGACACGCTGGCCGCCATCTGCGCGCTGGCCGAGCACCTCGACGCGCACGGCAGCCCGATCGACTACCGTCGACGCCGATCCGTGTTCACCGACATTGCTCTCACCGCGGAGCAATGGCATGAGATCTGCTACCAGGCCAGCAGCGACCCCGGCAGAGCTGACCGTCTACTCAACGCCCGCCGCTACCTGTTCCAGCTGCTCACCGGCGCCGACCTCAACAATCCCCAACACCTACTCGCCTTCACCAGCAAGTCATCCAAGGCCGGACTGCAGAACTTCCACCGCCTTCTGAACAGCCCACTCCGCGAAGGCCTGCACCGCCACGGCATCGGACTGCTGCACGCAGCAGGCATCGACGAACCGCTCACCTGGAGCCCGCCCGCCACCTGCGTCGCCGGCCTCATCCTGCCCGGCCGCGACCCCGACGACATCGACCTATCCACAGCCCAGCACCTCCTCGACGTCGAGAACCTCAGCCCGACAGCCGTCGCCCGCCGACTCGGCGTCACCGTCGAGCACATCCGCTACATCCAGCACCGATTCGACCGGCCCCCGCCAACGCTTCCAAAAACGTCTCCGACCGCGGCCCGCCAGCTGCGGGAACGGGCCACCGCGGTGCTCACCCGCGCCTTCTTCAACCGGGAGTATCGCCAAGCCGGACGCACGCTGCGGAACATCGCAACGACCACCGGAATCGCCTACACGCTGGTCGCGCAGCACGCCCGCGCCCACGGCTTCCCGGTTAGCAACCGCAGCAAGAAGGAAGCCGCAACCCACGCGCGTCGCGTCACGAACAAGAAGCGTCCCCGCGTCACCCCCAAGCGCAAACGCGAGGCCAGGAAACGGAAGCCGATCATTGATCCCGCCTGGCTGCAGCAACAAGCCGGCACTCTGCAGCGCACCAACGGTGACATCGCCGCAGAACTCGCTCTCAGCCACCAAACCGTGCGCCGGCACCGCCAACACCTGGGCATCGCCGCTCGCCCAACAGGCTCCGCCGGTCACGTCGTCCAGACCCGACGTCACCCCGAACTGCCCGCCGACCTTCGACGCGCTGTCGAGGGCAAACGCAACGGCTGGCAGCGACTACGCCGCTTCCAAAATCTCGCCGCTCACCCAAGCGTCAACGCAGCCGCCAAAGCACTCGGCCTTCACACCCAGAACCTCTCCCACCAACTCGACCAACTCGAAGCCGACATCGGCCAGCCCCTCATCGAACGAACCAGCAGCCGCTATCGCGCCATGCAACTGACACAAGCCGGCCGCGACCTGCTCGAACAGCTCCGCCGGCCAAGCATCCGCCGACTCCTCGACCGCTACGCCCCGCCTCACAAAAGCTGGAAGGAGAACAAAACCGCTAAGTCCGATGCAGAACTCACATCACGCTCGGTCAGCCCCAACCAAACGGAAGACCGGACCTCTCACTCGCCGAGTCCACGGCGCCGAAGCTCAGAACGGATGTCCGCCGACGACGACCTCAGCCCGGCAATCGGCATGGAGAAGCGCAGTTGATCACCCTTGCGCTTACGCAACGGACGACGGCCACCGCGGTCAAGTCGCATCACCCGCGATTCGTCAGCGGAACCTACGACAACGTCGAGCTTCGCGACAGGCCACACCCACCGGACACGGGCACTGGTCACGGCCGCATAGGGCACCACGACCCCGTCGCGCCGCTCAGCAGCCAGATCGACCCAGTCGCCGCCGAACCTCAACCAGGCCGGGCGCGCGCGGGAGAACAGCAGGGAAAACATGGCGAAGGAGATTGTATAGATAGTCGCAAAACGGGCAGCGTGGGCGATGTCGAGGTTGCCTGGCCTGTCGCCGGGTGCCGGGAACAGCAGGGACACGAACTCCCACCCGACTACACCGACTACAGCCCCGAAGAGACCCATCGCGGTCGCCGCGACCATGTAACGCCACGGCGACCACCCGAACACCACATCACCCGGCACGGGGGGCGTCGCCGATCACCATGAGCTGATGATGGCAGCCGCTGCTGCGCCGATGCCAGACCGGATGGTCGACCTAACCGCCACGGCTCACGACGAGACGACCACGACCGCACGCCCAAGGTCATCAAGAAAGCGCCAGACCTATGAGAAGAACTGGCCGCCAAACGCCCGAGCCAACGACCTGGGCCCCCAGGTCAGCAACCAACACGACCGCCAGACCAGATGAGAACCCACACGTACCCGTGAAAGCCGTTGGCAGGTGGCGGTGAAACGCCTTCCTGCCAGCGGCCGGAACTCCGCGCGTGACGACTACCCCCGCACCCGTGGACATCGCCTTCTCGCTGCTGCGTGAGGGGCGTTTCGGTGACGCCGACAACGTGATGGCCCGCGAGGTTCAGGTCGCCACCGACGAGTACGGGCACGGCAGCCCCCAGTGGGCCTCGGCCCAGTGCGACCTCGGCAACGTGCTTCTCAACGCCGACCAGCTGGCCCGCGCTGTCGAGTGCTTCCGGCAGGCCGCGTTCCGCCACCGCATCACCGACCGGCGTTGAGCTCCGGTCATCGCCGTCGGCTCTCTGATTCGCCGACGGGCGGTGGTTGTGCTGGCACAGTCGGGTATTAGAACTGCCGGAATACTGTCTTTCTCGGCTGCGGCCGCTGAGGACTGCTTTCGACTCAGCACATCGTGGAACATCCGGGCCAGCACTACGAGATCCTCTCCGTACCGCTGGCTGGCTCGACAAGGCCATTGACAGCTGACCGTTGCGCGCTCAACATCGGCATTCACGCCCTCAGCGCGTTAATTTGCCTGCGTTCAGGCAGTCATGGTGCTCCAGTCCTGCCTCGCTGCCCACTGCGCGAAGGTCGTTGTGCTCAGGCCGTAGGCGGCGGCGTGATGGGGGCGTGCGGGGTAGCCGACACGGTCGTTGAAGACGTCGCCGAACGCTGCGGATGTTCCGAAGCGCTGCGTCGCCTCTTCCAGGGAGATGAAGTCGATAGTGATCTCGCGGCCGGTGACCTGGGAGAGGATTTCGGCCATCTGCGGGTAGGTCAGCGCATCGCCGGCCATCTCGATTTCGGCTTCGTGGAACCTGTCGGGCTCGGCGACTGCGGCGGCGACAGCGGCACCGAGGTCGTCGGCGCAGATGAGCGCCAGCTCGGTCTGCGGATTCATGGCGGTGACCAGCTTGCCTTTCGGCAGGTCGGGGGCCATGTAGTCCCGCCGGGGCGGGAGGAAGTTCTCCATGTACCAGGCGGGCTTGAAGATGGTCCAGCGCGGCAGCCCTGAGCGTCGGATCACGTCCTCGGTTTCCTCCTTCTGGTTCCAGTACTCCTTCATCACCGGGTCGGTCACCTCGATGTCCGGGTGCTGGGTGCGCCACCCGGTCGCCGACACCGACGTGTGCAGCAGCTGAGTGATGCCGGCGCTCTGGGCGGCGGTGACGATGTTGCCGGCCTGGCGGATCTCGGCGGGATCGGCCGGGTCGATACCGGCCAGTTGCACGGAGAAGACCGCGTCGTGTCCGGCGCTGGCCGCCTTCAGGGAGGCGACGTCCTCCAAGTCCCCGGTGGCCAGGACAGCACCCTGGGCGGCCAGGGCCTGGGCAGGGGCCGAGGAGGGGTCGCGCACGAACGCGGTGACGGGGTGTCCCGCGCGCAGGAGCGCGTGGGCGACGGCGCCGCCCTGCATTCCGGTTGCACCGGTGACCAGCACCTTGGCCTTGTGGTCAGTTGTCATGGCAAGCCTTGCTTTCGCTAGAACGCGTTCTCTGATGTGAAGGGCCGGCGCAGCATCGCCGAGCCGGCCAGGTCTGATCTGGCGGGGCGCTGGCGTCTTGGCTCAGAACACCAGCACGGGCCGGCCCCGCACCCCGCCCTCTTCGATGAGCCGGTGCGCTTCGGTGACCTGCTCGATCGGGTAGGTTCCCGCGACGCGCAGCGTGAGGGCACCGGACTCGGCCTGGTCGCGTAGCCGCGTCAGAGCCGCGGTGTCGCGGATGCGGTCGAAGACGAGGACGGGGAACCAGCTCACACCGCGGTCGGTGGTGCCGGTGAACCCCTTGAAGGTCGCGATCCCGCCGCCGTCGCGTACCGCCGCGGCCACCGCCTCGCCCACCGAGCCGCCGTCGATGACCCCGTCCGCGCCGTCGGGGCGCAGCTCGCGGACCCCGTCGGGGAACCCGTTGCCGCGCGGGAGCACGTGATCAGCGCCCAGGCTCGTGACGAGGTCACGGTCCTTGTCCGCGGCGTCGGCGATGACGGTCAGCCCGGCCGCCTTGGCCAACTGCACGGCGTAACCACCGATCCCGCCGGCGGCACCGGTCACCGCCACCGTCGCTCCCGGGGCCAGGGCCAATGCGTCCAGGCCCATCTGCGCGGTCAGCGCGGCCATCAGCAAGGTCGAGGCCGCCGTCAGGTCGACTCCCTTCGGCGCGAGGACCACCTGTTCCGCCGGTACGACCACGTACTGCGCCTGTCCGCCCAGGTCCAGCTTCGGCTCCGTGAGCGCGATCACCTCGGCGCCGAGGGTCAACTCCGGACGTGTTCCTTGCCCGACCTCATCGATCGTGCCGGCGATCTCCCAGCCCACGACGTACACGTCCGACGGCGGGTTCGTCTCCGGGCTGTACTTGGCGGAGAGCCCGGTGCGGATGTTGACGTCGGCGGGGTGGACGGCGGCGGCGGCCACCGTGATCCGCACCTGTCCTGGTCCCGCGTGCGGTTCGGGCAGCTCCAGCACCCGCATGACCTCGCGGCCGCCGAACTCGGTGAAACCTACGGCCTTCACAGCGCCACCTCACTATCGCCGTCGTGCATCTCAACCCGAGACGATGATGTTCCGGGTTGCTTCCGACGTTAGCAGCCTAGATAAACTAAAGACAAGACGGTCCCAGTTCGTGAGGAGAGCCCCCATGCCCCACCCCGATGCGCAGCTGCGGAGGCCCCCCGGCGTCTCCGGACCGCCCCGCGACCCCGCCCGGGACGCCAAGATCCTGCAAGCGGCGACCGAGTTGCTCGCCGAGGGCGGCTACCCGGCCCTGACCATGGATAAAGCCGCGGCACGAGCCGGGGTGGGCAAGGCGACCGTGTACCGGCGCTGGCAATCGCGCGCGGAACTCGCCGCGGAAGCCCTCAGCCACGCGGGACTCACCGACGACGTCGCGCCGGTCCACATCGGCAGTGGGCGCCTGCGCGATGAGCTTTTCGCCACCCTGGTCAGCATCACGGGCGGCCAGGACACCTCCCGGGTCGACCTGGTCTCGGCCCTACTCGACACGGCCCGCCAGGAACCGGAGCTGTGCAGCCTGGTCCGGGTGCGCTACGTCGACTCCCTGCACCAGGCTCTCGCAGGCGTGCTGGACCACGCGATGCAGCGTGGCGACCTGCCCCCTCGACAGAGCCACCCGCAGGGCGGACACGCGATCGCGGTCTCCGCCGCCATCGCCCTTCTCGTCCACTGGGGAGTCGTCCACGATCGCCCCATCAATGACGACGACATCGCACAGATCGTCGACGGCGTCCTCATGCCCCTGCTCCGATAACCTCAGCACCGCGCCGTGCCAAGATCGGAGCCCAAGCTCTCGTTCAAATGAGACCGCTACGCGCGCGCTCAGAATCAAGGGCGGTTCTGGCGGCGCAGGCGTGCCAGTCTCCTGCGGCCGCGCGTTGCCAGTCCACGGCGCTGCTGATGTCAATGCCCAGGCAGCGTGCGAGCAGACCGGCGGGTAGGTCGACGGCGAGCTGGAACAGGGCGGCGGTGCGGGCGGCCTGGGTGGACATGCCCAGTGCCGCCAAGCGCTTGCGGAGCATGTATGCGCTGATCGGCTGGCTCCACGGCCGACCAGGAATTCCCGAGGGTTCCGGTAGTTTGTGGTTTCGTGAGGGATTTGACGCGTTTGGAAACGCCCCGGCTCGTGCTGCGCCACTGGACCGACGACGACCTGGATCCGATGGCCGCCATCAACGCGGACCCGGAGGTCATGCGCTGGATCCGCAACGGGCGGCCCCTCGACCGCGACGGCACCGCGGAACGTCTCGCCACCTGGCGCCGGCACTGGGACGAGCACGGGTTCGGCCTGTTCGCGCTTACCCTGCGCGACACCGGCGAGCTGGCCGGCTTCACCGGGCTGGCGGTGCCCACCTTCCTGCCGGAGATCCTGCCGAACGTGGAGATCGGCTGGCGCCTGGCCCGCAAGCACTGGGGCCGCGGTCTCGCCACCGAGGCCGCCCGGGCGGTGCTCGCGCACGCCCGCGACGACCTGGGCATGAAACACCTGGTCAGCATCCATCAGGCCGGCAACGAGGCGTCCGCCCGCGTCATGCTCAAGATCGGCATGCGCCTGGACCGGGAGACCCGCGACCCGGCCCTCGGCACACCGCTGCGCGTCTACGCCATCGACCTGACCGAGTAGGAGGGTCATCCGTCGAGGCCCCGGCGGACGCGGACCAGGTCGGCGGCGAGGTCCGGTGCCCGGTCGGCCAGGTCCTCCAGGGAGGACCGGGTGTCCAGCAGGCCGGTCCAGAGCACGCCGCGGCCGCGTTCCAGCAGCTCCACGGCGCTGCCCGGATCCTGGTTGGCCAGCGCGGCCGCGCTCGCCTGTGGGCCGGCGCCGGACCAGTGGCTCAGGGCCGTCTCCTGGCTGACCCGGCTGATGCCCCGCCAGGCCAGCGGGGCGAGCAGACCGACCGCGTACGCGAACGCGGTCTGCACCTCGGGCAGGTCGTCGAGCCATCGCGCCGCGTTCCCCCAGGTGGCGGCACCCTCGATGCGGGATCGCGTCGGCACCGCCGGGTGGTGTGCGGCCTCGCGGCCGTGGTCGCGGGCGACGGCCACCGTCGACGGGTCATCGCGGTGCAGGCCGTCGGTCAGCAGCACCCCGGCCAGCACCGCGAGGAGCTGGGCGTGGTCGGGGGACGCCGGCTCCTCCGTGGCCAGGGCATCCCGCAGAGCCGTGACCGCGGCGCGCAGATCCGCGTCGTCGTGGAACGCCCGCCAGCGCCGTTCCAGGGCCTGCCCGAGTGTGGCGAGAAACGACGACTGATACAGATCGTCGGCCGACGACACCTCGATCGCCTCACGGATCCGGTCGATCGCCTCCTCGAGGTGAGCGCGCTGTCCGGTGTGCTCGAAGGCCACGACCAGCGTGCCCGCCAGGTCGGCACGGAGCCGGCCGCGTTCGAAGTGTCCGAGGTCCGGCCCGTCCATCGCCGCCGCGTGCCGCCCCACCGTGATGGCCTCTTCCAGGTCGCCCCGGGCCAGGAGCAGACGGCCGAGCCGGGAGAGCAGACCGGCACGAGCGGTTCGGCCCGTGGCCCGTTCGACGGCGGTCCTCGACGCCTCGATCGCGTCGTCGAGGTCCGGGAGGTGACCGTGCAGGTCGTACCGGTTCTTGAGATGGGCGGACAGGTTGGCGGCGAACCGTGGATCCGGCTCGTCGTCGCCGGCCAGGGTGCGCCCGATGGCGATGGCCCGGTCGAGATCCTCGCCCCGGCCGTCGCGGTGGAACCGCAGGACCAGGGCGGCGGCGAGATTGGCCGCGGCCACGGCGTACTCGATATGGGTTCGGGGAATCGCGTCGAGGATGTCGCGGAGCAGGCCGATGCCCTCGTCGAGGCCGTCCTCGCCGCCGGGCCGCTGCAATCTCGTGCGCAGGGTGATCTCCAGGAGGATGCTTCCGTACGAGCGGGTCATCCCGGCCTTGGCGGTGACCGCGCGCATCAGGTCGGCCGCCGTCTCGATGTCGGCGGGGTCGCCGTGCTGTTCGAACCGCGCTGACAGGGCCATGGCCAGCTCCATCTGCGTGATCCAGCGGCCGATGCCCTCGACGGTCATCTGTGCCAGGGCCTGCCGGAGATTCACGATTCCCTCGGTGAGGTCCTCCGGTCGACCGTACGCATGGAATCTGAGGGTCAAGGCCGAGCCGAGCCGGCCGATCGCCTGCGCCCGGGTGACCAGCAGCGGATCGGGCCCGCGCAGCACCGCCCGCAGCAGGCCGACGGCCTCGTCCAACCGGCCGGCGTCCCGGAAACCGGCGGTCGCCAGGGCGTTCCCGAGCTGGTAGCGCAGCGCCGCCGCCTGGGTGGCGCGGTCGTCGACCATGCTCTCGGCCTGCCGCAGGACCGTGATCGCCTCGTGGACGCCGTCACCGCCGAGGTACCTCGCGGACGCCGTCAGGGTGGTGCCCAGCAATAGGAGCCGTTCCGCCACGTCACGGCGTGCGGCCCCGGCCGGATCCTCGCGGCGCAGCGCCCGGATCGCGTGCTCCAGGTCGGCCGGGTCGCCGTCGATCTGGTAGGCGGCCATGTAGGCGGCGCCGGTCGCGGTGGCGTGCACGGTCGCGATGGCCGGACTCGGGCGGGTGCCGTCGAGCAGCGTCAGGGCACGACGGACGTCGCCGAGATCGCCGCTGTGGTGGGTGGCCCGCACCGAGAGAATCATCGCGAGGATGATCCGGGGCTGCTCCTCGTTCTTCACCCCGGCGAGCAGTTCCACGGCCGCGTCGAGGTCGGCCCGGTCGCCGCGCTGGCGCAGCGCCTGCGCGTAGGCGGCGGCCAAACCGATCTCCAGGGCTGTCGGTGACGCCCGCAGCTCCGCGAACATGGCGAGGGACCGGTCCAGGTCGATGCGGTCGCCGTCGGCGAGAAACCGTCGCAGGTACGCCTGCCCGCCGGCCGCCAGCGCGCCGAGCCGGCCTGCGCCCTGGGCCTTCGCGGCGGCCTGCTCCGCCAGAGCCGCGGCTTGGTCGATGTCGGCGCGGCTGTCGGTTCGCGCCGACCGCAGCAGCAGGGCCTCGGCGAGAACCTGGAGCACGTCGGGATGTCGTTCCTCCGCGCTCAGCTCGCGGATCGCCAGCTCGACATCGCCGGGATCCTCCCTGGCGATCAGGCATCGGGCGTACGCGGGAACGAGCTGCGCCCGCTCCGGGTGACCGGCCGGGATCGTGGCCAGCACGCTCGCGAGCAGCTCCCGCGCCTCGGCCGCGGCCGCGGGGTCGCCGCTGACCTCGGACAACGAGGCCAGCGAGAACCCGAGCATGCTCGCCAGTGACGGCCGCTGCGGCGACCCGGGCGGCACCACGGCCAGGCACTCACGCAACAGGCCGATCTGTTCGCCGAGCTGGTCCGCGCTGGTCACCCCGACCGCCGTCCCGCGCAGGAACAGGGCGGTGGCGAGAAGATGCAGCACCGCCGGCGTACGCGGCTCGACCGGCCGCAACAGGTCGACAGCGCGGTCCAGGACGTCGGCGTTCTGGCTGACGTAGTAGGCGGAGATATACGTCATCGCCGACGAGAGCGCCCATTCCGCATGATGCGGATCCGCCGGATCCGACGCACCGAGGTAACCGGCACGCCGCAGCACATCGAGCGCTTCCCGCAGATCCCGCTCGTCGCCGGTGAGCGTGAAACGGCCGGCGAGCAGATTCGCGATCAACAGCAAAACCTCGACCGGCGGGGTACGCCCATCGCCGCCGATCGACCGCAGCCGGATCAGCAGCCGGTCCACCACCCGCAGGTCGCCGCGCCCGATTCCGTCCAGGTACTCCCGGCGGATCTCAGCGAGGTCGATATCCGGCGCCGGCATCGTTCCACTGTGCACATCCGCCGACCCGTCCGCCAGCCCCGCGGACGGGCTCGACGGCCTCCGGAGGGGTGCCGTTGTCCTGCGGCGATGCAAGATCAACCGATCAGCCGTCTTCCGGGTGCGGTGCGGAGTCGGTGCCCCGCAGAAGCTCACCGATCTGCTGAACGAGAGGTGTGAGCCCGACCTTGGTCGCTGCCGCGAGGCTCTTCTCCCATACCTTTCGGGCATCGTCCAGTTTTCCATAGGCGGTGAGAAGCACACCGAGGTTGGCTCCCACGACAGCAAGTCCGTCGGGCCGTCGCAGGCGATCGAAGATCTCGAACGCCTTGAGCATGTTGGACAACGCTGAGGGGAAGTCCTGGCGTTGCACCTGGATTTGCGATATGCCCCAGGTGGTGGTGGCAATGCCCTCCATATCGTTCAGCCGTTCGGCCGCTGGCAGCACCATTTCGAGGCGGATACGAAGTGCTTCGTCGTAGTCGCCATGTTCGAAGAGGATCTCGGCGATTCTCTCCCAGTTGAGAGCGATGGCGCGGGTGTCGCCGAGTCGCTGGTAGACGGGTAGCTGGACCTCTTGGCGGATGCGGAGTGCTTCGTCGTACTCGCCACGCTGGTAGCGGATGTCGGCGATCTTTCCCCAGGTGACAGCGATGGCGCGGGTGTCGCCGAGTCGTTGGTAGACGGGTAGTTCGATTTCGTGGCGGATGCGGAGTGCTTCGTCGAAGTCGCGACGCTGGTAGCGGATGTCGGCGATCTTTCCCCACGTTATTGCGGTTTCGCGGGTGTCGCCGAATCGTTGGTAGACGGGTAGTTCGATTTCGTGGCGGATGCGGAGTGCTTCGTCGTACTCGCCACGCTGGTAGCGGATGTCGGCGACAGCGCCCCACGTTATGGCGGAGCCGCGGGTGTCGCCGAGTCGTTGGTAGACGGGTAGTTGGACCTCTTGGCGGATGCGGAGTGCTTCGTCGTACTCGCCACGCTGGTAGTGGATGTCGGCGATTCGTCCCCAGGCGATGGCGATGGCGCGGGTGTCGCCGAGTCGTTGGTAGACGGGTAGTTCGATTTCGTGGCGGATGCGGAGCGCTTCGTCGTAGCCGCCACGTAGGAAGAGGATCTCGGCCAGATCCCCCCACGCCGTTGCTGCTTCACGTTCGGATCCCGCGGTGGTGAACATTTCGCGGGCCTGGTTCAGCAACTGTTCGGCCTGTTCCAGCGCGCCCCGGGTGATCAGGAGCTTGGCGTGTTCGCCAGTGACTCTGGCGTGGGTCAACGGGTCGGCCGCTTCACCTTCGGCCGTGACCTGCTGGACCGCCTGCTCGAAAAGCGCGACCGCCGTGTCACCATCGCCGCTGATCTGTGCTGCGTCAGCAACATTGCGCAACAACCAGACCGGCGCAGACCTGGCGCACCGGTCGAGCACGGCGAGAGCCTGCTGCCCCAGCGCAAGCGCCTGCTCCGCCGGGCCCGCAAGTAGAGCCCGCACCGCGTCCCCGGAGCACAGCGCGACCACCGTCGGGTCCTCAGCCATCACCGCCAGCCGGGTGAGTTGTAGATCCAAGGCGGCGTTCCAGGTTGGTTGCTCGTCGGGGCCACCCCACGCGGTCAGCAGAGGCCGGACCACCACAGTCGCGAGTTCGACCTGTTCAGCATCCGTCAGCGGGGTGAGCCGGCCGGCGGCCAGGGCGTTGACCGCGGTTGCGGTCGCCCGCTGATCGCCGGCGTCGGAGAAGGTGTCGGCCAGCCCGAGACCGCAGAGCCGCCGCACAGACCCGAGGGTGCGGCTTTCCAGCAGGTCGGTGACGGCTGCGGGCATCGGCAGTTCGAAGAGGGTCAGCGCTCGCAGCAGGGCGATGTGGGCGGCCCCGGCCTGCTCGATCAGCGCGTCCAGAGCCAGGTTCTCCACGAATGCGCGGATCTCGGTGTCAGCCGGTAGATCGCCACGATCGAGGTAGCTCTCGATGTCGGTGACCGCCTGTTCGGCCCGGGCCAGGTCGACCTGCGGGCTGTAGACCAGCCGCAACACGACCAGATCCTGTAAACCGGGGTTGCCCCGGCTTACCGCCACCGCCCGTGCCGCCAACTCGGTCCGCGTCAGCCGCAATTGTTCGGACGGCACGGCCTCCTGCCGCACCGCCAGCTTCCGTCGCGCCACCTCGGTCAACGGCGCCAACTGCACTCGCTCCAAACGATCCGGCAGTCCGTCGAGCGTGAACACGAACCGGCTGGTCAGGATCAATCGGCTGTCACCCCGTTCCGGGTCGAACGCCCGCAGTACCGCCGCCAGCACCGACGCATGGCGGCCGGACACCCGGTGCGGGCCTTCCTCCTGTGGCTCGAGGACTTGTTCGAGGTCGTCGATGATCAGCAGCAGCGGCCGTTGCCCGTCGCTGCCGGGCTGGGAACAGGGGCCGGACAGCAGATCCACCAGCAGCCACCGCAACGACTCCGGATGGTCGCGCACCTCGGCCCGTTTCGCCTCGATCAACGACCGGGCCGCCGCGTTGTCCTCCACCGCCGCCGCGATCGCCTCCAGGATCCCCATCGCGGTGTAGTCACCGAACACCACCGCCACCGCGCGATCGCCGAACCGGTCCGCCAACCGTGCCGCCAGACTCGACTTGCCCAACCGGCCCTGGCCGTGCAGCAGCACCCCGGCGTGCTCGATGCCACGCAGCGCTCGCAACGCCCGCCGCATCTCCCGGCGCCGGCCGACGAACATCTCCGCCGTGGCCACCGGCACGTGCCGCCGTTTGAGGTCCAGGAACGTCTTCGTACCGTGGAGCGCCGACATCCACTGCCGCTTACGTATCCCGGCTACCACCGGACCGCCCCCGGACGGACCCAGCCAGATCCGGGCCAGATGCCAATCCGCCCGTAGAACCGGCTGTTCACAGGCCAGCAGCTTCCGGCGAGCGTCACCCATCGCTGTAGCCAGGTCCAGCCGTCGCCCCAAACGCTCGTAGAAATGTCGGGCGAACAGGGTTGCGGCGCCATCGGTGACCGACCCGTCCCAGCCGATCACCGCGGGCACCCCGGCGCGCACCAGGCTGGTGGACAGCGAATGCGCCACCGGCACCACCTCGACGTCACCTGCTGCGCCGCCGGCCGGCTCGCCGGGGGAGCGATGATCCTCGCCGGGCGGTAGGTAGCCTTCCGCGTCCGCCGGTGTCGCCGTCAGGCACGCCGAGACGAACATCAACCGCGGCATCACCGACAACCGGCCGATCAGATCCGGCGCCGTCACGGGCCGACCGTCGCCGACCTCGTCCTCCATCATCAGCACCGGTACCCGGGGCCCGTCCGGAGACGTCGGCCAGTTGTTCACCCCGTGGCAGGAAAGATGCAGCACCGGCAGCCCGCCGAGGTCGGCCCACCGTAGGCCCAGTTGCTCCGGATCACCGGTGTCCTCCACCACCAGGTCCGCCCGGGTGTCGCCGACCGCGGTGAGGATGGCCGACTCCTCCGCTTCGAAGTCGAGTTCCCGTTGCCGCCGCGGCGCCGAGGCCATGAACATCAGCCCCAGCCGGTACTCGTCCAGCGGCGCGGCGGCCGTCGGCGTCCCCAGGCGGCGAACCACCTCGAACCGGCGCAGCCCATCGGCGGCCAGGAACCCGGTCTGGTCGGCCAGTACCTCCCACGGCGCGCGCAGCACCGCCCACCCGGCTGCCGACGGCGACTGCGGCGCCCGCACCTCGAACACCAGCGGCACCGCCGCCTGCTCCAACCGTGTGCTCAGCTGTCCGTGGCCGCCGTCGATCCAGCTGAACAGCTCCCGGCCCAGCCCTACGAACACCGCATCGTCCGAGCGGGCATGCACCGCCTCCACATACCGGCCCGCGATATCGAGCAGCAGCTTGACGTCAGGTACGCCCAGCACCCGGCGAGTGCCCACCGGCTCGCCGCCGACCAGCACCTCGAACCCGGCGTCATCCAGTACCAGACCGGTAGTCACTCCGCGTGCTCCTCCTCACCCGACGCGGTCAGCACGGTGAGCCCACCGGGTCGTCCCATATACCTGGCGGACAGGCGGAACCGGGCTGTTCGGTGCCTCGTGAGGTGTGGCCGGTTGGGTTGAGGATGTCGCCCGGATCGAACCGCTCGCCAGCGGCGTGCGTAGACAGCTTCTGTTCGAGTCCATGTGACGAAAGGGTTGCTGTGAACACGGTGGTTTTGGTGTTCGATCGCACTGATGTCGGATTGCGTCACATCGCGGACATGTTCGGCGAAGCAGCCTTCGTTGCTGGAAAGGTGGCCAGAGTGGAGCCGCCTGGCGGGCGGATGTACGTTTGTGCGATGTCCCCCATTGAGGAGGGGATCTTCGATGAGTGGCCGCAGGAGAAGATTCCTGCCAGCCCGAAGGCGTTCGTGGTCGATTATCGGGAAACGGAAGCCGTCGTGGACCTGGTCAAGGGCCTCGCGCCGCATTACGAATTCTGGATCGACAGCAATTTCGGCCGAGTCTATTCGCGGGATGAGTTCCTGTACGTGGCCGCCGATCCAGCCCAGCATTGGTGGAGTTACGACGACGAATCGTCGACATGACCCTCTGCCGCAACGGGCAGGCATGCCAGGCACACCCGTCGCGGACCGGCGCGCCGCGGCCCATCCGTCGTCACGATCATGAAGTTCATTTCACCAGCATTCACCGGAGCCGTCATGCGCACTGCCGCTGTGCTCGCTTCGTCGAGCAGGGTCTCCGCTTCGATTCTCCGTCCGGCCTGGGCGCTGGCCACGCCGTCGCACCTGCGCTCGCCGGGCTCGCCCTCGGCCCGGCCCGCCGCCGGGCCATCGCACCGCACGCCATCGATTAGCGCACCGCGGCCGTGGCCCCGCGAGGGCCACGGCTTATGCGGCCGCGCCCAGCACCGCTTCGGCGGTCAGCGCGACGGATTCGAGGCGGTCGGCGATCCTCGTCGACTGGTGAGCGACGATCAGCTCGTCGGCCTGCGCCTGCTCGGCGAACGAGGTGAGGTACTCCCGGACCTCGTCCGGGGTGCCCACCGCCGTGTAGGTCAGCATCGAGGCGAGTTGCCGGCCGTTCGGTGTCGTCAGGAAGGCGTCGATCTCCTCGTCGGTATAGTCCCCGGCCCCCGGCGTTCGTTTGACCAGACCCCGGACCAGGATGCGGCGGGTGACCTCGAACCGCTGCCGCGCCTCCTCGGCCGAGGCGGCGGCCACCACGTTCACCCCGGCGATCACGTACGGCTCCGCCAGCTGCGCCGACGGGATGAACTCACTGCGGTAGAGCGTGACCGCCTCATGCAGCAGGCCGGGCGAGAAGTGCGAGGCGAACGCGTACGGCAGGCCGTACGCGGCGGCGAGCCGGGCGCCGAACAACGACGAGCCGAGAATGTACAGCGGCACGTTCGTTCCGGCGCCCGGCGTCGCCCGTACCCCCTCCACCGGTGACTCGTCGCCGAGATAGCCCTGCAACTCGCGGACGTCCTGCGGGAAGCTGTCCGCCGACATCGGGGTCCGGCGCATCGCCCGCATGGTGACCTGGTCACTGCCGGGCGCCCGGCCGAGGCCCAGGTCGATCCGGTCCGGGTAGAGCGAGGCCAGGGTGCCGAACTGCTCGGCGATCACCAACGGCGAGTGGTTGGGCAGCATGATGCCGCCCGCACCGAGACGGATCGTGGAGGTGTGGCCGGCGACGTGCCCGATCAGCAGACTGGTGGCACTCGACGCGATCCGGGCCATGTTGTGATGCTCGGCGTACCAGACCCGCTCGTAGCCGGACCGCTCGGCCGCCTGCGCGAGAGCGACGGAATTTTCGATGGCCTGCGCCACCGTTTCACCGGGAGCGATCGGTGCGAGATCCAGAATCGAAAGGCGCGTCATACGCGCGGCAACGCACAGCCGTTGGTGATCGTTCCCGCCGGTGCGCCAGAACACAGCGGCGAGTCAGCGGTTTTCGCCGGAACACGGCATCGTGGGCCGTATGACCGATGAGTTGACCACTCAGGCCCGCGCCATCCTCGCCGCCAACCGATACGCGGTACTCGGCACCGCCACCCCCGCCGGAGAACCCTGGGTGAGCCCCGTCTACTTCGTCAACCTGGACTTCAGCAGGGTGCTGTGGCTCTCCCGCCCCTCCGCGCGGCACTCCGAACTCATCGCCGACAACCCCCGGATAGCGGTCACCGTCTTCGACTCGACGGTTCCGATGGGCGGAGCCACCGCCTTCTACGCCCGCGCCACCGCCGCACCCTGCCCGGACGGCGACCTCGCCGTACAGTTGCAGATCTTCTCCACCCGGTCGGTCGCTGAAGGATTCCCCGCCTGGCGCCTGAACCAGGTCACCGGCGAGGCCCCGCTGCGCCTCTACCGCGCCGACATCACCGAGGCCTGGCTGCTCCCCGCCGACGACGGCCCCGAACGCCGCATCCCACTCCCGCTCTGACCCCTCAGGGCCGCGGGCGCTCGGACAGCGTTCCGAGGGCCCTTTCGACGACGGTCACGCGTTCCAGGAGCGGCCCGGCGGGCACCTCGAGGAGGTCGAAACCCTGGTCGCGATAGGTCTGCTCGTGAATCCTCTCGAAAATGAGGGCATCGTCGAGACTGATGCGCCGGGCGGCGGTTCTCCGGACGTACCCCTGGTTTCGGACGAAGAAGACGGTCCGCTCGTAGAAGCGGTCGGCGGTGATGCGCTCGACCTCGTCGAGAAGACGGCGTGACGGTGGCCGGCCGCTGTAACGGCTCAGTGCCAGGGTACAGACCGGAGACCGGTCGAAGACGACGATGCCGGGTGCCGCCCGGCCGACGGCGTGCTGTCGCCGCTGCTGAAGTGCCACGACATGGTCGGCGAACTCGGGACCCCGCCACGGCTCCGGATCGCCGAGGGCCTGCGACAACGCGATGACATCGGTTGCGGCCTCCTCCACCACGGCATGTCCGCGGACCTCCAGCCGGCGAAGGATGGCGGTCTTACCGGCGCCGGGCGTGCCGGTGAGGATGAAATGGGGCACGGTGAGCCTCCTTCGTGAGTGGACCCCTACGATGGTCGATGCATGTCCGCCTGGGGGAGGCACTACGCATGGCGCTGTTCGACGACGCGTACCCGGCAAACCCGCATCCGGCGCTGGCCGAGCTGCGGCAGGCCGGCCCGGCGCACCGGGTGACGTCACCCGCGGGGATCCCGTTCTGGCTGGTCACCCGCTGGGACGAGGCCCGCCTCGTACTGACCGATCCGTCGCTGTCCAAACAGCAGCCCATGGACGGGCTGCCCCCGCAACTGCGCTCGGCGCTGACGACGCAGATGCTGCTGCGCGACCCGCCGGACCACACCCGGCTGCGGCGGCTCGTCTCGGCCGGCTTCACCCCACGCCGTACCGAAGCGCTGCGACCGAGGATCGAGCAGCTCACCGACCGGCTGATCGACGCGTTCGCCGCGGATGCCGAGGTGGACGTGATCGACCGGCTCGCCGTCCCGCTGCCGTTCGAGGTGATCTGCGAACTGCTCGGCATCCCGCCGGCCGAACGCGGGCCGTTCCGGGCCTGGTCCGACACGATCATCGTGGGCGGCGCCGACCTGGTCGAAGCCCTGTCGCAGAGCGTCGCCTACTTCCGTGACCTGCTCACCCGCAAACGCGCCCGGCCGGCGGACGATCTCCTCAGCGCGCTCGCCGTGATCGTCGACGACGGTGACCGGCTCACCGACGACGAACTGGTCGGCATGGCGCTCCTGCTGGTCGTGGCCGGCCACGAGACCACGGCGAACCTGATCGGCAACACCGTCCACCTGCTGAGCCGCCACCCATCGCAGCGCTCGCGGATGCGCGACGACCCGGACCTGGTGCCCGCCGTGGTCGAGGAGGTGCTCCGGATGGCCAGCCCGTCGGCGACCAGCACCTACCGGGTCACCACCCGCCCGGTCACCCTCGGGGACACCACCATCCCGGCCGGCGAGCAGGTGCTCGTCTCCCTGCTCGCGGCCAACCGCGACCCGCGACGATTCACCGACCCGGGCACGTTCGACCCCGCCCGGCCCGACAGCGGGCATCTCGCCTTCGGCCACGGCATCCACTTCTGCCTGGGCGCGCCGCTGGCCCGGATGGAAGCGCAGATCGCCGTTCGCCGATTGTTCGCCCGCCACCCCGATCTCGAGGTCACCACGGCGCCGCAGGAGCTGCGCTGGCGCACCGGGCTGTTGATGCACGGCCTACGATCCCTGCCGATCCGCCTCCGGCCGAGCGATCCGGCCAACGCCTGATTGGTGTCAGCAGTGAGTTCGTGGACGTATGCCTGATCCGGATCGCCGGCCAGCTGCATTTCGTCACGCGGCCAATCGATGCAGGACGGCCCCGGCTACCTGCTCGGCGGGTGGCGTGCCGTCGATGAACGTGGCGTCGGTCAGTGTGGCGAACGTGGCCAGCGCTTGATCGACGTGGTCCTGGCGCCATTGCCGTGCCTTGACGTCGACCTCGTCCGCGTCGATCCGGGCCCGTAGCCGGTCCTCGGGGACCGTCAGAATGAATTCGTGGACCCTGATGCCGGATTGGTGGATGCCGTCCAGGATCTCGGTCCGGTAGGTCGCGTTTATCAGGCTCATCGGGGCGACCCACGGGTGTGGATACTGTCGGGCGAGGCCGGTCATCGTCTCGATCACGAGGTGCCGCCAGAGCGAGAGGTCCTGAAAATCGCCGGTCGGTGACTCGACGAACGGCATGAGCATGTATCCGACGTATTCCGGATCGAACAGCTTCGCCCCGTCCAGCCTTTCGGCCAGCAGACTCGCCGTCGTCGTCTTGCCGGAGCCGAACGCGCCGTTGATCCACACGATCACGCCGCGCATCGTGCCACCGCGAGGCAAGGGCGGTCCGGCTATGTCGGCGGCGTCCACTGGTAGTGCGTCGATGTGGTGATCTCGTGGAAGCCGCATCGGCGCAGGACGGGCGCGCTGGCGGGGGAGGCGTCGACGTGCAGCAGCCGGAAGCCGCGGGCGGTGGCCTCCCGTGCCCGGGCGGCGATCATGGTGCGATAGAGGCCGCGTCCCCGCCAGTCCGCCGAGGTCGCGCCGCCGAGGAGCGCGACGAAGTCGGTGCCGGGATAGTAGACCGCGAAGGCGGTGCAGACGAACCGGCCGTCGGCCTCAGCGACCCGGATGGTGATCTGGCCCGGATCAGCCGACAGCCGGGCGGCGAGGGGCGGCCGCGACCCAGGAGCAGTCGCCCCCGAACACACGCACACACCGCCCATACGCCGGTGAACTATCCCCGTTGAGCGGTCTCGTTCAGCACGACGTCGAGCAGATCCGCGATGTCGTTCCCGGCGACGACGACCGCTGGGCCGTGGTCGAGCTGCCGTAACGCCTGCCGGATCGCCACCAGCGACGTATCCCGGTCCATGGCCCACCGTGCGGCCTGCGCCTTCGGACAGTGCACACCCTCCACGGCGAACCGCCACATGCGGCAGGCGGTGAGGACCATGAAGGCGGCGTGCTGGACGTCGTCGGTCTGCGATCGCCAGAACGTCAGCCAGTACCGGCCGCGCTCGATTATCCACTCGGCCGGAACGGGCGCGATCACCTCATGCGGCGCGGCACCGACGATGGCACGCCCGTGTGCGCGTGCCATCGACAGCTCAGCGAGCAGGTCCGGAGCGGCCCGCACCCGGCGTTCCGCCTCGAACACGGCCGGCGGCCCGTCGTGTCGGCTCAGGTGCAACTCCAGCGCGGGCATTCGATCCGGTGCGCCGGCGACCTCGGCCGCCACGACATCCAGGTCGATGCCGGCCGCGCCACCCACATCCGCCTGGCGGACCAGCCGCTCGATCTCTGCCGCTTGTGTATCGGTCAGGCCGCCGTCCAGGACGGCCAACAGGTCGATGTCGCTTTGTTCGGGGCGGAAACCGCCGGCGGCCAACGACCCGTGCAACACCACCGACCCGACCCCGGCGCCGGCGAGGAGGTGGGCCAGCCCCTCGGCAGCGGTCACGGCACTCCGTTCCGCCCTGTCGACCATCAGCCTGTTCTATCACTCGGCCCGAGTGGCGGGCTGATCGACGTCACTGCGACGGAAGATGATGACTCCACTGGTCCGGAGGGCGACCTGGTATCCCTGAGCCGGTAGGTGGTCGATGGCGGCGGCCATCGTCACGGGGGCGGCCATGGTGGTCTCCGGCGGGTTGCTGACGGCGACCCACTCGGGCCGGATGTCGGACCGTGGGTACGTGGGGAAGAAGTAGACGGTGCATCGGGCGGTGAGCTGCGGCGCCAGCCGGTTGTCGGCGGCGACCCGGGCGTTGTCCGGTATGTGGGCCAGCGTCAGGCGTATCCGCCGGGCATCGGTGTCGGTGGCCCAGGTGCCCGGGCTCAGCAGGCCGCGCAGCGGTAAGGGAGCCAGCAGTGTCGCGGCAACCGCGATCACACAGGCGGTGTGGACCGCCGCCCGCGCCGGGCGTCCGTTCCCTGTCGCGTTCAGCGCGTCGAGGAATGCCACGAAGACGATGGGAATCAGGACGGCGCTGTATTGGAAGCCGGTGTTCCAATAGAGCGGGTTCGTCGACCAGAATCGCCAGGCCAAGGTCGGTACGGCGGCGAGCAGCAGTGGTGAGCGCAGCGCGAGGAACAGTGTCGGTGCGAGGAGCCAGAGCAGGGTGTGCGTCTTGACGGCGGGCAGGAACATGCGGTTCAGCGGGTCCTGGCCGTCGTGGGCCGCGCTTGCCGCGTACGGATATATGTGCGCGGGATTCAAGGCCGGCAGGATCGCGCCGACGATCACGAGGCCCGAGCAGATCGCGATCAGGATCGTCGCCGCGCCCAAGCGCCGCCGGCCGCGCAGCGCCAGCAGCAAGCCGATGACCGCCACCGTTGCCGGTAGGTCCTCCTTCACCGCGATGAGCGGCAGCGTCCAAGTGGCGGCGGCGAGGAAACGACGCTCGGCCAGTGCGGTCAGGCCGAAAGCCAGCAGGGGAACGGCGAAGGCGACCTCGTGGAAGTCGAAGTCGACCGCGGACTGCAGACCCCAGGACATCCCGTACGCCAGCCCGGCGCTCACCCCCGCTCCGGGGCCGACGACACGGGTGGCGAGCCGGGTGATCGGTATCGACGACACCGCGATCAGGGCCGCCTGCGCGACCAGAAGGGTGATCGGGCTCGGAAACAGCCGGTAGAGCGGGCCGAGCACGGCAAGGATCGGATGGAAATGGTCGCCCAGGAGGTTGAAGCCGGGCGCCTTGATCGTCACCTCGGGTGCGCCGAGGTGGGCGTAGCCGCGTACCGCCTGTTCGAAGATGCCGAGGTCGTAGGCGCTGGTCTCCAGCCGTAGATGCCGGTGCACCGACCAGCACGCGTAGGCGAGGAACAGCGCCCCGGCCAGAGGGTACGGTGCCGCGGACGAGGAGCGGACTGGGGTTGTGGGCATGCCGGGAGGTTGCGGTGCCGCGGCTGAACCGCCGCTGAAGAATCCTGAACAAGTTTCAGTTGGGCGGCGACTGCGGCAGCTCCGCGACGAGGCGGGCGCCGCCGGTGGCGCCGGCCGCGTACAGGCTGCCGCCGTGGCGTACGGCGATGTCCCGGGCGATGGCCAGGCCGAGCCCCGCGCCGCCGTGGCCGCGGTCGCGGGCCTCGTCGATGCGCGCGAACCGTTCGAAGACCCGTTCCCGGTCGGCTTCCGGTATGCCGGGGCCGTCGTCGTGGACCTCCACGCGAACGAGGCCGGGCCCTGGTTTCGTGACGGTCACGGTGACGCGGTCGCGCGCGTATCGGGAGGCGTTGTCCAGAATGTTTCTCAGCATTCTGGCCAGTTCCTCCTCGCGCCCGGTCACCAGCGCGGGCTCAGGCGCCACCACGATGAACCGCTCGTCCGGCGGCACACGATAGCGCCGTTCGCCGGCCAGTTCCTCCGCGATCGCGGCGACGTCGATCGGCTTCCCGCGGGCGGGCGCCGTCCGTTCGAGACGCGCGAGAAGGAGCAGGTCGTCAGTGAGCCGCTGCAACCTCTCGATGCCGGCGCCCAGAACCTTCGGGTCGGCAGTGCCGCCGTGCGTGGCGGCGACCTCGACGGTGTTCCGCAGACCGGCGAGGGGACTGCGCAGTTCGTGCGCCGCGTCGGCGACGAACCGGCGCTGCCGCTCGGCCGCGTCGGCGAGCCGGTCGAGGGTCGCATTCATGGTGACCGCCAGCCGCGCGATCTCGTCGCCGGTGCGCGGCTGGGGTACCCGGCTGCTCATGTCCGCGGCGGTGATCCGTGCCAGCTCGGCCCGCATCCTCTCGACCGGGCGCAGCGCGCGCCCGGCGGCCCACCAGGCGACCACGGCGACGAACAGTACGGCGGTGGGGAGACCACGGCGCAGCCAGTGGTCGACCGGGGCCACGGCGGCCTCCGCGTCGAGCGGAGAGATGAGCATGTAGACGGTCGCCTCGACGTCTTTCGACTCGGGGCCCGATGGACTGAAGTTATAGGTCACCAGGGTGACCTCGCGACCGTCGTGCTGCCCTTGTGCGCCGTTGCCGGGGGGTCGCAGGAAGACGTCGAGACGACCGAACGAGAAGTCGCTCTGCCGTGGTGGGGATGGGGGGAAGGTCAGACCGCTCTCCCGCACGTAGTAGGCCAGCTGGTTCTGGGCCAGCAGCACTTCGCCGTGGTCGTCGACCACCGCGAAACTGATCCCCATGCCGTAATAGGGGAACTCGTACCACCGGTCGTATCCGTCGCGCGCAAGATCACTCTCGACGTCGAGGTCCACCGGGCCGCGGGCCAGCGTGCCCCCGTCCGCGTTGATCCTCGCCGCAGGGGTGTCGTATGTCGAGGCGATAGCGAGGGCCTGTGACCGCGCGGTCGCGATTGACCCCGCCACGCTGTCGGCATATATCACCTGGCGCAGCCAGAACGCCCCGCCCCCGAGGCACAACGCGGCCGCCAGCGCCGCCGCTGCCGCCGCCCGGACACGTACCGCCGCCGGGCTCGGCAACCACGGCCTACGCACAGCCGTCCACCAGCCGGTAACCCACGCCACGGACCGTCTCGATGCTCCGCACCCCGAACGGCACATCGATACTGCGGCGCAGCGCGCGAATGTAGACCTCCACGATGTTCAGATCACCGTCGTAGGCCGCGTCCCACACCTCGTCCAGGATCTCGGCCTTGCTGACCACCACATTCGCCCGGCGCGCCAGGCAGGCCAGCACCGAGAACTGCTTGGCGGTCAGCGTGATCGGGGTCGTCCCCCGCGAACAGCGGCGCTGCGCCTGATCCACCACCAGGTCACCCACTCGCAGCAACGCCGGCCTCGGCTCGCCGCCACGGCGCAGCAGGGCTCTCACCCGGGCCAGCAGGACGACGTACGAGAACGGTTTGGTCAGATAGTCGTCCGCCCCGGTGTCCAGGGCCTCCGCCTCGTCGTACTCCCCGTCCTTGGCGGTGAGCACCAGCACCGGCGTCCCGACCCGCGACTCCCGCAGCCGGGCGCACACCTGGAAACCGTTCAGCCGCGGCAGCATCAGGTCGAGAATCACGGCCTGATAGCCCTCGGTCATGGCGTACTCGAGCCCGGTGCTCCCGTCATGAGCTACATCGACGCTGTAACCCTCAGCAATCAAACCGCGACGCAACGACTCGGCCAGTTCTCGTTCGTCTTCCACGACCAGTAACCGCACCAGGTCATCCTCCCAGCACCCGACGTCAAGATCCTGAAGCCGATTTCAGGTTCCGGTACAGGCCTGTCCTATGCCCAGCACTTCACTGGCGGGCTGCCCACTCCAGGTCGCCTCGTTGAGCCGGGCAGAGCGGCCTCACTCCGGTGCTCACCCTCCGCTCGGCTCACTCGTACCGGTACTTCAGCGCGTCCGCCTCCGTCTGCTCGATCTCGGCGATCGTCAGATCCGGCATCCTCAGCTGGGCCAGCGTCACCTCGGCCGAGGTCGGCTGGGCGTCCGCCGCGAGCCACTCCTCGGGCTTCCAGGCCGAGCCGCGCAGGAACGACTTGGGGCAGTGCGGGTAGACCTCGTCGATGCCCACCACCAGCGCACTGGCCGGCGGCTTACCCACCGCGGTCAGCTGAGACAGCAGGTCCGGGCGGGTGGAGACGCAGGCCCGGCCGTTCACGCGCAGCGTCGTGGCGCGCCCCGGGATGACGAACAGCAGCCCGGCCCGCCCGGTGGCGATGACGTTCTGCAGGGTGTCCAGCCGCTTGTTGCCGGTCGCGTCCGGAATCACCACGGTCCGCGGGTCCAGGACGCTGACGAATCCGGCGGGGCCGCCGCGCGGCGAGACGTCGAAGTTGCCGTCGGCGTCCGCGCTGGCGATGAAGACCAGCGAGGAGCAGGCGATCAACTGCCGGGTCTGGTCGGTGAGTTCGGTCATCTGTTTGCGCACGGCCGCGTCGCCGGGCATCGCATAGGTTCGGCGCAGCGTCTCCCGGTCGGGCACGGCGTCGTGGCGCAACGAGTCGAAGGCGCTGGTGGCGAGATCTGGTCGCATGCATCGACCTTAATAAACCCCTTCGGTGTACGGGGACCGCGCGGCCGATGGCATCCTGGGCGGCATGACTGATCTCGATGCCAAGGCGAATCTTCTCCGCTACCTGCGGGAGGCACGCGAGTCGCTGCTCGGGAAGCTCGACGGGCTGTCGGAGTACGACGTCCGGCGGCCGCTCGTACCGACCGGAACGAACCTGCTCGGACTGGTCAAGCACGTGGCCGTGGTGACCGCCGGCTACTTCGGCGAGGTGTTCGACCGGCCGTTCCCCAGGCCACTGCTCAGCCTGGCCGAGGGCGCCGAACCCAACGTGGACATGTGGGCCGGCGCCGGCGAGTCCCGCGACGACATCATCGCCCTGTGGCAGCAGGCCTGGGCCCACGCCGACGCGACGATCGAGGCGCTCCCGATCGACGCGCCCGGATCGGTCCGTTGGTGGGGAGACATTCCGGTGACACTGCACCACATCCTCGTACACGTGCTCGCCGAGCTGAACCGCCATGCCGGCCACGCCGATCTCGTCCGCGAGTTGATCGACGGCCAGGTCGGCTGGCTGAGCCCCGGCGACAACGTCCACGAGGCCGACGAGGCGTGGTGGGCCGCCTACCGCGACCGGCTGGAAGCCACCGCGCGTTCCTTCGCCTGACCGGTCACTGCCGCCTACCGGGCAGCAGTACGTGCGAGGTCGCTGCGCCGCGCGAGCGGCTGATCTCGTCGGCGGAGGCTTGGTACAGTCCGCGACCGGGACGGCGATCATCGATCTATCGCGGAGGCTGCGGTGCGTGGAGTCAGAGTCGGTATTCCGCTTCTCGTGTTGCTGGGCTCGGTGGCGCTCGCGGCGTGCGGCAGTTCCGGCAGTGCCGATGCGGATGCGGGCGCGGCGCAGGCCGGAACAGCGCCATCCCTCGGTTCGGGAAAGTACGCGGGGGACGACCTGACCCGGCCCACGCTTCCCGCGGCTCGTGGGCCCGTGCTGCACGTGGAAAACACGTACACGTACACGGTGCAGGTGCTCGACGCCATGACGACGCTGTCCATGCCGTCCGACCCGCCGCCGCCGGCCGGCACGACGGCGCTGGTGCTGCTGCTGCGGGTGGAGGCCGATCCGCCGGAACGCCGGATCACCGCACCGATCCAGCACCTGAGCATCGACTACCCCAGCCGCAGTCAGGACCTGAACCAGTACATCGGGACCGTGTTCGACGGCCGCGAGCCCTATCTCACCGAGGACCAGGTGCTCTTCGGGGGTGACGGGGCAGAGGGTGTCGACGTCCTGGAAGCGAACACGGTGTACTACACCTGGGCCTGGCAGTTGGTCTCCGAGAAGGCCGACCTCGAGGGTGCGTCCCTGTGCGATGTCAGTATCGCGGGCAAGAAGAACTGCATCCCCGTCGGAACGATCCGAACCGACTGAGCGGAAGCGGACACCGACCTTTCTCAGCCGGGCCGCTTGCCATACCAGATCGGTGATCTTCCGCTCGGTGCCGGCGGTCAATGCCGTGATCGCGAAGTAGGCGGGACACCCGCTGACTCCGACCAATGGGGCGTCGCTTCGGCTTGACGCATTCCGTTATGGGAATATGATTGTAGTCATGGCACGAGCAGCTACGACGTCGGACGCGTTCAACGCGATCGCCGAGCCGCAGCGCCGGGACATCCTGGCGCTGCTGCGGGCGGGGGAGTGGCCGGTGACCGACCTGGCCCAGGAGCTGGGGATGAGCCAGCCACGGGCGTCCAAACACCTGCGAGTGCTCCGGGAGGTGGGGCTGGTGCGTGTCCGTGAGGTGGGCAAGCAGCGCCTCTACGGCCTGGACGCTCGCGGGTTGCGGCCGATCCACGAGTGGGTGGGCGGATTCGAACGGTTCTGGGCCGGCGGTTTCGACCGGCTGGAAACGTACGTGCAGGAGCTCAAGCAGACACGGCAGGAGGACTGACTGGTCAGCTTCTCGGCCCCGAAGGACCGTGCTCGCGTCAGCGGGCTCGGTGCGGAGGGGACGGCTGACCAGCCCGAGGCACCTTGAAGGAGGTGACTACGTTGCATACAAGACAGTCGACCCGCTCCGGTGTGCTTCCTCAGCGCCGGACTCTGGAATCCGTGTCAGCAGACAAGCCGACGAGAGCGCACGAAACGGGACACGGACACCGCGACCCCGTTGCGGTATCTGGTGTGCAACATGGGCGAGGGGAGACCACTGCCCCGCATGCGGGCCAGCGGCGTCACCCGGACGGGCCACCGTCCGGAGACCGGGGCCGTAAGACCCCACCAACCCATCATCCGGTCGTGCTCGTCCTCGACAAACACGGCTGGCCACTACAACCGTGCACACCCGCCCGCGCCCGCAAACTGCTCACCGCCGGCCGCGCCGTCGTGCACCGCCACACCCCGTTCGTCATCCGGCTCAAAGACCGCACCGTGGGCGAGTCGGAGATTCTGGGGGTTGAGGTCGGGGTGGACCCGGGGTCGAAGGCGACCGGCGTCGCCGTGTTCACCGCCCAGGACGGTACCCGTACCGGACTGCTCTTGATCGAGGTCCGGCACCGGGGCGGGCAGATCCGGGACAAGCTCACCGCCCGGGCTGCGCTGCGCCGTGGCCGCCGGTCACGGAACCTGCGGCACCGGGCGCCACGGTTCAACAACCGTGCCCGGTCGCAAGGCTGGCTCGCCCCATCGTTGCGGCACCGGGTCGACAACACCATGTCCTGGGTGGAGCGGCTGCGCCGGTGGGCGCCGGTCACCCAGCTACACGTCGAACGGGTCGCGTTCGACACCCAGCTGCTGCAGAACCCGGCCATCCAAGGCGTGGAGTATCAAGCCGGGGAACTTGCCGGGTACGAGGTCCGCGAGTATTTGCTCGAGAAGTGGAAACGCCGGTGTGCGTACTGCGGCGCCTCGGGGGTGCCGCTCAACATCGACCACATCCGCCCGAGAGCGTGCGGCGGATCCGACCGGATCTCAAATCTCACCTTGGCCTGCGTCCCGTGCAACCAGGCGAAAGGCCCCACACCGGCAGAGGTGTTCCTCACCGACCGGCCGGACGTGCTCGCCCGGATCCTGCGCCAGACGAAGACACCACTGCGCGATGCCGCCGCGGCAACTTCGACCCGGTGGGCGTTGTGGCGAGCGCTGACCGGTACCGGCCTGCCAGTGCAGGTTGCTACCGGCGGCCGCACGAAATGGAACCGGCACCGCACCGGCGCACTGAAAACCCACACCCTTGACGCGCTGCACACCGGCGCACTCGACACCGTCACCCGATGGCCGGGCACGGCGCTGGTCGCGACGTCAACGGGCCGGGGCACCTATAGCCGCACCCGCAGCGACAGGTACGGCTTCCCCCGCCTGCGCCTACCGAGGACGAAACAGGTGTATGGCTTCGCCACCGGTGACCTCGTCCACGCGGTCGTTCCGGCCGGTGTCAACCGCGGCACGCACACCGGCCGGGTCGCCGTACGCAGCACCGGCAGGTTCAACATCCGCACCGGAACCGGGCTGCTTCAAGGAGTCCACCACCGGCACATCCGGCTGCTGCAACGCGCCGACGGCTGGGCCTACACCCACCAACCCGAAGGACAACCAACCCATGCCTGACGAGAAGCCGCCGGCCCGTACCGGGTTTCCTCCCGGCCCTGAAGGAGCCGGTTTCCGCCCCCGTGGTGCGATGACCGGCGCAGAAGAGCGGGAAATCGTGATCTCCCGGGTCATCGACGCCCCGCGGGAGCTGGTGTTCGAGGCGTTCACCGAGGTCCGTCACCTGTCCCGGTGGTGGGGGCCGGAGGGCTTCAGCACCACCACGCGGTCCTTCGAGTTCCGCGAGGGCGAGGTGTGGGACTTCGTGATGCACGGGCCGGACGGGACCGACTACTCCGAATGGATCACCTGGACCGAGATCGTCCCGCCGGAGCGGATCGCGCTGCTGCACGGGGAGTTCCACGACGACCCGAACGCGTTCGAGTCGGTTCTGACGTTCACACCGGACGGCGTGGCGACCCGGATCGAGATGCGCACGGTGTTCCCCACGAAGCAGCTGCGCGACGAGGCGGTCGAGAAATACCACGCTGTCGAGGGTGGTCGGCAGACTCTGGGCAACCTGTCGGCGTACGTCATCGAGGTTTTGCTGAAGGAAGGGGAGAGCTGATGGCCGGAAAGGTGTTCTTCGGTGTGTCGATGTCGCTGGACGGCTTCGTCGCGCCCGAGCCGCCGTCCGTCGACGACTTCCTCACGCCCGGTAGGCAGGATGATCCGGACGTGCGGCGGTGGATGAAACAGTGGGGGGAGTTGCAGCAGTGGATGTTCCCGCTGCGGTTCTTCCGGGAGAACCTCAAGCTGGGCGAGGGCGGCGAGGAGGGGCGCGACAACGAGATCGCGCGGGAGACGTACGAGCGAATCGGCGCGAACGTCATGGGAAAGCGCATGTTCGACCTCGGCGAGCAGTCATGGCCGGAGGAGGCGCCCTTCCACACGCCGGTCTTCGTCGTGACGCACACCGAGCGGGAGCCGTGGGAGCGGCCCGGCGGGACGACCTTCCACTTCGTCAACGACGGCATCAAGTCCGCGCTCGACCGGGCCCGCGAGGCCGCCGGCGACCGTGACGTCCGCATCTCGGGCGGTGGGGAGACGATCCTGCAGTACGTGAACGCCGGCCTGGTCGACGAGTTCACGATCGCGCTGGCGCCCGTGCTCCTCGGCTCCGGCACCCGCCTGTTCGACGGCGTGGACGCCTCCCGGATCAGGCTGGAGCCGGTCCGCTCCGAGCCGTCACCGCGGGTGACGCACCTGACCTACGCCGTACACCCTCGCTGACCGGTGACGGCGGCGCTCATTCGCCCAGCAGGCCGGTGAGCACCCGTGACACCGTGTCCTCGAAACGTGGCGCCGGTGTCGGCGGGCCGCCGGCCAGCGCCGCCGTCAGGTGGGGGTGCCGTCCCGCCGCGACCGCGTGGGCCAGGTAGGCGCCCTGCCTCTGCGGGGCGCCGGAGCTCGCGTTGAGTTCGTTCAAGGTGAGGGCGGCGGTGAGCGTGGTCATCACGGCGAACGCCTCCAGTTTGCGGCCCGCGCCCGCCGGGTGCGCGGCGAGGATCGCGAGCACGTGTTCCAGTAGTTCGGTGGAGTGCGGGCCGAGCGTGGAGCGGGTGAGCATCAGCTCCGGCAGCCAGGTGTGCCGCAGCATCACCGTGCGGCCCTGCCGGTACACCTCCAGCAGGGCCGGCAGCCAGGGGCCGCCCGGCTCGGGCAGTTGATACTCGGTGGCCATCTCGTCGGTCATCAGATCGAGCAGGTCGTCCCGGCTGTCGACGTAGCGGTAGAGCGACGCCGCGCCGGTGCCCAGTTCGGCGGCGACGCGGCGCATCGACACGGCGGCCAGGCCCTCCCGGTCGGCCAGGGCGATCGCCGCGGCGGTCACCTCCGCGCGGGATCGCTCGGCGGGCCGGCCCACGCCCGTACGCCGTTCTCGAAGCCACACCGGCACCGTCTCCATGCCGCTCCTCTCCCGTTGTGCCCACCCTATCGTTCCGAGTACAGTGTTCGCGAACGCTGTTCCCGAATGAGTGAGGCGATGATGACCAGGACCCCGTACACCGCACGCAACGGCGACGTACGTCTCGCGGTCGACGACCTCGGCGGCGCCGGCGGCGAGCCGCTGCTGCTGCTCATGGGACTGGGCGTCTCCCGCCTCTGGTGGCCCGACGGCCTGGTCGCCGCACTGATCGACGCCGGATTCAGCGTCGTCTCGTTCGACGGCCGCGACGCCGGCGGCTCCACCCACTTCGACGACACGCCCGTCGGCAACCCGCTGACCGCCCTGCTGCGCCGGCGCCCGCCCGCCTACACCGCCGAGGACATGGCCGACGACACGGTCGCCGTCCTCGACGCGCTCGGCTGGCAGCGCGCCCACCTCTTCGGCATCTCCCAGGGCGGCCTGGTCGCCCAGCGCACCGCACTACGTCACCCCGACCGGGTGCACACCCTGACCTCGTACGCCGCCGTGCCCAGCGACGTTCGCGGCGCCGCCGTCCTCCGCTACGTGCGCCTGCCGTTCCTGGCGCGCCTGACCCGGATGCGCCACCCCGCCGGCCGCGACGGCGACGTGGTCGCGGGCCTGGACCTGTTGCGGGCGGTCGCCTCCCCGGGCTACCCCTTCGACGAGCAGGACGCCCGCCTCCGCGTCGAGCGCGAACTCGACGCCGGACTGCCCAGCGGCGTCCGCGACAGCCGCGCCCAGGCCCGCCAGACCAGCGCCACCTGGCACGGCCCACGTCTCCGCGAGCTCCGCGTCCCCACCCTCGTGCTGCACGGCGAGCAGGACCCGCTGATCCGCCCCGCCGCCGGCCGCCGCATCGCCGCATCGGTGCCGAACGCCCGCTACGTCGAACTTCCGGGCACCGGCCACGACCTCCCCCGGGAGATCTGGCCCACCGTGGCCCGCGAGATCCGCGCCCGCGCCGACGATGCCGCCCAGACGCAGAGAATCGACGGCTGAAAGACCCATCCGGGTACGCACACACCGATCCTGAGCGGCGTCGGCTCTACGCCGTGGGCGCGCCGCGGCGGGCGAAGACGGTGTCGAACAGCGCACATCCGCCGAGTGACCGGCTCGGGCAGGTCCGGCCGCCACCCGCCGTCCAGCAACCGTGCCGGGTTCCAGCACCGGGTCGTGCGAACCCGGGCCGTAGCTGAGCCTCAGACACGTGTGAGCGGGAAGCGCCACTCTCGACACCGGAACCGTCAGCGCGGTTCCGCAGGTACGGCAGCCGAAAACCGTCGTGCAACCCCCGTGTGGCCGATCGTGGCCAATGTAGTTCACGGTCGCATCCTGCACATTCTGCGGAGAATGAAATCGCCACGGCCGGCGGGACGGATTGGTCCGCCCTGTTTCCTGATGCAGGCCCTTGACCAGTCCAAAGTCCACATCCGAGGGCGTCGGGGTCCGCGGAATTCATCCGCTCCGGACGAAGTGAGGCGGGGGATCGGCCGCCATCGTTCAGGTGTGGTTCGCCACTGACCGCGCACGGGGCGAATCGCGAGGCAACGGTAACTGAAACACGAGGTTAACGCACGTAAATCGTCATTCATGCGATGTCCACCCAGCAGTGCGGGGAGAGCCATGGCAGAGGTCAGAGAAGCGTCGTCGAAGCCCGAGGCCGCCGCCAGCCTGGGGCTCCCGCAAGCCACGGCGCTCATTCTGGGCAGCATCATCGGGGTCGGCATCTTCAACCTGCCGTACTCCCTGGCGTCGATCGGGCCGATCAGCATCGTCGCGATGCTGCTGACCACACTGGGCGCGGTCGCGCTGGCGCTGATGTTCGCGTCGCTGTCGCGGCGGCTGCCCGCCGACGGTGGCCCGTACGCCTACGCCCGTGCCGGTTTCGGCAACGGCACGGGATTCATGAACGCGTGGTCGTACTGGATCACGGCCTGGGCCGGGAACGCGGCGATCGTCACCGGCTGGGTCTTCTACGTCGAGAAGTTCGTCAACACCGGTCATGTGGCCGGCTGGTCGATCGTCATCGCCCTCGTCGGCCTGTGGATTCCGGCGGCCGTGAACCTCAGCGGCGTCAAGAACGCCGGGGCCGTCCAGCTCTGGACGTCGATCATCAAGTACGTGCCGCTGGCGCTGATGTCGACCGTCGGCCTGTTCGCCATCAGCTCCGGCAACTTCTCACCGTGGAACGTCAGCGGCGAGTCCGATCTGAGCGCGATCGGCAGCGCGATGGCGATCTGCCTCTTCAGCTATCTCGGGGTGGAGGCGGCCGCGGTCGCCGCGGCGAAGGTCCGCGACCCCGAGCGCAACATTCCCAAGGCCACGCTGCTGGGCACGCTGGGCTCCTCGGTGGTCTATCTGCTCTCGATGATCGCCGTGTTCGGCACGGTGCCCACCACGGAACTCGCCAAGGACGAGAACAAGGCGTCGTACTCGGTGGCGGCCGACGCGATGGTCGGCGGCGGCACCTGGGCGGGATCGCTGGTGGCCCTGGCCGTGATCGTCTCCGGCATCGGCGCTCTCAACGGCTGGATCATGATCTGCGCCGAGATGCCGCTGGCGGCCGCGAAGGACGGCCTGTTCCCGGAGGTGTTCGGGCGGGTCTCCAGCCGCGGGGTGCCGGCGGTCAGCATCATCTCCTCCACCGTGCTGGGCAGTGTCGCGATGGCGGTGAGCTTCATGGGCGCCAGCGGCGCCACCGTCTTCAACACCCTGGTGCTGATGACCGGCATCACCGCCGCGATCCCGTACGCGTTCTCCGCGCTCGCCCAACTGAAGTGGCGGCTGCGCGACCGCCGGGAACTGCACACGCCACGCTTCGCCCGCGACGCGACGGTGGCGGTCCTCGCCCTGGCCTTCTCGGTCCTGTTCATCGTGTGCTCCCGCAACACCGGTGCGGACAACTGGTACCAGGTGTGGAGCCCGTTCCTGATGGCGGGCGCGGCCATGCTCATCGGCATACCCGTCTACCTGCGCATGCGTACCCGGATGACCGAACCGCCGCCGGTCCCGCCCTACCACTGACCCGGAAGGATCCCCATGCGCATCGTGATCGCCATCGGCGGCAACGCGCTGCTGCAACGCGGCCAGAAGCCCGACGCCGCGATCCAGCAGGAGAACGCCCGCCGAGCCGTCGAAGCCCTGGCCCCGCTGGCCGCCCGCCACGAGCTGGTCATCACCCACGGTAACGGCCCGCAGGTCGGCATGCTCGCCCTGGAGAGTGCGAACGACCCTGACCTGGAACGGCCCTACCCGCTGGACGTCCTCGGCGCGCAGACCCAGGGAATGATCGGCTACTGGCTGCTCCAGGGCCTGCAGAACGCCCTGCCGGGGCGGCAGGTCGCGGCGATCGTCAACCAGACCCTGGTGTCCGCCGCCGACCCGGCGTTCGCGTCGCCGACCAAGTTCGTCGGGCAGGTGTACGACGAGGCGACGGCGCGACGGCTGGCGGCCGAACGGGGCTGGGACGTGAAACCGGACGGGCCGCACTGGCGCCGGGTCGTCCCGTCACCGGCGCCCGAGCGGATCGTCGAGACCCGCATCATCCGCCAGCTGCTGTCCACCGGCGCGGTGGTGGTCTGCGCCGGCGGGGGCGGCGTACCGGTGATCCGCAACGAGGCGGGCCGGCTGGAGGGTGTCGAGGCGGTCGTCGACAAGGATCTGGCCACCGCGGTCCTGGCCGAGTCGCTCGAGGCGGATGCGCTGCTGCTGCTCACCGACGTGCCCGCGGTGTACCGCGGTTTCGGCACCGGCCAGGCCGAGGTCCTGTCCCGGGCCACCCCGGCCGCGTTGCGCCGCGAGGAGTTCCCGCCCGGCTCGATGGGGCCGAAGGTCGAGGCCGTCTGCCGGTTCGTGGAGCTGACCGGTGACCTGGCCGCGATCGGGGCGCTCGACGAGGCGGAGCAGATCCTCGCCGGCAAGGCCGGCACGGTCGTGACCCCCGGCGGCGACTACGGCGGCCCGCACGACCTCAAACCTCAGTCCGTCCCCACCAACGCTCTCTAAAGAGGTGATCGGAATGCCCTTCGGGGTTCACTCAGAGGTTGGCAAGCTACGCAAGGTCATGGTGCACCGTCCCGGTCTCGAACACACCCGGCTGACCCCGTCGAACGCCGAGGAGCTGCTCTTCGACGACGTGCTGTGGGTCGAGCGGGCCGAGGCCGAGCACGACGCGTTCTGCGAGGTGATGCGCGGCCGCGGTGTCGAGGTGTTCGAGGTGGAGACCCTGCTCACCGAGGCGCTTGCCGACCCGGCCGCCAAGCTGTGGGTCAGCGAGCACATTCTCAACGAGCGCGAGGTGGGGATCACCGCCGCCGACCGGGCCCGCGAATGGGTCGGCGGTGCCGAACCGGCGCAGGTGGCGGACTTCCTGATCGGCGGGATCACCAAGGCCGACGTGGCCAACCCGCTCGGGCTCATGTGGGAGTCGGCGTCGGCCACGACGATGCTGCTGCCGCCGCTGCCCAACTTCCTGTTCCAGCGTGACCCGTCCTGCTGGATCTACGACGGCGTCACGCTCAACCCGATGACCAAACCGGCCCGCAAACCGGAAACCATGATCATGGAGACGGTCTACCGGTTCCATCCGATGTTCACCGCCGAGAAGTTCCCGATCTGGCTCGGCGGCGCCGACGAGGACTGGGGCCGCGCGAACGTCGAGGGCGGCGACGTCCAGCCCATCGGCAACGGCGCGGTGATGATCGGCATGGGTGAGCGCACCACCCCGCAGGCCGTGCTGTGGATCGCACGTTCGCTGTTCCGGGCCGCCGCCGCGCGGGTCGTGCTGGCCGTGCTGCTGCCGAAGTCACGCAGCTACATGCATCTCGACACGGTGATCACCATGTGCGACCGGGACGTGGTCACCGCGTTCCCGCAGGTCGTCGACGGCGCCCGGATCTGGGCCATCCGCCCGGGCGACGACGCCGACGACCTCGTCGTCGAACAGGCACACGGTTCGCTGCCCCAGGTCATGGCGCGGGTTCTCGGGATCGGTGAGATGCGGGTCATCGAGACCGGCGGCGACAGCTTCGGGGCCGAACGCGAACAGTGGGACGACGGCAACAACGTGGTCGCCCTCGAACCCGGGGTCGTCGTCGGGTACGAGCGCAACACCAGCACGAACGCCGCGCTGCGCAAGGCCGGCATCGAGGTGCTGCCGATCGCCGGCTTCGAACTCGGCCGCGGCCGCGGCGGCTCCCACTGCATGACCTGTCCCATCCAGCGTGACCCCGCGTTCTGATCGGAGACCGTCCATGGCGTTCAACCTCAGAAACCGCCACTTCCTCAAAGAGATCGACTTCAGCCCACAGGAGCTGCGGCACCTGTTGAAGCTCGCCGAGGCGCTGAAACTGGCCAAGTACGCCGGCACCGAGGTCAAACACCTCGAGGGCAAGGAGATCGCCCTCATCTTCGAGAAGACCTCCACCCGTACCCGCTCGGCCTTCGAGGTCTCGGCCTTCGACCAGGGCGCGCACGTCACCTACCTCGACCCGTCCGGGTCGCAGCTGGGCCACAAGGAGTCGATCGCCGACACCGCCGCCGTCCTCGGCCGCATGTACGACGCCATCGAGTTCCGCGGCAGCGCCCAGACCGACGTCGAGGAACTCGCCGCGCACGCCGGGGTGCCGGTCTACAACGGGCTGACCAACGAGTGGCACCCCACCCAGATGCTGGCCGACTTCCTGACCATGCGCGAGGCTAGCAACAAACCCTACGACGGCCTGACGTACGCCTACCTCGGCGACTGCCGCTTCAACATGGGCCGCTCACTGCTGATCATGGGGGCGCTCATGGGCAGCGACGTCCGGCTCGCCGGGCCCGCCGACCTGCACCCGCCGAAGGACGTCGTCCAGCTCGCCCAGGAGATCGCCGGGCGTACCGGCGCCCGGATCACCATCACCGACAACCCCGGTGAGGCGGTCGCCGGCGTCGACTTCGTCCACACCGACGTCTGGGTGTCGATGGGCGAGGCCAAGAACGTGTGGACCGACCGGGTCCGCCAGCTCACGCCGTACCAGGTGAACAGTGACCTGCTGGCGAGGACCGGGAACCCGCTCGTCAAGTTCATGCACTGCCTGCCGGCCTTCCACGACAGCAACACCGTGGTCGGCGCCGAGATCATGGAGCACACCGGCATGACCTCCGGCATCGAGGTCACCGGCGAGGTCTTCGACTCACCGGCCAGCATCGTCTTCGATCAGGCCGAGAACCGTCTGCACACCATCAAAGCGGTTCTGGTCGCGACTCTGGGCTGACCACCGGGTGCCGGCTCGGCCCCGGCCGAGCCGGCACCCGGGCATCGGGGACGCCGTACCGCGCGTTCAGGACCTGCATCGCGGCGCCCGCCGCGATCGTGTCGGTGCCGAGACCGGCCAGGGCGACCTCGACGGACAGCCAGTCGGCGCGGGGGACCTGGGTCCGGACCGCGTGTTCGACGGCCCGGCGGTAGATGTCGCCGTGTTCGAGCAGGTCGGCTCCGGCGAGAACGATGTGCCCCAGGTCGAGGGTCTGCAACAGGTTGACCACGCCGACACCGAGGACGGCCGCGGCCGCCGCCGGGTCACCGGCCCGGTCGTGAACCGCTTCCAGGCAGCCGCGGCGGCCGCACACGCACGGCGGGCCGTCGAGCTGGACGACGGTGTGCCCGAACTCCCCGGCGTTGGTGTGCGCGCCGCGGTGGGCGGTGCCGCCGAGCCAGAGGCCGGCGCCGACTCCGCTCTCGACCATGATCAGGGCGGCGTCGCGGAACCCGGCGCCGCGGCGCCACGCCTCGGCGGTCACCGCGGCGGTGACGTCCTTGTCGACGTGGACCGGCAGGCCGAGTCGTTCGGTGGCGAGGGCGGCCAGCGGGATGTCGTGCCAGTGGCGGAGCCGATGCGCGTCGCGGACGGTGCCGGTGGCCTGGTCGAGCGGCCCGATCATGCCGATACCGACTCCGGCGAGGTGCCGGGGCGAGCCTTCGGGGCCCGGGGGAGCGAGTAGCGCGGTGACCCCGGCGGACAGGTCGCTCAGCAGCTGCTCCGGGGTGAAGTCGGGTGGCAGGGCGGTCGTGGTGCTCGCCCGGACGGTGCCGGCCAGGTCGGTCAGGGCCAGGCGCAGGGCGCGGCGGGTGACGTGTGCGCCGATCGCCCACCGGCTGTCGGGCACGAGCTGGTAGACGGCGGCCGGTTTGCCCATCGCGGCCCGGCGGACCCCGGCCGGTGCGATCAGGCCCTCCTCCAGCAGCCGGGCGATGACCTTGGAGACGGCCTGCGGGGTCAGGCCGGTGACCTCGGCGACCGTGCCGCGCTCGATGGTCGGCCGGGTGCGGGCCAGCGTGAGGACCAGGGCCTCGTGGTAGTCGCGGAGGAAGGCGAGGTGCACGGGCTCACACTACAACTAACGCAACAGCGTTGCTAAAGTCCGGGCCATGACCGACAAACGCAACAGCGTTGCAGAACTCGACGCTGTGGCTCCCCACCCCGGCGCCGACCGCCGCTGGCCAGCCCTGCTCGCCCTCGCCTTCGGCGCCGTCGCCATCGGCCTCACCGAGTTCGTCCCCGCCGGCCTGCTGCCCCAGATCGCCCAGGACCTGCTCGGCGCCGAATACACCCGATCACCGTCCGACGCCGTCGCGCACGCCGGCTGGATGGTCACCGCGTACGCCCTCGGGGTCGTCGTCGGCGCGCCCCTGATCGCCGCCGCGACCGCCCGGGTGCCGCGCCGGCGGCTGGTCCTCGCCCTGCTCGTGCTCTTCGTGGCCGGCACCGTCGCGTCCGCGCTCGCCCCCGGATTCACCCTCGTCCTGGTCGCCCGGTTCGTGGCCGGGCTGCCGCACGGCGCCTACTTCGGCGCAGCCGGTCTGCTCGCGGCCAAACTGATGGGCCCCGGGAACGAGGGCCGTGGCTTCGCCGTCGTGCTCAGCGGGCTGACCATCGCCAACGTCGTCGGCGTGCCGGCCGTCACCTGGCTCGGCCAGCAGTCCGGCTGGCGGATCGCCTACCTGGTCATCGCCGGTGTCTTCGCCCTCGCACTGGTGGCCGTGGCCGCCACCGTGCCGGACGCGCCCGCCGCCGACGGTTCCCCCGCCGCCGAGCTGCGCTCGCTGCGCCACCCGCTGGTCTGGTTGACCGCCGCCACCGCCGCCATCGGCTTCGCCGGCTTCTTCGCCGTCAACAGTTACATCGCCCCGGTCACCACCGAGGTCACCGGCCTGTCCGCCGGCACCGTGCCGTGGGTGCTGGTCGCCATGGGCCTCGGCATGACCGTCGGCAACGCGCTCGGCGGCTGGTACGCCGACCGCGACCTGCACCGCGCCACCCTCCTCGGCTTCACCGCGATGATCGCCACCGCGGTGCTCTTCGCCCTGACCGCCGGCACCACGGCCGGCCTGTTCACCGGCGCCTTCCTGATCGGCGCGACCAGCCTCTTCCTCGGCCCCGCCCTGCAGTCCCGCCTGATCACGGTCGCACCGGGGGCACAGTTGATGGGCGCGGCGGTCAACCAGTCCGCCATGAACATCGCCAACAGTCTCGGTGCGGCTCTCGGCGGAGCGGTCATCGCCGCCGGTCTCGGCTACCGCGCCCCCGCCTGGGCCGGCGTCGCCCTCGGCCTGGCCGGCCTCGCCCTGGCCGCTGCCGGGTTCACGCTCGACCGCCGGCGGGCCGTCTGAAAGATTCTGTTCCGATGGTGTCGTATCAAGGGGCGGCCGTTCGTGGAATCGGTGTGCGGCGTCCGCCGGACCGGTATCAGAGGGAGACGACCATGCCGGAATACCTGATCACCTTCAACGACGAGTGGGTGCCCCACCACACCGAGGAGCAGATCCGCGCGAAGTCCGAGGCGGTCCGCCCCGTGATCGACGAGATGCTGGCCGAGGGCGTGCTGATCTTCAGCAACGGCGGCCTCGACCGGTCCACCACGCTGTGCAGCGTCGAGACCGTCGACGGGGAAGCCGTCTTCACCGACGGCCCGTTCGTCGAGACCAAGGAGCACCTCGGCGGGTTCGCCGCGGTGGAGGTGCCCGACGACGCGACGGCGCGCTACTGGGCCGGCCGGCTCGCGACGGCGCTCGACTGGCCCCAGGAGGTGCACCGGTTCCGCGGCCCCGGAGCCGACCGTGCCGGCTACCTCGGGAAGCAATGAGCGCTGGCGCCACCGAGCAGGCGATCACCCGCGCCCACCGTCAGGAGTGGGCGCGGCTGGTCGCCGGCCTCGCCCGCCGTTTCGGTGATCTCGACATCGCCGAGGAGGCGACGGCCGAGGCGTTCGCGGCCGCCGCACAGCGGTGGCCGCGCGAAGGCGTACCGCCGAATCCCGGCGGGTGGCTCGCCACCACGGCATCCCGCAAGGCGATCGACTGGCTGCGGCGCGAGGCCCAGCGCGACGCCAAACACCAGGCGGCCCTCATCGTGTACGACGACAGCGCACCCGAACCCACCGGCCCCGTCGAGGACGACCGGCTCCGGCTCGTCTTCACCTGCTGTCACCCGGCGCTCGCCATGGACGCCCGGGTGGCGCTCACCCTGCGCCTGCTCGGCGGCCTCACCGTCGCCGAGATCGCCCGCGCCTTCCTGGTCCGGGAGACCGCGATGGCGCAGCGCATCACCCGTGCCAAGACGAAGATCCGGGCGGCCGGCATTCCCTACCGGGTGCCGTCGGCCGGCGACATCCGCGAGCGGCTCGCCGGCGTGCTCGCGGTCGTCTACCTCATCTTCAACGAGGGCTATCTCGCCGGCGAGGGCGACGACCCGGTCCGCGCCGACCTCACCGACGAGGCGATCCGCCTCGGCCGCCTGCTGCGCGACCTGCTGCCCGGCGACGGCGAGGTGGCCGGGCTGCTCGCCCTGATGCTGTTCACCGACGCCCGGCGGCGGGCTCGCGTGTCCGACAGCGGGGAACTGGTGATCCTCGCCGAGCAGGACCGCAAGCTTTGGGACCGTGACCTCATCGCCGAGGGCGCCGCGCTGGTCCGGGAGCGGATCGCGGCGGCGGCGGCCGGCGGCCCACCGGCCGGGCGCTACCAGATCCTGGCCGCGATCAACGCCGTCCACACCGAGGCCCGGTCGGCCCGGGAGACCCCCTGGCCGACGATCGTCGCCCTGTACGACCGGATGGTGCGGCTCGACCCGTCACCGATCGTGCGGCTGAACCGGGCGGTCGCGGTCGCCGAGGTCGACGGCCCGGCCGCCGGGCTCGCCGAGGTCGACCGGCTCGCCGACGTCCTCGACGGCTATCACGCCTTCCACGCCGCCCGTGCCGACCTGCTGCGACGTCTCGGCGACGGTGCCGCGGCGGCCGCCTACGACCGGGCCGTAGCCCGCACCGACAACGCGGCCGAACGGGCGTACCTCATCCGCCGCCGCGACCAGCTCTGACCCACGACGCGCCGGGCCGTCTCCCCAGGCCTGAATACCCTAGGGGGGTAGGGGTAGTGTGGTTGGTCGGCGTCCGCTAACGACAAGGAGACCGTGATGGCTGTCAGGACCTACACCGTGACCGGTATGACCTGCTCACACTGCGTCAACTCGGTGACCGAGGAGGTCGGCAGGATTCCCGGCGTCACCGGCGTCGAGGTCGACCTGACCTCCGGCGCGGTCACCGTCACCAGCGACCAGCCCGTCGAGGACACCGCGGTGGCCGCGGCCGTCGACGAGGCCGGGTACGAACTGGCGAGGTAGTCATACACGCCAGCTGCCCGCACCCTGTGGTGGGTGCGGGCAGCGCTGTCATCAGGCCAGGCGCCGGACGACGTAGTTCGAGCTCCAGATCCTCTGCTTGCTGACCGGCTTGCCGGTCCGCGGCGCCGACCACATCTTGCCGTTGCCCGCGTAGATGGCGGCGTGGATGCCGTACGAGCCCCTGCGGATGATGATGAGGTCACCGGGGCGGGCCTTGGCCTTGCTGATCGCCTTGCCGTACTTCTGCTGCAGGTTCGCCTTGTGCGGCAGCTTCTTGCCCACCGTCTTCTTGTAGACGTAGAGGGTGAAGCCCGAGCAGTCGAATCGGTTCGGCCCGACGGCGCCGAACACGTAGGGCTTGCCCTTGTGCCGGGCGGCCTCGGTCACGACCCGGGCGCCGATCGGCTGCGCCGCGGTCACGACCCGAGTGCTGGTCGCGGCCTCGACGGTGACGGTACGGCTCACCGTCACGTTGGTCCGGACGGCGGCGACGCTCGGCGCCTGTGGGGCGGCGGAGGCGGTGTGCGGTGTGCCGAGCCCTCCAGCGAGAAGACCGAGACCCACGGACAGGGCGATGGTGCCGGTTCCCAGGGTGCGGAAGTGCCGGCTCGAAGTACGTACGTGCACGGTGAAGGAATCCCTCCGGCACGCCTGCGAGGTTAGCTGTCGGGTTCGGGCGCGAAGGAATGCCCGGCCGCACGCTGGCGGCTTCACCCCAAGATCCGTTACCTGCCACTGGCGGTGGCGGATCGATATGTGGTTCCCCCGTCCCTGCCCCCGATTGCCTCATGCTCGCCAAGTGGCTCGTGTCGCCGGACCGGGGCAGGGCTCGGCGTGGTCCGTGCTGACACGACCGGCGAGCAGGTGCCCGCCGCCCCTCCTTGATATCCCAGGTCCCGGGGCCGCCAACCCGCCTCGGCATCCACGGCCGCCGATCGATTCGGCGAACGGCGTCCCGGTTGCAGGACGGGTGCGAAGTTTTCCGACACGCTGTGTTCATGGACGGTGACGCCTCGGTGATGATCTTGTGTGAAACTGATCACGATAAATCCGGATCGCTGTCTCCGTCGCCCCGCCGCCGATCATCCGTTCTGTCGAGGGCGGGCCGACTCACCGGCTCGCCGGGCACGGCCAGGTGGTCGAGCGCCGTCACCGGCGGGCCGGGGCTTCACCGGCCGGGCGCTCACCGCACACGACTCCTTGGTCCTCGCGTCAAGATCCCTCCGGCCGGTTGCGGCCGCGTCCTCTCGTGGTCCGGCTGAGCGCATGTCGAACGCTGGTGGGCCCGTGGGCTCCGCGGCCAGGTCTTTCAAGATCGATACGGTACGTCCGGAAGCGTCCACGATCCGCAAGATGACCGCGAACGCCGCCGGTGCCCGGATCGATCGCGGCAACCATTCGGAAACCGGCAAACACCGATTCTGTGATCGTCGCGGCCGGCGCCCCGTCGAAGTGACTGGTGAGCCCGCAAACAGCGGGTTGCACATTTCGAAAGGGTCTGCTCTTGCGCCAGCTTCTTCGCCGCTTCGCTGTGACCGCCCTCCTCGCCCCGGTCGCCGCCGTCGGCGCAACCACGATGATCGCGAGCCCGGCCGAGGCTGCACCGGCGAAGCCTGGCCCGACGCAGCCCGACTACGGGCAGTACGGCTCCTGGTACGGCTCCGGCAACTACGACTCCGGTCGGTACGGCTCCGGAAACTACGACTCCGGCCGGTACGGCTCCGGGAACTACGACTCGGGCAGGTACGGCTCCGGGAACTACGACTCGGGCCGGTACGGCTCCTGGAACCCCGGTCCGGGCCAGCGCCCGTCGCGGCCGGCTCCCACCACGCCCGCCCCGACGAAGCCCGCCCCGAGCCAGCCCGCCCCGAGCCAGCCCGCGCCGACGACACCCGCCCCGGGCAACACCACGCCGGCCAAGTCGACCGAGCAGGCCCTGCAGGACGAGGTCAACCGCCTGATCAACGTGGAGCGTGGCAAGAACGGCTGCTCCGCCCTGACGGTCAACGAGCAGCTCACCAAGGCCGCCCGCGACCACAGCGCCTGGATGGCCCAGACCGGCACGTTCTCGCACACCGGCAGCGGCGGATCCAGCTTCGTCGACCGTGCCAAGGCGGCCGGCTACGCCCAGCCGTCGGCCGAGAACATCGCCTACGGCTACCGCACCGCCTCCGAGGTGGTCAACGGCTGGATGAACAGCACCGGCCACCGCACCAACATCGTCAACTGCAAGTCCAAGACGGTCGGTGTCGGCGTGGTCTTCAAGGCCGACGGCACCCCGTACTACACCCAGGACTTCGGTTACTGACGCCTGACGCCTGACGCCTGATGCCCCAGCCGCCCTGTGCGGCTGGGGCATCTCGCTTCAGCCCCCTCCTTCACCCGGCCCGTCGATGGCGTGGACGAGGCGCCGACAGCGCCGAGGATCATCGGTCAACCCGGCTGCCAGCCCCCAGAGCCAGTAATCCACGGCCCGGTAGAGAACCCCGTCGCGACAGCGATCGAGATCGAGGTCGGCAGCGCCCACGGCGATGTGGAAGTGCTGAAGAATGCTGTCCGGCCCGGGCATGTCGTCGAGCCGGGTCCACAGCACACGGGCCAGGTCGTAAGCGATGTCACCGCGCAGCAGCACGGGATCGACGATCAGCCACGGTTCTCGTTCACCGCGCAACACCTGCCCGCTGTGCAGGTCACCGTCGACAGCCAGACCGGAGTCGGCACGCGCCATCCGGGCGCCGGCCGCCACCGCGCGATCGAGCAGGACCTCGTCGAAGGGACGGCCCAAGCGCCGCCATTCAGCCGGCATCGCCGTCAGGCGCCGAGCCACCACTCCCGCAGTACTCGGTGCGTGCGACGGCGCCGGAACCGCCAGCCGGCGCATCATCCGCCCCAGCACCTCGACCGCCTCCAGCGACGGCGCCCGGGCCAGCGAGCCTTCGATGTCCAGCCGTTCCAGCAGCATCACCCCGGCATCGACGTCGGCCTGGACGAGCCGGACGGTTCCGCGGCCGTCCCAGAACCGCAGCGCGGCCACCTGCCCGGCGACGCCGGGACCGGGAGGCGTCAGTCGAAGAACAAAAAGATCTTCACCCCGGGCAACGGGTACGACCAGCGCGTTCGACCCATGCACCGGCGCACCGGTGACGGTCAGCCGCCACCGGGCACACCAGTCCGCAACGAGCGCGGGCAGCCGGTCCAACCAGCCGGCACCGCCGTGCCACCAGCGCGGCATGTCCCGAAACGACTGTGGCACTTCCACGACCGACCTCGCCCCGCGGTCCGGCGAATCGCTTCCACTCGTCAAGCGCCGGCCCTCATCCGTCGACGATCACTGGGCGACAACACCTCAGCGTAGGCTCCCCGACAGGCCCGCGACCGCCGGCCGCGCCGGACGCCGGCCTCACCACCTTCGACACCGCCGACATGTGCGCCCACCGCCCGGCGTCCTGACCATCGCCGTCGTCCGGTAACCACATCCGCCCAGGTCATGAGAGGCCGCGGCTTCGGCCGTCGGTAGTATCCAGCGACAGTTCGAGTCCTGGAGCGTTGATGACCTACCCGCCGCCGCCCGGTGAACCGCTTCCACCGCCCGTCGACCCGTATGAGACGCCGCAGCACACCGCGCCACTCTACGAGCAGCCGGACTTCGGTCGGCCCACCTATGCCCAGCCGAGCTACGGCCACCCGGGCCTCAGCCAACCCGAGTATGGCCGGCCGGGTATCCCGATGGCCCCGCCGCAGCGGCAGGGACAGTCGCGAACGGTCGCGATCACACTCCTGTCGGCGGCGATCGCGCTCGTCGTACTCGTCGGCGGTGGAATCGTTTTTTATCTGGTCGGAGAGAAGTTCTCCCAGAACGAGAAGGCGAGCCCCGGCCCGAGCGAAATGGCGAAGGCGGACATCAGCATCCGTGAGCCGAGCACGCTGAACGGTCATTCCAAAATCGAGGCCCAGGAACTGTCCTCGCTCACCATGGACCTGGCGAAGGAACTGGAAGGCTACCCGGGCGCCGCGAACGCGTTCGGGGCCTTCTACGGGTCCCTGGCCGACAAGAAGATGATCGCCGTGCTCGCGGCCGAGGTCGACATCGACGATCCGCAGCGCATGCTCGACACCATGTTCCAGTCGTTCAGTGGCGAGAACCAGCTCACCCAGGTCTCCGCTGTCAGCACCGGCTCGCTCGGCGGCGTGGCGCAGTGCGGCAACAGCGTCATCGGTAAGGAGGACGTGGCCATCTGCGGGTGGGCCGACGAAGGAAGCGTCGGCATGTTCCTGCACTTCTACGAGACCGCGGTGGACGTGAAGGGCGACTTCCCCGACATGCGCGCGGAGATCGAGACCAAGAATTGAACCTTTAGTATCGGCGGCGTGGCAACGCGGCTGGTACAGATCAACATGAAGGCGTACGACGACGCCGGGCTCGGCGCTTTCTGGGCGGAGGCGCTCGGCTGGGCGGTCTCCAGCGAGGGACCCGGTGTGACGAACCTCGAACCCGAGGGTTTCGTCTACCCCGATCCCGTCGCGGTCTGCATCGACCTGGTCGTCTCCCCGGAGCCCAAGACGGTGAAGAACCGGGTGCACCTCGACCTCGCCACCACCTCGAAGGAGCATCAGGCGGAGCTGGTCGCCCGCCTGACCGGCCTCGGCGCCACACCGGTCGACCTCGGGCAGGGCGACGTGCCGTGGAAGGTCATGGCCGACCCGGAGGGCAACGAGTTCTGCGTGCTGGACTGGCACGACCCGGGCTCGGACACCGGGCCGATCTCCACCGTCGTGGTCGACTGCGCGGATCCGCGTGCCATGGCCCGGTTCTGGGGCGCGGCCATGGACTGGACGGTGCTGCGGGTGAGCGACCACAACGCGGTCCTGCGTTCGGCGGCGGGTGTCGGCCCGTATCTGCAGTTCCTGCGCACACCCGACGTCAAGACCGGGTGGAACCGCGTCCACCTGGACGTTCGCCCGTATCCGGGTGACGATCCGGGGGCAGAGGCGGCCCGATTGCGGGCTCTCGGCGCCACCACCGTCGACCTGGGCAACGGCGACATCTCGTGGACGGTTCTCGCCGACCCGGAAGGCAACGAGTTCTGCCTGCTCAGCCCGGGTTGATCCAGCGTGGATCATAGAAGCGTGGATGATGTTGAGGTTCTCGACCGGCTGTACCGGACCGTGTACCGCGCGGCACGGGCAGGCGAGGTCGACTGCACGGACGCGTTCGATCTGGCCGCGTCCGTGCTGGAGCTTGAGCCGGCGGATCCGGATGCCACCGAGCTGGCCTCGCTGAGCCTCGACTGCGCGGAGGTGAGCCGGCCCCGGCTGGCCGGACTCGCCCTCACCCTGCTCGCGGAGGCCGGTTTCCAGCCGGGCTTCACGGAAGAGCCGGAGTGGCTGACCCGCCTCGAGGACGCCATGCGCCTGGTCAACCAGGACGTGGCCGCGACCGGGCTGCCCGATCGGTGCCGGCTTCGGGTCGACGAGGAATACTGGCCCGGCCACAACGGCAACGCCCACGCCGAGACCTGGGACGGCCACTCGGGCACCGGGGTGGGCGTCTTTCCCGCCTCCGGTGCCGACCCGGTGTCCGCGCTGGTGGCGGTGGCCGAAGACGCGCAGGACGCGGTGATGCACATGCTCTGGTCGGCGTGGCCGGTGTGCCCGGTGCACCGGCTCGGTGTTCACGCCCGGAGCCACGACGGCGCCGCCGTCTGGTGGTGTGGCGATGGTCATGCCGTCGCGGCGATCGGCGCATGGCAGGACCGCTGAGCGTTTCGCTACCGTGCTGGCGTGATGTTCATAGCCGCGTATGACCCGGATTGGCGACACCAGGGAGCGGCTCTGGTCGGTGAGTTGCGGGCCGCGTTGGCGCCGTCGGCGCTGCGGGTCGATCACATCGGCAGCACCTCGATTCCCGGGATGGCGGCCAAGCCGGTGTTCGACGTACAGGTCAGTGTCGTCGATCTCGACGATGCGGCGGCCGCGTTCGACGGACCGTTGGCCAACCTGGGGTTCTGCCGGCGACCGTACGAGCAGGATCATGTGCCGGCCGGTCGCGCGGATCCGCCGCTCCTTTGGGCCAAGCGGTACTGGAACAAGCGCGTACCGGGTGAGCGGCGGGTCAACCTGCATTGCCGGCTTGCCGGATCGCCGAACGAGCGGCTCGCCCTGCTGTTCCGGGACTGGTTCCGGGCGCATCCGCACGCGGTGCCGGCGTATGCGCGGTTCAAGAGTGTTCTGGGCGAGGCCGTCGGTGATCTGGAGGTCTACACGGAGGTCAAGGACCCGGTGGTCGACCTCGTCGTGACCGTCGCGGAGGAGTGGGCGGCCGCCACGGGCTGGTCTCCTTCAGTACGGGGGACGGCATGAATCTCGCCTCGATACGCGCGGACGTCGCCGTACTCGATGAATTGTTGCGGGAGATCGCGAAGCGCCCGGTCGACGTGCGTGACCCGGATTGGCAGGACAAACTGCGCCGGGCGCCGGCACCGGTGGACGAGGCCGGGGTGGCGGTAGAGGCCGCTGCCGCGTTGGAGGCGCTGCTCGACGCGTACGAGATTGGTGGTCCGCCGGTCCGCGAAGAGGTCCGGGCCGTCTTCCGGGATTTTCCGTCGTTCCGCTGGGCGGCTCGTCTGCCGGTCGAATGGGAGTCGGTGACGGAGTTTCGCCGCGGGCTGATGCACGTCTCCGCGATGGATCAGGGTGCCGACCCGCGCGACGAGCTGATGAGGATCTGGTGGTTGTGCAATCGGGCCCGTGACAGGGGCATCGACGTCGAGCCCGTGCTCCGAGAGGTGGCGGAGCTTTCCTCTGATGTGGATGGTTACGAATTCGGGTCCATGCGAAGCCGGATCATGCGCGGGCTGGAGGTCCACGACCTCGACTAGAGTCAACGCCGTTCAGTTAGGCGGTCCGGGCTGGCGTCAAGGGTGTGTTGATCAGAAAGTAGGAAGCGGAGTTCCGGTATAGAGGTTTGTCACTCCAAGACAACCCACCCCAGGACTCCGCTTGCTCGAT